>DAIJ01000019.1:0-516 GCA_002498725.1 Euryarchaeota archaeon UBA23
CTCAGATAAGGATAATACGCAAGGTTGGGGTTACAATTTCTACATTTCTTCAACGCTTAATTTTGACTTTACAACAGACGGTGGCAATCTTAACTCACTTTCATCTTCAAAGACAGTTAATGATGGTAATTGGCATTTAGCAGCAGTCACCAGAAGTTCAGATAAAGTTCAATTGTGGCTTGATAAAGAACTGGTTGCGGAAACCTCTTGGTCTGGTGATATCGATTTCACAGATAGTTCACTTCGTATTGGTCAGAATCCAATGGGAAGTCAATCGTTCAAGGGTTCCATTGACGACTTTAGATTATCTAACATTGCTCGACACAATGAAGATTTCATGAATGGTGGAGGAGTTGTTGAATTGATTTCAACCTCTTACGATGTGGATGGTTCAATATCAGATTATATTTGGGTTTCAATGATTGACGGAGAACTTGGTCGTGGTCAAACATTGTATTATCCAGTAGACAATTTAACTCAAGGAACTCACACAATTCAGTTAACTGTAGTTGATGA
>DAIJ01000019.1:926-3193 GCA_002498725.1 Euryarchaeota archaeon UBA23
ATCGCCTCAATCACTTCTGTTAATGTCAACGGAGATAGTGTTTGGTCTGGTTGGGGTGCAATCAAAGTTAACAGCGAGGATGTGATTTCACTTGAAGGCAGTACTAGCAGTCAACAAACAATAGCAGAGTATCTGTGGGAGTCTAGTTTGGATGGTGAATTGTGTAGAGGCAGTTCTTGCTCTACTTTAGTAATTTCTACATTGTCCAACGGAACTCATGAAATATACTTTACAGTAAAAGGTGGAAATGGGCTCTGGAGCTCAGCAGCAATTCTCGACTTTGATGTCAATGGTAGGCCAGTTGTTGGTGACACCGTTTGGGGTTGGATTGATGAAATAGCCAGAATGGAAGCAGCTTCGTTTACGGTTGATGTTTCAGACGATTCAACATATCCTGAAGATCTAGACTACAGTGTAGGTTATCGAATCAAAGATAGTGAGGATGAGTGGGAGAGTGCTTACATCCAAGACTTAGCTTACAATGTCGTAAATGAAGAATTAGAGTTTATTTTTGCTCCAGACGAGTACGCTCCAATTGGTGAATATGAATTCTACATCGAAGCTACGGATGAGGATGGCGCATCTTTGGTAGCAGGTGGAGAGAATAATTACAATGTTATTGATCAAACAATAGTTGTAATGAATAATGATCCAGTAATAGTAGACAATAATGTTCCGGTTCAGTTTGCACAAGGAGCGCCTATATCTTTTGATGTTGAAACATCAGACGAAGATGGTGTAATCTCTACAGTAATTTGGTATGCTGATGGAAAGGAGATAGGAACGGGAGCTAATTTCTCGTTTGAAGATAACAACCTAGACCCAGGAGAGCATACTATCACAGTTCGTGTATTGGATAATGAGGGAGGTTATTCTGAGCAGAATTTCGAGGTATTCGTTATTGAAGCTGCAGTCGAAGAAAGTGCAGTTGATGCAATTTTAACCGATTTCAGCAATAATCTTCCACTGATTGGTTTACTTGCATTTGGTATGGTAATGGTTGTAGGTACGGTATTGTTGAGACGTAATAGAGGCACAAGTGGTGTAACTGATGCAGGTCCAGCAGTAGATGATGGAACCACAGATACATTTGTAGCACCTCCTGGAGAAGTTCTTGATTGGGATATTCCAACAGACGCTCAAGGCAATGCACTGATTATTGGAGAGTATATGGCTAAGAGGCGTGAATCTTATTTGACACATCCAAATAATGAGGAAGTAGTCGATTATTTACATAATAACAGAGAAAGATTTGCGATATCTTCTTACTTTGATGTTCCAGGCGATCCTACAGTTGTTATCACTGATTGGGCTTTACCTGAGAACTTGAGAGGTAATGTACATTTGGATTCCTTCCGTCAACAAATTGTTGAAAGAATTACTAATAGTACTCCTGACAAGAATTTCGTTATTATTGGTGAACCTGGTGTTGGAAAAACTGTGATGCTCTTTGAAGTATTTGACAGATTGATGAACAAAGCTCCAGTAGGTATTTTGAGTACGGATACTATTGCAAAGGCTCATGAAATGTTTGGAGTTCGTGTTTTCTACGATGATATTCCTGAGAACCAAAAATTGGTTGATGCTTTAACTGAGAACGATATCCAAGGAGTTATTGTAAGCTCACGTGAAGCAGATTGGAAGGCCTTACCAACTGAGATGCAAGCTAAATTCGATCGTCTCACAGTTCCACTATTCAGTGAATTAGACATGAAAGCCATGATTAAGAAAATGATGACTTTCCAGAGTATTGGTTTCAATGAAGATTCAGTGGACATATTAGCAGAATATGCAGAAGGTAGTCCAATCTATGTTTGGTCTATGGTTAGAGAGATGATGCATCGTAGTGTCAAGACGTTGACTAAAGAATACATCCAAGAAAATTCGGTTAAAGGAATGATTAATTATGTTGCACAATTATTGCAGAGATTATTGAAGGACGGTGAAGAATATCGTAAGGGAGGTCTTCACGCTCTTGCATCTTTAATTTTCCTTTCAGATCATATGGAAGAACGTTACAGTAACGATTATTTCTTCGATGCCTATGTCGAAGTTTTATCTAAGTATACAGAAGAAAAATTGGATGACAAGATGAATCCAAAGACTCTCAACCTAGTATTAGCATATCTACCAATTAACGACAGTGTCATCAGATTCCCACACGACACATGGCCAGATGTTCTACAAGGTTGGGGAGATATGAATCCATTTAGTACAGAATTGCGAATGATTAATCGTGCATTTGCAGATTCAGGTATATTCCAAGA
>DAIJ01000004.1 GCA_002498725.1 Euryarchaeota archaeon UBA23
GGTGGTGGAGGTGGTGCCTTGTCCGCCATAACAATCCCAACCCAGCCAAAGAAGAGGATGCTATGAAAGAATCGGGAGAGTATTGAGAATTATCAGGCTGGATATTCAATTATCGCTTCGACTGGAACTGGCTCTATTGCGCCTCTGCCATCTAAACCAATTAACTCAATGACAAATAAACTACCTAATACTTCAGCGCCTGTTTTCTTACATAGCTCCATACATGCTGCAACAGTCCCTCCAGTTGCCAACAAGTCGTCGACTATTACGACTCTATCTGTATTGGAAATTGCGTCTTCGTGCATTTCGAGTGTGTTTGATCCGTATTCGAGAGTGTATTCAACCTGTATAGTAGACCCGGGTAATTTTCCTGGTTTACGAATCGGAATAAAAGAAATACCCAGTTTAGTGGCGATTAAGGGGCCGAAAATGAAGCCTCTAGCTTCTGGCCCCATTATTGCAGTTGGCTGCCAGTCATTTGATTTTATTCGCCGAATAAATTCGTCTGTTAACTCTGAGAGAAGGAGGCTGTCGGACAGGACAGGCGTAATGTCCCGGAACATGATTCCCTCTATTGGGAAGTCCGGTACTGTCCGAACAGCTCCTCTCAGTTTTTGCGTTATGTCGTTAGACATGCTAGCCGCCCCTAGTAGGGCGATTTGAAACCGTCGGTTTCAATTTGGTTGTTACGTCAAGCTCAGTTTAGATTGCCGAGAAGCCACTCGAAAGTGGTCTCGCTTCCTGGACCAAGATAGAACATCGACATTAGACCGAAGATGATCCACATTACCATGTTGACATCTTTTGCCTTACCTGCAATCATCTGTATTGCAACATATGAGATTACACCCCATGCAATACCATCAGCGATTGAGAATGTGAATGGCATCAGAATCATTGTCAGGAATGCTGGTATGGCTATTTCGATGTCGTCCCAATTGATGTCCGCTACTTGCTTCATCATTAATGCACCAACAACGATTAGGGCTGTTGCCATTGCGAATTGTGGGATCGCCTTGAATAATCCAGATAGGAAGAGACCTGAAAGCATTAGGACACCAACAGTTACTGCTGTCAATCCTGTCTTTCCGCCTTCTTCTACACCAGCGGCTGATTCAATGTAAGTTGTAGTAGTGCTTGTTCCCAATACCGCACCAACCATTGTTGCTGCAGCGTCTGACATGAATGCTTGATCTGAGTTCATAAGCTCGTCGTTCTCGTCTACGTATCCAGCAGCTCGCCCTACAGAGTATAGCGTTCCTGCTGTGTCGAAAATATCGACGAAAAGGAATGCTACCATCACAAGTAGGAAGTCTCCTAGACCTGTTTCTGATATGTCGGCTAGTGCCTCAAGTGCGGCTCCTGCTGCCCCTGTTGCTGTTAGTGCCTCTGTTGAGATCATCTTTCCATCGCCTACGCCAAGTTCTGGTGCAGTAGCAATTGGGTCGCCCCATCCTGCTGCTGCATTGACGATTACGTCGACTTGTGTCATACCGTAGGAACATACTTCTGTGCCGTCACCCCAAGTAACTGGAGTGCCCGCAGTTCCTGCGCCTGCGTCCCACCATCCACATCCCCAGTGTGGAGTGGCTGTGATTGCTTCATTGCCGTAAACTACGACCATGTCTGCATTACCTAGCATGTTGTAAGGATCTGTTGCATCAACAAGCCAACCATAAACGGCCATCCCCATAATACCATAGATAATTGCGCCATTTACACCTCTGGCCATCATGCCGGCTATTGCGATTAAACCAACTAATGCGATCAATTCGCCGGAATTATACTCCCAAGTGCCTGATGCGCCGAGATCAACTAGAGTCACGCCGTTGTTGACTACAATTCCCGTCTCTTCTAAACCAATTAGTGCGAGGAACATTCCTATTCCAGCGCCGGTTGCTATCTTCAGATCTGTAGGGATTGAGTTTAGCATCTCAGTTCTCCAGCCTATTTGAGGAAGAGATATTATCATGAATAATAATCCTTCAACAAAGACTGCTGCGAGGGCGACTTCCCACGCAATACCCATAGCTCCTACCACTGTAAAAGTGAAGTAGGCATTAAGGCCCATTCCCGGTGCTAAAGCGAATGGTAAGTTCGCCCACAGCCCCATCACTGTACACCCTACAAATGCGGCTATTGCAGTTGCGAACAGGGCTTGCTCGAATCCGATACCTGTTCCTGACAGCATTGCTGGGTTAACCAGCAAAATATACGCCATCGTCAAGAATGTTGTAATTCCTGCGCGTATCTCTGCCTCAACTGTGCTTCCTGCATCAGTTATTCCAAATTGTTTGTCTAGTGCTTCCATTTTTTCACCTGTCTTTCTTGCGTAGCGCCTCGGCTACGTAAGGGTTGAACCACTCAGACGGCTTATTAAGAACGTTGCAAAAAGGCCTCTTTTTAGAGGATTAGTGGGGTTCTGTTGTATGGAAGTTTTGGAGAAGGAGAATTTGTGAACTCAGCGGCTATTTCTTGCCTTGATGTGTCGTCTCCATGAAAGAAAACCACATGTTTAGGATTACAATTTAAGATAAATTCTTTGAGCTCTGTGTGGCCTGCATGATTAGACAATTGGAATTGGTCTATTTCTAGATTTATTTCTGTTAGATTGCCATAAATTGGAATTTTGCCGGTGTCTAAAAGGGTTCTGCCTCCTGATTTTTCTGCTTGGTAGCCCGTAAGTAGGATTGCATTTGTGTGATCATGTCTTAGTCGATTTAGATACCATATTGCAGGGCCGCCGTCAAGCATCCCACTCGTAGTCACCACTACGTCGGCATCCAGGGCCTTTTTCCTGTCCGTCTTACTTCTTACTTTGCGAGTCCATCTCCACACTTCTTCGAGTTTTTTCGGGTTGTTGATTGAGTTGGGGTTGTTAAGCCAATGTTGTGTTAGGCGTGTCCCCATGCCGTCATAATGTACTTCGAGATGTGGTGCGTGCTGATGTAAAATCCGAAGGATGTCTTGCCCCCTACCTGAAGCAAACGCAGGGATTAGAGCTAGCCCTCCTCTTGACACTACTTCTTTCACGCGTTGGACGAATCTGAGTTCTTCGTCTGGCCTTGGTGGGTGTTCGCGCCCACCGTATGTCGATTCGATGCACAAAATGTCGCACTCGATGGGTAAGGCACCCAATACATTAGGGCTCTTTCTGGTGTCCATGTCCCCTGCCCATAGAATACGTGCTTCTGGTGTTTCTATTTCTACCATTACCGCCCCCGGTATATGGCCCGCGCGATGGAATCTAAGGTTCCATGATCCGATGCTGAACCATTCACCTATATTGTGTGTATCCCACGCATCCAATGCAGCATCTAGATCTCGCATATCCCAAGGAAGTGGGTATCCCTCGATGCTGGAAACTTTGTATGTATCTCTCCACATTATTTCGCTGACGTCCGCTGTCAAATTTGTTCCGTGGAGTGTCGCACCATGGCTGCCAACAAGCCACGGCGCCATGCCTATGTGGTCTATGTGTGAATGTGTGATTATGGCATGCTCTATTGGAGGGCACTCATCTGGATATCTGGGCGGCTTGGTTGGCGCCAACCCGTAGTCGATCAGGATTCTTGTTCCTGTTTTGTCTTCTAACACACATCCGACGTTTCCTACTTCTTCTGCGCCACCAAGGAAGTATATTCGAATTCCTTTGTCCACTGGCTCCTTTGGATACCCTGAAGTCCGTCCTGCCGCGTACAGTACCATAGTTCTCCGAAATGCTGCTGCTTCATCATCCAACCGGGTGTTTGGTATGAGTTTGGACAACTCTATCCTCATAACTATGCAGGCAATACGGTGGGTATGGTCGAGAGTGTGGCGCCTAGTGTAGATGCTTTTCTACTAGGTGCCCCTAAATGCGGAACAACATGGTTATCAGAGGCCCTTATACAACATCCCGGTATTTGTGTTTCAAATCCAAAAGAGCCGAATATTGTTGCTACTCACAAAGGGACCTTTACACGGGATGTTGCCCGGCCGGATTGGAGAAAGTACTCTGAGTGTTTCAAGGGAGAAGGTGTTCGTATTGATTGTTCCGTACATGCTCTTGCTTGTCCTGAAGCCCCTGCGCGTGTTGCTGATTTGGCGCCAAATGCCAAGTTTATTGTCTGCCTAAGAGAGCCGGTTAGTCGCACCATATCTCATTGGAATATGATTTTAGATACTGATGAAGATAAAGAAAACCACGCTGATTGGTCGAATTTTAAGGTCGCATGGGAAGATAAAAGATTGAATTGCGATACTATGTATGGTGCGGCGATTTCTCGCTGGTTGAAATTTTTTGATTTAGAGGCGATTTTGATTATCGAGTCGGAGAGGATGCGGCATAGTCCTCTTGAAGTGTTGAAGGATGTTTGTGCTCATCTGGACGTCGCTGCTCACCCTTTTGATTTGTCTGAAATAAATAATGCAAATACGGCATCGGATAGGCGCCCTATTACTATGTTTGGCAGAGTGTTTCGCTCTATTGCGGGCATTTTACCTCAATTAATCAAGGCCCCTATTGTGAATTGGTTACAATCCCGTGGGACTAATGTTTACAAAATGCCTTTACTATCTAGTAAAGCAAAACCAAAGCGTAATATTTCTGAGAAGCAGCGGGTTATTCTCGCCGAAGATATAAATCAGGATTTGCGATTATTGGAGAAGTTGACGGGGTTCGATGTCTCAAAGTGGATCATTGATGGTTGACCCATGTCTTTGTCCATCTGTCGTCTGCAGCAACTAAGAAGTAGGGATTTAGAACGTCATCTACCAAGTCATAGTCTAATGTGCCCCCATCTGGCCCTATTACAATCCCTCCAGAGCCCGCAACTACTGCATGAGCGGCGGCTATGTCCCAACAAGATGTTGGCCCAAATCGAGGATATAGGTCTGCTTCTCCTTCCGCAACAATACAAGCTTTCAGTGATGAGCCCATTCTAATTAATTCATGTTCGCCGACTTCTGTGGCGAATGATTCGTCCTTTTTGCCTCTATGAGAGCCGCTAGCTACAAGCTTAGTTTTTCCTTCACTAGGACTGGTTTTCATTGGCACTTCGGTGTCGTTTATTCTCTTTCTAGAGGGGGTGTTTTCTCCTCCAAACCATGTCTCTCCTGATGCTGGTGCGTGCACTACTCCGAAGACTGGTTGCCATCTTGATTTCTTTCTTCGCATGAGAGCTATATTTACTGTAAACATACCGTTTCTTTTGATGAACTCTTTCGTTCCGTCGAGAGGATCTACTAGCCAACACATTGTACTAGAAAGTGGGTCGCCTTCTCTTCCTTCTTCGGAAACTATTGGTGTGTTGTCTATGTGTTTAAGGCCTGAAACTATTATTTCGTGGGCGGCTAGGTCTGCTTTTGTCAGAGGTGATTCGTCGCCTTTTATTTCCACTTCAATATTGCCGGCGGCGTTGTATATTTTCATTATTTCAATCCCAGCGCGGATCGCAATCTCTACGATATCGTCAGGATTCACATTGATGCCTCAGAAATCTTGTAGGTCTTCTGCAGACGTCTCTAATTTATTTCGTGATTCTTCGGAGAGATGGATTAGAAACGGGTCTTCGTCTTCAATTATGTTCTTCCAAGAAGACATTGTACGAGACCAAATTTCTTGCTCTGCATTCCATTCTAGCCACCTATCTACAAAGTCGCAGTGACGGATTACTTCGTCGTCGCCATCTGCCATTTTTCGGAGTATTGTGTTTGTTTGAGAGAGGATCATTCCGAAGGGTGGGTTGAGTTTGTATGTTGTAAATGGGTTTCTTTCCTGAACTACTGTTAGATGTTCTCTCCATAATCCGAAGGTGACATCATACACCCATCCAATTGAAAGAACGATTATTAGTACAGTTAGACCAATTCCTGCTAAACCAAAATAAGTCGGAGAAATGCCAGCTATGGGGTCCATTTCATCGAAACGCCAACTAACTAGAGGCCATACTAGTAATGTCAGTGTTGATGTCCAAAAAGCCATTGAAATCAGAGTTTGGCTTTGTTGTATTCGCCAATACTGGCGCATGACCGTCTTCTTTAGCACAATGTTTCCTCTTATCTATTGGCTTTCACCATTTTGTATACTCGTCATTGCTCAATGGGATATTAGTAGATCAGATTGAATGTGAGATTCTAGGTTTTCAATAAATTCTATATCTTCTGAAAATACATTTTCTAGGGTTTTTCTTTGTTGTTCGGTTAACTTTGGTCTGGCGCGTGATTTGGGTTTGAAACCTGGTTTACGAATTGGATCAAAAAGAATTCTTCTGAGTTTGTGAGAAGGAATTAGTATCTTAGTTAATGTTGTGAGCGATTTGGGAGGAGTTCTCAGAAATTTAGCCCAACTAGAGGGGTTCATGTCGCCACCTTCATTGTATCTCTGTAATTTTGTTTCAGGTGGTAGTTGGTCGGCACCCAGCCAAGAAAGTATGTCGTTTACTGTCGACAGGGGGTCGTTACGTATTGATGAGAGGGGGATTACTCGTACCCTTTCTCCTAGTGTCTCAACCCACTTCAACGTTGGTTCTTTTAATCTTGGAAAAGATAGGAAGCTCCATGTTTCGGGGTCGTCTGGGCTTGCAATATATCCATTGTTTGCTATTTTCTCCAACATCTCACTTTGAGATGTGTTGTAATCTATGAGTCTTTTAGAGTGTTCCTGATGCATACTAAGCATCAAATCGACTGGGTTTCTAAGTGTAATAATGACTCTCGCTTCTGGCATTTGATCTCTTATTGATAATAACGCCCTTTCCGAATAAAGGTGGAATGCTGATTTATCTAATATCCATGGTTCTTTCGAATATTTGTGATAAGTTGGCTCCGGGGCAATTATTGCCGTTCCTCTTGGGTGGGTTGGCGCTGTTGGGAATTCGGCGGCGCCCGCCATCAAGAAGTGGCTTTCGTTTGGCCAAGGATGGTATACCGACGGAGTGTTTCGTAGCCAATGCATCAAAGAAGTCGTGCCTGTTTTTGGCCCCCCTACTAGAAGTAGGTTTGGGGTTTGGTTGAATCGGTGCACACAACTACCTCGTGATTAACGGGCCGGGGGGTTGATTTTACTCTTCTTCGGCTTTAGCCGGCGAGGCTGAAAAGTCATGAGTGTCGCGGAAGTGTGAAATTACCTTTGGTTCAGTAGATTCTGTGGGTTTGATTTCGGAAAGGGAGTCTATGTTGACAAATCTCCTAGACGCGCCATGACGGCTTCCAAAGTTAGAGAAAACCCGATGCTCTGCATCTTGCTTATCTGCAGCCACTACATCTAGAGTGAAGTTCTGATTGGTTCTTCCGTTTCGGAATGTTCCTATTGCCCGGTAGGCCTTCATGGGCGCACCGACCCGCGGCTCTAATTTAATCCAAACGGATAGGATATATTTCATTGGAGATTCATTTTCTATTGAGAGATAGGGGTTTTTTGCTTTAGATTTCCTCAAGGTTCAAGAATGGTCGCTTGACAATCCTTTGTGATTAGTGTGGGTGCTCAGAATACCGAACAGGGTGAGGTTATCGATCCTTTGCCTATGAGTCGAGATGAGTTGGTGGCACACCTCTCTGGAATTTCCCATCAAAGGCTAGTTGCTGAAGTCATGGCTATGTGGGATGAATTGGGTGAAATGGAACGTGAATTGGCAATGGCAAGGCAGCGGTCTAGGGCTCTGGATTTTGAGTTGAATGGTTTGCGAACAAAACGAGGGAGGCGGGGAGACTACGCCGAACTTGAGGAGCGGTTTCGTGTGGCTGAAGCCCGGCGGGCTCAATTAGAAACTATGCTGTCAAATGAAAGGTTGCGAAGGAAAGAGGCAGAAGATTTAGCTGGCTCTACAAGAGTGGACGAATTACGGACGGAAAATTCCCGTCTCTTGAAGCAAGAAGAAGAGCAATTGCTTCTCATTTTAGATATGGAAGTGAAAATTGACCGATTGGTGGCGGCCCTAAAAGAAATGCAAAATAATGTATGATGCTTTGGCTAGAGTGTCTTGCTCTTTCTGAGTCAGACGCTCGGATTGATGCAGGCATAACATTGATGGCAAGAAGGGCAATCTGGAGTCATGAGTGCAGAAATCCAATGCCCTGCTGGGTGCGGCCCCATGGATTACAAGACAAATAGAAATCTGAAAATTAGGGCCTTCGATCCACTCGGCACAGTCTTTTATTTGGCAGGATTGATCCTAATTGCCAACTCAATTGAAGTAGGAAGCGGCGAAACTAATCCCGGAGTCATTATTGGTGCGCTACTATTCATTCCAGGAGTGTATCTCTCATCATTGGTAACCACTGATCTATCATGCAACACCTGTACTGGAGTCATTCTAGAGTCCAAGTCCATAGATCAAAAACTCAAGGGAGATCTCCTTGGCTTGTCAGAGAACAAAGCAGAGTACATTCGAACGGCACTTTCATCTTCGACGGAGGATAGCGAGCACGATTGTCCAGATTGTGAAAAGAAAATGATCCATATCAGTGTTCCATTAGAAGGAGAAGTTAGACATCGGTCAAATCA
>DAIJ01000012.1:0-14691 GCA_002498725.1 Euryarchaeota archaeon UBA23
ATTTCCAACCTTGGAATGCCTAGGATGAAAATCGATCAACAAGGCAATGTAACCTTAGGATTGGGGGGGCAAAGAATAATTCTCCCAACTGAAGTGTCTCAGGAGGAATTACATCGCAGCCTTTCAGATATTGAGGCGTACGTTGAATTGGTCGATAAAGCGACTTGTTTCCATAAAGACGCTGTTAAGATGAATATGATGGAAGCAATACTCTACACCATGGCAGCCCCATTCTCAAATGAGTGGATGCGTAAGAAGAGAAAGGCACGAAGTCTAACAGATAGGACTGGCCCAAAACACCTCGTTATTTATGGGGCAGCAGGAAATGGTAAGACCACCTTTGGCAGACTCCAGAATCACATACTCTCAACAAAGCCAATTGAACCATTGGATGGGAAGAACTACAAGAAGGCCAATTGGGATAATCTGTTCGATCATATAATGACACAAGGAAGTCCATATCCTGTGGTTATTGATGACATAAAATCCTCTTGTTTCACCCAACAAGCAGGAAATCTAGAGGGTCGAATAAAGGCATATTTCGAGAACGACTGGTCTCCAGATAGAACTTATCCGATGATTATTTTCAATACCAATCATGACAATATGGCAGATTGGGCGGAAAGAAGGGTTAGGAAACTTGACTTCTCTTTGAGATTCAAAGGTAACGAGACCGAGCAGTCTGAGGTAGAAAGAATCTTGACTACAGAAAATCTCGTGTTTCCAGCCTTTGCAAAAATTTACTCTAGAAAACTCATTGAAGGATTCGAATATAGTTCGGACGAGCTCAAATTGGCAAGAGAAGCATTCCAAGAGTTATACCAAAATGCCGACAGAGTATTACCGAGCTTCTTCCCCACAAAAGAACCTGAGAAAATCTATGATATGAATGCGATTTACTGTAATGAGATTGAGAGTTATGGACAATTCGTAGAGGAGTCGATAAGAACCAACAGAGGGAAGGTTCTGAAGTTGAAGTTTGAAAGTAATAGATATGGGAAAAATAAGACTCTGGAAACCTACCAATCTCGTTTACCGCCAGAAGTCGCAACACAGATTGAGTCTACTACATTAATTATCAAAAATCCAGATGAATATAGAAAATTCATGGCTTCTGGAAAACCAAAGAAAAAAAGATGGTTTTCGCGAGGTTGATTCCATGGCAAAGAACGGTCAATGTTACATCCTCAAACTGAAAAGAGGGAAATGGTATGTTGGCTATACGACAAAGGGAGTCGAACGAATACAAGACCACATAGACGAGAATGGGGCAAAGTGGACAAAGAAATATGCGCCTGTGAAGCCAATTCCATGGAGCCAGACACCTCCTGGAAAAACAAAAGCGACGCCGAAAAATAAAGTGGACAACGATGAGGATAAGCTTACGCTGAAATTAATGAAAGAACATGGAATAAAGAATGTTCGTGGTGGGTCTTGGTGCATGGTAAATATGCGTCAGAAAACATATAGAGAACTTGAAGGATTAATTGAAGGGAAGAAAAATTCGAGAAATATCAAGAAGAAAGGTCCTCTCAAGAAAACAAAACAAAACAAGGTTATCAGGTGTAATGGAGTTAGGAAAAATGGAAAATCCTGTAAACAAATTGTAGCAAAAAAGGGCGAATATTGCAAATATCATTCTAGCCAAAAAAAGGTAATTTGTGCCAAGTGCAATCGAATTGGACATGAATCAAAGGATTGCTATGCCAAGACCAAAGTTGCAGGAAGAGGCCCCTTGAGTCGAATGTTGCGAAGTGGATTACGCAAGAAATGAATTACTCATTCAACCAAGATAACCAACGTGCTACTGCATTCTGAACACTAGGAACTTCCATCTCAGATCGACAGCATCTCTCCCAAGCTAACTGTTCGCCCTTTGGCGTGATTGAGAATAATTCTGCGCGCATCAGAATTCCATCTGCCGCATCGCACTTGCTACGATTGTCGTCAACAAAACAGTGTAAGAGATGTTTTGGGAAGTGGTGCATGATTCCTGATTCTGGACAGCATAACATACAGCTTCTTTCCAAGAAGAGTAGGGATGCTCCTGTAGATTCATCAACTTCATGGCCTCTGATTTTGGTGTCGGCAATCATGTTAGCAACGTCAACGTTGTACCACTGAGTTTGAGATGGTGGAATGTCTAGGCGAGATACGTCATCGAGGTATTGTTGTACCTTCATTTGGGTGTACGCCTCGTCGCCCATCAAAACCAAAGAAAATGCCGACTCATTTTAATGCAACTTTTGTTTTTATATGTAAATAACTCCGTATTACGGAAAAAATGAGAGTTTTATGTTCAAATTTAATGCCCCGAAGGTACAAATAAGAAACTTAAACCGGAATGATTCATGGTAGCCGTAGATTCGCTAGATAGAGCCATACTTGCCGTACTTCGAGACTCCGCGAGAGCACCTTTTGTTGAAATTGCTAAGAAAGTGGATGTCACTGAAAGAACTGTTCGTACACGTATGAAACGTATGGAGGAAGAAGGCGTAATTCGGGGCTATACAATTCGGGAAACTGGGATTGGCCTTACTGCGCTTGTTAGGATTAAGGTAGGTCCTGGAACTGAGATCGGTAGTCTTGCTGGAGAATTTACAGGTTGGGAAGGTGTAGAGTCTGTCTACGAGATTAGTGGCGATGCAGATTTGATCGGTGTCGTTCACGTTGACGACACTGTTGCACTACGTGATTTATTGGATCGAATGTGGCTAACAGCACCCGGCGATATTACCGCAACTCAGACGGAATTAGTTCTCGAACACTACTGATTACGGCTTTCGCATTAGGTGTCTGTGATAAGCCATTGATCCACTGACAAACCCCTCGTAAACTGGTGTACCTTTTATTCCAGCAAATGTTTCAAAACTTCTTCGTACTGATTGTGGAACTTGTTCTTCAATTGCCTTCATCTTAGCTTCATTAATCTCATCAAGGGCGCAGATTACCTCTTGTACAACATCAGCAGATTCTACAATTTCGAATCCCTTTGATTTGAAAACAGAAGGTAATGTATCCATTGTTTTGGAATCGCGAAGGTCTGTCCAACAAAACATACCTCCTGGCTTGAGAACACGGTATGCCTGAGATACAAATGCAGACATATCTCCATAGCAGTGTGATGACTCTACGTTGTACACTACGTCAAAAGTTTCGTCTTCAAAGGGTAATGACTGAGCATTGCCTTCAATGAATTCTAGATTGGTTTGATCCGCATACCATTGTTTGCAATGACCTACTGCCTTGGCTGAGAAATCTACTCCTATGAGTTTGGTAGGAGAATGCGTCTTGGCAATCCAACTAGCCCCGCCGCCTCTTCCAGACCCTACTTCGAGAACTTGCTTTCCTTCGATATCAACACCTCTAATATTCATTGAATAGAGTTGGATGAACATTCTATTTGGCTCATCAACGTCTTCAAGTTCTGGGCCTTTGCCGTCTTCGAATCCATAATTCATGAAGCGGAAGGCGCTGTCATCATTGGCCTTGGCCATTTTCTGATACCACCACTTCCACATTCGATTTTGGATTCCTCCTGGTGCCATTCTCAGCATGATAACAAAGGCTCTGGCAGGTAGACCCATCTTCTTCGGAGAGGATACGCGCATGCTTGCACCTACTGCTTCCACTTGACCGAACATCCGATAGAATCAGTTCGGGGTGTTGTAATTTCTTTACAGGTTCCTAATGCTTCTATTGCATCGGATAATTCAGATGTTGTTGCCTGAGATGGATCTCTTGGTGAATCGTCAAGTCTTCCTCTGTATACCACCTTTCCAAATGCATCTAGGAGGTAGAACTCTGGTGTTCTCTCTGCACCATATGAATGTGCGATTTCTTGTGATTCGTCATGTAGGTATGAATAGCTCATGCCTTTACCTGCACGCTTTACCATTGATTCCCAGTTATCTGATTCGTACATTATAGGATCATTGGAATTGATTCCGACAAAACCCATCTTGTGTTTTCGCGCCTTCGCTGCCATCTCTTCAATTCTAGACTCTGAACCTACTACATATGGGCAGTGATTGCAGGTGAACAGTACTACTATTCCTGAACTACCTGATGCAGTTGAGAGAGTTACCATTTCCCCACCTACTGACGGGTTAGCATTTGGAAGTTCGAATTCTGGGGCTTGATCTCCGGGCTCTATGCCTCGTGGGCCTGACATGACTCTAGGAAGTGGTCATGACGGTTGAATGCTACGTACTACACAATTCTAAAACTGAAAAGGTATTTTCAAATTTTGGGGGTTGTAGAATCTGCCCTCTGACGAGATTCTTCGAATCTTCGTCTAGCTAACCTATGCTCTGGATCTACGTCTAGAACATCGCGCCAAGCAGCGACTGCTTTGTAGGGGTCTTCTCCTTCGTGTAGAATTGCTGCAATTCTAAGTCTCGCATCAATGTGGTGCGGATCTACCGATGCGGCACTCTTGAAGTCGGAAAATGCTTCGTCTAAACGCCCAAAGTCAAGGTAAAGCAAACCTCTCTGGAACCATGCATCTGAGTTGTCGGGGTCTATTTGTAGGGCTTTATTTAGCGGCAATTCTGCCTGTTCTGCTCTATCCATAGCAATCAGGCAAGTTCCTTGATGGACTAAGGCCATGGTATGTTCAGGTGCTATCTCTGAAAGCCGCCTTAATTCGGCTTCTGCCTCTGTCCAATCGCCCAGATTCATCAGAACTTCTGCTCGCCTCTGACGAGCAAGAGGGTGGTTTGGGCGTGATTCCACTAGAATGTCGGCATCGTCCAATGCCGTAGTTAGGTCATCTCTTAACATAGCAGCCGAGCAGCGATTCAGGCGTGCTCTACTGTGAGATGGCTCTGCTTCGAGGACTTTGGTAAACATGCTCTGTGCTTCTGTCAGTCGCCCCTCTCTTGCTGCAATTATACCTCTAACAAAGGTAACTGAATGATGATTGTGTAAATTTGTTGCCGCTTCTGCAAGCATCGTGTTTGCTTGGTCGAAACGGCCCATTTCAACCAGCAATCTAGAATTTTCAAGAGGTATAGATGAGTTGTCTGGTAGTAATCTGCGGGCTCTAACTATTGCAATCTCTGCCTCACTATACAGGCCTTGGTATCGCAGAGCTCGTGCTCGACCAAGCCATGCAAGACCAGATTCTCTATCGCGTTCTATAGCCTCATCAAATGCTGTTAATGCAGAAAGAAGTGTCATTTCGTCGTGTTGACCTGTCTCATCCAACTTATTCTCAGTCGATTCTAGATGTAAACGGCCATCCATGACATGAAGGTGGGCGCTTTCCCAGGATATCTCTGGTGCTTTGTTCAGTATGTCTCTAGCCCATTCTGGCGACCCTGCTCTTAGAAGTATCAATGAGAGACGTCCTCTTACCTCTGCATCTTGTGGATTTGTTTCTAGGTATTTTTCTAGAACCTCTCTGGCTGCATCGTGTCGCCCGTCGTTCTCAAGAATTTCTGCTTCAAGTAAAATACCATATTCTCCAAGAGCCACTGCTCGTCTAACACTTTGAATTGCTTCTGACGTAGGTGAGTTTGTTGCGGCCAATAAACGTGCATGAAGGAGCCATGCGTCTGCATTTGTTTGATTCATTTCTAGGGCTTTTTCGATTGATTCCAAGGCTACTTCTACTTCCCCTAACAACATCAACTTAGCGCCACGTTCGGTCCATCCCGATGCCGTAGTTGGTTGGCTTGATAGTGGATCTGTGTTTTCTCTAGCCTCATGAGCTCGATTTGCTAGATCTGTAATTGCTAATTGATTTTGAGAGAGATTGGTTTCTATTCCTAAGGCTTCAAGTCGTCTCTGATTGCGTGTGGCTCTTTCAACATCCGTGCCTGAAAGTAGGAGAGTTTGCTCTTGTAATATCTCAATATCATCTGGATTAATTGCAAGAAGGCGCTCTAAACTTCTATCTAGAGACTCAATGTCTCCTTGTTCTCGCTGAATCTTTGACAGGGCTCGTAAGGCGTCCGCGTCCTCTGAACCAAGTTCGTGGGCTCGGCGGTAACATTGTGCTGCTCTATCTGTACGATCTATTGCATGGAATAATTCTCCAAGTTCTCTTTGTTCGGTACCGGACAATTCTAGATCTTCGGCTGTCATTTCTACAGCATCAAGAATATTTGCAAATCGCTCCACTAATGGAGAAAGACCTGTCATGATTTTAGTTTCGGACGAATTCATATCGCCTTTCTGATGCCCACTCAGAATAGATCTTGCTGCATGAGTCGCTATCGCACAAGATTCCGAAGAGCTGATCCCAATTCCCTGTTCAAAAAGAAGTGTTTCTGTAGTCTCTAATGACTGGTGGACTTTGAGAAGTCCTTGCATTTCCGGCGTTTCTCCAAGAACGGTATCTACGCCTCTAGACAATAAATCGAGTTTCTGGGTTGTAGAACTAAGATCTCCTTCAAGAGTTCCTATTCTATTAGCAATTCTATCTCTTTGAGATAGCACTTGTTGATGTCTCATCCAAAGAGTCAAAATCAGCAAACCAAGGAATGCATAAGCTGCAAGAAGCCCCATGGTGGACTGTTCCATCGGCCCCAGCGGACCTGTGAGCCTTTTGATGGCTTCGTCTGCTGAGGCGCCTAATATCCCCATTAATGGCGGGACTACGTCCCGCCGGAAATAGTAAAATTATGCGTCATTTAGTATCAGAGATCTTTTACTGAAAATGCCTGTACTCCGGCTTTCAGAGTTACTTTTCCTACTGATTTGCCCAATACATTGCTGATTCCAGCACCAGATGCTAGCTCGAAAATTCGGTCACTAACTGGTCCTGCAAAAACCAATCCTTGAGCGCCCTGGGCATCTGCCAGTGCTTCCTCAAGAGATGAGGCCCCTACTGGTTCTGTTCCGGATCCGTCCTCTAAGACAATTATTGCCTGGTTTCGCTTCAGTCCATCAAGCATTTCAGCCCAAGATTTGACCTCTTCTGGCGCTTCAAGCGCTGAGTCGCCTCTTCCAACTGAGGCATCATCTTCTTTCGCTAGCTCAGAGGCGATTCTTGACGTCGCCTTAGCCGCCGCTTCTTTCTGATTGAGACATTTTGTTACTACCTTGCCCTCAAGATGTTCGACTTCTCGACTCTGTGGTGCAATTGATACGTGTGTCAATGATTTTCCTAGACTGCCACTGATTTCCATTAACAAAAGTCGGCCGCCTCGGTCTCCGTCTAGGAACGCCGTAACAGTCTTCTTGTTCTTTGCTAATTCTACCAATTCGGGTTTGATTCCAGATCCCATTGTTGCTATTGCATTTTTAATTCCAAATTTTAGTAGATTTCTTACATCATTTCGACCTTCAACAATTATGATTGCTTCTGAATCTTTTACGTTAGGTCCCGCTGTCATTCCAGAAATTTCGATTTCTGTATCGAGTGTTAGGACTGAGCGGACCTCGTCAAGAATGTTCTTTGATTCATCTGCTCCTGTTTCTATCATACCCATCAGTAGTGATTTTGCGCGATCGATTACTGTATCTCTCTTTGCTGAATGGACGTTTTCTATTCTTTGAACGCGGATTACCGCCTTACAAGGTCCAATTCTGTCAATCGTTTCTAATGCAGCACCTATTACAGCGGTACTAACTTGATCTATTGATGATGTTAGGACAATTTCGCCCTTCACTTTTCCTTTATTATTATTCAAATTCACATCGACGTGTCCGATGCGTCCGGTACGTTGCAGTTTTCTTAACTGCAATTCTTCTCCCAACAGACCCTCGGTCTGTCCGAAAATCGCTCCGACAACATCCTTTCGGGCAACTGTACCGTCCGCCTTAATGGTCGCGTGAATCAAGTATTTTCCTTCATTAGCCATTTTGCTTTCTCTCCTGCAGTAGGCCGGCCCAACTCAGGGGCCCCGCGCTGTTTTCGCCAATAGGCATTTCAGTAGATGGGCGCTAAGCACCCGCGAGTGTGACAGGATTCCTGCAGTATGAGCGGCTCTGCACCTACCTTTCAACGCTTTGCATTAATTTATGAGTAAGAATGGGTATGTTGGGGTTGTCAAATTATGAAGGGTTTTCAACTAAAAAATCAATATATTCGATTACCTCATCAAACTTTTCGTCGGTAATTTCTTTGTATGATTTCCCGAACTTGCTCTTTACACAGATAGCTACATGGGCATATGGATTCCTTCCTTTGGGGTGGTGACGCGATGGAGGTAATTTACCAACTAACTTGTCCCCAGCAGATTGAATATAAGCCCATATTTTCTTACTATTTTCTTCGTTCATGTGAATTCTTCCTAATTGAGGATATAATAGGGTGAGTAAGGATAAAAAAAATCTAAGGGGGGGCTCTTTAGTTGAGGTATATGTCTCCTGTTAGTGTTGGTCGATTGGAAGTGTTCAAGGGGGCCGTGGGACTCGCTCTTCGAAATGGCCAATTATCGAATGGTGAGAAGAGATTGTTAGTAAAGATGTCTCACGTATTGAAGTTGGACGAGGGTGAGCCTTTGCTAGTTTACAATTCAGTGGTTTCTGGTTCTGATTTAGAATCGGGGGCCATACTAGGATTAGAAGAAACTCGTAGGGTATATGAACAAGTGTTGGAGGCTTTTCTTCTACATACTGATCGTTCAGAAGAGGAATTGATTCTTGTTGCTTATCTTCGTCATATATTCGAGATTGATGATTCCGAGCATAGAGCCATTGCTAGAACAATGGATCGTCAATTAGATATGGTTGTTCATCGCACAGTTGTAGAAGATATACGTATGAGATTGGATGATACAATAGAAAGAATTGGCGCTGTATTTGATGATATACGTATGCAGAACTGAGGGCAAAAAATGAGTGGTGACCCTTTAGACGATTTCTTTACAGGAATTCCATCAAGAACTCATGGATCTTCAAGAAAATTGGCTAAAGTTGTTAGGTCTGCCTATCCAATAGGAGTCCCAGCATTGATTATGAAATCAAGCACAGACCGTTATGGCGATGCTGCTGGATATTCTTTCCATCTGGGGACTCCTGATGTTAATCTAAGAAGAATTGCTTCCTGGCTAATTACGAATGCGGGTTCTTCACAAGAGGTATTATTGGGGCTGATTCCACGATTATGGAAAAGGCATGGAAGGGAAGATGTAGCATTGGCCGCACTACTTTTAGCTAACATAGACCATACAAAGTTGGGCTCAAATCCTTGGGAGATTCTTGCAAATAACATTGGGCGTAAAGAGCCTGCTGAGGCTCTATTATTAGTGATTGAGGAGTTATTTAGAGCCGGTCGTGAAATGCCGGATTTGAATATTTTAGTGAAATGGTGCACTGGAAAATCAATACTTGGTCATTTAGCGATTATGGTACTTCATGCGAATAGTATTCGTGGAGAAGTTGTTGATCCTAATCTAATAGAACTGATAGAGGGGGTCAAAGTTCCTGAAGGCGACTCATTACTAGGGCGAATTAAGGCACGATTGGTCACAACATGAGCGAAGTTCAAGCCCTGATTGCTCTACCGGGGATCGTGAGTGGACGACTGCTACCCTCTGACGATCCTGTCGCAGAGCAAGTTCTTGAGTGGACAATTAAGCGAGATTCTCAAGATATTAGACAATTAATGAGTTGGCTTGAGAAAACAGAAGGTCGAAAAGATCGGCTTACATTACTTGCTCGTGCTACTGACTTGATTGAGGAAATCCGATACGCTATGATGCGATTGGACGAATTGCGGTGATGGTATGCGTTCACTACTCTTAGCTGGCGGTAGAAGTAGCCGAATGGGGTCTGATAAAGCCCTGATGGAAGTAGAAGGGATACCCTGCATAGTGCGAGTTGCTACAGCATTGGCGGAGGCGGGTTGTGAACCTATTAGGATCGCTGTGGCGCAACCAGAAGATGTGGAAAAATATGGAGAAGTGATACCTGACTCATTGGATGTCGAGTGGGTTCTTGACTCTGTCACTCATGCAGGCCCCATAGAGGCATTACTAGAGGCTCTCACGGACCCGCTAATAGCCGATATCGATTCGATTCAACTCTGTCCTGTGGATGTGCCTTGGATTACTTCTGATTTGTTTTTGGAATTAGAAAAGACTCTTGGAGATGATGATTTGCTTGCTATACCAGCAGACCCTAGATATACTCATCCTTTGTTATCCAGAGTAAGACCTTCGCTAGCGACTCACATTGGAGAAGATAGAAGATCTCTACGACTTCAATTTGCTGAACTAGAACACTCTACTCTTTTGGCCGATGAAGATATCCTTAGAAACGTCAATTATCCTTCTGACTTAGACTGAGTATTCGCCTGCTGCAATTTTGTCCAACACTTCTGGATAAAGAGAATGTTCTACTTTTTTTATCCGTTCTTGGAGGTCAAATTCTGTATCTTCGGCCAAGACTGGGACCTCTCGCTGAGCAAGTATCATTCCACTGTCTACTCCTTCGTCAACAAGATGTATTGTGCAACCAGAGATAGTTGCTCCATCGGCTAGAGCGTCTCTATGTGCGTGAGCGCCCGGATACTTCGGTAAGAGGGAAGGATGAATGTTCACCAAACGGCCTTTCCAGCGGCGGACAAAATTAGGAGTCAGTATTCTCATATAGCCAGAAAGTACTACTAATTCTATATCGGCCTTTACTAGTGCTTTGTGGATTAGTTCTTCATGAAAAATACGTCTCTGTAACTTATCTGTTATTTCCGGCAATGAGATTCCATGAGTCTCTATTCCATATCTATTTCCATGTTCAATACCTTTGGCATCTGGAGAATCTGCTATTACCAAGACAGTATTGTGATTTCTGGTTTGTTCTTGTTGATATTTGAGTAGTGCGGCGAGTCCCGAACCTCCTCCTGAGATTAGTACTGCGATTCGAAGTGGATTGTCTATTGAAGCCGCTCTAGGCAGCAGATATCCCTCACCCATGAGAGGCCGTCTGGGATTGTGCGCTTGAGAATTGGGGCGGTTGAATCTGATACCATGGTTCAGTGAAGGAATAGTCTCTGGCCAGTAAATATCATTGCCATTCCATGTTCATCAGCAGCGTCTATTGATTCTTGGTCTCTCATAGATCCGCCCGGTTGTACTACAGTCTTTACTCCAATTTCATTTGCGGTGTCGATGCCGTCGCGGAATGGGAAGAATGCATCTGATACCATCATTGAACCATTGGCTCTGTCACCAGCTCTTCTAGCCGCTATTCGAACAGCCTCTACTCTACTGGTTTGCCCAGGTCCAATACCCACAGTTGCAAACCCAGTCGCAGTTTTCGCTACCAGAATTATTGAATTTGATTTAACTTCCGAAAGTACAGTTGAGCCAAACCTTGCAAGTGCAATTAGATCATCGTCTGCAGATTCTTTTGTAACACACTTAGTAGACGACCAATCTATCGATGGAGGTCCCTGTATTTGAGCGACCCATCCGCCGTCTAATTGTCGGATTCTGAGAACATCTTCACGTGGAGTGAATTGATTCAAAGTCAACATTCTTCGGTTCTTTTTCTCGGATAAAATAGCAAGTGCATCTTCTTCATATCCTGGAGCAATTATACATTCTAAGAAATGCCCACTGATAGCCTCTGCTGTTGATTTTTCAACCGTATGTGTGAACGCAATAACACAGCCAAATGCAGATTCAGGGTCGCTAGCAAGAGCGTTTTTCCAAGCACCTACCTGAGTCGTATCGATTGCGGCCCCACAGGGGTTTGTGTGCTTAATTACAACACAGCCATGCGGCCTTGATATATCGGCGTCTCTAAGAAGTCCTCGAGCGATTCTTAGTGCTCCATCAAGGTCGAGATAGTTATTGAATGAGAGTTCTTTGCCCCCATGTTGAATGGCTGCTGCAAGACCTTGTGGCCCCATAGCATTAGAAGCAGGATAGAATGCTGCGGGTTGGTGTGGATTTTCTCCATATCTTAGATTAGTGCCTAATTCTGTTGATATATGTATTCGGCTAGGTACTTTGGGAGAGTTGAAGCGCTTCTCTAATTCATTACTGACTGCGGAATCATACGCCGCCGTTCTTTGGAAGGCTTCCAGAGCCAGTTGTTTACGATGCTCTTGACTGACGCCCGATAGTTTGCCGTTGGCATCTTTCAACAATCTGATTACCTCTTGATATTGATCGGAAGAAGTTAGCACAACACAATCTTTGTGATTCTTAGCCGCTGAACGTATCATAGTAGGACCGCCGATATCTATCATCTCGATTAAATCGGCATTAGATACCGGAGGGGTCTTTGCAGCTACTTGCTCAAAGGGGTACAAATTAACGCAAACAAGGTCTACGGTCTCATATCCTAGTTTGCTCAACATTTCCATGTCGTCCTCTCTATCTCGGCGAACTAAGATTCCTGCGTGTACTGCTGGGTGAAGGGTTTTGACACGACCATCGAAGCACTCTGGATGTCCTGTCGCCTCACTTACATCAACAACAGGAAGGTTTGCCTCTCGAAGGGCACGTGCGGTTCCGCCAGTAGAAAGAAGTTGCCAGCCCATCTCTGATAATGAGCGCCCGAGGTCGACGATTCCTTCCTTGTGGAAGACACTGAGAAGGGCGCGAGGGGGTGTCATGCAAATGCGTAGAAGCATAGGGTTTGAAGTGTTCGTGTAAGATTGGTCAATCGCCTCTGGCGCTAATCACCTGATCTATACGGAGCATGCTCATTGCAGTCTCGCTTGCAGACACTAAACTATCTTCAATCACAGGCCTTGGGTGCCACGCTCCAGATATGTCACCCACTTCACCATTTGGCATTATACCGAAGTGATTTTGGCTTTCTTCTCGTGATGATGCGCGGAGTTCAAGTACAGCATCAAGTATGTCCTTACCAGCATTGGATGCTAGTGTGGCAGGAATTATCTCCATAGCACGTGCAAATGCGTCCATGGCTAAACGGGCTCTTCCCGGCTCTTTTTCACTCGCGTCTCTAATTGCTTGCGCTATACGAATGTGTGTAGACCCTCCTCCTGCCAACAATTCATTGGATTCGTGGGCCAAACTTGTTGCCCTGAGGGCGTCATGAAGTCCTCGGATTATTTCTTCAGTGGCTGTATCTCCAGCACCACCTACTGCCATTGTAACTACACCGGGAGAACTACAGTTGTCGATGATAATCACGTCTTGGACTTGATCACTGGCTTGTCTACGTTCCCAATTTACTGATCCTGCGATGCCAAGATCTTCTTCTTCAATGTCGAGAATTGAGTCAATTATTGTAGCATTTGTTGCCTGAGATGCATTGTACAATTCAGATTCATCTAAACCAGAGACAGGTAATGTACCAGCATCTACCAAATCGTGAAGTATGTCTCTGTCTATTTCCCCTCCACACAAGATTAGCTTGGCTCCGGCTTCGATTAGAGCGCTCGAAATTTCCTTTTTTCGGTCTTGTTCCGCTTCAATAAAACCATCAAGCTGGTCTGCAGAAGTAATTTTTATTTCTGCGTTTCGAGTCATTTTTCTTATCTTTATATCTCCACCAATAACTGCCGTTTTCGCGTTTTTTAGATTATTGGGTAGCGAGTCCATCAGAACCCTTCGACGTATTGCTATTCCTTTGATGAGATAGCTGTCTCTCAGACCTCCTGTGGTTGTTTTGTACATGGCTACATGTTCTGCACCAGGTACTTCCACCTGATTCTTGACTGCGTCAAGTGAATCTCTGACAAGAGATGCGAATGTGTCTAGTGCTGCTTCGGCACCTTTTCCAGTTAGTGCTGTTTCGGCGACGCCCAATAATTTCTTTTTGTCCGTGTTTATGGATTCTTTATCCATTAATTCGTTTGCAACCCTAACAGATCTTCTATATCCATCTACAAGCGTTAGTGGGTGTAGGCCTTTGGAAAGCAGGTTATTTGCCTCTTCTAGTAAAGAGCCGCATAGAAGCATAGTAGTGGTTACGCCATCACCACATGATTCTTCTTGCATCTCTCCCATTGATACCATCATCTTAGCTGCAGGGTGCTTTACCATCAATTCTGCGACTATTTTTGCACCGTCATTAGTGACGGCTGTAGTTCCATCAGTTTTGTACATCATTTTGTCTAAGCCACGTGGGCCATAAGTTGGTTTAAGTAGGTCAGAGAACACTCTTGCGGCGGCAATTAATTTCTCTTGGACATCCGTGCCACTAGTAACATTAGTCTGGTCATTCACTATGACCACGGGAGGCTTGCCTTCGCCCTCACTCATGCATCAGGGCCACCCAAGTGACTGCCATGAATGCTTTGAGAAAGAAATATGCGGTTTTTTTGTCAGATGTATGAAAATAATATATTCAGAAAACGTGTAACAAAACGTGTAACAAAACGTGTAACAAAACGTGTAACAGAACATGTAACAAGGTTTGTTTAATTGCCGAGCAGTGGGTTGAATTCGATGGTAATAATATTACACAGAATGCCAATATTATTCGCGCTCGGTTTGATTAGCGCTGTGAAATAATCAATTTAATTACCTGCCTTTCTGTGGGCGACTCAATGAGTTCTCCTTTGGAGTCATTGGAGGAGCTTCGGGCATCATTAGACACATTGATGGAGAAAATTGGGCCTTTTGTAATAATACCACTGTTAATCTTATTATTTTCGGGAATGATTTACACTAGCATTAGTGATTTCATGGATCAGGGAGATAGTTTTGGTTTTCCTGATGGTTACTATGGCCCCGATAGTCCTGAATTTGCAGGGGATGTGATTTGGGAAGGAAATACTGACGATCTTTGGACGGTTGGGTTGAAGAA
>DAIJ01000012.1:15023-26935 GCA_002498725.1 Euryarchaeota archaeon UBA23
TGGGTTGAAGAAGGAAAGTCCGTTGATGTATCTGTGAGTACAGTGAGTGAGGATTTTGACCCAAGAGGAGCTTCCTTCGAACGATGCGATGATTGGGAGTGTAATTATTACAACAATGCAAATGAAAGTATTCCCGGTTATGAATACATAGGACAAATCGACGTGAGGAAGAACAGGACATATGATGTGCAATTTATACCCACAGACGAAAATAATGAAACTGTTATGGTTATTGTAACTAAAGAAACCTTTCCTACGCCAGGTATTATTTTGGTCGCGAAGTTTTTTGGCGGGGTTCTAGGAATGATGATTTTTATGAAAGCGGCATATCACACTGCTAAAGAAATGAGGGCTGAGTCGGAGCAAGACCTGTTTCAGAAACAGAGAAGAGGAGAAGGGGTTCTAGTTGCAGTAAGAGATGGTGATGAATATTGGTCTGGTGTTTATGGGGCAGAGGATGCCACATTAGGCGAGTTGCACAAAGCACTAAATGAAGCAAGAGAATTCTGGATTTATTATCTTAGTATATCAAAAAGTTCGTCCGAATGCTTCGTTCAATACAGCCGTATTGAAGGACTATTTGAGCACTGGGAAGGCGGAGAGATGGTGTACTCAGAAAAGGGGGATAGTGCCATGGCCATCTCTTACTATATGAAAATCGAAAGACCCGTTACAGAAGAAGATAATTCCGAAGTATGGTGGAAGAATTGAAATTTTTTCAGAGATTCTATGCCCAAGCTAGGTTGGAGTCGACCCAACGAGCCGTGTTCTTTTTCCCAACGAAAATCCAATACAAACCAAGAGTCAGGGTAGAAAGAAGTAATGTTTTCAGCCAGACTATGAAAAATGAGCCTGCGTTTCCTGTAAATTTGATTCTTTTACCGTCAATAAGAGCATTGTCTGCCCACGCATTGTAATACATTACAGTAGTCCATGGAACTGCAAGGAATAGTGTGATTAAATTGATGAGGAAAAGGCAAACTCTAAGGAAAAACATGCCTATTCCTGATTCTGCCATCATAATCTTCCAGTTTCCTGGAGTTGGTGCGGCGGGCTGCATTGCTTCTGGAGTTGTTTCCATAATATTGGACTAGTATGTCTACGAATAACATATTCGTAGTGGGTTTGGTGTATTTTAACGACGCCCGCCTTTACCTTTTCTTCTGCCTTTGCGTTTTTTGCCAGAATTTTCCCATTGACGGCTTCCTCTACTACGCCATTCTTCGAGATTGCCTGCACCCCAAGAGTCTTTTTCGACCCTCTTTCTTAGAGCTCGTGGGAGTTCCGTTACAGATTTGACATTGAGTTTTATTCGTCCTAAGTCCTTTTCCAATGAACGGATTGCGTCCCCGCCGGGGCCCACCATAGCACCCACTGCTGAGTCGTCAACATATATGTCGGCTGAAGAATCTGTAAGAAATTGGGCATGTAAAATAGAAATGCCGGTTAAACGTGTTGCTTCTCGCTTCAATTCTTCTGCTGCAAGTCTCCAAGCGGGACTGCCTCCCTCTCCTACTTCTCCACTTACGGGGACTACTGCTATTTCCGAGCCAAATGCGAACATTTCGTGAGTCAATTCGCCGCTAGGAAATCTCTTGATTTCGATAACTGGTCTGCTGAGATCTGATTCCATTCCTGTTGGTGCACGTACGACCATTTTGAGTTCGAGAATTTCACTCACTTGTCCCTTTTCGATATTTATCACAGTATCAAGGACTTGTGAAATTAATCCTAATTCGACTTTGCCTACTAGTCTTTGGATTGCCTCTAGAGCGCTATTAGCATGCGTTACACCAAGTAATCCGACACCTGCTAACCTTACATCTCCAAATATCTCGAAGTCGCGTGCCCTCCTTACTTCGTCAAAAATAACAAAATCGGGGCGTACGAGGAATATTACTTCGGCTGTTTTTTCCAAATCGCCTTCTAGAGGAGCATATTGCGTCACTCTTTGGGGGACTTGGAGATCGCGGGGCGCCTCCATTGTCTTGACCATTGCACCTACTGTTTCATCCAAATGTGCGGCTATAGCTTGGGCGAATGTTGTCTTTCCACTTCCTGGCTTTCCTACAACAAATACTCCTCGATGATGGTCTGATAGGCGGCGTATCAATTCATCAGGTAATTCATAATCATCCAATCTAAGGTGGGCTACTGGCCTTACCACAGTTATTTCCCATGCTTCTGAGAAGGGGGGCCATGCGCAAGTCACTCTGAGATCACCGATTTGCATTATTCGACAGCCTTCTCTCTCTATCTCGATAAAACAATCTGATCGTGATTCATGTTGTTCTACAACAACACTCAATTCATCTGCTAATGATTCCAAAGAAGGTTTGTCCCATGCCTCCCCCTCTACTTCTTCTAGTCTTAATTCTGTGATGTGCCCAGCCTTGACTCTTGGAGGACATTCGGCCTTCAAAAACACCGTTGAAGCGGTCTCGTCGGATAGTAGAGATTCTAATTTCTCAGGTAAAGGGGGGTGGTCGCCGAAAGCCGCCATATACCTATGAGTGAGTCTGCGGCCTTTCACCATTGGGATGCTAGTTTAGCACATTAACAAACCATCTGAGAATTAATGTCGAAGTAATTGCTAGCCCTAATGATTCTACCATTGGAAATGTAAAACTGTTAACATAGATAACGACTTGAATAAGTGTTATTATTGCTAAAATAGCCATTTCACTAAGTGTTGATTTGGACCAACCAGATTGTGTTTGGATGTGTTTCCTGTTAGACCAAACCTGCCACAGTATTATAATTACTAGAAGAATTAGTAAGTGGCCAAAAATCCATCCCATTTCAGCCCCGAAAGCATCATTTAGATTGTCTTGAAATGCCCCCAGAATTGGAGACGCGAGGTCGACCATGTTCAAGCGAGTGGTTACTTGTTCTTCAAATCACAGGAAGTTCATTGACGGATTACTCTTCTTATTTCGTCAATGTCTGCTGAAGTGCGGATGGGGGCATTTGCTCGTTTTGAATTGATATTTGGTAGTTCGTTCATGTGATAGCTTACAACGATTTTTGGGTCTTTGAGAACGTGCCCTGTTAGGACGCCAACTACTTTTTCATTAGGTTTGATTATGCCTTCTGAAACTAATCGTTTGATTCCAGCAACCGTAGCACAACTTGCTGGCTCGGCCCCTATTCCATCCGCATCGACCATCGCCTTTGCATCCATTATTTGATTGTCAGAAACTTCTGTAACTATTCCTTTCAATTTATTCAATCCTCTCATCGATTTACGCCACGAAACTGGAGATCCTATCTTTATTGCAGAAGCTATGGTTTCGGCTTTTATTGGGTTCATCTCCTCTCCGCTGTTCCATGCAGTGTAAAGTGGATTTGCTCCTTCTGCTTGGATTACTGCTAAACGCGGTAGTGCATCTATTATACCGACCTCATAAAGTTCCAGCAAACCTTTGGAGATGGCAGTATTATTGCCTAAATTGCCACCCGGCAAAACAATCCAATCTGGTATTTCCCAATCAAGGTCTTGTAAGATCTCGAAGCCTATTGCCTTCTGTCCTTCTATGCGGAATGGATTTATTGAATTAACAAGATAGATTCCCTCGGTATCACATACTTCTTGCACCAATGCCATTGCATCGTCGAAGTCTCCTTCAATTTGAATGGTCTTGGCCCCATAGGCTAAAGCCTGACTCAACTTACCAAATGCTATTTTCCCTTCAGGAATAAATACAATTCCATTCAACCCAGATAGTGCAGCATATGATGCCATTGAAGCGGAAGTGTTTCCCGTCGATGCACACGCTACTGCAGACATTCCAATGTGTTTAGCGAGAGTTATTCCAACTGTCATTCCTCTGTCTTTGAAAGACCCTGTGGGGTTTTCTCCCTCGTGTTTTAGCCACAGATTTTCCAAACCTATTTTTTCTGCTAGAGTTGGCGTTTCATACAAATGTGTTGAGCCTTCTCCTCTTGTAGCGGCTATTTGTTCCAAGATGCTTTCAGGGAGAGGTAAAATCAATTCCCGAAATCGCCAGACTCCTGATTTATCCAGAGGATTTTTGGAACCTAGGCGGCGGTCTAATTCTTCCCTAGTTAATTCGCATTTGCTTAAATCGTGGATTACGTCAAGTGTACCAGAGCATTCACATCTGTAGCGTAACTCTAGTCCGGAGTAAGTAGCACCACAAATAACACACTCCAGATGCCATGGTGCGTGTTGATTCATTATACGGGCGAAAGACTCACTCATCTTGAACCCCTTCATGACCGATGATGAGATAGAGGTGCTCTGTAACCCGGAGGCATGGTAGATGACAAGACGAGGTTGCTTGTTGTCAAAGCGGCGATGAGTGTTTATGGAGGTGCGGCAAGAGATTTATTGCGCAATTTACCAGCAATCACCGATCATTTCGATGTTCGATTCTTGTGTCTAAATTTACGAGATTCCCAAAAAACATTGATTGAGTCTATGGGCATTGAAGTGCTGTGTCCAGAAAATCAATGGGAGGCAAAGGGAGGTCTCTGGAACGAAATTACGGCCGGTCAAGAACGCAGTGCTGCGAAGGCTTGGCGGGCTTTTGACAGAGTAGAGGAGGCAATAGAATGGGCTGACGCTATACATCTGACTGGCGGTAATGGATCTATGGAATTCCCAGCTTTAGTACCTACGGACAAGCCTATGCACTTACATTTCCTAGAATCTAAACCAGGTATTCATGATGATGTAAGTCATTTGAAGCCAAATGGAAGAGGGTCGTGGAAACCCAAACTTCTACATTTTCTACAGATTAGACAGCGCTTGAGAATTGAGAAATCATTCAAACCATTCGAGGACAATAAATCTTGGACGGTGAGTGCTAATTCGGCCTTTTCTGAATCTAATTTGAAGCGGATTTATGGTTTTAATGGAGGAGTTCTACATCCTTCAGTTGATCTTTCGGAATTCCCAAGGCAACCTAGTTCTGGAGAATCTGCAGCATTTGAATCCAGCGAAATCAGAAATAACGGCCCATACGCAGTGACCATAGGGCGTATTTCTCGATTCAAAGGCACATACGAAGCTGTCGAACACCTATCTGGCAGTAACCTGAATCTTGTCGTTATTGGAGGTGGTTCCGATGATGATGTGGAGGAGTTGAAATCCTTCGGAGAAGATCATGGTGTTTCTGTTAGCGTTCTCTCTGAATTATCTTCGGAACAGATGCGTGCAGTTATGCGAAATTCTGTTGCCATTATTGGGCTAGCTCATGGAGAGGCTTTTGGATTGACTCCTATAGAAGCAATGGCACTGGGTGTGCCTCCCATTTTCGTAAATGAAGGAGGATACTGTGAGACTATAGTTGATAGAATAAATGGTCGTCTTCTCAAACGCGGAGACTATAGTGCTTGGAAGGATGCTCTTGAAGAGGCAATGAATATTAGTACAAGAGAAGATTGGGCTAAAGCCGGACTTAATAGAATTGAGGAATTGGGCCTAACTCCTGAAAATCATGCTATTAGATTGAAGGAGATAATTAGGAGCATTGCAATATGACAGATTTAGCGGAATTACTTGAGGCGCGAAATCGTCATATTAGCAATTCCCTATCTATTGGCCATGATAAGCCACTTCATATTGTGAAGGGTGAATTACAATACTTGTATTCGAAAGATGGCACTAGATATCTCGACCTTGTGAATAATGTCTGCCATGTTGGTCACTGTCACCCAAAAGTTGTTGCCGCCGGTCAACAGCAAATGTCTGTACTGAGTACTAATACTCGTTACATTTTTGAGGGGTTAACAAAATATATCTCACGAGTTGCAGACACTCTTCCCGAAGGGCTTAATGTTGGATTTATGGTTAATTCTGGCAGCGAGGCAAATGAGTTAGCAATTCGTCTTGCTAGAGCTTACACCGGATCTTATGACATGGTTGTAATTGACGGAGGGTACCATGGAAATACGAGTATGTTGGTTCAACTTAGCCCATACAAATTTCTAGGACCAGGAGGAGTTGGTGTACCTGAATCGTGGGTTCATGTTGCCCCTATACCAGACAATTACCGTAGAGGAATGTTTGATCACAATGAAGAAATGCGAAATACCATTTTACAGGCTGGGAGAATCGCCGGACTTCTCGTCGAACCGATGCTGTCTTGTGCTGGACAAATTCCTTTGCCAGAAGGGTTTCTAAAACAGGCTAAAAAATATGTTCATGAGGCAGGAGGGTTACTAATTGTTGATGAAGTTCAGGTTGGATTTGGAAGAGTTGGTACCCACATGTGGGCATTTGAGGAGGAAGGGGTTGTCCCAGATATTGTTGTTCTTGGAAAGTCCATAGGGAATGGGCATCCAATGGCTGCTGTTTTTACGACTAAAGAAATCGCAGCGTCTCTAGGCGAAATGGAATGGTTCAGTTCAACTGGAGGGAATCCTGTGTCTTGTGCGATTGGGAATGCAGTTCTGGACGTTATTGAAGAGGAGTGTTTGTTAAATCGGGCCAAAGAATTGGGAGAATATTTTGTTAGTGGCCTTAGAATTTTGCAACAAAAATACCCTGTAGTGGGAGATGTTCGTGGCCGTGGTTTGTTTATTGGAATTGAATTGATTGAAGACACAATTACTCTCACTCCCGCAGTTAATGAAGCCAATAGAGTAGTGAAGGAAATGCGAAAGAGAGGGGTTTTATTGAGTACTGACGGACCTCTACATAACGTTATCAAAATTAAGCCCCCGATGGTATTGGAAAGAGAAGATATTGATACTACTCTTAGACATCTAGATGTCGTGTTAAGTGAGGGTGTTCTATAGGGGAGTAAATATGGCATATACAGAAGTTAGTCTAGATGAGGCAAATGAGTTATTGAATTCGGCTGGCCTCTCCGAAGCACAAAAAATTGAGGAGTTGAAAGGCGGTTGGGCGAATTCGAATTATGTTCTTTCTTTGAAAGATGGTTCTAAAATGGTGCTAAAAGTATGGGATGATCGCCCTCCTGAAGAAGTTCGTTTGGTGTTGGAAACTACTGCATGGATTGGAAAACATCGAATTCCGACGCCAATGCCTGTAAAGTTTGAAAATGGAGAGTATATGGTTTTGAAGAATGATTTTTCTTGGATATTAATGCCTTATGTCGAGGGTGAATGGTTGGCTTCTGATTACGACTCCTTATTTGCTCTTGGAAAAGTTCAGGCTGAACTTCATGAAATACCATTACCAGGACATATCCGTGGGTCCTTTTCGATGGGTTTTGATTTATGGGAAAAAATGTTTGAATATGCAGAAAAAGAAGACCTAGATTCTGATTTTATAGATATGTTAAGGCGACAAATGGGGGTTCTGAAACCTAAACTTTTAGTCGATTTGCCACAAGGAATTTTACATGGTGATTTATTTCCTGATAATGTTCTTGGATCAGGAGGGAATATATCAGGGATCCTTGATTTTGAAGAGGTTTTCTTGGGCCCTAAAGCATTTGATTTAGTAATGAGTTTTGTTGGTTTTGGATGGAAAGATGGGGTGCCGATTGAAGAAAGATGGCGTGCTCTATTGGATGGTTATGAGTCGTTTCGACCTCTGGGTGAGAAAGAGAAAATGGCTTTGAGTGATTTGCATCGTTATGCTACTCTATCTATCGCCGCATGGCGATATTGGAAATTTGTAATGATTATGCCTCCTTCAGAACACTCTGATCGATATCTGGAGATGGTTGGCCGTCTGGATAAGGATTTACCATTTTGATACGGCCGATGGGTTCTTGAAAAGAAAAGAATACGAGCAAGTAACCGAAGTGGAGATAGATGAATGAAAGCCACCGTTCACTCAATCAATATTAGTAAAGAGGGAGGCGTTCCTAAGTTGCCAATTGGAGAAGCAACAATTCTAGTTACTGGAATTGATGGCGACTATAATCGATTTAGATCTGAGAAGAAAGGAGGTATTGGCACTCGTGCCGTGACTCTCTTTTCATTGGAAATAATTCATCAATTACAGAAAGAAGGTCATTCTATTGATGTCGGAACCACCGGAGAAAATATTACTGTTGAAGGAGTAGATTGGTCTTCTCTTTCTGCTGGAACTCGAATGATGATTGGGGATGCAATGTTAGAGCTAAGCGAGCCTACCGCTCCTTGTAGTAAAATAGGTAAGTCATTTGTTAAAGGGGCATTTTCAAGAATTGATCATGATTTGGAAGTTGGTTGGTCAAGATGGTCTGCTTCTGTAATTGATGAAGGTCATGTCGAAGTAGGCAGTCAAATCATCATCCTTTGACCGGTTGTTTCTTCTCCTAGAAGCCGATCGATAGATTGTGTCCGAGGCGGCTATCGTTGCAACAGGGTTGAGTAAGGCGTTTGGTGATTTAGTTGCTGTCGACAATATTGACCTAGAAGTAGAAAGTGGAATTTGTTTCGGATTACTCGGACCAAACGGGGCTGGAAAAACCACTATGATTCGGATGTTGCAGGCATCTTCACCCCTCAGTGGAGGGTCTTTGCAAGTATTAGGTAAAGATGTAGAAAAAGATGGACGGGAGGTTCGTTCAAGAATAGGAGTTGTGCCGCAGGAAGATAATCTCGATCCTGATTTTACTGCTGAATACAATCTTATTGTATATTCAAGATATTACGGAATCGGGAGTAAAGAGGCTCGTAAAAAGGCGGAAAAATTATTGAATGAGGTTGGACTTTCTGAAAAAGCAGGTGAAAAAATAACCAATCTTTCAGGAGGCATGAAGAGGAGATTGATTGTTGCACGTGGATTAATTAATGATCCTGAATTATTAATTCTGGATGAGCCGACTACAGGATTGGATCCGCAAGCACGCCATCGAGTATGGGATCAAATTCGCAACTACAGAAGATCTGGCAAAACTGTTTTGCTAACCACACATTATATGGATGAGGCTGAATTGTTATGTGACGATTTGGCAATAGTTGATTCGGGGCAAATATTGGTCAGAGGGGCACCTCGTAAGTTGATTCAGGAAACGGTTGGAAGAGAAGCGATTGAGTTTGTAGCGTCACCTTTTGAAGGCGGAGATGATGCACTCGATAATATTCAGTCGCGCTCAAAGGATTTGAATCTGAAATATAGCAGAATCGCGGATAGAATTATTGTTTATGGGGACGATATTGAAACTCTTGCTTCTGAATATGAAGATGATAATAGAATAAATGATTTGATTCGGCGGAGGTCGACTCTTGAAGATGTATTTTTGCAACTAACAGGACGAAAATTAAGGGAGTGATTGTATGAAAGAAATCTTTGGCGTGTCGCCCAAAATGGTTGCTGCTGTTTGGCGTCGACATGCCGACGTCTGGGTTAGAACTTGGAAAACAAATTTGTTGCCTCCTTTGCTAGAACCGATCCTTTACTTGTTAGGATTTGGATTTGGAGTTGGGGCCTATATTAATGAAATGGGGGGAGTAAGTTATGTCGAATTTATTGCTCCTTCTATTCTTGCTATTTCAATGATGTTCGGGGCGTTTTTTGAGGCGACATATGCCGCTTTCATTCGGATGTATTACCAAAGAACTTGGCAGGCAATTTCCGCAACTCCTGCTTCTGCAGAGGATGTTTTGGTTGCTGAATTGTTCTGGGCTGCAACAAAATCGGCCGCTAATGCAACACTTATGACGCTCGCCATAATCTTCGTTGGTTTGATTGTTGACATACAATTGTTATCTTGGACTGGTGCTTTGATGATGCCTGTTGTTGCAATACCAATTGGTTTGATGTTCGCTGGAATGGGTTTGATATTGACTTCTTATACTCCCTCTATTGATTGGTTTAATATTCCATTTTTCCTTTTCATCAATCCTATGTTCATACTCGCTGGAACATTCTTTCCTCTTGATGAATTTCCTGAAATAGCTCAAAATATAGCTCTATGTCTACCATTGACACATGCGGCCCTAATTACACGATCTCTTGCATATGGCGATGGTTTTGCAGATGTGCTTCCATCTGTTGCTTACGTGGCAGCACTCATGCCAATAATGATGTATTTAGGGATTTTAAAATCAAGGAAAAGAATTGTTTCTTGATCTAATTAATGACTTCGACATTTTACTTTCAGGTGAACGTGATTGTGAAATATGTATGTGTATCCCTCCGACTATAAGCAGAGGTACCCGAGTGGTCAAAGGGGCTGGGATGAGGTCCCAGTGCGTAGTGCTTCGCAGGTTCAAATCCTGCCCTCTGCACCACCTTTTACAATGTCTATTTTGGAGGCATGTTCTTAGATGAAAGGGGTGGGTACATGACCGTGGAACGAGGTCCCAAGGTAGCGTTACTCTTGTGCCTAATTTTATTGGTACAAGGGATGAATGCAATTCAAGAAGGAGGACTTTTGGATTCTGAAAAGATTCTTTTGACAGAGAGAGAGGAAGAATATGGACCTATAGAATACACAGATGAGCATTCAACTGTTAGCATAGGCCCTTCAGATAGACAGACTACTTTGAGGATGCCTGGAAATCACGACTACAGTCGCCGTCTGCCCCTAGTTGTAGCCTTACATGGGTATTCGGGTAATGGTGCAGGTAACGCTGCATACATGCACCTATACGATAGTGTACATGAAAATGAGCATTTACTCTTGGCACCTGATGGAAACCTCAACTGGTTCGGAATGCGATATTGGAATGCTACAGATGCTTGCTGCAACTATTTCAACAGCAATGTGGACGATGTTGGATACCTCGTTGGTCTAATCGATGAGGCTATCCAAAACTACGGCGCTGACCCTGATGGAATAATCGTCACTGGTCTGTCGAATGGTGGCTTCATGAGTCATCGTATGGCCTGTGATGTTGGCTATATGATTCGAGCTATTGTCGCTCTCAACGGAGTTACCTGGGATGATTTCTCTGATTGTAGCGATACGGGAAGGCCTGACGTCCTACATGTACATTCAACTAATGACGGTGTCATCCTATACGACGGCGGGTCTATTGCATTTAGCGGAGAATACCCCTCTGCCATCGAGACCGTTGTTAATTGGGCTGATAGGTCGGAGTGTGAATCTACTTGGACTTACTTGGGTACTAGAGATATTTCGGGAGATGATGGAGTTGATGAGACTGATGAATTTGAATTTCTCAATTGTAACTCGGGAAATAGAGTTGCTCATTGGAGAATAAATGAGGGGGTGCATGTTCCTCCTCTAAACGAGCCGGGGTGGGCTGACCAAACGATTAGTTGGGCTCTTTCTGGATTTGTTAGAGATTCGGATGGCGATGGATATCGTGATGATGTTGATGCTTTTATCTACAATCCAAACGAATGGATTGACTCGGATGGAGATGGGGTGGGAGATAATTCTGATGTGTTTCCGAGTGATGAATCCGAATGGGCAGACAGTGACGGAGATGGGGTGGGAGATAACTCCGATGTGTTTCCTGATGACTCAAATGAATGGGTTGATGCCGATGATGACGGAATAGGAGATAACTCCGATCTAGATGATGATAATGACGGAGTAAATGATGCAGATGATGCGTTTCCTTTTGATTCGAGTGAGTGGGATGATACTGATGGAGATGGTATAGGAAACAACGAAGATTTAGATGACGATGGAGACGGATGGAGAGATTCTGAGGACTCATTTCCACTTGATGCAACGGAATACTTCGACTCAGATGACGATGGCATTGGAGACAATGCGGATCTTGATGACGATAACGACGGTTGGAGCGATCAAGAAGAACTAGAATGTCAAACAAATACTAACAATTCTTCTCAATTTCCTCTTGATTCGGATAGTGATGGAATCTGCGACCCAATTGATCCTGATGACGATAATGATGGAGTTGTTGATGGTGATGATGTATTCCCTCTGGATCCAGAAGAATGGTCGGATAGTGATGAGGACGGAGTTGGAGATAATTCCGATGTGTTTCCTACTGATGATTCAGAATGGCTAGATTCAGATGGAGATGGGGTGGGAGATAAT
>DAIJ01000012.1:27310-34693 GCA_002498725.1 Euryarchaeota archaeon UBA23
GGAGATAATTCCGATGTGTTCCCCGACGATCTATTGGAATGGATAGATACTGATGCCGACGGGAGGGGGGACAATTCTGATGCATTCCCCAATGACCCACATGAAACTACTGATACTGATGGAGATGGGGTGGGAGATAATTCCGATGTCTTTCCTACAGATGATGCGGAATGGTTAGATTCGGATGGTGATGGAGTAGGAGATAACTCCGATATGTTTCCTAATAACGAATTTGAATGGTCAGATACTGATGGAGATGGTGTAGGAGACAACCTTGATTTTTACCCCTTTGATTCCGAGAAATGGAAGGAAGACCCTCCCTATCTCGTAATTGGAATTGTTGTGGGGCTTTTGGTTGGTTTGTTTTTACCGCACAATAGACGGCCTGATTACGACTAGAAATTATCATGCTTTAGTCGAATTTATCCTCCAATATATGAATGGTGCGATTACTAAATACATGAGGACTCCATAAACTCCAGCCGGGAGGCTAAGTGTGGATAAGCCTCCATCCGGAGCTGCCAAAATAAGACCACCCACTGTGATTCCGACGGTAGCGTTTTGGATACCGCTCTCTATTGATACTGTAGTGGCTTGGATTTCTTCAAGAGAAAGTAATTTTGCGCTTTGATATCCGACTGTTAGCATGATTACATTTAACGCAACTACTGCTGGACCTAGGCTTCCTATATTGTCCATAAGTGTGCCCCATTCACTCACTATTGCTGCAATTACTATGATGACAAAAAGGCCCGCTGCGACTCTGTTTACCGTGATTTCCATCGAATCTGCAGTCTCAGGTTTGTATTTTCTAATAGCCATCCCAATCAACACAGGAATTGTTGTAAGAAGGAACATTACGATTCCTAGTTGAAGGATGTCGATATCTGGTGCTGCTTCGCCCATGAAATGGTCCATAGAAAAACCCACGATTAATGGAAGTGTCACTACTGAAACTACAGAAACTACGGCTGTATATGAGATTGATAATGCTGTATCGCCACCGGCTAACTTCGTTAAAATATTTGATGTAACTCCTCCCGGGCAACAAGATAAGATCATCATACCAACTGCTAATTCTCCATCTAGATTTGCAATCGTCGCTATTGCAAATCCTATAATTGGCAATACTATCATTTGATTCGCTATACCTATCCCAAATGCCTTTGGTTCGCTAACTACCAATGAGAAATCTTCTGTTGTTAAACCCACTCCTAATGAGAACATTATGAAGGCGAGTGCGAGTGGGAGTACCACATCTATAATCACATTATTTTCTTCTTCGGTGTCTTCTTGTGCTTGAACTGGTGTTGCCAGTAATGCTATTGCAATCAACGTCGTGACTAGGGCCAATCCTATCCTATTCATCGGGTTGTGAGAGGCGCTCTATCGTTTAACATAGACGTTGGTCATCGCTGGCGCCATAGTCTACTCAGGCCTCTGAGTTTTTCCCGTCTCCTGAGGATTGCTGGGGGGATCCTGTATGTGTAGTCCATATCTGGACCGATAAATCTGATTGATTCCTTCCTCTCGTCGATCCGAACTCTGTCGAATCTTGATTCGATACCATGAAGGGGCATGCTAGCCAGAATATTGCCCTCACTAGTGATAGACACCCCGGTCGCGACATCAGAGGAATAGGATGTGAACTCTAAGCTCGAGGTGTTCGCTTGGAAGTTACCAAGGTCTTCAAAAACGGCCCTTAAAGCACTACTGAGGTCGTTCCAATCCTCAATCGGATACTCGTCCACGGGATTGGGAGGGTGTTGGTGGATTTGGTGGTTCCGGGTGTTTTTCTAGGTAACAATGATTTGTCGTTTTGTTTTAGAGGTGATTAGATGGCGTGGATGTTTGATGTCGGAAAAATTTTGTTGACGGCATTGATAATATTCTCTGTTGCACAGATTTCTGAAAAAAGTACTCTGATGGCTGCAGTTTTAGCATCAATTCCTATTGTTAGTGTATTAGCAATGATGATGATGTATCACGAAGGGCAGACTGCTCTAGAAATATCGGCTTTTGCGAAGGATATTGTTTGGCTTCTAATTCCATCTCTTCTAATCTTTTTAGTGATTCCCTGGCTTATAGAAAGCAGGGGTTGGGATTTCTATCCTGCCCTTGCTGCGGGGTTGTTTAGCACCATTACAGGTTATTTGTTAATGATACAAATTATGGAAAAAATAGGGCTTTCGGCCTGAATAGCGATTTTGATGCATTGCGGAAATATTCATCCGGTTTCCGAATGATTATGAAGGGGACGTATGACGGCCGAACATGCCTGGAGCATACGACAGGAGTCGCCGGGCGGCAATTGTACGGAATGTTTCTCCAAATTTTGAATCGGCTATCGCTAATTTCTTTGGGACCAAGACGCCCAATACTGTTGTTGCACAGGGCACACACGATGCCTATGTTGCAGCATTAACAGCACATGGTACGGAAGTGTCTATCCTTCCTTCTCTTGAACAGCACCCTGACTGCTGTTTTGTAGAAGATACTGCCGTAATGATAGATGGTAAGGCAATCATTCCAAACATGGGTCATCCTTCGAGAGAGGGGGAGCAAACGGATGTTGCAAATTATCTTTCAGAAGATTTTGAAATTATCAATATGCCAAAAAGTGCAACTCTTGATGGTGGAGATGTTGTTTTCTTCGATGAAAAATTCATGATTGGAGTTTCCACTAGAACCAATAGGCTTGGTGCCGAGTTCCTTTCTGAACATGTAAGAGAGAGTGGTTTTGATGTTGAGTTAATTGATATTCCTTCTTCTTCCCTTCATCTAACAACCGTATGTTCATCTCCTCGTCCCGGTATGCTCCTAGCAGCCGAAGGGCATCTTACTTCCGAGCAGCTTTCTCCCCTAGCAGAAGATATTGTTTGGGTTCCAAATGAAGAAAGTTATGCTGCCAACACAATTGGATATAGTAATGATCGGGTAATAATTGCGGAGGGTTTTCCTATCACAAGACGGGTTCTAATGGATGAAGGATTTCAAATAACGAGTGTAGATATGGATGCGATAATGCAAGCAGATGGTTCTCTTACTTGTTTATCTTTATTCACTAAGTGATTAGTGGGTTTTATACGATAGTTATCACTCGTTGAAAACATGAATACTGGAACTAAGGTTACCATTGGTGCTGGAACTATAATACTCATAATTGGTATTTTAGCCACAATTATGGGAGTTAGTGGATTTGCTGGAATGGATGATTGGGCGCCTACTGACGATATATATCTAGAGGCCTCGGGAGATGAGAGTGTCAGTTTTATCCATATCGAAAAAGGTAATGGAACTAAGGTTGCAGTATTCGTAACTTCTGATGTAAGATGTGACGAATTTACGCTTGAAATACAAAGAGTGGGGCCTTTAGGGGATGATGCGTATTGGATGGCAGATGCCTGTGTCGATTTAGATGGTAGGTCCTTGCCTAGTGGGTATGCAGATGATCCCGAAGGGTGGTTGCATCTTGGTGACATTGTATTGCTTGAAGATGGCGTTGAGTATTCAATTACAACCAATCATGATGTTGTTTTGGTCGGATGGAATGTTATTGATGGCCTTATTGGGGGATTTTTAGGAGCACTTGCTGGAATATGTGGAGGTCCTATATTCCTGTGTTGTGGGTTCTTTTTACTAATTCTTGGAGGGTTACTTGCTGTTACTTCATCGGGCCCTAAGAAAACTAAAGCGGTTATAGAAATAGAAAATGTTGATGCTGGAGATGCGTCGACCTATCAAAAATAGATTGATTGGAGTATAGTTCTATATCCGTTTAGTTCAACACTAAGGTCGGGGTCGCGATAGTTGTGCAGCCGCGAAGGATGATTGGAACTTTTCTCATTGGGTTAATGCTGTCCGCATCACTAAGCGGCTGTTTCGGTGAAAAAGATAGTTCTGAGGAAGAGATATTTAGCATCTTCAATGACTTGTGCCCAGATGGAATTGCAAATAATGTATGGTACCATTATGCAAACTCTACTGATGCTGTAAACACATCTAGCACATTCAATGGAACTGATGTTTTAATGGGCGATAATGTTCCAATTTGTACTCAGGGGACTTACTATGGTATAGGTATGTCTACATTTGAGCCCACTATTGGAATTACTTCTGCTGATAATCTATATGTCACCAGTTGGGGGAATGGAGAAAGTGGCTCTACTGCAATTGTAAGATGTTCAGGGATGATTGGAATGTCGGAAATGATGGGTTATGAATGTGTAGATGTCTATGACCCTCCTACCGTTCCAGTAGCTAATTCTAATGATCCTTATGTCTATGTAGATCCTTGGACGGATCGTATAATGAAATTCGATATGCATGCTCTATTGGGAATGACTGTCGAATGGTCTGACAATGAAGGCGATTCTTGGAGTCCACCTACTGTTGCCACTGGTACTTCTATTCAAGATCATCAGACTATTGCTTCTTCTCCATATCCTGCCCCATTACATCCTACAACATGGGTATTTTGTATTAATGGCAATTGGCAATCGCCGCTTTGCTCTTCGAGTTTTGATGGTGGTTTGACTTGGACGCAGCAGGTGCCGGGTACTCCTCTGAATTGCAATAGTGGTGGGTTGACTGGACATATGATAGGAGCTAATGATGGAAATCTGTATAGAGGAAATCCTGGTTGTGATGGAGATGGATATTCGATATACCGTACTCAAGATGGTGGCCTTACTTGGACTGAACATCCTCTACCTACAGAAACAACAGGCACCGCAGATACTTGGAATTTTGAAGAGGCCCAAGTTCATCCTGATGAGGAGAATAATTTGCATGCAATGTGGATGGGACTCGATAACATGCCTTACTACTCATACTCAAGAGACGAGGGGGGTACGTGGTCTTCTCCGTTGATGGTTGCACCTCCTACTAATCTAGAGGGAACTGGTTTTCCTGCTATATCTGCCGGAGGAGAAGGCAGAGTAGCTCTGGCTTACTTAGGCGATACTGGTAACAATACTTGGAATGGCTATATCTCAATTATTACTGACGCATTTGCAGATAATCCTTTGATTACCACTGTTCAAGTGAACGAATTTGGAGATCCTTTGGATACGACTGCAGACTGTGGATACAATAGATGCGGGGGTTTTGGAGACTTTATCGATATTTTAGTCGACCAACACGGAAGGCCGTGGTTTGGACTTTCTCACAACCTTGTTGATGAGGGAATTTTCGGTACAATTGCAGTAGGACCTTCTCTCCGTGGGCCAATGGTAGCACTACCAGAAATGCCAATGGGGGGGCCTTCTACGTTAGTGACAAATCCCACGGGTGGTAACTCAACAATTTAGCTTCATGGATGCATCAGATTTCTTGGAGTAGGATGTAGGCTTCAGTGACGTAATAAAGCGAAAAGCCAATCATTACTACACCACAAATTGCTAGTAATCTTCGGTAAACAATAGAGGAAAACTGTCCACTAGCACGATGAATGGCATAGGCTATTGTTGCTTTTGTGAGGGTTATTGTTACAAGAAATGTAACGGCGTAGGCTATTGGGGCGAGTATTTCCTTATCTGCTGCCGAGGCCATCAAAGGGCCACCAATTAAGAACCAAAAAACATAGACATTGGGGTTCAATAAATTAGTGATTATTCCGCGAAAGAAGGATGTGGTTGGAAGATCGTTGTCGGCGTCCAAATCTGGTGGTTCCAATCCGAAACATTCGTATCCCATTTGAGCAAGAAATATTGCTCCGGCAATAGTGATTAGTAGTAATATTGAGGGGTTCGTTGCTATCCAAGCAGCAGCAAAGAGGCTGAAGATTACTAGGGGGCCATCTGTGAAAATTGGAGCCGCGGCGGTCCATATCCCTGCTCGGAGTCCTCCTGAAAGAGTCTCTCTAATCACCATCGTCAGCAGGGGTCCTGGCTTGATACCCTCCGCTACCCCCAATGCAAGACCTGCCGCCGCGAGCGAGAGGACTAGAGTGAGGTCCATGCCTACCTCCTTGAGGATATTGCCAGTTTGGCGAGAAGTTCTAGTATCTCCAAGTAAAGCCAGATGAGTGTGATCATGAGGCCGAATGCCGCCCTCCACTCGAGTTGCTTGGGCGCCCCTCTCTCGACGCCTCTCTCGATGAAATCGAAATCAGCTACTAGGCATAGTGAAGCCATGCCAATTACGAAAATTGAGAAAAGTATCCCCATTGGGCTTGCCTCGTGGATAACCGGAATTCTGAACCCTAAGAAAATACCAAGCAAATCGACAAGATATATGACAAAAATGGCCAACACGGCCGATGTCACCGCTATCTGTAGATTCTTGCTCCATGAGATGAGCCCCGCGCGGTAAATCGCCAACATTGCTCCAAGGATTCCTAGTGTTAGGACGACCGCTAGGATTCCAATTCCCTGAAACTGTTGCTCGAAAATCCAAGTTATACCTCCCAGCATCATGCCCTGTAAGATTGAATACATGCAAATCAATACCGGACTGGTTGAACCTTGCCCCAATATTATGAAGAAAAGTGTGAGGGCCCCGATAAAGCCAATTATTGCCAGTGGGGCAGAAGCGGGCATGAAAATTGCCGTGGCTATAGCGGATGTGGCTATGAGTATCAGAAGTATTCCCGTCTTCTCAGTGGCCCCTTCCATGGTCATCATGTTAGAGTCCTGATCACCCCACCATGGTGCCTCCTTGTAGGCACTCTTGTCGAATGTCGAGTCGGCCAGTGCGGGGTTCCTAGAGCGATACATACAACGTGGTCTACAGGGCCCCCTTCTCAAAGGTTGGCACAAAAAAATCGAAGGGTGCTCTTCTTCTGAGTCTTAATCTGATTGCTAAATTCTTGGATAGGCTATTCGAAATGTATGTATTTTACGTAATAAAGCATTTATTATCTCGATATCATGACGCTGTAATATGAGTTTAGATGCGATCATGAAAGAATCTGAAGAAATTAAGGATTGGATCATTGACATAAGGAGAGAATTGCATCGATTTCCTGAATTGATGTATGAAGAACATCGAACAAATGCGCTTGTTCGGGAAAAATTAGAGGACCTTGGTATTGAGTATAAATTTCCAATTGCTGAAACTGGTGTCCTCGCCACAATAGGTAATGGAAATGGGCCGTGTATTGCCTTGAGGGCAGATATGGACGCGTTGCCAATTCATGAAATGGCTGATGTAGATTTCAAAAGTGAAATCGACGGTAAAATGCATGCCTGTGGCCATGATTGTCACACTGCTATGTTACTAGGTGCTGCTAAGATTTTGAAAGATAAAGAAATTAATGGAACAATTAAATTTCTTTTCCAGCCAGCTGAAGAAGGAGGAGCTGGGGGTGAAAAAATGACTCAAGAAGGGGCATTGGAAAACCCTGCTGTTGAGAGAATTTTTGGATTGCATGTCTGGCCT
>DAIJ01000039.1:0-349 GCA_002498725.1 Euryarchaeota archaeon UBA23
AACATGAGATTCCGAAAGTCCAGCATTGGTTATCTTGACGAATTGGCAATTCTCACGCATTGCGTTGATGTCGTCATTTCCTGTGTAGCCCATCGAAGATCGTAGCCCGCCAATCAGTTGGTGGAGGACGTGTTCGACTGGACCTCGAGCAGGAACCCTGCCTTCGATTCCTTCTGGAACATATTTGCGTGTATCTCCCTGTTCTGATTGAAAGTACCGCTCGTGAGCGCCCTTACTCATTGCTCCAACACTTCCCATCCCTCTGTAGACCTTGTAGGAGCGACCTTGGTAGAGTATTACTTCACCTGGCGCTTCATCAGTTCCTGCAAGAACGCTACCGACCATTACA
>DAIJ01000039.1:704-7114 GCA_002498725.1 Euryarchaeota archaeon UBA23
CTGAACTTGATTCCACCATCAGCAATTACCGGAATATTGGCTTTCTTACAAACCGCAACAACAGATTGAACGGCGGTTAGTTGTGGAACCCCTACTCCAGAGACGATTCTTGTAGTGCAGATTGAGCCAGGGCCTATTCCGACTTTGACGGCGTTGGCGCCTGCTGCAATCAGCGCGTCCGCAGCGGCTCCAGTTGCGACATTGCCAGCTATGATTTGCGCTTCAGATCCTGCCGCTTCTCGAATTTGCCGAACTGTATGTAGAACCCCATGGGAGTGACCATGGGCTGTATCGACCACTACAGCGTCGGCACCGGCATCATACAGAGCTAAGGCTCTCTCGATACCCTTCTCACCTGTACCAGTTGCAGCAGCAACACGTAATCGACCACGTTTATCTTTACATGAATTGGGATTATCTCGACTACGTTGGATATCTCTTACAGTCATCATTCCCGTACACTTACCATCTGCATCAACTACCAACAACTTCTCTATTCTATGTTGGTGGAGTAACTTCTTAGCAACTTCTGGATCCACGTGCTCTGGTACAGTAACTAGATCCGTTGTCATCATCTCTGAAACTAATATATTATCATCAGCAACAAAACGTATATCCCTATTCGTAATTATACCAACTAAACTTCCTTCGTCATCAACTACTGGTAATCCAGAAAAACCATATTTTTCTTTCAAGCCTCTCAAATCACCTATAGTAGTATCAGGAGTAACCATTACTGGATCTAGAACAAGACCTGATTCAAACCTCTTTACTGTATTTACTTTAGCTGCCTGCTCTTCAATTGTCATATTTCTGTGGATTACTCCAATGCCTCCTGCTTGAGCCATTGCTATAGCCATTCTAGATTCAGTTACTGTATCCATGGCTGCGGACATTATTGGAATATTCAGAGATATTTTTTCCGTTAACCTCGTTTTGAGATTTACCTCAGCCGGAAGAACTGCAGATTCTGCTGGCAAGAGTAAGACGTCGTCAAAGGTCAGAGCCTCGGGTATACTGTCACTTGCCATTAGAGATGGCCCAGACCATTCATATATCAACGATTCGTGATGACATAATCTTGATTGAGTGTCAATTGTTGGATTAAGATATGAGTGAACAGTCGAATCAGAGTATAATAATGGTAAGTACAGAAGAAGTTCCAGGAAAAACAATAATCAAAACAATGGGGGTTGTAAGTGGTTCAACAGTTAGGGCCAAGCACATTGGAAAGGACATCTTCGCCGGACTGAAGAACGTCGTCGGAGGAGAATTACATGCATACACAGAACTTCTTGGAGAATCTAGAGATGAAGCTATTCAAAGAATGTTACAGGAGGCTCTCGGCAGAGGGGCTAACGCAGTTGTAAATGTTAGAATGGCAACAAGCGCAATAACACCCGGTGCATCAGAAATTCTTGCCTATGGAACCGCAGTTTTTGTAGAGTGAGGTGACTGAAATGGAAACATGGGAAGTCATTGGAATTTTATTCATATTCTTGGCTTTAGCCTTAGCCCTTTTTAGTCCACTAGCGTTTGTTTACTCAATGATTTTCAGTAGAAGGAAACATAGAAAGATGATTGAAAATATTAAGCAAAGAATCTCTAATACTGTAAATCAATTTGGTAGAGACCCACTAACAAATAAAATGACTCCTTCAAAAGATGAGGATATCGTAAAAGCAAAGATGATACAAGCAAATTTTGTAGTAGGAGCAGGATGGTGGAATCAATGGATAGCTGGGTTTCATACATTAATAGGAGGAAATATTACCTCTTTCGACGATGTCCTAATGTTGGCACGTCAGGATGTTCTTCAATCACTTAGAGATCAAGCATCTGAAGGTGGATTTGATGAAGTAATAAATGTCAGAATGGAAAGTTCAAGAATATCTTATCTATCAAAAAATTCTAATAAATACATAGACGTTTTTGCTTATGGCACTGCAATAAAATATGTTGAAGATATCTGATTACTGTGACTGCTTCCCTTCTATCGCTATCAGTAGGACAGTTGCTGCTAAAGCCAATCTTGGATCCAAGCCAGATGATTGGATATTTTTGACGAATAATTTGTGTACTACTGGATTCATTGTCTGAGTGAAAGTAACTGGTCCTGAATCGCCTACAGATAGGATAAATTCTTGTGGAATCAAGAAATTTGCGAAAGGAACGAAACGTCTAACTAAGGCCAATATTCCACTGTCCTCACCCAATGATCCAATCGAATTTCCTGATGCATCTTTAACGACCCATGAATCCTTAAAGAAAGTAGACTTGAGACCCTCTCTCTTGAAAGAACAAATAGATTCACCTGTTTGAGAATCTGTGACATCATATCCTGCTCCAAAATCGATTATACTACGGGCTTTTATACAAATTAACTCTGTAGTCTTATTCTCATCATTGAATACACGAATATCTTCTTTTAATTTGAGAGCCTTCTGTTTACTGTAGCCAATTAATTTCTGCATTGAATCATCAGAATATATATGGAATTCTTCTCCAAGTATTTTCAAAACCTTTTGTCTAATCATATAGGAGTCCGCTTCAAAAAGTTCTGACACAATAACACCCATACCTCGGCAAGACTACGTTTGACATAAACCGTTTGCAAAAATTAACGTTTTTTCGGAATCATTCAAGAGAAGAGTATGTTACCCAGCGATGCTGACGCGACCCCTTTGTGGTGTTCGAAGTTGGAGTTGTTAGTGTGCAAGCCCCCTCCATTACTAAGATTGAACCAAAGATAGCGGCAAAGTTAGCAAAGCAACGCTATCATCTTGTAGGAGATCATGGAGGCGTGAAAGTTTGTCACTGGACAAAACAAAGTTTGATCGCAGATCGATCTTGCTACAAAGGCACATTCTATGGTATCGAAAGCCATGGCTGTATGCAAATGGCGCCAAATGTCGATACCTGCAATTTAGCATGTACTTATTGCTGGAGAGAGCCTCATTCAGATACTCTAACAAAAATTGATGATGATCCATATGAACTATTTCTAGAATCGGTTCGTGCTCATAGAAGATTACTTACAGGATATGGAGGAAATCCAAAGGCAGATAGAGAAAAATGGCTTGATGCCCAAAATCCAAAACATGTCGCAATTTCTCTAAATGGAGAGCCTACATTATATTCAAGACTTGGAGAATTTCTAGATATTTGTCACAAACATGGAGTTTCGACATTTTTAGTGACAAATGGATCTCTACCAAAGGTAATTGAAAGATTAGATCCTCTTCCTACTCAACTGTATGTTAGTGTGGATGCACCGAATAAGGAAATTTTCAATCGATTATGCAAACCAAAATTTGATACTGCGGCTTTTGAGAAGTTAGAACAGACATTAGAAATCCTTCCAAGTCTAGATACAAGAACAGTGTGTCGACATACTCTAATCAAAGGTGAGTCATTAGGACACTACAAAGACTATGCTAGACTAGATAATATCGCTGATCCGGATTTCATAGAAGCGAAAGGATATGTGTTTGTTGGCAACTCTCGTTCAAATCACACAATAGAAAATATGCCGAGTCATGATGATGTTATGAACTTCAGTCATAATTTGGCGCCTCTTGTAGGACGAGAAGTTCTCTCAGAAAGAAGAGAAAGTAGAGTTTCGCTAATTGGAAAGGAAATGATTCCTGTCGTTTTACCAGAAAAGGTGCGAGAATTGCCTACCGATCTTGGGATTGCGAAACCACAGAATTTCTCACTTCCAATAGCTTGATTTAAGCAGATTCTATAGTATAATCCAGAATTACTAATTCGACTAAGTACTCTACCTCTTCACCATCATCTGTGTGTGAACATCCAACTCCTCCACCGGTATCAACTACTACACTAATATCCAGAGCATAAGTGCCCAAGCCAGTATTTCCGACATCTAATCCGTTAATGATATCAGATTTCGACACACCACTTACATTGCCAATCATCGATTCATTGTACCACTCTACTTCCACTAGATGTGAAGAAGGACCTCCGCCTGAATTTTCCCCACTAGCTGAAGTATTGTACTCGTTGTGGACCATTGTCCCTGTTATTGTATCAGCCTCAGGAGTGGATGCACCCGGTAAGTTACATCCCAAACCAGAGCTGGTTTCATCCTCCGAATAGGTTAGAGTAACTCTAACCCCAACAATATTTAGATCTTCTAAACCACCAATAGCATCTGTATGCATATCTATTGATAGTGTATCTCCATCATTTACGTACTCGATTCCATCTGACAATTGCTCACTAGCAAAGCTTGGTTCGACTAGCCAATCTCCGAAGGGGCCACCGTTTGATTCCAATGATTCTGGTCCTGAGAAAGCATAGGTAGCCTCTACTACGGTAACTGGTGCTAGAATTACCATTGCACCGACTGCTATTGTTCGAATGTCAGGTAATTCGTAATGTCCTAGAGGAGAAATATCTGGGCTACGTAACTGATTCATCAAAAAGTGAGTCAAGAAAGCTATGCCCATTCCTGGAACCGATGGAAATACATCTTCTCCAAACCCACTAATGGACCATAATATAACTGTGAATAAAGCCGCTAACATCATTGCCATGGTGTGTATTGTATCAGGTTCATAACCAGACCACCGGATAATCAAAATTGGAACGAAAATCGAACCTAGGCCATAAACCGCTAGAACCACCAATGCAAACACAGAATTACCACCAGGAACATACAATCCAAAAATCGAGATCATCGTTGCGAATGCTGCAATTACTAATGTTACAATCTTGGTTTTCTTGTGATCTTGGCTAATTTCTGGCATCACATCGTCCGTAAATGCAGCGGTACAGGCAAGAACTTGACTATCGGCTGTAGACATTGTAGCGGCGAATATAGAAGCCAGAATTAGACCAACCCAAAATGGCCCCAGTGTCTCCTTCGCTAGCATTGGCAACCCATATTCCGGGTCAAAATCCAATCCAGAAAATACAACACGACTAGCCAATCCAATAATGACCATGATCAGAAGGAAAGGTGTTTGCCAAGCAAAGAACCAAAGCATTGCTGTCTTTCGGTCTTGATCGCTTCCTAGGGTCATGATTCGAGTAACTACCTGGGGCTGTCCAGCAACGCTTAGTCCGCCTAGAAAGAAAGCGAAAATCCACAGACTAACTCCAAAATTGAGATCTGCTGGCACTATGCTAGTTAGATTCGCTTTTTCAGCTGCTAATCCATTATGCATTCCAGAAAACCCGCCTACTTCCTGTAGAGCGACATAACATAGTAAACTCGAGCCAATTATCATCACACTAGATTGGGCCGCATCTGTCCAGATGGAGGCCCGTATCCCTCCCGCATAACAGTAGGCAACGACCAAAACAAAACCAATCAAAATACCAATCACTTCTGACCATCCAAGCATTACGTAGAGCGCTTTTCCTCCGCTAGTTAGTTGAGCCGCGGCATAAACTGCTAGAAAAAGTACAGAAAGAATTGCAGCAAGTTTTGCTTCTGGTGAACCTGTGACATCTGATACTAGTGAAGAGAGCGAACGTACTCCACGCTCGTTTGCTGACTGTTGGATGAATTTGTACAACCACACCCATGCGATAATTTGTCCAACCATAGACCCCAGACCAATCCATATGATAGAATAGCCCATTTCAAAAGTGAATCCAATGAAACCGATGAACATGTAACCAGAATTCCAAGTACTTACTGCAGATAGTGCGGCTAAGGCTGGATGCATTCCACGGCCGGCAACAAGATAGTCATCTGTTGTATCCTCTTTGACCCACATACTAGCTAGACCAATGCCTGCAAATAATACCATGAAGAGTAGGAAGGAGCCCACTAGGAGTAGATCCATTGTACAGATGCGTAGGTATGTTAACTATGAATTATCAGGCTAATTAGATCACTAAATCAGAATTATGCAGGCACCATAGGTCTACTAGAACCACACTCTGGACATTGTTGGTCTTCACTTTCTCCATAATCAAACTTACATGCTGGACAAGTAGAAGATAAAACAAATTGTCTACTTTGAGAAACCTCAATCTTCTCATCAGATACCCTATCTAAATGGAGAATGTCTCTTTTTATGTCTGACATCTCAAATCTACCTGGACCACCTAGGCTGAGTAAAACATCTGGTGGAAGAGTTACAGTTCCAGAATCATCTATGATTAACTCTCTTGATTCAGATAAATCACCTATATCAACATCAGTACCATGTTGAGCTATGAATCGCCCTTCTCTAAGTTCTAAAGAACGCTCACAGAAAGAGGCAACTTCACGATTATGAGTTACGAGAAGGAACGCTACATCTCTTTCTTTATGCAGTTTTTTGAACAATTCTAATACCTCTCTACTTGTTATTGGATCTAGTGCTCCAGTAGGTTCATCTGCCAAAATCAATTTTGGTTCTGTAATCAATGCTCTAGCAATAGCAACT
>DAIJ01000039.1:7431-8678 GCA_002498725.1 Euryarchaeota archaeon UBA23
GCAATAGCAACTCTTTGTTGCTCACCTCCTGATAATTGTTCAGGCATTCCATATGCTCTTTCTCCCATACCAAGTGTGTCGAGTAAAGCTTGTGCCTTTGGTCTCGCAGTTCGAGCAAGAATACCTTGATGTATCAATGGTTGAGCGACATTGTCAATTGCATTTAGATGAGGAAGCAAATTTGAATCTTGGAAAATAAATGATACGGTATCTTGCCTTAGTTTAACTAATTTTTTACCAGTTAACCTAGTCATTCTTTTGCCTCCTAACTCTACTGAACCAGCTGATGGTTTCATAAGTCCACCAAGACACTTCAAAAGTGTTGATTTACCAGATCCTGATGGCCCTACTACAGCAACTGCTTCACCTTCATACATTGTCATACTTAGGCCCCTTAGAGCAACAACGTTTCCATCCTCGGCATTGGACTCGTAGATATGATAAAGTGAGTTAGCGCGAAGTATTTCTTTGTCCATAATTCACTCCCCCTTCAATACAGTAGCCAAGTCTGAGTCTAATGCTCTTCTTGTTGTAAATAATAGCGAGATTATTACTGCAACTAATACTAGGCCATTGACTACTATAATTTCTAACCATGGCCAAACTAAGTTTCTATCTATAGGTACACTCTGACCAAGGAAGAGTTGGAAAATAAAGCCAAATATACTGAAGAATCCATTGAATGATTCAGATACTGCTAGACCTAGAGTCACTCCCAATATCATACTCATAATAAGGATTGACATTATCTCAAAGAGGACTAAACGAATGACTTGATTCGGACTAGCCCCTATTGCTTGCAGAATTGCTAATTCTCTTTTTCTCTGACTTAGAACTAGAGATAGGAAGACGAATGCAGAAGAAATGGATGCTAAAGCCGCTACTACAAACATCATACTAAGTAAGCCTGGAGTGCCAAATATTAGACCACCATTACGCTCATTCTGCTCATGAGCAGTAGACCAATCGGAAGCAGATACTACTCCATTATTACTCTTTAGATCAGCACTCAATGTTTCCAAAGCATTGGAACAGCCAGATTCACTTTCATCGCATAGTTCAAACATCCATGTTGTCGATGTATGTGAATCGACAGTTTGGTTACCAACAAGTTCTCTGTAGGTTTTTTCGCCGATAACAATTACAGAGTCTGATTCTACAGAAGAAATTCCAGGTACCCATTGATGACGACCTGCATAATTTACCGTAGTCTCAGAAACACCTGTTTCCACAGGTAATCCAAATTG
>DAIJ01000015.1:0-3871 GCA_002498725.1 Euryarchaeota archaeon UBA23
GGATCTACATTCCAATCATGCATACCTTGGATTAAGTAAACCGAACCCTCATAATTATCTAAAACACGATCGAGGAAATATCTCTCCTTCCAATATGTTCCTGCTGCTTCTCCACCCCACATCCAAGCGGAAACACCAGTACCAGGGCCAATTATGTAATCCGGGCACATATTGCCTATATCTTCAGTATCTCCATCAATTCCATATGATCCGTATACTCCATTGTGCATAAATGGTGCTCTGGCCTCTGAAGAACCATTCTTCCACATCAATTCCATTACTCCAATTAGTCCAGATATTGGGACTATTGTGGATAGATGCTCGTTTCCAAATGTCGCTGCCTGCCAAGGAGTAGAGCCATCATATGACTTACCAATCATCGCAACACGACCATTGGACCATTCCTGAGTACCAAGCCATGTTACTGCAGCATCAACACCTAGTTGCTCGGCATTACCCATCAAATCCATACAATGATTTGAGCGACCTGTGCCCATTACTGAAACCTGTGCGAATGCATAACCATGTGGTAATATTTGATCAATAATCATTTGACCAAGCCAGGTACCCGGTACTGTAATTGGCCCTGTAGATACTGATACTTCGTCAAAATAAGGACCAAATTCAGAGATAACAGGGACTCTTTCTCCCTCTGGAACATCGGGTAACCAAAGACCAAGGCTTACTTTTCCATTTGGTGCAGCACCGCCTTCAGACATCGGCAATGTGAATTCCACAAAATGATGTGTAGAGTTGTAGGGATTTTCTGTTTGTTTTACTTCATAGGGTCCAAATTCCATGACAAATGAATGTGGTTGATCTGTGATATATGGCCACTCACTACGTTCCCAAACAGGAACTCGGTCATATATCCCAAGATCTTTCTTTATCTCATCTACCACGTCATCTAATATCCAATTCTGAATTGAGACAAGGAGAAGAATTGTAATTACGGCAAATACACCGGTAACTATTGCTGTTTTTTTTCGATTGATATCAAACGCATCTATTAGATCGATAAATGACTCACTGAGAGTCGGAATTTCAGAATTTGGAGTGATAAAATCGAGATCATCTAGAACTAATTCTGCCTCCATTATATTGTGATGTGAATGGCCTCCGGGACCATGGTCATGATCACAGCACTCCTCACCCATCATATACCCGGAGCGATTACTTATTCTTCACTCTCACCATTATTTGATATCAAATTTCTACTAATCTCAAAAAAATTAGAAACATCTGATTGAAAAGGGTTCGCTGATTCGCGCGCATCATGGAAATGCAGACGACGTTTGTTATGGTGAAGCCGGATGGTGTGCAAAGAGGCCTGATTGGTAATATCATCCAACGCTTTGAAAATAAGGGACTGAGGTTAACTGGACTACGTCAGTTGACGCCGCCTCTAGAGTTAGCAGAAGCGCACTATGCAGTACACAAAGAACGCCCTTTTTACGGAGGTTTGATTGAATTCATAACATCCGGTCCTGTTGTTGCTATGGCTTGGACTGGCGTTGAGGCTATCTCTGTGGCTCGTAACATAATTGGCCCCACAAATGGCCGTGAAGCCGCACCTGGAACTATACGTGGAGATCTAGCAATGGATATTGGGCATAACATCATTCATGGATCTGATGGCGAAGATACTGCTGAATTTGAGTTGGGTCTTTGGTTCCCTGAAGGTGTAATCGAATGGACTCGAGACTCTGAAAGTCAAATTTATGAGTGATTTATTAGTTAACTGAGGACTGCGCATGAGGTGTCAAACATGTCAGAACGTCGTCAACCAATAGTCTCTGTTTTAGGGCATGTAGATCATGGAAAAACCTCCTTGTTAGACCATATTCGAAGTTTAGGTTCTGGAAGGCAAGCCAGTGTTATGGATCGTGAGGCGGGAGGCATAACACAACACATCGGTGCTACTGAGGTGCCTGCTGACTTGCTAAACGATCTGTGTGGACCACTTCTTGGAGGAAAATCATTCAACTCCCCTGGACTTTTATTTATAGATACGCCGGGACATCACTCATTTTCCACACTTAGATCTAGAGGTGGTTCGCTAGCAGATATAGCAATTTTAATGGTAGATGTTATGGAAGGAGTAAGACCACAAACAATAGAGTCTATTCGTATTCTAAAACAAGCAAAAACACCATTTGTAATTGCGGCAAATAAGGTAGACCGAATACATGGTTGGGAATCTAAACAGGGTCGTTCTATGGTTCAGGCTGTAAGAGAACAGACTATGGATGCACAAGCAATGTTTGAGAAAAGATATTGGGATTTAGTAGGAAGTTTTGCTGAGCACGGATTTAATATTGAATTATATTCAAAAGTTAAAGATTTTACAAAAGATATTGCATTAGTTCCAATTTCTGCTAGAGAAGGCGAAGGAGTTCAAGATTTATTGACTGTTGTTATTGGACTTGCGGAACGTTATCTTGAAGAAAAACTAACAGACATAGAGGGTTCTGGCGAAGGTACTGTATTAGAGATGAAAGAAGAAAGAGGTCTTGGGAAAACCCTCGACGTGATACTTTATCGAGGATCAATAAAGAAGGGTGATGAAATTGTACTAGTTACTGAAGAAGGTGGTTTAACCACCAAGGTTCGTGGCATGTTTGCTCCACGAGGAATGTCAGAAATGAGAGATGCTGGAGATCGTTGGGACAATACAGACATTGCATATGCAGCCAGTGGGTTGAAAATTTCTGCACCAGATATAGATGGAGTATTAGCGGGAACCACGATGCGAGTTGTGAGCAATGAATCTGAACGTGATGCAGCAATTATTCAGGCATCGGAAGAAGCAAATCTATCAATTGAATTGGATGAAGAAGGTGTTACGATTAAAGCAGATACAGTTGGAGGTTTGGAAGCACTAGCAAAAGAATTGAAGGCTATCGAGGTACCTATCAGAAATGCATCAATTGGTAAAGTGAATCGAAGAGATGTACGTAGTGCAGAGAATTCTGCAGATCCTTTACACCGTATAATAATGGCATTCTCGACTGAAATACTTCCTGATGCTGAAGTCGAGATAGAATCTTCTGAGAGCGGAATCAAATATCTAGGGTCAGATATTATTTATCGCATTCTTGAAGAAAGAGAAGAATGGATTGAACAGCGTACTAGGGAATTAGAAGTAGAAAGTCGAGAACAGGTTGTTTATCCGGGAAGAATTCTACTTCTTCCAGACCATACATTCAGAGTTTCAAAACCTGCTGTTGTTGGGGTTCGTGTTTTAGCCGGTAGAATTCACATAGGTCAAAGATTGCTAAAGGATGGCAAACGTATTGGGCAAATAAAATCAATACGTTCTGGACAAGACTCAATGAAAGAAGCAAAACAAGGTGATGAGGTTGCTGTTGCTATAGATGGCGTTACTGTTGGAAGGCAAATTGATGAAGACGATATTCTATTAGTTGACATCCCTGAATCTCATGCTAAGAAGCTCAGGAAGATGGATCTTAGTGCTGCTGAAAAAGAAGTATTAGATGAATTAATTACTATCCATAGGAAGGATTCCAATTTCTGGGGACTATGAATTTAATGAATCAACTAGCGTTCATAGACACCCAACGCTTTAGTATCAAAAATCAAGCAGAGTGCTTGTTAAGGTGTCTGAGATGACTATGGCTGCCAGCGATCCCAAATCTCGTGAATTGATCCAGACCGTGTCACAGATCTCCAATGGGCTGATGGGAGAAGTCGCAAAAGTCATTATTGGTAAGCAAGAAAATCTACGAAGAGTGGCTATTGGAATACTATCTAATGCAAATATGCTAATCGAAGACTATCCTGGGCTAGCAAAGACACTAATGGCGAATACTTTCGCTACCTCTCTGGGTTGTAAATTCAAGAGGGTTCA
>DAIJ01000015.1:4274-29127 GCA_002498725.1 Euryarchaeota archaeon UBA23
CGTCCTGGCCCTCTATTCACAAATGTCTTACTCGCTGATGAAATTAATCGTGCTCCACCTAAGACACAAGCTGCTCTGCTTGAAGCTATGGAAGAGAAACAAGTTACAATTGAAGGTATAACTCACAAACTACCTGCTCCATTCATCACAATGGCTACACAAAACCCAATTGAGCAAGAAGGAACATATCCTCTGCCTGAAGCACAGATGGATCGATTCATGATGAAGATGTCAATGGGCTATCCTGACAGACAAGAAGAAAAATCTATCCTACAGAGGAGAAAATTACGAGGAAAGGATGACTACGATATCGAACAGATAACATCACCAAAGAAAGTTGTTGCAATGCAAAAAGCACTAGAAACCGTACATGTAGATACTGCAATCCTCTCATACATTGTAGAATTAGTTCATCGAACTCGTGAAGATCATCGAGTTATTACTGGCGCATCACCGCGTGCAAGTCAGTCTCTATTCAAGACGGCAAGGGCTAGTGCTGCTATTGACGGACGAGACTATGTTATTCCAGATGATGTGAAGAGCGTTGCTTTACAAGTTGTCAGTCACAGAATCGTACTAAAACCAGAATCAAAGATTCGTGGGGTCACAGGACAGCACATTATGAGGAAGATTCTGAGTGAAGTTCCTGTACCAGTAATCCAGTAATTTAACCCCAATCACATTTGGGTGTTAAGTGCTATACCTCTATCAGAGAGACGTGGGACTCTACGATTTGTTGCGACCTGCTAAGAAAGTTCCTTCCACTTGGTGGAGTTCTAAAGACCCTATGTCTGTAAAACCTAGATTATCTACAATTACAATTCTAGTGACTGGATTATTGATTTTTGGAGCTGGCGATGCTATTCTAATCGCTGCTGGAGTTGGAAATACACCCTGGACTGTTTTGGCTGAAGGAATGGCTGTGAAAATTGGATGGACTGTTGGGCAATCTACCTTCTTAGTTAGTGTATTAGTTCTTTTTTTATGGATTCCTTTGAAGGAAAAACCCGGTGTAGGAACTATTCTTAACGCTATTTTAATTGCAGCTGTAATTCATTATATGGATGGGTTTTTGCCAAATCCTGAAAAATTTGAATGGCAAATATTGCAGGTTTTAGTTGGCTCAATTTTAGTAGGGATTGGTAGTGGCCTGTATCTTACAGCAAATCTAGGACCAGGTCCTAGAGATGGCTGGATGACAGGTATACAAAGAGTCACGGGTATTCCAATAGGAAGAGTTAGAGGTTCAATTGAGATTAGTGTACTGGTCATAGGTTGGTTATTGGGAGGGACTTTTGGAATTGGTACAATCATATTTGCACTCATTATAGGACCTGTTGTGGCAAGTTGCCTTAACCTAGCAGGAAAGGTAGGTTCAGTAGAATCCTAACGAGAAGTGGAAATACCGGACATTACTGCGAGTAGCCATATAATGGCCGAACCACTAGTAATAGCTTGTATCAATCACAAAGGTGGTTGTGGAAAAACCACGACTGCTGTGAATTTAGCAGCGGCACTTTCTGCGGGTAACAAAGATATGGAAATTCCCAAACGGAGAGTCCTTCTAATTGATCTTGATCCTAAGGGAAATATAGCCACTACTTTTGGAATTGATAAAAGGAATTTAGGCCCTAGTATGAATGAATTATTCAAGGGAGGAGTGGATTCTTCGTCGATAAAGTTGAATGAATGTTTAATCAGTCCAAAAACCCTTACAAAATCTATGCAAAATGCTTTTGTCAGACAAAATCCAGAACGTAAAAGAGGCCCACCTAAAGATCTCAAGGTAGATAATTTGTGGCTATTACCTGCAGATTTAGATTTGTCCGGCGTTGAAATAGATCTTGCTACTCGAATAGGAAGAGAGAATAGACTAAGATTAGCAATGCAAAATACAGTAAGTCAATTTGATGTAATAATTATTGATGCACCAGCATCACTTGGATTATTGACAATAAATGCTCTAGCAGCAGCACAATGGGTTCTGATCCCGGTTCAAGCAGAATTCTACGCACTAGAAAACATGAGTCAGTTAATGGATACAATAAGAAATGTGCAAAAGGCCGTTAATCCAGGTCTACGTCTATTTGGGATTACACTAACGATGGTTCAACGTAGTAGACTTTCAGGAACTGTTGCTGAACAGGCAAGGAAACATTTTGGAGATCGGTTATTCAAAACAGAAATCCCTCGATTAGTATCTATTGCCGAAGCCCCATTAGATGGAGCACCTATTGTAATTGGTATGAAGCCCAACAAGTCAAATCCCGGCTCATTAGCATACTGGAATTTAGCAAGTGAAGTTAGTGAGAGAATTGAAATTATTATCAAATCTTGAAATGATCCCTTAAGAATTTTAAAAAAAAGTTCCTTTCAAGACTTTATTAACCTCCGTCCTTGACAATATTCTAGGAGTTGTCTCCATGCTCAAAATATCTGCCATCAAGAATCAATTGATTCAAGGAGATGTTGTAGATGTTCTGAAAACAATTCCGGATAAAGTCTTTGATTTCGGATTCACATCACCTCCTTATAATTTGAAAAATTCTACAGGAAATGGAATGAAAGATGGAAGAGGAGGAAAATGGTCGAATGCCAAATTGTTAGAGGGGTATGAAAACCATGGAGATAGTATGCCTCATGATGAATATGTTGCTTGGCAAAGAGAAGTGATTTCAGAAGTAATGCGGACTCTGAAAGATAATGGGGCATTTTTCTACAATCACAAATGGAGAGTACAAGGAGGCTTGATTCAGGACCGAAGTGACATCCTTGAGGGTTTTCCAGTTAGACAGATTATCATCTGGAAAAGAAAGGGCGGTATTAATTTCAACCCCGGATATTTTCTACCCACATATGAAGTGATCTATGTGATTGCGAAAAAAGATTTCAGACTCGAAAAAGGAGTCAACAAGTGGGGTGATGTGTGGGAAATAACTCAAGACATCAATAATCCACACCCCGCATCTTTCCCACTCGAACTTGCTGATAAAGTAGTCCAAGCATGTCCTGGTAACATGGTCATTGACCCTTTCATGGGTTCGGGTACCACAGCTATTGCTGCAATGAAAAATGAGAAACATTATTGTGGGATTGAATTATCTGAAAGTTATCTAGAACTTGCAAAAAAAAGAATTGCACACTTCGACAAATTTGGACATGACGAAAAATGGTCGAAACCGAAAACAAAAACCCTCGGTGATTTCTGATCTCTTCAAACTAAATACTAACATAGTTGATTTGAATTCTCAAATAATTCACTAAGTCGATTACTTCTAATTCTAAATTTAGTTCCATGATTATGCCCGGTACGTAAGTCAAAATCAACAAGTATATCACCCGAATTAACAAGATCAAGGAAACAATCTAGATTACATTCACCGAAGATCCAAGCCTTCTCATATCTGTGCTGACGGATTCCATTATTTCTCCTACTTGATACTTCAACAAATACGACATTTTGTAATTTATCTTGTAATTTATTGTAAATGGTGATATCATGTTCACCATCGGGATTAATTACCCAGTATTTTGGAAGTATATTTTGATAATTTTCATTAGCACATATCAAGTCTGAATAATCTCCAAGCGTTTCATATGGCTCATATTCAAGTGCGGGATTATTCCGAGAAACTTGATCTGCATTATGGGCAAAATTCAGTCTATTTCCTTCAATATGAATGTAGAAACCTCTGGTTGTGCTGTCACATTGAGTTGTGGAAGAGAATCGTAAACAATTTTCTCTTGTAGAATGCGGCCATCCCAGTGTGTCAAGGAATTGATTGCTGTCGAAAGGACGTGGATAAGGATCTGCATGGAATAACGTTACTAGAGAAGCGCTCTCTCGCCTCTGAGTTTTCAGTTCAAAAATCCCATAATCTGCAATTGAAAGATTATTTTCTTCAATTCCAAGGAGGTCTTCAAGTAGATTTCCAGCGCCTCCATCGTTACCATCTCGAGGATCATCGTGCCACTCGCCGATTATATCCTTCAGAGAATCTCGTAATTGATTTAATCCAAAATTTCTTAAATTTCCTTCTGATTTTCCAGTTGAATGCACTGAATCTCTAATTGAATTGAACATAGCAGAGATAAAGATAATCGGAATTATTATAATAATAATTCCAACGACATTGGAATTGAAAATCTCATTTGGAATACTGATGCTTGGTCCAAAATAGAATCCTATGACAAACATTAGTGATATTATTCCAATAGTCTGCTTGTCAGAAGTTTCGAGATTAAGCGGTGAATTATCGAAAATTCCAGTTATTAACCAGAGTATTGCAATTAACAAAAGAAATAATGGTACAGTTTGTATAGCTCCATCTCCTGTAAATCCGTAACCATCTCCGGCTCTCAAAGATGCATCAACAAGATACAGTAATCTAGCCGCTAATACTACTATCATCAAAGCCAATACTACTAAGATCGTCATTCTGTTCTCTACTTTCATTTCCATATTACTTTCCTCCCTTTGTCAACTCTACTCTCTTACCCATTCCATCTCTGACTCGCCTGATTAAACCTGAATTCTCCATTCTAGACAGAATTCTACTTGCTTTAGAATTAGTAAAGCCACTTTTTTTAACTAATTCTGCTTGCCAAATTGTAGTCATTTTTCCTGTGTTCTTATTTTCATTCAAGATGTCAATTATAATTTTCTCGTCTGATGAAAGCATTGGTATATTATCATTTGAAAATGATGTGTTCAATACTGCAGATCTTGTAGACCTACTAGGGTCATTAAGCCAAGTAAGGGAAATACCAATCACTATACCAACACTAGTTAGGAATAGTGAATATAGAAGATAAGGAGCATTTCCACTCAGAGAATCTGAACTCATTGTAAATGGAAATAAAATTAACAGAATAAGCATAAAACCAGCAAGAGCTAATGTTAACTTAGCAATATGATCCATCTTAACAGATTCATCGGATCGCATACCATCTGCCATGATCTGTGCTATAGAGGCTAAATTTGAAGTTTGGGCGGCTCGGTGCGATTGTACGCACCGAGCCGATTTCGTGTTTCTTTAGATGAATTAGTAGCACAGTTGTCTCTCTTCAGACCATGTGCCGCCACTAGCCTCGCATTCCTCTTGCGAGGTTGCTGAATCATTGGACTGATCCTCTCGGTCTTCTTCGGTATCATCAGAATCTGAAGTTTCTTCTTCTCTATCATCTTCTGGTCTGTCCTCTCGATCCCTATCTTTGTCACAATCTCTATCAAACTCGGGCCAAACACATGCTGATCTATCATCGGCTACTATCCAATCTCCGCCTCTCAACTCACACATCTCCTGTGTGACCTCTATATCTGCCATGACATGGATCTCTCGGTCGAAATCATCTCGATTTTCCTTCTCTCCCAATTCTCCTCGAATTGCGTCGCTGAATCTCTCTAACAGTCCGCGTCGATCATGCTTACCACGATCACACTTCTTGTCCTCTGCACACATTATGTGTCGATCGTGTTTTTCCATCATAATATCATGGATTGATGTGATCGCTGAAGGATCAGCGGTGCATTCATCGTCCTTAAGACAATATGCAATAGCAATGGAGGCGGCTTCCAGCATTTCAGCTCTATCTTTAGCATAGTCCATCTTCCGGTCGTCATCCCAGTGATGCCAATTCTCCTTGTCCATGAATTTATCACACCACTCCTGCTTTTCATCAGACCACATCTCTCTTGTTCTGCAGTCGAACAACTCATCATTACCGTTATCTGAAGACGCGGTCTCATCGTCCTGACCATCATCATCCACCATCATCATCTGCTCCTCTTCTTGGAGTTCTTCTTGGGAATGTGCGTCAATCTTTTTCTGCATGTCAATATGCTTAGTCTCCATGTTATCGATCATATCCTGAAGATCGTCGAATTCTGCAGTACACTCTGTCTGCTCTTGACAGAACTTCAGAGCGATGATGAACTCTTGGCCTGCTGCAATCCTCTGCTCGAGGTGCTCAACCCTATCATCCATCCTGTCATCCATTCTATCACTCATAATACTACGAATGAATTCTTTGGCACCATTCTTCATCGGGCCATCATCAGAATCTCTTTCATCCCAGCCTTCATCATCAGTTGCGTCATCAACGACTCCTGCCGCCCAATCATCCTCAGCATATGTCGGTGCTGCAAATTCCTCTAGGCTTGCTCCAACTGATGCACCTGCAAATAATGCTAGTACTGCTAGTGCAACCATTGCCTGTGTTCTAACTCGGTTTTTTACGGTAGCATTGTCAACCTTCATAATCACTCACTTAACACACGGGAAATCGCAAAACCATATCATAACATGGTATAATTGTGCGAATTTTAGTGAAAAAACCTGAAAAAGGTCATTTCCCATTTGAACGCTCTAAGGCACTTTGTCTGGCCTCAATCAAAATTGTCTCCCATTTGATTTTTAATTCGGATTCAAGAGATTTTAGCATCTCTTTGATCTCTTTCTTAGAGATCTCTTCTCGCTTAGAAAACTGATCTTCTAATTTCTTCATAAGATCGTCTTCTTTCTTTTTTCTTGAGTCTGCAAGCTTCTGCTCCATCTCCACTTCTTTCTCTAGAGCAAACTCCTGACGTTTTAGTAGAAGAGCAGATTCCATTGTCTCTCTTTCGGCTGAAAACCAACGATCTAATTCTGCTAACATACTTACTTCAGTTTCTTCCTCAAGTGATTTAAGACGAACATCAACGTCTGCAATCATTCCCGCTTCAAGAGATTTCAATTCGTCTGCAAGTTGTTTTTCAAGTTCTTTCTCTCTATTCTTACGGGATTCGGCAAGTCTTTCACGCATTGCAATTTCTTGCTCTAATCTATGTGCCTCTACTTTACGATGAATCTTTGATTCTTCTGCCTCTCTAAGGTCCATCTCAACCCTGCGTTCCATTCTCTCCATCTCTTGAGCCGCTTCTAATTCCAAACGATCATTCAGGAACGCCTTACGTCGATCAAATTCTGTTTCCATCTCTGACTTGAGACGATCTCGAAGTTTTGACGTGTGATCTTCGATTCTTCTGTCTCTTTCAAGGTCTAATTGCTCACGAAGACGATTCTCTTCACGTCTCAATCGATGAAGCATCTCTTCACGGAGAAGTCGTTCTTCACGTTCAAGCGCTTCGGTTTCTAGACGTTCCATTTCAACTTCCAATTCAGCACGCATATCGGCTTCTATTCTGTGAAGTTCTTCCTCAAACAAGATATCATTTGCCTTTCTTAAGGCACCACGCATACCCTCAACTCTTTCTCCCATTTCTGCAACTCTTCTACGTCTTTCACGTCGCATACTAGAGCGCAGCTTTGATTCATCATCAAGACGGTCTTGGGCTCTTCCCAATGTATCGATGGCTGAAGCCGCAGATCTTACATGAGCTTCGCGAAGTGCCGCTAGATCATCGATAACATCATTGTCATCTACATCTGGCGACTTGCTCTCACTCACAGTCCATCCCCGTTTGTACGGCATAAGACCCCTATTTGATAGCGCAGGGTGCAATTCTACACAATAATGCTGTTTTCTAGGCTATGCTTAGTTTATCAAATATCAAAATTTTACTAGAATGTTACATGAAAAGAGGAGTCGCATGCAGGACAATTCAACTGTCTCTTTCCTGGCTTCGGCCTAATACGAAGAATCCTTTCACACCCAGGACAATCGATTTCTACTTTGACTATCTTTGGAGTAAGAGTAAATTCTCGCGAACAGGCTCCGCAGCTGAGATCTACTGGACGATCCTCAGTTCCGGCAACCAGAATTGTATGACAATGAGGGCATGGTACTTTCTCTTCTTGAAGTGCTTTAATTGTAGGTTCATGTGAAACTTTACATCCTGCACCACAAACTTCACAGAATACTTCACCCAAACCGGGAGGTAACATATGCCCGCAATTAACGCATTCTGCCAGAGGCGGTGCGTGCTTTGATTCGACCTCGACCATGTCCGACATCATCTAACCCTACTGCTTTTGGTTAATCAAGAGGTCGATTGAGAGTCACCTCTATCCGATGAAAATAACACCCTGAAGGCTTCTCTGATATCATTAATCAACTCTCGAGCCAAATCAATTATCACTCCAACTCTACTTCCATCAGGGCCAGCAACAAACATTCCATTCAAAATAATTAGGAATGCACTCGCTTCATGAATTGCAATACCCGCTGCTATACTGGTGTTAATCTCAAACAAGGTGAGGGCTATTAGTAACACAGTAATGGATACAGATATTGCAATATTTGCATTGACCACAGCTCTAGTTCTCTTGGAGAGTTCAATTAGATTAGTAAGTGCTCTTGGATCTTGTCCCGGAATTAGAATATCTGCTGCATCCATGTTTACCTGCTCTCCACTTCCAACAGCAACACCAATGTCTGCAGCGGCTAGAGCCCCCGAATCGTTGAAGCCATCACCGACCATCATTGTGCGACTAATCTTTGCTCTCTCAGCAACCCAAGACGCTTTTCCTTCTGGATCGACATTTCCTCGACAAATTTTTGGGTTAATACCTAATTTTTTGGCGAAGGCCTCAACAGAAGATTGCTCATCGCCACTGAGAATTTCAACTTCGATACCTTGTTCCTGCAAATTTTTCACCATCTCGTCGACACCCTCTCTAGCATCATCATGAGAGAATGTGAATACAGCGACTGCTTGGCCATCAATTGAAAGAACACTAGACCCGTATCCTGCTTGTCGACTATCTGCAAGAGCCGAGTCAATGTCTTGAGGTATTTTTACACCTTCACTCATAAGCCAATCCGCTCTTCCAATCATAACTTCAAGGCCGCGCATAGAGCCTCTAACACCTGCATCTCCATCCTCTATTTCCGTAATTTTAGTTACGACTTTACTACGTTCTGATGCTGTCTGAATAATTGTATTAGCATATGGATGATTACTACGTTGTTCAAGACCTGAGGCGATTCCTAGAACACTTTCCTCGGTTTCATCTTCTGTGACACTAATTGAAACTAAACTAGGACGACCACTCGTAAGAGTTCCAGTTTTGTCCAGTAGAGTTAATTCAATTCCTGCTGCAGCCTCAATAACATCACCACCTCTTGCAACAAGTCCACTTGATGATGCGCTAGAAAGTGCGGTTGCATGTGGTACAGGAGAGGCCAGTAAAAGAGCGCATGGGCAGGACACTACCCACAATATTAGCATGGTAACAATATCTCCTGTTACCGCTCCAAATATGGCAGAACCTACTAGAACTAAAGGCACCCAAAGTGCAGTGAATCGTTCAATTATGGTTTGGGTGCGAGTAGGTTGTTCGCGATATTTTCTAACCATCTCAATCAAATCTGAGAGAATTGTTTCTTCACCCGTTGCCTCCGCCCTGACATGTAATGGACCACGGGTTATCACCAAACCCGCTTCTACAAAAGATCCTGAAGATATTGAAACAGGCATAGGCTCACCTGTTAATGGAGCACGATCAATTGACCCTGAACCATCCAATACTATTCCATCGACTGGGACTATCTCGCCAGAACGTACTTCAACAATATCACCCGGCTCTAAAGCAGAAACCGGAGTCCACTCCTCATTAGATAGTGAGTTAATTTTCTGTCCTTCAGAAACTAGTCTCGCTCTTCTAGGGATTCTATCTAGACCACCTTGCATAGCTTTACGTGCCTTAACTAGAGCACTTTCTTCTAGGTGAGATGCAAGACCAATTAGGCCAGTTACCATTAGAGCTTCTGGCCATTCCTTCAAGTATAAAGCCCCTAAAACTGCAAGAGATGTCAGAACTTGAAAACCTAATACCCTATTTTGTATACTTGCTATTGCCGTCTTAAACATAGGGAAACCAGAAAATAGAACTCCAAGACCAGTGACTGACGCTGCAAACCACCAATGTAACTCAAAATATTCCATTGAAAACACCAATAGTAGAAGAGGTATCGTCATTACAGCTCCAATTAGTTGAATCTGATCTGGACGTAATCGATTACTCTTGGATTCACCAAGTGAATATTCACCAAGTAAACTAGCAAGACCTTCTTCGGTCATTTCGTTAACCTTCATAGAACTGTTTGGAACTTTTTGAATCTCTATTCTTCCATCATCAAGATTTGCATTAATTATACCGGGTATATTGAGAATAGCGTTCCTAAGTCCTCTTCTATTGATTCCTAATTTACCTGCTACTTGACCCGCTGTTTTTCCTTGTACAAGTTGCCATTCAATATCAGGCGCATTACCCAAACTTTCGAGAACTGACGACACTCTAGAGACACGCCCTATAGCTAAATCAAGATCTATACTTACACTTCCCTCAGTAGCAGACACAATTACATTATTTACTCCAGGTAATCGATTTACTGCGCGGGTGGCTTTCATTGCACAATCAGGACAATCCATACCGCGTAGTTGCCATTCAAACTTCTGAATACCATCGACTGCTAAGACTGTATCCACAATTTCATAATCTTGTTCTGTATTTTCATTCGATTTTTTCTTTCTAATTGCCGATGCCATTTCAGAAATTGTCTTTGATAACCTATTTTTTAGAGAAAGAATTGATTTAGATTGTTTTGATTCTGACGAGGTCATTAGTGATCGTGAATTAGAAGAAGATGACGAGGTTTCTTCGTCATCGAGGATGAGAAAATCCTCGTCAGACATATTACCTGCGAGTCATATGTCACGCTTGAACCTGCGTAATGAAAGTTATTTTTGGGCCAAAAAAATGCTATTTAACGAATCGATGAGATCATCAATCTAAACCAACTCGAAGTAGTGTGGCGATACCCGACATAGAGAATTTCGATATGATCGTTTTTGATATCGATGGTACTCTGCTTGATTTGAATGGGTTTCAACCAGAATTAATACCTTTGATTCGAAAACTTGAATATTCTGGAATTAAAATTTCTTTAGCCAGTGGAAGAACACTCCCTAATGTTACCCCAATACAACAGAGTCTTGCAACCTCCGGATTTGTCATAGGAGAAAATGGAGGAATGGTCTGGGACACTAAAGAAGGCCATCCAATACGGAAACTTGCTGATGGCTTAAGAGCAAAAGAAGCCGCATATTGGCTTTCTACAAAAATTCCTGAAATTGACCCGGCCGGTATTGAATCAAATCGATGGCGTGAGACCGAGTGGTGTCTGAATGAAACAGCATATTATGAAAAAATAAAACAAGTTATTTTGAATTCTGATTATAGTGATCTATCTATTGTTTCAACTGGTTTCGCCATTCACATTTGCACACCAGGATTGGACAAAAGTACAGGACTGAAAGTGGCTTTTGATCAAAGAGATATTGACCCTTCTAGAGTAATTGCAGTTGGTGATGCTTCAAATGATATTCCTATGTTCAAATTATGTGGATTTGCTGTTGCAGTTAATGATGTAGATGAACAAGTTGTAAATAATGCTGACCACGTTACTGAGGAGAAGGGAACTCTAGGAACAATAGAATTTCTAAAACAATTAATTCTAGGAGTTTAAATACTCTGAATTTGCTGGAACACCATGTTGCGTTGATTCTCAATTGATATCATGGAACGAATAAATGACAACATACTAGACTTGCTAGTTAGGTGCCTTCAAGCATGGTTAATTTGGCTAGAAAAAGACAACGAATGGGCTGAAACAGAACTGGACGAGAAAAAATGGCGTGCGGAGAACGAGGCTTGGTCTCTGAATGAAATGACCTACAACTGGGAGTTCAAAGAGAAATGGGAATGAGGTGGTGCAGGCGGCAGGATTCGAACCTGCGAAGCACTACGCAGAGGATCTTGAGCCCTCCCCCTTTGACCACTCGGGTACACCTGCAATCTTGGCGAGACGTGTTTTACTCTTGATTGCAACGGCTCTAACGTCAGTATGCAGGTATAATGAGAGAATCATTGATGTATCGCCTTCCTAGGATTGCAAGCCAGTCGCTTCTGCGAGCGGATGCGAAGTTGTTAAAATAAGGGAGTTGGAACTATGAGACTAAGTAAACATCAACTCCAATCAGTTAACAAAAGTCTATTTGAAATAGCAAGGAAACAAAAATCATCGACATACCCAGTTGAGTTACCAATGCCAAATTTTTGGGATGCTGTCAATCAATTAACTGCGCACCTAGAAGCTGAATTACAAGAAACTATTCGTAATGAAGGAATGAGTGCAAAGTCGCAAATTCTAACTCGGCAATTAGGTAATGTACGTACAATTACTAGTGATACTACAAGAATAAGGCTCAATGCTTTCACTCAACATGCAATACTATCGAATCTAATGAAAGGTGGTGGAGTTGAGGCTGAGGCTGCTTTATTACAACTGAGTACAATAAATTGGAAGAGTCATGATCCAAGTGAAAGAGCATTCTATCAGAGTCTAAGTCATTTAGTTGAAAAATACAAACACGATGTATCATGGAAATCATTGGTTAATGGTGGAGAAAATCAACCGACAGATGTTATTGATTCGGGACCACATGAACCACTTACTTCATTTAGTCAGTCTAATGAAGAAGAAATCTCAGAATATAATGAAAAATCTAGTATTAAATCGATAGGTAATGAAGAATTGGAGTTTATTCAAAATGCAGAAATGGATGAAGAAGATCGGATAAGACAAATTGAGGCTTTTCCAGAACGTTCAACTGGAGAGGAACCTATTCCTCCAATTGAGGTTGATATTTCTCATACAATTGGTGGGGACCTGATTAGAATTCGAATAATAAAAGACATCTCAGATCCAATTATTGGAGTAGATGGGTCTGAAATGAGTTTAGTAGAAGGTGATGTAGAGTCGTGTCCCAGCCTTATTGCTGAAACATTAATCGCAGCAGGGCTAGCTGTAGCCGCACCATTGTGATTTAAAAATTACAAAATTGTAAAACTCTTAATACGCCAAGGATTATCCAGCGCCGATATACGCATCAACAAATGTGGTGAGTGAGAATGGGTAAGACTATCACTATCAAACAACTAAAACAATTTAGAAAAACGTTCAGCAGTGATTCGGCAGCAAAGATGGCTCAAAATGCGATTTCAAACAATGATCTTCTAGATGTAGCACTGGATAGAGATTTGGTTCAAGATATTGATTTCTCATTCAGCATAAAACTTGATGATTGGAAAGTGACTAATCAAATGAGCAGTGGAAGATGCTGGCTTTTTGCTACTCTGAATCTATTTCGTCCCAGAACTATGAAAATGCTTAATGTGAAAAATTTTGAATTTAGTCAATCTCATATACATTTCTGGGATAAATTTGAGAGAGCTAATCATTTTTATGAAGCAATAATTGAAACCTCAGATAGGCCATTAGATGATCGGACTATAGGATTCCTCTTACAAGACCCAATAGGAGATGGAGGGCAATGGAATATGGCAATGAATTTGATTCGAAAACATGGATTAGTGCCAAAGGTAGCCTATCCTGAGAGCAAATCTTCTTCTAGCACTCGTTCAATGAATAATATTCTCAAAGATATCTTAAGGAGTGGAGCGAGTGAAATCCGAAATATCCTAGATAATGGAGGATCAATGGATCAAGCGCGTGAACATAAAGAATCTAGAATGGAAGATATTTGGAGAATTCTTTGTATTCATTTAGGGACTCCTCCTGAGAAGTTTGATTGGCAATGGGAAGACAAAGATGGAGAATTCCATAGAAGAGGAGAAATTACCCCGCAAGAATTTGCTGAAGAATATGTTGAAATGGACTGGGAAGACTTTGTCTGTATTGTTAATGACCCAAGGAATGAGTATTATCGAACCTATACAGTAGACTATTTGCAGAATGTGTCTGGAGGCCCTCCTGTCGTTTATCTAAATGTTCCAATTAATGAAATGAAGGATATAACTCAGAAAATATTAGAAGATGGAGATCCAGTTTGGATGGGATGTGATGTAGGTAAACAGATGCACAGAAAACGCGGACTCTGGGATGCGAAATTATTTGATTTTGCCTCGATATATGGTTCAGAATTTGGTATGGATAAGACAAATCGTCTTCTCTATGGCCAAACTATGATGACTCATGCTATGTTATTTACTGGTGTAGATATAGTAGATGGAAAGCCTAGAAGATGGAGAGTTGAGAATTCTTGGGGTGCTAAAGGATCCGGTGAGAAAGGGTTCTACACAATGAATGATTCATGGTATGATGAATACATGTTTGAAATAGCCTGTCCAAAGAATTATCTTTCTGAAAAAATGAAGAAAGGACTTGACACTAAACCTATTTCACTACCTGCTTGGGACCCAATGGGCAGCCTGGCAAAGGATGAAGCATTTGATACTCGATCATCCTAGATGACGTAATGACAATTCAATGGTCACCGAATCTGGATAATCTATTCGTAAGACTCTTCGGAGAGCCTTCTCATCCTTAGCTGCAGATGTGACCAACTCAAGAAGACGCTTGTGAACTCTCATTTCCCAGTGATCCCAAGTTTCAGCACCCTCTCCATCTGGGCTCTTTCTACATGGAACAACAAGACGCTTAGTTGGAAGGGGTATTGGGCCGCGTAGATCAACGCCAGTTTCATCACAAATATGCTTAATCTGAGAACAAACCATATCTACATCTTGGTGATTTTCACCAGTAAGTTTGATTGAGGTTATAACAGGCATCTACTCCACTCCGAGTGCTACCCTTTTTCCACCGCGAATCAAGCTTTCTTCTCGATCTTCATACAAACGCCAGCAGCGACTGTCTTACCCATATCTCGGATAGCGAAGCGAGACAACTCTGGGAAGTTTGACATTTCCTCTATTGCCATTGGCTTAGTTGGAGCAAAGCGAACAAGAGCCGCATCACCAGTCTTCAAGAAGGCAGGGTTTGCTTCCTTAGTTTTGGAGTTCTCTAATAGTTCAACGAATCGAACTGCTACCTGAGATGTGTGGCAGTGGAATACAGGTGTATATCCAGCGCCTATAGCCTTAGGGATGTCCATCAACTGGATCTGACCAACAAAGGTCTCATCGTGTCTAACGAATGCTGGAGCACTGTCTTGGTATCCAGCAACGTCACCACGACGAATGTCAGTAGCTGCTAGACCACGTACGTTGAATCCGACGTTATCGCCAGGCTCTGCCTTGTCAACCATTGTGTGGTGCATCTCTATGCTCTTAACTTCAGCAGATTTCTGACTTGGATTGAAAACTACAGTTTTACCTGCGTTTAGAACACCAGTCTCAATCTTACCGACAGGTACAGTTCCAATACCACTGATCTTGTAAACATCCTGAATTGGGAGTCTTAGAGGACGGTCTGTAGGCTTAGGTGGCATTTGAATGCCATCAATTGCCTCAAACAGAGTAGGGCCCTTGTACCAACTCATATTGTCAGACTTGTTGTACAAGTTCTCACCATTGAATGAGGAACATGGGATCTTAGGAACATCTGCTGGATTGAATCCTGCCATCTTCAAAAGACTGTCAACCTCTGCAACTGTCTCATTGTACTTGGCTTCAGAATAATCCACACCACTGATGTCCATCTTGTTGACATTAACGATCAACTGCTTAACACCAAGAACACGTGCTAGGAATGCGTGTTCCTTTGTCTGAGCATTAACTCCGTCATTAGCCGCACACAGTAGAACTGCTGCATCTGCTTGACTTGTACCTGTGATCATGTTCTTAACGAAATCACGGTGTCCTGGAGCATCGATGATTGTAAAGTAATAATTAGGAGTGAAAAGCTCCTTGTGAGCTACATCAATGGTAATTCCACGCTCTCGCTCTTCCTTCAATCCATCCATAACATATGCTAGACCGAATCCGGCCTTACCTGCTTCAGATGCTAGTTGTTCGTTCTTGTCAATGATGTGCTGCTCTATGTGACCTGTGTCAAGGAGTAGACGTCCGACTGTTGTTGACTTACCGTGATCAACGTGCCCAATGAACACGATGTTAAGGTGTGGCTTGCTTTTATCTTCCCACTGTGAACCCATATTTTCGACCTCTAAGTGTGGCCCGCCGACCGATGATACCTATTTGAATCTCTCCCCTAGTCATAGATAGTGTAACATTTGAACTTGATGTATTGATTAGCGGCGCAGTTCATCGATACTGCAACTCAATAATCAAAGTCTTGACTTCAGTATTGTGAGTCTTCTCGTTTTGAAGATCAAGAGTCCATGAACCAGGGTTGTAACCTCTTACTGTCGAACCACCAATTACTAGCCACACACAACGATCTTCGGAATTACAATCTCCGGCATTCCGATTATCATCACCAACTCCTGTTGTGTTGGCTACCTCTTCTGTGTCTGAATCAGATTGTGAACCATTGAAGATAAAGAGATCCAGTTTATTCTCAGTATCAACTCCCCCGAAAGGTTGGTCTGAATCTTCAGCAGGATAGGTAAGCTTAGTTCGAAGATAACGTATACGATTCTTTGTATCTTCATCATATTCAACTGGATAATCCCAAGTCATAGTTACTGGATCTTGATATCTTCGATCAATAACAAAGTCCTCCCATGTTGCTCTGTAATTGATATAAAGTATTGATTCATCTGAGTTTGTTAATCCTGCATCATCTGTTACTGTCAATTTGATATTCCATGCTCCTGCAGGATAATCCTCGAGATTAACAGTCTCTCCAGTAGCGTCAATATCATTTGCTGGGTCGCCGTCTTCATCAGAATCAACATCTGTATTCAGATCCCATTCCCATGAAACCAAGTATTCCTCTGCATAGCAATCTGAGTTGTCAGGATTACAACCTGCCCAAGATTCACTACCATCAAGTGTAAGGCTAGTAGATACGGATATACTTCTGTCTCCCTCATCCTTGTTTTCACAAACCCAGATTAGAATAAATGAACCAGCGGGTGCACTTTCTCCATCACAATCATCAGTCTTGGATTCTGTAATTTTTGCCTTTGGTTCACGAGCAGATGAGTCAATAATTGTAATTGTTGTCGTAGTAGTAGATTCTGCAGTACCATCACTAACAGTAAGAGTTGCGCCATAATCACCTTTCTGAGCATATGCATGACTTGTTGTTAATCCAGTACCTGTATTGCCATCACCAAAATTCCATGTGAATGTTAGAGCATCCCCATCTGGGTCCGATGAGCCTACCGCACTAAATGTTATTTGATCTCCCGCACGAACACTACCAGTTGGATCTACAGACATCTGTGCAGATGGTGCATTGTTCAGAGATAGGCTGTCCAGACAGCCACCAAGCATCGAACAAAACAACACCATGACTAGTAAAGAGGCTGTACTCCTCATGTCACTCATAGTGTCTGCTGATTAGAAGGATTTCATCAACCCTACGATTCCTCGTTGACAGAAAATTGGGTATTTTTCTGCTCTAATAATATATTTAGAAGTCAAAAAGTGTTTGCTGTCTTGTGCCTTGCAGTAATTCCTTCTCATTCCAACCAAATGCTTCAGTAATCCTACCCAATGCAGTTGACAAACGCTTAGCATAAAACTCTGGGTCATAAACAGGGGGTTCGACACCTAACTCATCAACCATCCAAGCTTGTACTGTCATAGGAGAAGTTTTCGCATTTGTAACTATCCAACCCACTTTCATTCCAGGGGTGAATCCTAGTCCGGCCTCGATCCTCTGTTTAGCGGCGCGAACATATGGAAGTGAGTCGGGATTCTTGTATACCTTATGGAAATCTACCGTACCATTACGTCTTAGACTACCTTTGCAAGATCTTGAAATGACTAAATCACTGGCTTCTATACGACGCGCCCTCACATCATCAATGACTGATTTTGACATCTCTACTGCTGACCATTCTTCATTTGAAAGTATTAACTCAAACATATCAGTCATAGTTCTAGTAAGTAATCGGAATGAATCTGTCCGACGAACCTCATATCCTCTAATTAGCATCTCTTCACGTGGCCATACTACACGTCCAACGTAGCGCTTTTTAGCCCCATGAGAAAAAAAGGCAGAAAGTGCTGTCTCGAACTCCAATTCAGCACCCTCTTTGGTAAATCTTTCAGCAAGTCTATTTCCAAAATTAAGTGTCTCTTCACGAGCATTTTTCCAATCTTCAAAGACAAGAGAATCACTAGGTGGGCGATTAATTGGAGAATCAGCCATGACTGGTGCTCTAACAAAAATGGAATCAGTATCTGAATATACCACTCTATGCCCGTCTTGTTCAACGTTGTCAATTATTGTACGAATGTTGTGTCTCGCCCATTCGGTTATACTTGCACCTAAGTCTGGATGAGTGAATCGATAGAAAGAAGAAGCAAATACTCCGTAAAATGAATTCATCAAAATCTTAACCGCATATTGCAGTTGGTCATGAAGGAAAGCTGCGTCTTCATCACTCGAATCTCTAGCTTTTTTCAACTCCAATTTGTGATAATCTCTTTGTTCCATCAAATCACTCAACAATCTTGGAACCAAGCCTTCGCGTTCGTCAGAAGATAGGTACCTTGTAGAAGTCGTTGGAGAAACATTATGAGATTCTTTCTTAGTCTCATCTCTTACGAGAGTGGTTGAACAAATATTTTGTGAAATCATGATTGATGGATACATCGATTTGAAATCTAAAACAGAAACCCATGGGTGTATTCCTGGCTCAACTTCGTGAACATACCCCCCTGCTATTTGGTCGCGACGACGTGGCCCCGATTGAGTCATTGGAACAGCGACGGTTTCTGTGTCGGCTAAACGAATAACCAAAGAGTCAATCCATTGACTTGTAGTTCCTGCTGCGGCAGTCTCAACAGTGGTTTTTGCTACTGCTGCCAGGGCTTCCTTACGTTCAACTGATTGAAGATGATTTAGTATATCTAGAGGAAGATGAGTATCTCGGACACAATATTCCATAACCTCATCAGGTCTTGCAGCCCATTCCTCATCCATTTTGCTAGCATCGATATCGAGTTTCTGTTTATCTTCCGATTCTGGCCATAGCATATTTGAAACAAACCGTAATGATTCTCTTTCTGGTCGAAGTGTTTGCCGAACTTGCCACCAAGCATCCAGTGGAATCCTTCCAGTAAGACGCCAAACGCGATTATTTGCACGATCCGGGCTGAGTCTCTTTGATTCACTCTCGATCGCGGGAACTCTACCCCAACCACACAACGCGGCTTGTTCGAATTTTGAACGTCCTGAGTTTTCTTCGGCTCTCTCGATTACCCTAGGTAGATCAAAATTATCGATATTGTAGCCAGTGATAAAATCAGGATCCTCATCGCGTACTATACGAGTGAGTTTCTCCAATATTTCTTTCTCCGGACCCTGGATTTCATGTATTGTTCTATCACCAGAACGGTCAACTACAACCGCAGCACACAAGATTGTATTGTGTTTAACACTAGTCTCAAGATCTAGAGACAGTGTAACGAATGGGGTTGGAAAAGGATCTGTACGCACAAGATCATCTATAGAACAAGCAAGTACCATATCACAAGGATATAATCCAGATCCCCCAAAACCACGGATTTTTTCTGCTGATTCAACTCTTGATCCAAGAAATTCCTCTGATAATTCATCTGGACCTCTAGGGCCAGCCCAAAGAACCTCTCCATCCGCTAAAATATGAGGACCAATGTCAAGATCAAGAAGTAGACGTTGGACAAATAGAATATCTGCGCTAGAGATTTCCCATATTGATTCCAGTCTTTTTCTTAATCTTGGAACAGAATATGGTTGATCAACTTCAACCTTCCAATGAGGTTTCATACCGTTAGGTGTCCATTTCTGTATGGGAGATTCTGATACTATCTCTACTTCATCCATTTGTCTTATAAAATCTAGATTTTTTTCCAACTCTTCATTTGAAATTGATCCCTTCTTACCAAGAGGCGCTATCTCAAAAAAAGGGCGTAAACCTTCTACTAATAATACGACAGAGAAACCATCTCTTGCACGACACCATAACTCAATTGTAGTACTTGGTGGTGTTGATGGCACAGCCTGGTAAGAACCTGAAATAATACAGACCTCACCACCCCATCGCATAGACTCAACTTGACCCACGGTATGCATGGTCTGAATTGAGGGTTAGGGAGATCACTGTCTCACTAAATTAAGAGTTGCTTAATGGGTAATTGTTGAAAGCCGACTTACACCCCTGAGCAAATACAGGAGGGCGGCGTTCTTGGAAGATAATCAACCGGCTATTGATTGGGACGATTTGACTTTTAGTTTTACAGAAACGGATAGAATGTACATTACGACCTGTAAACAAGGAGAGGAATGGTCTCCGGGAATCATGCAAGATTTCCAAAATCTATCATTATCCCCTGCTGCTGGCGTTATTAATTATGGACAGGGATTGTTTGAAGGAATGAAGGCTAGAAGAGCAGAAGATGGTAGAGTTATACTATTCAGACCAGAACTGAATGCAAGAAGATCTGCTGAAGGATGTAGACGTCTTGGAATGCCGGAGGTACCAGAAGAAATGTTCCTAGATGCCGTACATCAGTGCGTAAAAGAGAATATTCAATGGTTGCCTCCAACTGGACGTGGAGAGTTATACATTCGTCCACTAATATTTGGAAGTGGAGCCATTCTTGGTGTCGCTCCCGCACCTGAGTATACTTTCCTTGTATATACAGTTCCTGTTGGACCATATTTCAAAGGTGGATTGAATCCTATATCTTTGAGAGTTTCTGATGAATATCATAGAGCGGCACCAGGTGGTTCAGGCGGAGTCAAAGCTATCGGTAATTATGCACCAGGTATGATGCCTTCAAAGAAAGCAAAAGCAGATGGTTATGCTGAAATTATCTACCTTGATGCTGTTAATCATCAATTTGTTGAGGAAGTAGGTGCTGCAAATTTCTTTTGTATAAAAAATCAAGTTATTTACACCCCTGAGTTGACAGGTACAATATTACCTGGAATAACTCGTCTTTCAGTGATTGAACTAGCTAGATCATTGGGTTATGAAGTACATGAAACCAAGGTTGACATTGCTTTGGCGATGGATTCTGATGAAGCCTTTTGCGCGGGAACTGCTGCAGTTATCTCACCCATTGGATCAATTGAACACGGAGAAAAAATTGCAACTTACTGTAATGGTGAAGTAGGTGCAATTACCAAAGAATTGTATGATGCACTCACTGGTATACTGGAAGGAAGAGCTGACGATCCATTTGGATGGACTCCGTCTGTAGACTGACGGGTAAACCTAGCTTCTTGCTTTTGCCATACCACCATCAACATTAATTATCTGCCCTGTAATGTTATCAGGAGCATTTGTTAGTAACCAGAAAATGGTTGAAGATACTTCTTCAGGTTGATTTATTCGATTCATTGGAATCATATCTATCGCCGATTTCTTTGATGCTTCTGATCGCAATATTGTTTCTGCCATTCTAGTATTTGTTAGTCCTGGAGCAACAGCATTCACTCTGATTCCTCTCTTACTATATGTTGCAGCTGCAGACCTAACCATCGCTTCAACACCTCCTTTTGCAGCAGCTATTGCTTCATGATTAACAAGTCCAAGACTAGCAGCCACACTTGACGTGAAAACTATTCTTCCACCGCCATTTCTAATCATCGTTTTACAGCCTTTTGAAAGCGTGATGAAGGAACTTGTGAGATTAGTTTGTATTACTTCTTCGAATGAATTGATGTCCATGGCATGAGGAGGCCTTATTGCCAAAGAGCCAACTAAATGTGCAATACCTGAAATCTTACCATTTCCGGCATCTAATGCCGTTTGAACAGCCATAGTTACATCGTCTTCATTCAAACTGTCACCAATAATAATTCTAGCACCAGCTTTTTCTAAATCATCAACTCGTGAATGATCTCTAGCAAGTATAGTAACTGTATATCCATTTTCTACCAGTTGTTGACAAAGAATCAAACCAATATCACTACTTCCGCCTATGACGAGAAATGAATTAGACATTGATTGACACCTAGGATGTGGAGGTTGTTCCAAATAACAACTCATCAGACAGTTGTTCCTCTAATCTAGTCCAGAGATCTTCCGAGTCTTGTTTGCTTGTCATACCATTCACTCAACCTATTTACATATATACAATCGTTTTATTCCTAGGCTCTAGATTGTGTTCTTCATGATCAAAAATTTGTAGAATATATTCTTCTGTTTCTATCGTTAATATAGGATTTCTAGTATCTTTTTTCATACAATAATACCCCCTTATATTGATTTAAAACTGAGTCCAATCTCTCCCCGGCGGCCCTCAGAAGCTGGATTGGAAGCCTGCCTAACTTCTGAGGAACCTTTGGGAAGAGTGGGTTAATTTACTCTCAGCGCATTCTACGTCCTGCTATCATTAGAGCACCAACTACTGCTAGAGCCGCTATGCCGGCTGAGAAGCCTGGTGTATTATTTGGTCTCTCGCCAGCTTCTTCTTGTATTGCACCTTCTCCTACAACTATCTGTCCAGCCATTCCTGCTGTTGCATGTGGCTCACAAATATAATTGAAAGTTTGATCAACATCGAAGGTGTATCTAAAGTCAACAGTTTCCATAGATTCTCCACTATAAACTCCACTCATGTATCTTGTAGTGTCTCCTTCCATAGCAATCTGAGCAACGTTATGGGCCATTGATTCGTCATTCCAAATCCAACAGACAGTAGCACCTACAGCAACTTCCACATATGGTTTGTCATAAGCTAGTCCAGAATCATCGACTCCGATTATAGCATCACACTCAGATGTATCAATCACATCTGCTGGTGGCAATAACACCTTGTCAATGACATGAATTATTCCGTTGCTTGCTTGGACATCTGCTAGTATGACATTTGCGTCATTTACCATTACTCCTTCACCGACTGTGAATGTCAGATCGTCACCATTTACTGCTGCAGCAACCAAACCATCGGTTACTGCTGAGGATGGAACTGCACCTGATACAACGTGGTACAGAAGAATGTCTGAGAGTGTAGCCAAACCCTCATCGCTGTTCAGAGCATTCAGGTCTATTCCTGCTGCGGTGAACGCATCATCGGTAGGAGCGAAGACTGTGAAAGGACCTTCTCCTTGTAATGTGGACAATAGGTTTGCTTGGATTACCGCAGCGACTAGGGACTCGTGAATTCCAGTTCCCTGGGCGACTGTTGGAATATCTACCAAATCGGCAGGGGGCATCAGAACCTTGTCAATAACGTGTACGATCCCGTTACTTGCTTCGACATCAGCAAGAATGACATTTGCATCGTTTACCATTACTCCTTCACCGACTGTGAATGTCAGATCGTCTCCGTTAACTGCAGTTGCAATCATTCCATCAGCTAATGCGGATGAAGCGACCGAGCCCGATACTACGTGATAGAGTAGAATGTCAGTTAGGGTAGCCTTTCCTTCATCATTATTCAGAGCGGCCAAGTCGATTCCAGCGGCTGTAAATGCATCATCAGTAGGTGCAAAGACTGTGAAAGGACCATCTCCCTGAAGAGTAGTCAACAATTCTGCTTGAACTACTGCGGCTACTAGCGAATCATGGATTCCAGTTCCTTGAGCTACAGTGGGTATATCCACCAAATCAGAGGGCGGCATGAGTACCATATCGATGACATGGATTATCCCATTGGACGCCATTACATCTGCTGTAGTGACTGTAGCGTCGCCTATCATTACAGTACCGTCAGTCACGGAAAAAGTTACGTCATCACCGTTGACCATTGTAGCCGTCATTCCATCAGTAACTGCGGATGATTCTACTGAACCTGAGAACACATGATAGGTGAGGATATCAAATAGTGTAGCATTCTCTTCATCAGTATCAAAAGTTGTAAGATCTATTCCAGCATCTGCAAAGGCCTGGTCTGTGGGAGCGAAAACCGTGAAGGGGCCTTCTCCTTGTAAGTAAGTAACTAAGTCTACATGCGACAAAGCTGCAACTAGGGAGTCGTGTTCGCCGGTGTTCTGTGCGTTCGTTGGTATGTCTTCATTAGAGTCTGCAGCAACAATTGCTGTGCTCCCCATTGCAAGGATCGCAAATGCTGCGTAGACGGCTATTATGGTTGGTAGGATTGCTCTTCCATTCATGAGCGGCCGGATTTTCTTAGGGTAATTATAAGGTTGTATTAAAATCGCAATACAATGTGGAAATAGAAATTCGAAAAAGTTGAATTTCGTAAAAATTTTAGAAAATATACTAACGATTATAAAGGAAATATTATCAGGGGCCAACATGGAAAAGAATCCATATAGAAACAACAAGATGAGAACTACTGCAGTTGGATCTGCAGTTGCACTAGCTGTAGTAGCACTTCCAACAGTTGCTGCTGAAACAGTAATGCTTGGAACGACTGACTGGGTTGGAATCAGCTTCTGGATCGCTACGGCGATGATGCTGGCATCTACAGTCTTCTTCCTAGTAGAGAGACAGAACGTACCTGATAAGTGGAAGACATCGATGACTGTCGCGGCTCTGGTAACAGGTGTAGCATGGTATCACTACACATACATGAGAGAAGTGTGGGCAATGAATATCGATGCTGAAGTCTATGGTGGGCCTTTGGTATACAGATACATCGATTGGCTGATCACTGTTCCACTACAAGTGGTTGAATTCTACCTAATTCTCGCTGCAATTGGTGTAGGAACTGCTATGATGTTCCAAAGACTACTTGGTGCATCGTTGATTATGCTAGTAGCTGGATTCTTGGGTGAATCTGGAGCATGGGAGTTATTCGGAGATAACAGCACCTATGTTTGGTTCGCAATCGGAATGGCCGGATGGATATACATCCTGTACGAACTATGGAAAGGATCCGTCAAAGACGCTTCTGAATCGGGTAGTGAAGGTGTTCAGTTTGCTTTCAACGCAATGAGATGGATAGTCACTATCGGATGGGCGATCTACCCGCTTGGATACATGATGGGTAATGGTTTCTTCGATGGTATGGGCGACGATGACATGAACATCCTGTACAACATTGCT
>DAIJ01000024.1 GCA_002498725.1 Euryarchaeota archaeon UBA23
ATATTAATTCTATTGAATAATTATGAATCCGAAGGATTCAGAGGTGTGCCTTCAAATGCTTAGTCTTTTGTCCGTAGGCCGTGGTGCGATTCTCAGACCGAGCCAATAGCATTCGTCCTACGGGTGTTCGTAGAATGTTTGACATGGCAGGAGACGATGCTGTACAGTTTGGATTAGGAGAACCAGACTTCCAACCACCCGAGGTGGCAATCAAGGCATTTACTCGTGCTATGGAAGATGGCAGAAATAAGTATACCACTACCGCTGGTCTCCCTCCCTTGAGGAAAAAAATCGCTGAGAGTTGGCATCATTTGTTACCTGAAATAGACGAATCAAATGTTTGTATGACAATGAGTGGAACAAATGCACTTCTTGACATATTTCTCGCAATAGTCAATCCTGATGACGAAGTACTACTCCCTGAACCATATTTTCCACTTTATCCTACTGATGTGGTAATTTGTGGTGGTAAACCAATCAATTATCCCTGTAAATTCGAGAATGGTTTTGTGCCAGAAATAGCAGACCTTGAAGAGAGATTATCTGACCGTACTGTGGCAGTTCTGTATAATTTCCCTAGTAACCCCACTGGTGGTAATGTTACTCCTAAAGAAAGAGACGAGTTAATTGATTTCGCTAGGAAAAATGACTTATGGATAATTACTGATGAAGTTTATGATCGGATTGTCTACGATTCAGAACACGTATCGTTTATTGGTGCTGGATATGACAAAGTGATAATGATTAATTCATTTTCTAAAACTTTTGCCATGACTGGTTGGCGAATAGGTTATGTTCTTTCTGAAAACAAAGAAGCAATGGGGCATATTACTAAAATGCAGTACTATGTTACTGCATGTAGTAATGACGCTATGCAATATGCTGTACTTGAGGCTATGGAAAAAGCCTCAGATTATCCGGATCAGATGTGTCAGGAATTCAAAGCCAGAAGAGATTTAATTTGCGAGAGATTGAATTCTATGCCCGGTGTTACTTGTCATGTACCCACTGGTGCATTCTATGTTTTTCCAAAGGTTGAAGTGCTTGGTATGAACAGTGAAGAAATTGCTATGGCATTACTTGAGGGAGGAGTTCTTTGCAGCCCGGGGTCCGCATTTGGCGATGCAGGAGAGGGGCATCTCAGATTCGCCTACACTATTGGCAGAGATTCAATTTCTCGCGGAATGGATCGAGTAGAGAAGGTTCTTGCAGAATTGAGAGGGGATTGAAATGGAGATTGAAGTAATGGAAGTCATCCTATTTATTACAGGTATAATCTTAGGATTTCCTGTAATGATTTTTGCGAAGAATAAAGGTCTATTATGGTTAATGGCGCCTTTGATTGCTTATTCCATTCCATTATTTACAATTGGTCCTCATCCGATTATTCTTGGACTATATTTTCCCTTAGCATGTTATCTATTATACGTAGGACAGACTGTTATTCGCAACCCTTCTGCAATCAATGAGTTCTGGAAAAATTTAGGGGACTAATGAATTCTATGTCTCCTTTATTTGAGGTTCTATCTTTTCTAATTTGTTTATTTTTAGCCACCATAGTCTCGAAAAGAATTGAAGTTAAATTTAGTATTATAGTAATTTTTCTAGCAGCATGTGGACTATACATAATGGGGCCAGAACCATTCCTATTTGGAATATTTCTTGCTACGGGGTGGCATTTATTATCAGTAGGCGTAGATTATTTATTTCCTGTAGAATAATCAGTTCTAATCATCAAATAAATTGAATGGGATATCAATCATTCGACTTATTTCTTCTTCGCTCTTATCTTCTCTTTCAATGGTTGTAAATTCAGTTTGAAAATCAGTTTCAATATTTTCTTCTGCCATATCATTAGGAGATAATTTTTCTTCAAGCTGAGGGTTTTTTAGATTCTCAATTTTTTCTTCTTGATCGCGCATCCAATCGGGCATATCGTGCGCCCCACCTAAAACTGATATTGTTGTGAAAACAGCAACAGGGAGAACTGACATGGCAACTAGGAAATCTATAATCGCCCCATCCGGAATTGACTGCTCTGGCATTATTGTTTTTAGAAGAATGGCTTCAAGTTGTACATTGTGCCAGACAGAATAATCAACTTCTAACCAGCGCAATCCAAACTCTAAACTTAATCTTGCACAAAACCAGAAAATTATAATTGGTAGTATCCAAGAGAATTTTGAGATGCGTGACAATGTTTTCCTGAACATAGCGGCAATTCCAATAAATGGTCTAGAATATATTGGTTGCATCCTCAAACCAAACCATAAGGCTACAAAGTAACCAATCATCCCTAACTGAAAAGCTCTACCTTGTTCTATATAATCCGATGGTATTCCTTCCATAATTGCTAGAGGTATTGCGATTAATGCTACTTGAACCGGAACTGCTAGAATCTGAAGGCCACCATGGATTGATAGTACGTCAAAATCATCTTGATTGCTATTTACCAATCTAGCCATTTTTCCATATGGGCTTCTATGTAGATCCAAGCGAGCGTTGTCAGCAAGTTCTGTTGAGTTAATGGATCTCCTAATTCCTAAAACAGTTAACCAACCCCCTTTATTTGCTATACTAGTAGGTCGGTAACCACCAGCAACTAATGCCAGTATCAAAGATATGAATCCATAGATTAGACCTGCAAAAATTATCCATTCGAGAGATTCAAAATTTAGATTAAAAGATAATCTATCGTCCACTCTTTCAATCCTTAGAAGATATGTAAGAGAGAATCCAATTATTGGAGCAATAGTAACCTGCCCTAAGACAATTATGACAAGAACTAGGCGAGGGTAAAGTTGTCCCCTACGCTTAGTCATAATCGTGTGGCAGATAGTACTGAACATAAGCCCTTCATTCATTTTAATCCTATTAGTTCAGGTTAAGATGTATCTTATCTAAATCCCACACAAGTCGAATTAACCGCCCGAAGGGCGGCGCACGCTATTAGAGAACCTTGATACACACATCTAATGCCGAAGTGCTCGTTATCCATGCGTACTATGTCACACCTGAGTGTATTTACTATTCTATTGCTGACCAGTCTTTCACCGTTGGTATTATCTGATTCACTTGAGAATGAGGATCAAATAATGAAAGCATCACCTCGTGCATTAATTGATTTTGAAGTCACTGATATTGAAATTGGAAATGGCTCACTAGATGCTCTAGAGTGGTCAAATCCTGATGGTAGTATTGTGGAATATGTTCTGAGAGATGAATTAATTCAGATTAATGTAACTTTTACTCAGGCTGGAACTTCTAGTCAGCCCTCCTCGGCATCAGGTAGTTTACAAATTTGGCATCCTATTGGATTTATGATAACTCAATGGTCAGTAAATATGACTCTTTCAGGATTACAATCGTTTAGGGCCGAATTTTATTGGACTCCCGATTCCGCACATAGTCATTTAGATGAAAATGGATATCTAGTTGGCGGAATTATCTTGCGGGGTGCTGTAGATGGTGGCCTTGCAGATAGTAATCATGCAAATGATGAACTTGATCGTCTAATGCCTGTAGCTCTTTGGAATGACCCTATGGAAAATGGAATTTGTGGAGATGTTGATCAAGATAATACTGTTGATTGTCCAAATCAATTGAGCTATGGTAATCCTACATGGGTTTCTGCAGGATATGATTCTGATGGTACACTCTCAGACTATCCTGATTACTATGGTCACTGGAGGATGGATAATGTATCTTCGTCTATCGAAGAACGCCATTGGCGCGTATCACGTCCAGGGGCAGATTATGCCAGTAATCGGATGGATCGTCTTTGGTGGGGTTGGCTGACGCCATTTGATGACTGTAACGACCCCGGACATGGATTTGGATATGGCACATGGGACCAACAAGTTTCTCAAATTTATGCAAATAATTTCTGTAAGTTAAGAATCCGAGGTTATGATTATATTTCTTTACAGGCAACAACTCATGCTTGGGGTGAAATGGCAAGTGGTGACTCAATTAGGATTGAGGCTAATGCAGGTAATGAAGAATTTTACAATTACAGTGCTCAACAATTGTCGACAGACTACGCGAATTGGACACAACTTGTATGGAACATGACTGATGTTCATCCAAACGGAGACTATACTGTTGCTTTCCGCTTTGATTCAGATAGTTCATTTGCTAGTCAGGGTATACACTTGGATGGTTTCATACTTTTTGGGATTGAGCGAGTACCTCAATATACGATAGATGTTGAATGTGATGATCCACTTCCTAATGCATATATTGTGATACCAGCAGACCCCCGTCCTCCTTCACTTTATTGTAAAGTAGTTAACAATGGATATATCGATATTACACTTCGATTGTATACAGAGGTGTCTAATCAAACTTGGATGTGGGATAATCCAATTCGAACAGATTCTAACCACCCATCTGATCATGATAATAGTGTGAACTCAAAGACGATTAAAGCCCTAACACACATGGATGTTTGGTGGAATCTAACTATTCCAGACGGCGCCACTGTTCAGGAAGTTGATTGGTATGTTCATATAGGAGATGGCATAACGAACACCACTAAGCACACAATCAATCTTCCAGTTGATGTTACTGCTTCATATTCAGCTTATTTGACCCAAAAAACTCTTGATAATCCGGCTGCAACACTACTTCCAGGAGAAAGAGGTAACGTCACTATGACTCTCAAAAATACTGGTAATCAGATTGCCAATTGGAATCTTGGTGCGACTTATTCAGATAATAGATGGAATCCCTCCAATTTGAAGTGGTTCAATGAAACTGGTAGCGAAATTACTAGTGTCAGAATGGATATTGGGGACAAAATAGAACTCAATGCTGAGTTAACAGTTCCTTCTGAATTAAATCCCGGACTTTATGCTATTACCTTACTCGCGAATGGTAGGGCACCTGCCAATTTCCAAACAGAATGGACGGTCCAAGTTGAAGTCCCAGTAGACCATGATTTGAAATTAATTCCAGAAGTGACAACAATCGAGGCTCCAGCTGATGGTGCATTACGTTGGATTGAAATCCAGATGATAAATGATGGTAATGCAGAAGAGGCATTTGATCTTTCTTTTGATGCAGATTGGAGACTGGGTCTTTCCCTGAATGCTGAAATGACACTTGGTATAGATCCCTTTGGTGGAGATACAAGTATTCTTCTTATGTTCCCAATGGATTATGGTATAGAGCCTGAATCTTATCCAATATGGGTTCGCGCTACAAGTCAGATCGATCCAACGTATCAAAGAAGCGTTATGATCCTCCTTACAGTGCCAGATACTTATCTTGTTTCAGTACCAGATCTTGATTTAACAGAAGAGGTATATCGTGGTGGCGATGATCCTAGGACACTTAGATGGGAAGTGTGGAATATTGGCAACATGCCTGATAAATATTCAATTTCATTTGAGCAAAGTCATGATGACATCTCAGTTTTCGCAGAGGGCTTGCAAAATGGTAAGACGCCTTGGATTGACCCCGGTTCATCATTTAATATTACAGTCAGTTATGCCTTCGGCTTAGAGGCTGATGGGGATCGCTTAGTTACTCTTTTTGCCGAGAGTCAAGAATCCGATTATGTAAGCACTGGTGAAGCCTTATTCAAAGTAGGACGAGTCGGTTGGGTGCTTGTTACTCCTCCTCTGTCTACTATTGTTGTAAATGATAGAGGGACATATGACGTATCGTTTGTTGTCGAAAATGTACACCCTGATTCTGAGCAATTAATGAGAGCGGATGTAGATCGTACATCTGAACCAGATCTTTTCTTCAATGTATTAGATGTACGCGTAGACAGAGATGATAGAGATTTTATTCTTGACTCTTATGAAACTAGAACAATAGTTGTAGAAGTTGAAATCACTCAGGAAAATCTTGATAATTTAGCTGAAAATACTATGGATTTCAATGTTATTCTTTCAGTCGATTCTGACATAGATAAAGTTTCTACACCTGCTAAAATCCAGTTAATTAAGACTATTCAGGTCGATGAAGGGCCAGATACAAGTTTTATTGCTGTTCTACTTGCTAATATCGTATTCTTGATTGCTGGATTAGTAGGGATAGTGTTTGTTCTAATAATAACAATTAGAGTGCTGAAAGATGCTCGTGCCCCTCTAGAAGAATATTCAAGCATAGAAGACTATTCTCCCAACTTCACCAACATAGGTCTTGATAATGGTTTACCATCTGCTCCTGAACTTCCTTCATCTGATGAAATTGCTAATTCTATGTATGGGGGTTCTAAAGAAATTTTTGAGAATCCTGTAGCAGATATGCCTCCGCCTCCGTTGCCGGAGTCTGATACCTCAGATTCAGAAGATACAAATGAATCTTCAGATTCACAGATACAACAAACGACACTCCCGCCAGGTGTGCCTCCAATTCCTGAAGAAGGATTACCTGAAGGATGGACTGTAGATCAGTGGGCTTATTATGGGCAGAAATGGCTGGATGAAAATAAAGATAATTAAACAAAATAGTTACCTTTACAGGATTTTCAATCTTCTATTTGATGGTGCGAGCCCTTATGACCCCCTCTTGGGTCGGCGGGCTGCCGTAAAATGGGGTGACTTAGAATGTACAATGGTCAACAACCAATCTTTATACTAAAGGAAGGTACAACTAGAACTAGTGGTAAGACTGCACAGAGTAACAATATCGCGGCTGCGAAGGCAGTCGCCGATGCAGTTCGTAGTACACTTGGACCAAAAGGAATGGACAAGATGTTGGTTGACTCCATGGGAGATGTGGTTATTACCAATGATGGTGCTACAATTCTTAAAGAAATGGATATTGAACATCCTGCCGCAAAGATGATAATTGAAATTGCTAAAACCCAGGAGCAACATTGCTTTGATGGCACTACCAGTGCAGTCGTTATAGCGGGAGAACTTCTCAAGAGAAGTGAAGATCTTGTTGAGCAGAATGTACATCCAACAGTGATATGTGAAGGATTCCGTCTCGCATCAGACAAAGCAATAGAATTGATTGACTCTCATGCGATTGATGTTGACGAATTAATGTTAGAAGAGGTTGCTAAGACTGCTCTAACTGGCAAAAGTGCTGGTGCCGTAAAGGAATTCCTTGCTAAAATTAGTGTTAGTGCGGTTTTAGCAGTTGCTCAAGAATCGGGCGATGAAGTAATTGTTGATTTGGATGATATTAAAATAGAAAAAAAGCAGGGTGGTTCGATTAAAGACAGCACTCTTGTAGATGGAATAATTTTAGATAAAGAGAGAGTACATTCAGGAATGCCAAAGTCTCTTTCAGATGCAAAGATAGCACTTATTAATTCACCAATAGAAGTTAAGAAAACAGAGGTAGATGCTAAAATTCAGATCACAGACCCTAATATGCTGGCGGAGTTTTTGGATGAAGAAGAATCTTATCTCAAGGGATTAGTTGACAAAATACATAATCAAGGTTCTAATGTAGTAATTTGTCAAAAGGGAATAGATGACCTTGCCCAACATTACATGGCCAAATTAGGTATTTTTGCCATACGTCGAGCCAAGAAAAGCGACATGGAGGCTCTTTCGAAGGCAACAGGTGGTAGTATTGTAACCAACGTTGATGATTTATCTGCCGATGACCTTGGTATCGCAGCTAAGGTAGAAGAGAGAAAAATAGGTGATTCCGACATGGTATTCATCACAGGTTGTCCTGAAGCTAAGAGTGTCAGTGTTCTTCTTAGAGGTGGCACTGAACATGTTGTTGATGAGATACGCCGTGCCTTTGATGATGCGGTTGGAGTTGTTGCAGTAGCCCATGAAGATGGTGCAGTGCTTACAGGTGGTGGTTCAGTACTATCAGCAATAAGCCGTGATTTACGATCTTACGCTGATGGCATAGGCGGACGTGAGCAAATGGCAATAGAAGCCTTCGCCGGTGCCCTAGAAGTGATACCCAGAACTCTTGCTGAGAATGCTGGGCTTGATCCTGTTAACACCATCATTGATCTTCGAAAATCACACTCTGAAGGAAACTCAACTTATGGAGTTAATGTGTATGATGGAGGTGTTGTTGACATGTCTAAAAGTAAGGTGTATGAGCCTAGTAGAGTAGTGGAACAGGCTGTTCAATCAGCATCAGAAACTGCTGTAATGATTCTAAGAATTGATGATGTAATCTCGAGTAAGGGTGGCCCATCTCCCGAAGGCGGCGATTTCGATGGATTTGACATGTAGTCACATTATCCTCAACAATACAAAACATAAGTTCAATAATCCAAAACATTTCGAACGTATCACCCATCCTAAGGCTGGGTAGGTGTTGTAATTGTCTGAAGGATCTGAGTCATTAGATGGAGATACTTCTACAACAGAGGAATTAGAGAAATTATTGTCTTCAGGAGATCGCTCCTTGATTTTATTATTTGGATCGCAATCTGGCAATTCTGAAGGCCTAGCCGCAAAAATAGCTAAGCAGGCCAAATCATATGGTTTAGAGGGCGAAGTGCATGATATGGACGGATTTGATTTTAATTCTCTTTCATCCAAGAAAAGGGTGTTGATAGTCTGTTCAACTTGGGGCGAAGGGGAAATGCCAGATAATGCAGAAGAATTGTGGCAATTTGCTAATTCTAATTCTGCTAGTAGGCTTGAAGGATTACATTTTGCTGTTTGTGCTCTTGGAGATACAGGATACGAATTATTCTGTCAATCAGGCAAGGATTGGGATGGTCGCCTAGAAGCTCTTGGTGCAAAACGTATCATCGATAGGCTTGACTGTGATGTTGATTTTGATGAGCCTGCCGCAACTTGGACTCTCGATGCTTTACCTGTACTGGCTGCCGTAGATAGCACTGGTGTATTTCATGAAAATATGGTGGAATCAATTAGAAATTATGCTAGTGGTTCTGCTGGTGGAGCGGAAGGTGATGATGGTTTTTCAGTTCCAGAAATAATTTCAGAATCCATTCAAGTTGAATTAACTATATTTCGTTACGATCCAGAAGAATGTTCTACAGGACATGATACTTGGGTATGTGCTCTTCCAGGAGATATGAGTTTTCTAGAAACACTTCGTACAATAAAGAATTCACATGATGGCAGTTTGTCATTTAGAGATGGCTCTTCAGATGACCCCACAACAAGTATATGTGTAAATGGCAGACTAATTATTCCAGGTTCAATAAGGCTTGATGCTGTTGCTCCAGTTAGAGACGGTAAACTGTCTCTAAGGGTTGATCCCCTTCCTGGATATGAAGTAATAAGGGACCTAATAGTAGATTATTGGCCGCTAGAACGTAAGCGTGAATCAACACAACCGTGGATGATTGCTTCCACAAGGGAGGGGGCATCAACACCTCAGGGTGCAATTGGCATAATGGACCCCGATAAGGCTGCAGCGTTGCATTCGATAACCGACTTCGCAAGTCCTCATCTCATTCACGCCTCATCTGATGCAACCCCTCATTCTGAGAATTATCTAGGCCCCGCTATACTCTCTACAGTGTGGGCAAGACGTAATGATCCTAGATGTTCACCTTCTTCAATAGAGAGACTAGATACAATACTTTCTGGATCTGATGGTATAAAGGCCGAGACAGACTTTGCAAGTATACGTCGACAGAATGGTAATGGTCCTGTGATTGCAGATGCTCTCTTAGATGCAAAGACTCATGTTCTTGAGAAAGATGGATTTAATGGACGTCATGGTAAGCATGTTTGGTGGTACACTTGGACTCTGAAAAGTAGTGGGAAAGTGAACGACACTGTACTTTATCGGCAGGTCATGGGCCCTATTGGCCTTCTTGGGAATCTTACTTCGGGAGTTACAGCTAGAATGGTAACAGGTTTCACTCGCAATGGAGGAAATATGATCAATGATATGCTTGCTTTAGTTGCACCTCCAGCGGGTCTTGGAAAAATGCCAAGACAATTCAACTCATCCGTGGATAATTACCACGAGGTAGTGGCTATTTTCAATGATTTAGATGGAAGGTTTTGAGGAATTATAATGTCTAAATTCGCTTACCATCCTGGTAATGTGGCTCATAGTAGCGCTCCTGAGGTTGAAGATACTATGCAGTCATTATCTCGTGCTCTTGGCATTAAATTGATACCACTTTCAGGTGCAACAAGTTGCGGCGCTGGAATAGTTCGACAAGCCAATAAACGTCTACAACTTACTCTCAATGCAAGGACCTTTGCAATGGCTGAGTCAATGGGTCTTGACATACTTACACCTTGTGCAGCAACCGCTGGAAACCTGCATGAAGATCTCATGACACTCAGAAGTGATCAGATACTAATGTCAGAGGTAAATGATGTACTCTTAAGGACTTGTAATTTGACTATGACTGGAGAGGTAAATGTTCACCATTTGATCCATGCTATTGTTGATATCATAGGCATCGAAAAATTAGATGAAAAGGTGGTTAATCCTATTGATTTCAAGATTGCAGGATATTATGGGCCAAATATTCAGCAAGATGGCGCTTGTGGAGAAGACGACATTTATGATCCTGATTATCTAGAAAAAATCATCTTATCAGTCGGGGGAACTCCTGTGAAATGGGATGCTAGAACTCAGAGTGTTGGTACCCCTTCATTATTTTCAGAAGAGCCGACTGTGATGAAGCAGGCTGCCGAGGTTCTATCTGAGGCCAAATCAGAAGATGCTGAACTAATTGTTAGTGCCTGTAGTCTATCACACGGCGTTCTAGATATTTACCAAGGTAAAGCAGGCCGTAACACTGGTCTTTCAACAAATATTCCAGTAATACATCTTTGTGAAATGATTTCTTTTGCCCTCGGTTGTCATAATAATAGATTAGCAATGTTGAGGACAAGAATTACAGTCATTGGTGACTAATGAATAAATTATTCATTATTGCCCGAATTGAATTCTTCCAATCCTTTCTGCCCTTTTGGTCTGAAAGTAGAAGGATGTATTATCGTGCTTTCAGATGTTTTTGACTCGTTTTCACTCAAGTCTGTATCAACTATTGAGGGTCGGTGTTTTTCTCTTTCTTGTTTGACAAAATCTTTAGCAGAAATTATCTTATTAATATCAGTTTTAATTTCAAATGAATTAAGATTTGATAAATCGATATGTATTTTTCTAGGTAATTTCCGCCTTACCTTAGCAACTGCTAGATGCATACTCTCTTCTCTTCTTTGTGCTGCAGCCAGAGCGCCTTCATCCCTAGTATCCTCCGCAATTAGGACTACCACATCTCCATCTCTTTGCCTACCCGTCCTACCTCTTCTTTGTATATATCGAATTTCACTCGATACGGGTTCATAAAATATAACTAGATCTGCAGATGGGATATCCAATCCTTCTTCTCCTACACTTGTTGCAATCAAGATATTATGGATTCCTTTTCTGAAGTCTTCAATCCTTTCCACCTGTTCTCTTGGAGTTAGGCCTTTTTCAGATCCACGCTTACTTTGCCCAATGAATATTGTCGGTTTAATTCCTTCAAGGCCAGAAATTACCTTCTCTAAAGATGCAACTGTGTCTCTAAAAGTAGCAAAAACAATAATTCTTGCATCAGGATTTTGACGTATTCTATCACGAATCAATCTCCTGACTGCACTAACTTTAGAATGAGATTCGTCCATAGATGATAGTTTGGATCTAAGGTCCCTAATCCTCTTATCCCGCAATAAATTTCTAGTACTTTTTTTATTAGCATCTTCACCTAATTCTTTCCTATCTAAAAATTCACGAGATGCTGAAATCCCTTGGCAAAGTAGATGATTAATTAGATGATGAAGACTCATTGCTAGTCCAACATTGCTCATCGACGTATATGCATTTCTTTCTCCCCTTTGTATTGCTGTGTTTGCGCGTTCCATTGCATTGGCTAGTCCTGAATGAGTTATTGGTCCACTCATTACATATCTACCAATTCTTCTCTCTCGATCAACAATATCTTCCTGCCATTTTATTAAAGGCTCAGCAAGTAATTTTATTTCATCAGGAACTTTGACCCTTAATTCATCAATGTTTAGACTAGCAAGGTATTCTTCAAGCATTGGTTCATTGGACGATCTTAGATGTATCCTTTCAATTGCTAATTTTTTACAGATTTGCATAATTTTTTCGATACTTGAACCGGGACTTGCAGTCATCCCTAAAATTAGTGGTCTTTCGGAGTAATTTAGAAAGAGTTCAGCTACTTGTGCCTCACCTCTGTCTCCAATCGTATGATGTGCCTCGTCAACCACTAATAAACTGCATTTACTAAGATCTAGAATACCGTTTTCAACATCATTTCTTATCACTTTTGGTGTAGATACTACTAATCTACTAGAGCCCCACAGTTTTACTCTCTTTGAGGCAATTATCCCCCCACTCATTCCTAATGGTTCAATTCCCTTTTTTCCAAATATTTTTGTTAAATCGTCCTGATGTTGTTTCACAAGCGCAATAGTTGGTGCGATCATCAGTATCCAACCCTTTTCCTTACTAAGCGTTTCAGCAATTACCATCCAAGCAATTGCAGATTTACCCGCTCCCGTAGGTAAGACCAACAATGTGGATCCAGATAGCGCTTCATCCACTGCTTCAAGTTGATAACCCCTTGCTTCAACCATACTTTGCCCGAGGTACTCGTGCCTTAGGCTATGCTTCATAACACCACAATCAAAAACTCAGGGTTCTAAATCGTTGCACTTACTATCATACACTGTTTCACCCCGTAGGGGTGCAAACTTACCTCACCCGATTCGTTCATATAGGGTATGGAGGTCGCAGGGCCGCTCACTACGTGAGGTACCAGACACCACAGGGCTCTGTATCATTATCCCAAGATGTAGATTTCCATTCGGAAATCTGCTTCGGTGTCACGGTTCCTCCCTAACGTGGTGGCCCGGTTCAATTCCGCTCTGGCGGTTTTTTTTCCGGTAAATACAGGAGATAAGCAAATGGCTGACCGACACCGACCACGTAAAGGTAGCATGGGCTTTAGTCCTCGTAAGAGGGCTGTAAGGCCTTATGGAAGGATTACATCTTGGCCGGAGACAGAATCTTCAGAGATTCGAATACAAGGATTTGCAGGTTGGAAGGCTGGTATGACTCATGTTATGATGCTCGATACTAATCCTTATTCTACATCAGCTGGTCAAGAAATCCGTAAAGCAGTAACTGTTGTAGAAGTGCCCCCAATGAAAGTACTTGCGATAAGAGGTTACCATATGACCTCATATGGTATGCAGACAGCAGGAGAGGTTTGGGCAGATTCCGAAGCATCTCCAGATGGTCTCATGCCAAGATTTGCCAATCAAACCCGTGGAGAGCGTGATGCTGAAGAAGGACGCAAACCAGCAAAGAGGGCCGGTAGAATACCTACTCGTGAAAGCGATTCAAATTCAGAGGCCTTTGATGCTCTTCTCTCAGCGGGTCTTTGTGAAGTTAGATTAATTGTATCTACTCAGCCATCCTTGGTCAAGAGTGTACCATCCAAAACGCCAGAAATAATGGAAGTAGGGCTTGTAGGAGGCGACACTTCTGAAAAATTGGAATGGGCAAGAGAGAAGCTTGGCGGCGAGGTTGGAATAGGCGATGTCTACCAACAAGGCCAGGACCTAGATGTTGTGGGGATTACAAAGGGTAAAGGATTCCAAGGCGTTGTCAAACGTTTTGGTGTTAAATTACTAAGTCATAAAAACTCCAAGCGCCGAAGAATGATTGGTAATCTTGGAGATTTCGGTACTGGCTATGTTCGCAAGACTGTCAGACAAGCAGGTCAAATGGGGTATCATCAGAGAACTGAACTTAACAAGCGGATTCTGAGGATTTCACATCCCGAAGAGTCAGATGTAACTCCTGCGGGAGGTTTCTTACACTATGGTGAAGTTACAAATCCATACATGATAATCCAAGGAAGCCTTCCAGGTCCAGCAAAGCGTCTTCTAAGATTCCGAGATGCAATCCGTCCATCAGGTAAAGGAAATGAAGTTCAATTGACATATGTTAGTACGTCTAGCAAGCAGGGTGTGTGATTTTATGAAGACAAAATCATATAATCTAGTCAACAATGTTGAACAAGAGGAAATGGATGCCGGTCTTCTTGCTGAATATTTCGTAGTACAAGCAAAAGATGGTAAGACTGTAACCCTGCCTGATGCATTCAGTTCAGAAGTTAGAGAAGATCTAATTCGTAGAGCGGTTCTTTCTTCAAGAGCGAATCGCCGTCAATCATATGGTCATCGTGAGCACGATGGTAAAAAAGCACCACAACCAGGTATGAAACATTCTGTTGAGTGGTGGGGTAAGGGAAGAGGTGTTTCTAGAATTATGCGTAAGGCGGGTCAAAGAACAGCGGCTCAGAACCCTCACACAAGAGGTGGTAGACGTGCTCATGGCCCAATGGTTGCTAAAGATTGGTCCCAGAAACTAAATCGCAAGGCGAAATCAATTGCTAGAGATTCAGCGATAGCTGCTACAGCAGATGCCTCAATGGTGGCATCTAGGGGCCACAAGTTCAATGATAGTCTACGATTCCCTATAGTGATTGATGGATATGTCGAATCCAGAGATGATGGAGATGAGAAATACAACGTGGAAGCAATACCTCAACAGTACTCAACTCGTAAATTCATAGCCATGATGGATGGTTTAGGTCTAGGAGAAGACTTAGTCCGTGCACGTGAAGGAAAGAAAATACGTGCTGGCAAAGGTACAATGAGGGGGCGTAAGTATCGAACTCCAAAGAGCGTACTTTTGGTTGTCGCTAGTAGAGATGGTCTAGCAAAAGCAGCCAGAAATGTGCCCGGAGTGGATGTTGTTGCCGCGAAGGATCTTTGCGCTGAGGACCTGGCTCCAGGAGGAGACGCAGGTCGCCTTACTGTTTGGACTAAAGATGCAATAGGAGCATTGGAGTGATTTACATGAATGGCGATCCCTACAGTGTTATATTGATGCCTTGGATTACTGAAAAGACATTGGATGCCCGTCGAGTAGCCGATGATGATGGAAACTACAAAGAAAATAACAATAGAATTGAATTCATAGTTCGCCGTGAGGCAACAAAGGCTCAGATTAAGTCAGCAGTTGAGGAACTATTTGACGTTCAAGTTGCTAAAGTAAATACTAAGATTACCATTACTGGTAAACATGCTTCAGTACGTCTTGCAGAAGGATATGATGCCGAAGAAGCAGCACTCAAATTAGGAGCATTTTGATGAGGTGATTTTATGGGTAAGAGAACACGTTCACAACGCCGCGGATCAAGTCCAAAGAATCAAGTTTCAAGCCATAGATTCCCTGCAGCAAGCCGAATTCCTAGAGTTAGTGAGAAAATGGGGGAGGTCACAGATCTCATCCACAGTGCTGCACACACTGCACCTCTAGCGCGTGTAAAGTTTGATGATGGAGAAATCGCCCACGTAGTAGCTCCAGAAGGTATTTCTGTTGGGCAACAATTGGCCTTTGGAGATAATGTAAGCCTCCGTCCTGGCAATGTCACTAAACTATCAGAAATCCCTGAAGGAACTCCAATTTGCAACATAGAATCCCGTCCAGGTGATGGAGGCAAATTTGCTCGTTCAGGTGGAAATTCAGGTACTTTAGAAACTAGAATGGGCGATCGTGTGAGAGTACGCTTACCCAGTGGTTCTTTGAAAGACCTTCCTTCAACTTGTCGAGCGACAATTGGCGTTCTGGGAGGTCATGGACGCACAGAAAAACCATTGATGAAAGCAGGCGCTGCTCACTACAGGGCTAAGGCTAGAGGCAAACTATACCCTACAGTCAGTGGCGTAGCCATGAATCCTGTAGATCACCCTCATGGTGGCGGTAATCATCAGGCAGTACATGGTCCTAACTCCGTAAGCCGAAATTCACCACCTGGCCAGAAAGTAGGAAATATCGCCCCACGCAGAACTGGACGTGGAAGAACTAGGGAGCAGTGAGGTGTGAATAATGGCTAGAAAATCTAAGAAAATGTTCCGCTCGCCAAAAACTGCTCGTCGACAGGCACGTAAGAGACGCTCGACTATTGCCGAACGCCGCAAAAAAGAATTTTTGTGGCGTGGTATGACGATAGCTCAATTGAAGGAATTGCCTCTTTACCCTCCCGAGGATGAACCAGAGGCGCCTTGTATTGCAACACTAATGCCATCTCGTGCTAAGAGATCATTAGCTAGGGGCTTGTCTGAAGAATGCGAGTATTTCCTTGAAAAGGTCCGTGAAAAAGGCAGTTCTAAGGTCATTAGAACTCATTGTAGAGGGATGTACGTCTTACCCGAAATGGTTGGAGTTACTGTTGGAATCCACAATGGTCGAGATTTCGTAAATGTTGAGATCATTCCAGAAATGATAGGCCATGCTTTGGGCGAATTCGCTCCAACTCGTAGATCTGTTACACATACCGGTCCTGGTGTTGGTGCGACTAGATCAAGTAAGCATGTAGCTCTAAAGTGAGGTGATTAAGTATGAGTAGGAAAGTAGGAGAACCACAGTCGGGATATACTCAGTTACTGGAGGGAACTTATCTAGCAACTGCACGTGCAGTTAATGTTGATATGCACCACAAGCATTGCTATCAAATTGCAAAATTCGTTCGTGGAATGAATTGTGTTGATGCAATTGAATATCTCGAAAAGGTAATTGAAGAAAAACAAGCAATACCTTACACTCGCCGATCTCGAAAGGGCAAAGGAGGTAATACCATGGCTGGACATCGAAAAGGAAAGATGGGTCCTGGTCGATATCCTCGGAAGGCATCTAAAGAATTCATCAAGTTGATTAATAGTGCAATGGAAAATGCACGTCAGAGATATGATACAATAGATGCAGAGGATATGGTAATCACTCATTGTGCGGCTCACAGAGGACAAGTCCATACAGGATGGAGACCTCGTGCTCGAGGTCGTGCATCTCCAAAGAATCACTATCAAGTTAATCTTGAGATATTCTTGGAACACTTTGGTGATGAAGAAGAAGAGGATGACTTCTGAGGTGATTATGTATGGGTAAAACAAATACTGTTAGAAACATATTGCACCGAAACATCGAGCGCCAGTTAGTACGTGAATATCTACTAAAGGAAACTGAGAGGGCTGGTTTTGGAGGACTTGAATTTAATCGTACTCCTGAAGGGACTAAGGTAACACTTCAAGCAGAGCAAGTTGGAAGAGTAATTGGTCGTCGAGGTAAGGTAATTCATGAATTACAGAGACGTTTACAGGAAGATTTTGATTTGGAAAGACCTAGGCTTGAAGTTAATGAGATAGAGGAACCTCGTCTGAATGCGCAAGTTATGGCTAGTAGACTTGCCTCATCTCTAGAGAGAGGTTGGTTCTTCCGTCGCGCTGGACATAGCACATCACAGAATATTATGGATGCTGGTGCACGAGGATGTCTAATTGTATTAAGTGGAAAAATTTCAGGTGCTAGACATAGAGTTCAGAAATTCCAGCAAGGACACATAAAATTCTGCGGAGAGACGGCCTTGGAATTCATGGACGTAGGGTTCTCGACCGCTGTAAAGAAACTTGGAACAATAGGTTGTACCGTGAAAATTATGCGTGCAGGTACACGCCTTCCTCATGAAATAATCATCCATGATCGGGCTGAATTAGGACTAGATCCCGTCGAAGAAGTTTCAATGCTTGAAATACCCGAAGATAAGTTGGAAAAGTCAAATTCAAATGAAGAAAATGACATTGATGCTGAAGATGTTGCATCGAATGTAGTAGATCAGATTGCTAAGATCGAAGCATCAGTAGATGTAGAAGATCAGGAAGATTCAGTTGACAAAGTATCACAGGAGGAGGAATGAATGTCTCATATTAAATCCCGTGATATAGATCAAATGAATTCTGACCAGCGAGAGCGTCGCCTTATGGAATTGAGAGATGAACTCATGCAGTTAAGGGCTCAACAGGCACTCGGTGGTTCAGCATCTAATTCAGGAGCTTACAAACAGACACGTCGTAGCATTGCACGACTTCTGACAAAGATTTCTCAGGAGAACAAGGAGTAGTGTGGTATGGCTGGCATTTGCAATACTTGTGGTCTACCAGATGAATTGTGTATGTGTCAAGAGATGGCTAAGGAACAACAGAGAGCAGTAATATCAACAGTTAGAAGGAGGTATGGAAAAATGGTCACTATGGTTGAAGGAATCGATGATTCAGCAATCGATATTGGGAAGTTGGCTAAGTTACTCAAGGGCGCCTGTGCAAGCGGCGGTACTGTCAAGGGCCGTACAATAGAACTTCAAGGAGATCACAAGAAGAGAGTAGCAAAAGTTCTCGAGCAGAATGGATATAGGGTGGAGGTGCGATAAATGAATATCTACAATGCACCCTGGATTGCTCGTGAAATACTTGTGGTAGAAAGTACTGATTCCACTCTAGTGGGAGTATCTGGAACAATCATTGAAGAGTCTCGTAGAACTATTCTAGTCAGAACAAACTCAGGAGAAGTTATTCTCCCAAAAGACGTCATTTCATTCACAATCGATTCAGAAGAAGAAGTAATTGACGGATCCTCCGTTAAACAAAGACCTGAGAATCGAATCAATAGAAGATATAGGAGGAACTAAAATGAGAGATATTGGAGTAGATGTTCGTAACCCCGAAGGAGATTGGGATGGCGATCAGAATTGTCCTTTCTATGGTAGTTTGAGAGTACGCGGTCAGATTATAGAAGGCGTCGTCTCATCATCAGGAATGAGTAATTCAATAGTAGTTCAAAGAGAAGTTACTCGTTACATGAAGAAGTATGAGAGATATGAAAAGAGGACTAGAAAGTACTCAGCACATTTACCCTCATGCATTGGAGATGTTTCTGAAGGCGACAGAGTCAGAATAATGGAATGTAGACCTCTATCTAAGACTGTAAAATTCTGTGTTATTGAGAAGGAGATGGTTGAATGAGAGGAATTGCAGGTAGATCCACTTCTGGCCTACCTAGTATGGCTAAAATGGACTGTGTAGATAATACCGGTGCTAAGGTAGTTCAGCTTATCACAGTACTAAAGAAGGGAGGAGTCGCTCGTCGATATCCTTCCGGAGGAGTAGGGGACATGATACGTGTAACCGTTCGTCGTGGGACTCCAGAAACTCGTAGACAAATATTCAATGCTGTAATTGTAAGGCAGAAGAGACCTTTCCGCCGGGTAGACGGTACTTGGGTTCAATTTGAAGACAATGCATGTGTAATTACAAATGAGCGCGGAGATGTCAAAGGTTCCGATATCAAAGGCCCAGTAAGTCGTGAAGCAGCAGAGCGTTGGCCACGTATAGCAGCAACTGCTAAGCAAATTGTTTGAGGTGAATATATGGTTAGTAAGAAAGCAGGAAAACAGCGCCAAGCACAATCTGATGCTCCAATTCATATCAAGCGTAAGCGCATGCGCGCTCGTTTGATTACCGATGATACTGAGTTGCAATCAGTTAGGTCAGTAACTGTTAGAGTAGGCGATACTGTTGAAGTAGTAAGGGGCGACTTTGGTTTCCCTAACAGTGTAAAGGCGGACTCAAGGGGAAAGCGCCTAGGGCAAGGGCGTGGTCGAGCAGGAGTTACTGGGTCTGTTGCATCTGTAGATACAAAGAGAGGTTACATATTCGTTGATGGAGTAACTTCAACCACTGCAGATGGAAAGGAAGAAGCAGTCCCTATCCATCCTTCAAATGTAATTGTCACTCGATTAAACGATGCAGATCCATTGCGACGCAAGCGCATTATTGAACGTTCAGAGGGGGTCATGAAAGATGAGTAGTAGCCATATGAAAAGACTGACTATGCCACGAAGTTGGCCATTAACTCGTAAAACAGAAATTTGGGTCCAAAAACCAAACCCAGGAGGTCATAGTGATGAGATGTGTATGCCTTTGGGTATTATTCTGCGAGATGTTTTGGGAATGGCTCATTCTAGGAGAGAGGCAAAGAGAATGCTTTCTACGAAAAAAATCCTAGTAGATGGTCGTATTGAAACGGATGTTGGACGAGGGGTAGGTCTAATGGATGTACTAACAATTGGTGAAGATAATTTCCGTTGTATAATCGATGAAAACGGCAAGCTACGTTATCGCTCTATTTCAGATACTGCTGCCAAGTCAAAATTATGCCGAGTGACTGGTAAAAACACTATTCGTGGCGGAAAAACACAGGTACACTTGCACGATGGTCGGAACATAATAGTAGAAGATGCCAATACTTACAACACCGGAGATACATTGGTTCTCAGTCTCCCGAGTCAAGAAGTTTCTAATCATCATTCATTTGGTGAAGGTTCACTAGCATATTTGACCGGTGGAAGTCACATTGGTACAGTTTCTAAAGTAGTTTCTAAAGATGTTAAGAGATCCTCAAAACCAAATGAAGTGAAGTTTGATGATTTTGGTACAATTGCAGATTATGTATTTATTATTGGATCCAAGAAAGATCTTCCGCTTGAGGTGAAATCATGAGCGATTTAGATAATCCAATGTATTCGCCTCGAATCACTAAGGTCACTGTTAACATTGGTGTCGGTGAAGGCGGAGCACGTTTACAATTAGCCGAAAGAGTTCTTGAACTAATCACAGGAATGAAATCAGTCAGAACTATCTCTAAAACTACAAACAGAGATCTTGGAACACGTTTAGGAGCTCCAATCGGATGTAAAGTGACAATTCGTAATCAATCAGAAATTCAAGCATTTTTGAAGGACGCATTCTGGGTTAGAGAGAATACATTACCGGGGTACAACTTTGATCAATCTGGTAATCTCTCATTTGGTATATCCGACTATACTGATTTCCCAGAACAAAAATATGATCCTGATATTGGAATATTCGGAATGGACATCAACGTCGTCCTTGAACGTCCAGGGCACAGAGTTTCTCGTCGAAGACGTAGAGCATCTAAGGTTGGAATCAGCCATCGAGTTGGGAAAGATGAGTCTAAGAATTGGTTCAAAGAAAATTTTGAACTTACAATTGTGGAGGAGTGATTAATGGCAAGAGATCATGGAGAAGAAATTGGTCGAACCAATGGCTGTCGTAGATGTGGACGAAGAAGAGGAATGATTCGTCGACACGGTCTGAGACTATGCCGACAGTGTTTCCGAGATGTCGCGCCAGAAATAGGCTTCAAGAAGTATAAATGAGGTGATGAAGAATGCAGTTTGATCCATTAAGTGACGCTTTTGTTCGTATTTACAATGCAGAGCAAGCAGGACATTATGAGGTAAAAGTTAGCCCGGCTAGTAAGTTACTTGGTCGCATGCTTTCTATAATGCAGAAATCTGGATATGTCGGCGAGTACCAAGAGATAGAAGATGGGCGAGGCGGCTCATATCGAGTAGAGCTTATTGGTGCAATCAACCGCTGTGGCGTGATTAAACCAAGACATTCAGTAAAGAGGACAGATTTCGATAAGTGGGAGTCGAGATATTTACCGGCTCAAGATTTCGGTTTACTAATTCTAACAACAAATCAAGGTGTAATGAATCACCACGATGCTAAGAAGGAGCGAGTTGGCGGGCGATTGCTTGCATACATTTTCTGAGGTGATATACATGCCAAAACTAGACCATATTTCGCATCCAATAAATCTCCCTGATGGAGTTTCTGCAACCATTTCAGGTAACGATGTAACACTTGCCAAGGATGGTAAATCATTAACTCGTGAATTCCGTCATCCACGATTAGAGGTTAGAGATTCATCTGGAGGCATCGAGGTATTCTGTGACTTGCCACGCCGCAAGGAGAAGGCATTAGCTGGAACTTGGGCTGCTCATCTTAACAATATGGCAAGAGGTGTAGATTCAGGTTTCACTTACAAGTTGAGGGCAGTATACTCTCACTTCCCTATGACCATTAAAGTTCAGGGTAATGAGATGACGATCACAAATTTATTTGGTGAAAAGGTACCCAGAATTGCAAAACTTCCTTGGGGTAGTGGTGACAATGACGAAGTACAGGTCAAGGTGTCAAATAAGACAGAAATCACAGTCTCTGGCGCTGATCGTGAGAAAGTCGGTCAAACTGCGGCCAACATTGAACGCGCTTGCCATATCAAGAAGAGAGACCGCCGTGTTTTCCAAGATGGGATATATATTTGGAGTAAGGGAGAGGAGTGATTTAAATGGATTATGAAAATATGACCGTTGCTGAACTCAAGGACTTGCTCCGTGGAGAAGGATTGCCAGTTTCTGGAAAGAAGTCCGAGCTAATTGCTAGACTTTTGGAGAATAGTGAGCAATTGGATGTTGATGATGAAGACTTAGTCGAAGAAGAAATCGAAGATGACTTTGTTGGAGATGACGACTTTGAAGATGATTGGGATGATTTCCATACTGCTCGGCAGAAACCTGTTCTTGATGACGAAACTAAGGACGCATTAAAGGTACGATCTACTCAGAAGAAGAAGCAGCCAGCATTCCGTCGTCAAGAATGGTTCCGGTACAAGCGTTTGTCTAAGACTGGCTGGAGAAAACCAAGAGGTGATGATTCTAGTCAGCGTAAGAATCGAAAATATAGATCACCAATGGCCCGTGTAGGTTATGGAAAAATTTCACAAGTGCGCGATCTTCATCCTTCTGGTTTTGAAGAGATACTTGTAAACACAGTTACAGATCTTGATGGGCTTAATCCCGAAAAACAAGCAATCAGAATCGCTTCTACTGTAGGTAATAGGAAAAGGGCAGGGATACATGATAGGGCGGATGATCTTGGTCTCCGTGTTCTTAATCGACGAAGGATTCGTCGTAAGGGGGACTTAGTATGATAATTACAAATCAAAAAAGGCTTGCTGCCGAAATAATCGGTAGGCGTGAGGGAAGAAAAGTAGGAGTCCATAGAATATGGGTTGATCCTAGTCCTCAGGCATTAGACGAAGTTGCCAATGCAGTTCAGAAAGACGATGTACGTCGTCTTATCGATGAAGGCATCATAAAAGCTAGACCTATAGTTGGCACAAGTCGTTCTAGAGTTAGGAAGGCCGCAACTCAGAAATCTAAGGGTAGAAGGTCGGGACACGGTTCCAGAAAGGGAACTGCAAACGCCAGACACCCTAGAAAGAATCGTTGGATGAGGACAATAAGGGCACAGAGAAAAACCCTCAAGAATATGAGATCTGATTCGGAAATTACACCATCTGAATATAGATACTATTACCGTAAGGCTAAGGGCGGCTCTTATCGTTCAGTATCACACATGCGTTCTAATATGGAAATTGATGGAATCAAGTTAGGAGGGGAGTAATCATGGCACATGGTAAGAATCAGAGACTGCGATATAAGAGACGTCGTCATGCCAAAACAGACTATCGCCGTAGGATGAGACTGCTTCGAGGCGGTTCTGCTAGAGCAGTTGTACGTGTTTCAAACACTCAAACAACTTGTCAGTTAATTTCCTATAATAGCCAAGGAGATAATGTGCTTGCATCCATCAGTGGAAATTCATTGGTGAATGATTTCGGATGGCCATTAGATGCCTCACGCAAGTCGATACCAGCAAGTTATCTCACTGGTTTTGCCATGGGTAAGGTCGCTCTTTCTGCAGGTCACAAGGAAGCCATATTAGATGTCGGTTTAGCGGCATCTACTCCTGGTAATCGTGTATTTGCTGCTCTCAAAGGAATGGTCGATTCCGGCCTTATTATTCAACATGGAGAAGAAGTACTCCCAGATGATCAACGAGTTAATGGTAATCATATCTCAGATTCCATGGTAAAGGTAGTGGAGTCTACAAAAAAGGCAATTGAGGAGGCGAATTCATGAGTGAGGAATCTACTGAAATCATAGAAGAAGTCCCCGCAATTGCTCCAGGTTTAGCTTTAGCATTGGCTGAGAATGAAGAGGGGCCAGAACGCCGTCGCCGGGGCCCAGATCCTCTTGCGTCCCTCCGTTCATGGCAACCACGTACAAGACTTGGTAGAATGGTGGCAAATGGAGAAATTTTGACCTATGAGGGAGCCATGGCTACTGGTCTGCCAATTAGAGAGGTAGAGATTGTTGACGCACTATTACCTAATTTGACTGATGACGTATTAGCTGTAAATATGATTCAAAGAATGACAGATTCTGGTCGCCGTGTTAGATTCAATGTTTTGTGTGTTGTTGGTAATAGCGACGGATATGTTGGGCTTGCAATTTGCAAAGGTAAAGAAGTATCAAGCACAATAAGAAAGGCTATTGATAAGGCCAAACTCAATCTTATTCCAGTAATGAGAGGAAACGGTTCATGGGAATCAGGTGGAGGGCCGGGCACTTCTGTACCTCTCAAGATAACAGGTCGTTCAGGATCTACAAGAGTTACTTTGATGCCAGCGCCAGCGGGTAAAGGATTAGTAATCGGGGATTATGGTCGTCGTGTATTAACTCTGGCTGGAGTTACTGATGTATGGAGTAGATCGGCAGGCCAGACTAGAACTACAGTAAATTTCGCTAAAGCCACTTTCAATGCTCTTGTTGAGTTAAACAAGGTTAGAATCGATGAATCAGTTAGAAGTCGTCTTTCAATTACATCAGGGAGGGGGGAACAATGACTTTCTTAGTTGTAAGAGTAAGAAGTGATAGAGGTGTAGAAAGAGGCATCAGAGACACTATGTCTATGCTCAATCTAACAAGAGTTAACCATGCTACAATAGTCCCTGAGAGTTCAACATATGCAGGTATGTTACAGAAGACTAAGGATTTTGTGACATGGGGTGTAGTGGATGCTGATATGATTGAGAATCTTTTGAAGACAAGAGGTAGAATGGTTGGTGATAAACCAGTAGATGATGCTGCAATTAAGTCGGGATCAGAATATAAAACTGTTAAACAATTCGCTAAAGCGTTGGCCAATGGAGAAGCATCTATGAGGTCAGTAGACGGTCTAAAACCCGTACTTCGTCTTCATCCACCCCGTGGTTCAAAAGGCTGGGGAGGGATTAAGAAATCATATTCCGTTGGTGGGGCTCTAGGTTTTCGAGGTAACGAAATCGCAAGTCTAGCAGAGAGGATGATCTGAGGTGGAAAATTATGGTATCACGCACTAATAAATTCCGTGGACGTAGTCGCTATCATGGCCGTGGCAAAAAGGCCGGTCGTGGTGCAGGAATGCGCGGCGGAAGAGGAAATGCAGGAATTAACAAGCATCGCTTAATGACGAGAATCAAGTATATGCCTGGGCACTGGGGTATGCATGGTTTCAATCGCCATCCTACTCTTAGAAAAGTCAATGTGAGTATAAATTTACATCAAGTTTGTCAAATGGCTGAAGGAGATAGCATCGACTTAGGAGAATTGGGCTATGACAAACTTCTGGGCAGTGGTCGTATTGAAAAAGCACTGAAAATTACAGTCGCATCTGCTAGTTCACTCGCTATAGAAAAGGTAGAGTCTGCAGGTGGTTCTGTAATCTTAGATGATGATGAAGATGAATGGGAAGAGGAATAATACTTTTTCAATAAATAATAAATTCAATTTACAAAAAATAACAGGTGAAAGATATGGTTGAACGAGGACCTTCATATTTGGGACTCGTAGTAATGAGTATTGTTTACTGGGGTGCCATGTTCTATTGGCAACAGGATGCTCTTCTTGGAGATGATTCTGCAGCACAAACTGAAGCCATTGGTATATTTCTCCTTTCATTTGTATATGTAGGATTCATAATGTGGGGTGTGAATTATGATTTACCCGAATCAGTCTCAGAAGTCCCATATTTTAGCCGAATTTTCAAGCCAATAGTATGGATTTCTTGGATTATCGGATTTGCAATTTGGAGTTGGTATGAACCATCTCTAGTAGGCATTCTATTGGTGGGAATCGGTCTCTTCGGTCTCGTTTCTGGATTAGCACTATGCTGTCTAATGTATTCTGGATCAGAATCTAGCCGTTTGTATGCTCTCGAAAGACTAATTGATGTTTATCCCTCAATTACTAAGCCAGAGGGACACGTTCGCTTCAATCAGAAATTATGGACTACTACATTGGTTCTAATCATATATTTCATGATGACTAATGTAATGATCTGGGGTCTATCAGATTCTACTCTCGATGTATTTTCATCATTCCGTGCAATTATGGCAGGGGCCTCAGGTTCTATCATGCATCTGGGAATTGGACCTATAGTTACGGGTTCCATCATAATGCAATTATTCGCTGGAGCTAAGATAATTCAATTAGATCTTCAGAATTCTGCGGATAAGAGACTCTATCAGGGGGTTCAGAAGATCCTTGTTCTAATAATGATTCCAATTGAATCTATACCTCAAGTCTACGGATTTCTTGATCCCCATGAATCTATAATAATACAGTATGGTATAGGTTGGGCGAATGCAATTATCGTCGCTCAATTATTCGTAGGTTCTTATCTTGTTTTCTTACTTGACGAACTTGTGAGTAAGTGGGGTATAGGTAGTGGTATTTCGTTATTTATTGCTGCAGGTGTTGCTCAATCTACCTTTGTAGGTACACTTTCTCCGCTTCCAACAGTTCAGGGCTCACCTTTGTCGATGGAAAATCCTCCTTCGGGGACTCTTCCCATGATATTCTATACTCTGAGGACTGCAACTAATTCTGAGTTGGTTTCACAAAATGGGTTTGAAACAATTCTTCTCAATCATGCGAATCCAGTAGCCGCTTTAGTTTCCTCAATTATTGTTTTCCTTGTTGTTGCATACGCGGAATCCAGCAAACTCGAGTTACCTCTGACTCATGGAAAAGTCAGAGGACATAGAGGTCAATATCCCATACGTCTTGTTTATGCAAGTAACATACCTGTCATTTTGATGGCTGCTCTTCTAGCCAACGTCAACATGTTCACTCTTCTGTTCTGGAGTCATCCAGTTCTTTCAACAGTGCCTATTTTAGGTAGAAATGCCGATATTTCTTATGCACATTGGTTTGGTTCTTATGAGCCAAATGCTACCACTCCAACCGGAGGTTTTGCATGGTATTCCTCAATGGTAAATGGAGTAGGTGATTGGCTACTTCCGTTGTTAAATCAAACAGGAGATGCTTATGGTCATTCACTTTCACAGATCATGACTCATGTATTTGTCTATGTATTCTTCATGACTGCAGGGTCAACAGTGTTCGCCAAATTCTGGATTGAAACTACCAATATGGGGTCGAAGGACGTCGCCAAACAGATAGAAAGAACCGGCATGCAGATACCTGGATTCAGGAAAAATCCAGTAGTTCTTGAGCGTATTCTTGAGAGATACATTCCTCCTGTGACTATTTTCTCTGGTGCGTTCGTAGGTTTGCTAGCAGCAGGAGCGGACTTACTAGGGACTGTAGGTAATGCAACAGGTACAGGTCTTTTACTTGCAGTGGGAATTATTCTTCGTACATATGAGCAGATACAGAAAGAACAAGCTATGGAAATGCATCCCGTTCTTAGAGAATTCTTTGGTGCCGATTAGTCAAATTTTATTGTTTCAAAAAGCAGTATTTCTGGCATTGAGCCAAACTCTTAAACAGCCTCGCAGTCATCCGATTATTGTTCTAAACCCTCTCGTCATATTCATATACCGAAGGGCGGTCGGCGGGCTGCTGCGTCAGACTGGCGTTGGAGATTGAGGATTTAACAATCCAATGAACCCCTCCATCAAGTCAGATGCATGCCGAGGAAATGCGGTCGCGAACTTAGTTCGTGGCTTAGAGGTGAACCACGTTCAACTTGACCCCCGACTATAGGGGGTGCAAGAAGCAGATTATTTCGATTCAAATTCAAAAATAGAATCGGTGATCCTGCGTCAATTTTCAATAAGAATCAGCTAAACTTGTGATCCACTCGATACTT
>DAIJ01000008.1:0-76034 GCA_002498725.1 Euryarchaeota archaeon UBA23
TTGACCTTGACCTTGACCTTGACCTTGGCCTTGTCCTTGGCCTTGACCTTGACCTTGACCGTTACCGGCATCGGAGTCTCCTCCTCCGTCAGTTCCGCCATCTCCGGATCCTTCTCCGTTATCACCAAAATCGGGATCATACGCATCAGGTATACCATCGCCATCCGAATCCGACATAGATCCATTGTTAGGATCATTCGGGAACGGATCGTTGGCGTCGTTCTGGCCATCACCATCAGTATCTGCCGCATTCGGGTTTGTTCCCGCTGCGTACTCCTGAGTATTTGATAGTCCGTCGCCATCGGAGTCACCATTCGCGTCAGACGCTGAATTAGGGTTCAATCCGTAAGCAACTTCCCAGCCATCTGGCAAACCATCGTTGTCAGTATCAGGGTTTGTTGGGTCAGTACCTGCAGCTGTTTCTTCGGCATTAGTCAGACCATCACCGTCCCAATCGGCTCCTCCATCAGAGGGGTCGAGAGGATCGGAACCATCGGCTTGTACACCAACAGAACCTGACATCAACACGAGAAGCAGTGCAATTAGCATGCTCGTTTTCTTTGTTTTCTGCATTTTCTTTTCACTTCCAAAAATCAGTTCAGAGAACCCGCCGTTCTCTCTTTCCAGTGAATGCTCGCGCATGAGTACGCGCGAAGAATCTCAACCGGGAGTGATTGATGCTTTTCAGAGCAGGCTCAATAGTATGTTCACATATAGAATAAAAGGCGCACTGCGGACTTGTTATTACTCTTGTGAACTTCTTATTATACTTAGTCTGCTCCTCCACTATATGCATCCAATCTCACGGGCTTTCATAGGGAACCCACCGTTCCCTCTAAGTTTCGAGCCCTCGTATGGCTATTTCAAGAGTTCTAGAGTCTGATTAATCCATTTAAGGGGTTAATCTAGATAATTCAGCGTTGAATTTTGTGGTTCCTAGGAAATGAATTACTGGTGTCGCAACTGTACCAATTAGCAGAGTTCCAAATAATATATTTGACCATAGTTCTATTCCTGAACCAAATGTCAGGTATAGTAGCCAACCAGAACCAAGGAATGCCCATAGTCTATATCTTCGAGCAAATAATGCAGAACGTGCTTTTACTATTTCATCAGAATATAATGAAGACGATTCTCCCTCGGCAAGCATATCATTCTCATCTGCACATCTAACACAAACTAGGTATCTTGGTCCATTACCACTAATGAATTGAGAATTAGGATAATTCTGAGTGCACATGCGACAGGTAGGCATGAATGTTCGCCCACGGCACTACACAATGCTCCTTCAACGCTACGGTTGTTAGACTTGCTTAGAGTTCTCGATTGAATGTATATTCAATGGAGATATTGACAAAAATTTCTGGAGTAAAGATACACCATCGGGGCTGCCAACTGATTCCGGGTGAAACTGTATACCATGAATCGGTAGATTAGAGTGACTGATTCCCATAATTAGTTGATTGGTGTCATCCCAAGCATTTGGAAGAAGGAGGGTATTGGATTGCTCTAGTACCAAGCTATTATATCTCATCATAATAAGTTCAGAATCTAGACCATCATATAATCCGGACCCATTATGTATAATTTTTGAAGGCACTCCATGTATAGGACCATGAGGTGATTCTACTAAATCCCATCCGGCTGCTAAACCTATTGCTTGATGGCCCAAGCACCAGCCCAGTAGTGGTATCTGATTACCATCAAAATTCAATCTTCCTTCGATAGCTCTCTTTGCGATCTCCATAGTCCTTGGTGAATTCTCTGGTCTAGATGGACCTGGGCCAAGTATGATATGAGTGGGGCGAAATTTATTCAGCCATTCATCGACCACAAAAACCGGATCCCTATCTTCAATCGATCTTCCTTGAACTATAGATACAATTGCACCTTGTCTATGTAATGTCTCAGCTATGTTGTTAGTAAATGAATCTAGATTATCGACTAAAAGAATATGAGTTTTATTATGTTGCTCATTAGATACTATTTCTCTTGGTGAAATCCGAGCTAGATTACCCTCAGATTCTGGTAAAGGAATAATTCCAATTTGTCTCTCTGGGAGTTCCTCCGACGTGAATCCTGTCCTAAATCCCCAAGTTGCCTCTGTAACTGCTGCTGCTTTCCAACGAGCTTCTTCTACTTCGGCAGCAGGCGATGAGTCGAATACCACACCACCTCCTGCCTGCACCTTAGCATACCATTCATGAGGCCCGCTATGGGCTTCCATAGTACGAATCAAAATATTCCAATCTGCTTGGCCTGAAGAGAAATTAATATGTCCTATAGATCCGGTCCAAGCACCTCTGGGCGCCCCCTCTAATTCATCTATAGCTGCCATAGTAACTAACTTTGGACATCCTGTGATAGAGCCACCTGGAAATAAAGCAGTTAGAGCATCTCCAACATTGCATGAATCACTAATTACTCCTTCAACGCCTGAAACCAAGTGTTGAACGTTTGCAAGAGCCTCTATTCTACAATCTGACCAACGTACAGTTCTCTCTTTACACACTCTAGAAAGATCGTGCCTCTCGAGATCTACCAACATTAGATGTTCTGCCATCTCTTTAGTTGAAGATGCCATCTCAATTCTTAGTTCTAAATCTTCGTCCTCAGTTAATCCTCTAGCTCTTGTACCCTTAATTGGTCTAGTTGACACTACACTATCTTGAATCTGTATTAGCCGCTCGGGTGATGCTGAACTAACCGCCCAGCCATAATCAGCTACATGAAGCCAAGATGCAAATGGAGCTGGATTAGTTTCAGTCATTCTAAGAAATGAATCCCATGGATTACCCTGCATCTCACCTTGCCAAAGTCGGCCATAATTAAGTTGATACAAATGCCCTCCACGAATTGAATTACGTATTCTTTCAATCTTCTCTGCATGTGAAGAATCGCTCTCACTTTCTGGCACCCTAGGTTCGATATCACTATACTCATTTGTTATAGAAATATCTGGTAAATTTTGTTCAAGCCAAGGGTGATTATCAATCGCTAATAAATGCAACTCATCCTTTTCACGTTCGTGAACCCACCAAGCATCAGTCCTCCAAATTACACCAAGAAGAGTTCCTGGCTCTGGAGTATTTTTCATACGTACATCATTAGACCAGCGTCCAAGATCATATCCTAGAACTCCTGCAAATCCACCCGGAGAAATTGAGTAATTATGATCTTCAAGCTTAATTTCAAATTGAGAAATAATGTCAAATGCTTCTTGCAATGTATTGGGTCTATATTCATTATCAGTTATCCATCTACCTTCGTGTAAACTCTGTTTAACTAATATTAGAGGTGGTGATTTACCAAGAGTAACTTTTCCAAAAAGAGATGATTCAGAGATTGAAGAAGATTCGTTGTAAGGTTCAAAGAATAAGAATCTAAGACTATCTAGACAAGGTAAGAAGGATCGTCTTGAAAGATCAGTAATTGGACCTCCTGAATGAAGTAGTAACTGATCTTTTCCAGAATTAATATTTTGAGATGTTAAAGAAAGTAAGGGATCAGGATAATTATTCTTTAATGAGATCATATTAATTTTCATCAAATAACCTCCATTTTTCCAAATCCATCCAATTATTTTTGATCCTATGAAGCCATGATTTATGGGCAGATTCGAAAAGTCTCCCCTCTGGATTACCTATTTTCCTACCATCAATTGTGCCTATAGCACGTATACCCATTCCACTACCACAAACAATCATTTCTGAGGACCTGAGGATCATGTTAAGAGTAATCTTAGCCGGTCTTACGGGTATTCCGGATGACTCTAATCCATCTCTTATTTGCTCTATAGTTACTGAATCCAGAGCGCCATCACTATTCTTCGGATGATAGGCAATTCCATCGTGATCCAGAAGAAGGGGGGCACATCTATCGCCATCTACGAGTATTTCATCCTCAAACAGAAGTGCAATATCTGCGCCATTTTCCATTGCTATTTTTCTTGCTTCCCTATGAGGTTCCCAGTCTCCATGTTTTGTGCCTCTAACTGGTTGATTCCAATTAGGAGCAGTTAGAGAAATTGCACTCAAAGGGGTTTTCGGGTAAGTGCTAATAACATATGGTTCAACAAATATTCCCTCATCTTTACTAACGCCTACTGCAATTAGAAAAGAGGCTTGATCTGGGCTAGGATTCGCATCTCCGGGGTGACCTAAACCGTCAAGCATAGAATAAACCCTGGCCTCGAAATCATTTGGAACATCAATGTCAAGAATCACTGCATGACGTTTTATTCTAGCAAAATGCATGTCAGCTGCCATCAATGAATTACTACCATCCCAACCTATTGCTGACCAAACTTTTGAGCGTGGGTCAACAGCATCAGGCATAATCTCGGATAGGCTTCTCGGCTTCAATGGATGTGTCTAGATCAGAGCATCTCATCAAGGAAGGAAGTATCTACATCTTCCGAATCAGACACATCACCTAAATCAAGATCATCGGCTAAATCATCAAGATCATCAAGACTCAATTCTTCCTCTTCATCTGCCATTAATTCGTCCATTACCGAAGGATCTGGAGATTGTGGTTGATTAAACTCATCTGCAATATCATCTGTATCCTGATTAAAGGTGTCTGAATCTATGGAGTCAGAGGTAGCAATATTTTTGCGTTTAGCATTGGCAACCAGACCATCCTCCTTTTCGAGATCATCAATACCAAAGTCTTCGTCTTCACTCAGTCCAGCAGCCTCTCTTTCCAAAGCCTCTTCAATTTCAACTTCTATAGCACCCATTTCCCAAGGTGCTGGAGCCGAGTCACCACGCGGTTTGATGAATAATGCTCCACCAACTAATATCATAATAACTGAAAGAATTGCTAATACCATATTCATGTCACCAGCAATAACTCTCTCTACCCAAGAGTCTCCTGCTGAGTCATCATCAGATTGATCGGTTCCAAAAGTTGCTTCAGACCAAGGTGGAATCTCAATTGGATCAGCATAGAATGTATGTATTTCTCCATCAAAAGTCACTATCTCAATCCAGTATGTTTCCTCTCTCAATAATGGTGCATCCTCAAATTCATTAAGGATCAGTATTGTATCTCTCATTCCAGCCTTAACTAGAGTAGCATTACGAGTATCATCAAAGGAATCTTCACTGACATATGCATGATATGTTCCATACAATGGATTATCACTGGCATCCCAGGTTACTTCAATTAGTGTCCCTGCAGAATTCCAGTTAGCTCGAATACCGCTAACATCAGGACATTCTGGGCAAGGATCTGCTGATAATTCATCTTTCAGCTCAATCCAAGATGTAGCGAGATTATCTGTCCAAGCATTTCCGGATGAGTCTACTGCTACAACTGAGATGTATATTCGGCGATTTGGTACTAGATTAGGAGATTCTTCGGAGTCATAAGCAGAAAATTGTGTAAGAAGAACCGGAAGGAAGTCTTCTCTATCTATCACAAGAGCTGGTTGGAGATCTTCTATACGCTCAAGAAGAACTGGAGTATCAATTACGGCATATATTAGATACTCTGCAATATCGGATGCATCGCTAGCCTGGAAATCAATATACATTGCATCTCCTGAGTCATCAGGCCTATCGGTTAGTACTGCAGGAAGTATTCTATCAGGAGGCGAAACATCTCCTCTATTATCAATGGGGGTAACTAAAACCATATGATCACTTAACTGATCAAGATAGACATTTCCTCCAATATCATGAATAGTTACGGTGACATATAGTGGAACCATGGGTTGTATATCATCAACAATTAGAGATTCTATATTATTCCCATAAAGTGCTTTAGTAGCAGTCAATTCAAGTTGGAAATCTGCTCCAAATTGCCGTTGATCAACTGTTAATAATCCACATGAAATTGGAGAATCTCTACACAATTCCCAAAGTATTGTTACATTATCTAGTGGATACTCAGAAATCCAAACTGTATAGAAATTGAAGTCTTCTGCTGAAGATCGATTCCAACGTATGTCAATTGCAGAGCCGTCATCTGGAAAGTGATCCCATGCATTTAGACCCGTGACTCTATCTGGAGCAACGGCTACACCTGTAAAATCTGCCTCAGGAGTTGCTTCAACAATTAGCACGTTATCGACATCAGAATTGCCCCAGTCATCGAATGCAACTACACCTATCCAATATACGGTTCCATCTACAAGTCCACTAGTACCTAATGAGTCTATGATTACTGATGTTGTCTCACAATCGCTGGTGTAAGCCGATACAGGCCATCCCTCAACTGTAGAAGGCGGCTGCCAACCTGAAGCTGGAAGTGCATATACTGCATAATATGTACAATCTTCTTCGAGGTTCTTCTCCCAACTCACATTCAATCTACCACCTTCATCATTAGGTACATCTATTGCAGAGGTGCCTGTTATCGGCGAAGGTGGTATTCCATCATCTAGGCCACCTGCAGTAACTACAGGTCCGACTATAGTTGCATTAACTATGTCTGATTGGCCGGCCTCATCAACACAAACCGCAGCAAACCAATAAGGAACTCCAGCTTCTAACTGAAGAATTGTATTGTTACCAGTACTCCAATGGAATTCGTATTCTCCTGTTAATCCGATTGCACTAGATATTTCTTGTTGAACTGCCCAAATACGTGTACGATCTAGATCTATTTGGGTACAAGTAGACCATTCAAGATTGACTGTGCCTGCAATTCCTCCTTCTGTTATGTAAGCATTAAGCCATTCTGGTGGTTCTGGAACTTCATCCGTAGGTGTCGCATTAAGTGGGAACGTCATAGGCTCTCCTACAGAGCCATCCGCATACTCTATTGCTATCGCTGCTCGGTATGTTCTATCGTCCTCTAATGATACAATCTGGCCATCGTGATTTGCCTGAGTAATTGTTGCATTTGTCTGGGACCAGAAATTAGACCATACATAATTAGGCATATCTCTTAGATCCTCTTTTTCAGGTACCCATACAGGATCGTCAGTAGAATCCCATACATACAATCTGTAGGCTGACCAAGCTGCATCTTCTGCTGGTAGCCAAGAGGCAGTTAGTACGCCCCCACCATCATTTGGTCTATCTGCCAATGAAGTCATGACTGTTGGAACCTCTATTCGCTGCCAATCATAAGTTAACCTGACTTGAATAGAACCATTAGCAGGAGATTGGAGTTGGAGTTGAAGGATAGCATCACCAGATCCTGGGCCTATTGCAGAAATTGCTGATTGGAATGCTTGTTGAATCCCGCCATTAGTAGAAGCCATGTCCCAACTACCTGTATAATTTAGAGAACTTGATCGGGCCCAAATCCAACTACCTCCCTGAGGTGCACTCATTGTCATTGTCCCAACATGCATTGGAAGTCTTGTAGGAGCTGCTGTAAAGGAAACTTCAGGGATTTGAATTGGATCTTCTGGAGTTACAAGGAAGGTACTCATTCCAGGGTGTGTTGTATCAGTGATATCCCATGACCTATTTGCATAGAGAACTGTAAGGGGTTCTGCTCTGCGTTGATACTCACGGGGCATTTCTTGCATACTTGTAATTGGTTTGTAGTAATGAAGGCCATCTTCTCCTACTACATACAATCCTGAGGAATCAAGGAATCCACTTTGCATCCCTGTGACTTCTTTACTACGAACAAGAGAATGTGTAGTTTTGGCATCGATTACATCTATTCCACTAGGGCTCATAACTACCAAATTGTTACCATCAGAATGTATCTCAAAGGGAGGCCAAGATAATAATGAATTTTCACCCACTCCTGTTTCCATTTTCTGTTTTGTTCCATTCCAGTGAACTATTGGTGCTGTATCTGTAGCAATGTGAACACCCCAATCATCTGCAGTTATGGTGCGAACATCATTACTCGGAATCATATCTACATTGTAAGTGCCATTTTCTCTATCTGTTGCTATATCCCATGCAGCCACACCGGGTCTAGTGGGGCCCAACCCACTATGTGCAATGAATATCGCTGAGTCATGGTAAATGGTTGTGTTTGTACCATCGGGATTTTGTTGGATTCGTGAGACTGGTCCTGCATAATCGATACCGCTTACCGAATTGCCCATAAGTCCATCTTGGAATGTTAAAGTGGTTAAAACGGTCAAATTATTTTGCTCTAAAACTGTAACTCCAGCAGCGCCTCCTGCTAGCACTTGGCCCCCTCCTTGAATTGGAGATGGGATTGATGAAAGATGCTCAATTATTGAAGAGGGTAGCCCATCAATAGTGGTTATTGGGTCATCCCAATCGTCTCGGGTAGTATTCCACATACCAATACCACCATGAGTTGCAATGAGGATATGGTCACCATATTCTAGGAAATCCCTCACTATGTTACTTGGTAATCCTGCAATGAGGCTGCCAAAGCCCCAGCTATTGCTACTAGTTGTGAAGGATTGGAATCCTGCTGAAGAACCCTCTCGACCCATTAGACCAACATACATTGTTCCGTTCTCTAGAATTATACCATCCATTTGGGAATGCAAAGCAGGGGCTGTAGAAGATATTCTACGTTGTTGTAGATCAATAGACTTCAGACCACGTCCTGCCGTAGTAACCCAGAGAGTTTCTCCTTCAAGATGCATCTCACTAACGATATCTAATTGGAAGTTATATCCATATTCCCAACGAACTGATCCGTTTGAAAGTATTTGCCCCTGAAGAACTGATGAACCATAGTATGAATTTTGATCTAAGGCAGATGAAATCCATACATGAGTATCATTGGAAATAATATCCATGACTCTACCACTAGCAAGACCGGCTAACTCATCGAAGCCACTAACTATCAATCCTGAGCTTTCAAGCCGATCTACCCTATTCAATCCTGTAGTTTGGCCCGACCTACCTACTGCATAGACTGTCTGACCTGAATTTGAAGGTGCGATGTCAATTGAACAGGCATCCATTCCAGGATCTAGAATTTGGCCGTTAGTGGTTGCTGTTCCTGAAGTTACTATCCTTGTTATTCCACCTACTCCATCATATTGATGTGCTGCTAAAAGCACATTATTGTGATGTAACATACCGCCTGGGAATATTCTATCAGTGCCAACTCCATCATTAGAATTAAGAATAGGTAGATATTGTTTATTTGCGTAATTAAATCTGTCAAATCCAACCCCTTCCGTATCATATCCTATGTACAAAATACGATTATTCTCATCGCAGGCCAAAGCCCTTGGATCATTGTCTGACAGGCCATTGTTATTCCCTTCTGTGAATGATGTTAGCCACTCATTACTAATGCCGTCATTATCGCTATCTAGTAAATCGAACCGTGCTACTCCGCCCTGATTACCCCACCAACTGTATCGACCAATGGCAATGTGAACTATGTTATCACATACCTGAATATCCGCAGGGTAGCCATCAGGGATACCTGCAGTGCCTAATTCCCAACCAGTCCAATTCCCAGTTGTGCCATTTTTCTGGATTACGTGAGCATCACGGTTCCAACCACTGGTTGAATAACTTCCAACCCAAAGATCATTCCCTACAATTTTCATTGTGTACAATCTGTCATCCCAGTCATTGTCTATATCTGATGGAAGCCAAGAATCAAGCCATGTTTGATTATTTGGATTCCAACGGAGGATGCCATCCATACTAGCAAACAAGTATTCGCCTTGATAATCAACCATTCCTCTTATCGGGCCACTTATATCATTCCATTCATTGAGTAAGGTCATGGTGTTGGCATTAAATCTACGAAGTGTATTATCTCCATAAGCCACCCATAATTCACAAGAACTAGTATTGAGAGGGAAACAGTCTCCCAAGAATCTTGCATTGACTCTCAATACGTTTCCAATAGTTGGAAGATTTTCCCCCCATGATTCATTTGTCATATTCCAACGAACAATGGTTCCATCTCCATTGTTATTATTAGTAGGTCGAACACCAATAAATAATTCATCTTGAACAATACCAATACTATTTACAACACCACTCCAACCAGTGGTATCATCCGTATCAATTGAAGCCATATTGAAAGGGGTGGAGCCAGTAATATTGATCCTATGAATTTCATCTGAACTTCCTCCCCACCAACTGGTTGACCGCTGTTCAGAATAGTGTAAGATATCTCCAATGATTGGGTCGCTAAATATTACTGCGTCCGCTGGAATGGATGAATCCGGAAGATCTGATTGACGATCCCAGTTCCATTCAATATTATCATTGACTACATCAATCAATGTGAATCCAAAATCTCCTCCTGCCAAAAGTGTTCCATACGTTGGACCGGGTATCAAAATGGTAACATCATCATCATTGATGTAGCCTTGACCTCCGTCCCACGTAGTTAGCCACTCTCGAGCGGTTAGATCAAAACGAGCTATTCCTGTGTTCTCAAAACCTAAGTAAAGTATGTTATCAATCTCGACTGTTCGGGCTCTTTGAGTATTATCACCGGCAGTCCAAGTATCTATAACACTGAAATTACCCATATCGACTATACCAGCGCCTTCATTTCCTCCGGTGTAAGCACGGTCTGAGCCTATCATCTCAATTGAATATACAAAGCGACTTTCTAGACCCTCCCCAGTACTAACACAATCTTGAAATTGGTACTGCCAGTTCCATTTGCAAGCGCCTCTATTTGTTCCAGCATAAATCCCATCCCCATCACTAGTAACGTCATAGAATACACTGGGTGTGTTCCACCATTGTCCTGAACCAGGAAGATTAGTCCAAGTCACTCCATCATAACGACTCATTTCACCGCGGGCTCCAACGAGAAGTCCTCCAAAATCATCCATCTCAAGAGAAAGTACATCGTCGTCAGGTAACGTACCTGCATCATCATTCCAGAATTCAGTTATATCTCCTGTAATTCGATCGATTACTAAAATTCCAAAGTCATACAATCCTAAGTAGACTATGTCTCCATCTACGGCGACAGGAGTGGCATCAAGATCATCTGCACCTAGTGATTGCCATGATCCCATGATAGAGGAATTTGATATTGCAACTCTCATAACTCCAGCATCCTCTGTAGCAAGATATGCAATTCCAAAGCGTGTTGCAACGGAACGAACGGAATCACTGTCAAGACCGTCAGACGTAGTGACTGTGTCTACAAGAGCCATTGCATTTGTATCTATAATAGAAATACCAGCTGTTGGATGACCTATCACTAGATATCCATTAGTTGAATCATATGAAAGATCTGAAACTTGTGTTGATGCAATTCCACCAACAGTTCCCATGTATGAACCATCGACATCTAAACGAAGTATGCCTGCATTTGTAGTACCAAACCAGATTTTTCCATTTGCATCTTGTTGAATCGCTGTGATTGGTCCTGGATCGGTTATATAATCACTGATTTCAATCGGATTCTTCCAAATCTGCTCAGATTTATCGAAGCGGTTTATTACATCATTACCGGCAACCCATATTTCTCCCTGAGCACCATCTTCTATGTGAGCCACTACTTCCATTGTTTCAATAGAGGGGCTACTGATCAAATTGATTTGATCACCAGTTGTAGTTTCGATATACTCGACTAATTTACCTGAGCCGTCACTAATTAGAGACATGCCCTTTGAAGGCCCGCGATCTGAATGTGCTGGCCAAGAGATTATTGATTCAGGATTACCAGTTAAACCAATATCTGAAATTTGTTGCTGAGATTGGAAAATCAGGGAATTCGTGTTGTACGCTTGTACGGTTGAACCAGCAAGAATATGTAACCATCCACTTGTAACCGATAGACCATGAATTTCATTTGAAGATAACCAATTTGAAGTTGACCAAGTTGACAGCCAAGATTCTGAAACTGTATCTCGACGATTAATGCCGGCATCGCTAGTAGCTATCAATAATTGATTGCCTAACATATCTAAATCTGTTATTTTATTTGAGACTAGATTATTTTGAGTGTTCCAAACAGTATTTGAATTTACAGAGATATTTGTTGCAAAATTCCCTACATTAGTTGTATAATCAATCAAATGAACTCCAAAACCTGTGGTCGCTAAGTAAATCGTATCAGAAATTATCAGAATATCGGAGGGTACTTCCGAAGCACCTGTCTGACAGAAGTCATAAATTCCCCAATCATTTGAATCAACTGTCAGATAACTGAGTGTACATACACTTGCTGCCCATATTGTTCCATAGTTGTCAGAGGTAACTGAGATTATTGGCTCTGTAGAATTTCCTGACTTTATTTCCGGTAAAATTGCTGAATCTATCAGACTTCTAGTCAATACGGATCCATTAGCCGTACCAATCAGAAGACGAGAGCCAGACTGATCTATACCTAGTGAGCGCCCTAATACATTGGATTCAATATCAATTATTGCCTTTGCAGCCCTTGTATCAAGATGTAGAAGATCGTCGTCCAACAAAATATACAATCTTCCATCGAAGGGATTTATTGCACTATCATGAATTATTACATCTTGAGGGGAAAATGAAACTTTAGGATCTGCGGGCCTTAATGCTTCAATTACCATATCTGTAAGAGTTACACCTGCCGGTAATTCCCAACTCGCATCGGAAATAGAATTTGGTCTTAGATATGTATCCAAAGTACCATTCAAAACAGTGGGGGGGTTGTTTTCCATTGTATCCTGCCTACCAAGATCACCATAACCACGCCAGTCCAATATAGGAGTCTGTGTGTTCAATAATGTCAACTGAGGCTCTGTTGCCCAATAACCTGCAGATCCATTAACCGCGATTTCAAAGGTCAGATTAGAAATTTCGGCTCCTGGAGCGAAATCCAAAATTAAGTCGGCATAAGCATATGTTCCATTTTCTGGATCGGCTCCAGTTGCTACTAAATCGATCCAGCCAGTATCATTTGATCCTGAACCACCCCAAAATGTCTGAGTTGCACGTCTATCTTCCTCAATACTCGATAATTCGGAGTCAATAGATGCTGTCCAAGGAAGTGTGACCATTAGGATGGTTAACACTAGAGCGGCCCTCTTCGAACCTAACTCGACCCCTCGGAAAGTCATGACAACAAGTGGATCGCAACTCCATCCCATTATGAAAGGCATGGGTTGATGATTTAGTGATGCATCTCCCTCTATAGAGGGAGTAATTAGAGGTAAAAGCGTGATACTGATGGCTGATAATATTAGGAAAATCTGTAGGATAGCATCAAAGAGGATGGGGTTGCCGGATGTCCTCGGAGGAGAGGCTATGGCTGATGACCATCTGCGAAAAGATGCTCTGGATTATCATGCTCAGGATCCTCCCGGAAAGATCCGTGTTGAACCTACAAAACCACATAGTACTGCAAGAGAATTATCTCTAGCATACTCTCCCGGAGTTGCCTATCCATGTAAGGAAATTGAAGAACATCCAAATGATGTTTACAAGTATACGTCAAAAGGTAATCTTGTTGCTGTAATAAGCAATGGTACAGCAGTACTAGGACTTGGTGACATCGGTCCTCTTGCAAGTAAGCCTGTAATGGAAGGAAAAGGGCTACTGTTCAAGGCATTTGCTGATATTGATGTTTTTGATATTGAAATTGATAGAATTGATGTGGATGAATTTGTTGAAGCCGTCAAGGCTATTTCTCCTACATTTGGTGGAATTAATCTTGAGGATATTAAGGCACCTGAATGCTTTGAAATTGAAAAACGGTTGGTTGCAGAATTAGATATCCCAGTAATGCATGATGACCAACATGGTACGGCAATAATATCAGGGGCTGCATTGTTGAATGGCCTTGAATTGGTAGAGAAGGAAATTGATCAAGTTAAAATTGTGATTTCTGGAGCAGGAGCTAGTGCTATTTCTTGTGCTAAACATTATCTCAGATTGGGTGTAAAATCAGAAAATATGTTAATGTGTGATTCGAAAGGAATTCTGACTAATGAAAGACTGAAAGCCGGAGAACTCAACGAATACAAAGCAATATTTGCACAAGATGTGAAAAATGGTGATCTGGCAACTGCAATAAAGGATGCCGATGTTTTCCTAGGACTCAGTAAAGGAGGAATTGTTTCTAAAGATATGGTAAAATCGATGGCTGAAAGGCCGATGATTTTTGCATTGGCTAACCCTGATCCGGAGATAATGCCAGAGGATGTTTTGGAAGTAAGAGATGATGCCATTATAGCAACTGGAAGATCAGATTACCCTAATCAAATAAACAATGTCCTTGGATTCCCATACATATTCAGAGGTGCTCTTGATGTTAGAGCTACTGAAATTACTGAAAGCATGAAAATGGCGGCTACAAAAGCACTTGCAGAATTAGCAAAAGAACCTGTGCCTGATGATGTTGCTGCTGCATATGGGGGAGAGCAAATTCAATTTGGACCAGAATACCTGATCCCAAAACCATTCGATGCTCGGGTACTAATTTGGGAAGCAAGCGCAGTGGCTCAAGCCGCGGTAAACGAAGGTGTTTCACGCTTATCCACTAATGAATTTGATTACAATGATTACAGAGATAGCCTCGAAGCACGTTTAGGTCTAACAAGATCAATTATGCGTGATGTGATAAATCGGGCTAAACAAGATCGGAAACGTGTCGTATTCTCAGAGGGAGAAGAGCCCACTATAATCAAAGCCGCATCAGAGTGTATAGCTGAAGGGATTTGTGACCCGATACTTCTTGGTCATCCAGAAAGAATACAAGCCGTAAAAGAAGAATTGGGGTTATCATTTGAATGCGAGACTATTGATGTAAGATATGATCCTCGTAGGCGTAGCTCTTATGCTGAAGAATTACTAGTCATGAGAGGAAGAAAGGGAGTCACTATGCGAGATGCAATAAATATGCTAAAATCTCCTAACTATTTTGGCCCTATGATGGTTCATGTAGGCGATGCTGATGGTTATCTTGGAGGTATAGCACACAATTATCCAGATATTGTCAAACCTTGCCTCCAGACAATAGGTCCCGACCCTAATTCACACAGAATAGTAGGTCTGTATATGATGACTGTGAATGGACGTTTGATGTTTATAGCGGATGCCACAATCAATATTTATCCCGACCCAAGAACATTGGCTGAAATCGCTGTACAGACGGCGAAAGTAGCAAGGAGATTCGGAGTTAAACCCAAAGTAGCAATGTTGTCATTCTCTAACTTTGGGACATCTAATGAATTACGAACAGATAGAATAGAGGAGGCGATTGCAATGGCTAGAGAAATAAATCCAGATATTGTTATCGATGGTCCAATGCAGGCAGATACTGCACTAGTTGACGAAATTCAGGAAGACTATCCATTTATGCAATTCAAAGGGCCTGCGAATGTACTCGTATGTCCAAATCTTGCGTCTGCAAATATTGCTTACAAACTTCTACAACGAATTGCTGGTGCTGAAATGACTGGCCCTATTCTTGAAGGATTGGCGAAACCTGCTCACGTTTTACAACGTGGAGATTCAGTCAGACAGGTTGTACACATGGCTGCTATAACTGCTGTAGACGCTCAGAGACATGCTCATCAGAGATTGTAATTCATTCAATCACTTTTGGTGCGGCAGCTAAAACTGCATCTGAGCAACCTTCTTCATACTGTTCGAAGTTTTCTATGAACATTTGAGCCAATAAATTCGCCACATTGTCATAGCGAACTGTATCTGTCCAGGTTTCACGAGGCTGTAATATCTCATTTGGTATACCCTCACATTCAACTGGAACTGTAAAGCCAAATCGTGGGTCTTCTACAAATACCACATCATCAAGATCGCCTCTCAGTGCGGCATTAAGAAGAGTTCTTGTCCAACTAATTTTGATTCTACTGGACTCACCATATCCACCCGCAATCCATCCTGTATTGATAAGCCAACAATTCGCATTATGTTCACTGATTTTTTTCGACAGAAGATCGGCATAGATACTTGGATGTCTTGGCATGAATGGAGCACCAAAACAAGTAGAGAATGTTGCCTGAGGTTCAGTAACCCCTATTTCTGTACCTGCAACCTTAGCCGTATAGCCTGACATGAAATGATAAGCAGCCTGTTCTGGATTTAATCTAGATAGAGGGGGCAATACACCAAATGCATCACAGGTAAGAAATACTACATTCTTAGGATGGCCAGCTGTTGAGTCTTCTGTTCTATTCTCTATTGCTTCAATTGGATAAGACCCTCTAGTATTCTGAGTTAAGGTGCCATTATCAAAATCGGGTATTCCTTCTGCGTCTAGAATTACGTTTTCAAGAATTGTTCCTGGCATCCTAGTTGTTGCAAATATCTCTGGTTCGTCGTCTTTTGAAAGCCCTATCAACTTAGCATAGCAACCTCCTTCAAAGTTGAATACCCCGTCAAATGACCAGCCGTGTTCGTCGTCTCCAACCAATGCCCTATTGGGATCAGCAGAAAGAGTTGTCTTACCAGTTCCAGATAAACCAAAGAATAAGGCGGCATCTTGTCCGTCGGTATTAGCAGAACAATGCATTGGCATTATTCCCTTGGTAGGAAGTATATGATTCATGATTGTAAATATAGCCTTCTTAATTTCTCCAGCATAATGAGTTCCTCCTATTATTACTAATCCACGATCCAGAGCTAGTATGACAAAAACTTCGGAGTTCACTCCATCTACGTTTGGATTAGCACGCAACTCAGGTGCATGAAGGATTGTATACTCTGGAATATGATCCACTAGATCCTGAGAGTCACTGCGAACGAACATATTGTGATAGAATGCAGCATGCCAAGCCTTCTCAGTAACTAGGCGAACTGGCATAGAATAGTTCGGATCTGCACCGCAATGTGCATCTTTAACGAAAATCTCATCTGCATCATTAAGGTGGTTCTGAACTTTCTGTAATAGTCCTTCAAACACATTTCTACTAGTTGATTTGTTTACTGAACCCCACCATACTTGGTCAGCAAGACCTGGTTCATCGACAATAAATCGATCATTGGGGGATCTACCTGTGCGTTCTCCTGTGGTTGCTAGTAATACATTATGAGCTGTAAATTGTGCTTCGCCTCTCTTTACCGCAATATTATGTAATTCATCGGAATTCAAGTTCCAATGAACTATTCCTGCCGGGTCTAATCCATGAGAAGCGAGAGGGGTAGCGAAAACTGCTGATTCGGACGAGCGGGTGGTGCTCTCCATGATTATTGACGCTACCATTCCCCTTTCAACTATTGTGGAGATAAGGGATCATCGAAGGGATGCGATTATCGGGAGATGCTTGCCCTGTAAGGACGTGGAGAAAGAAGAGCCAGAGGATCCTGTGATCCGTGCGCGGCGATTTAAGATGGGAGATAATCTAAACCTTGATGATTTAGATTTAGATGATTTTGTAAAATCTTCAATACCTTCAGAGAAAGAAAATAAAGATCCTGAAATTGATGAGGCTTTAGGGGATTTATTCGATCCTTTTGCGAGTCCTAAATCAAGTGATCCGGGGACTATAAGTTTGGATGGAAGTGTACTATCTGCTCCTGAAGGCGACGTGATATCCTCTATGGCTCAGGAAGGTGAACGGAGGGTTAATTGGGCCATGATGGTGGCTATGATTTTTGTTTTCAGTGCTCTAAGTTTTGTTGCGGGTACTGCTTTTCCACCAATAATATCGATAATTCTTCTGATTGCTCTTGCTACAATTGGATTTACTTTTGGAGAACGTTGGGTTCCTAATCAAGAATTACATCTACTCGGAGTGACTTGGGTAATTATTTCAATGAAAGTACTATATGGTTTAGCAGTTGAATTAAATCATTGGGAACTTGGTAGTTTTTTGCCTATTTCTGTTGAATTACTGGGTATTGTACTTCTCTTATTAGTTGCACTAAACGTATTCGTTTCATATAGATATAATCATGATGCAATTGCTGCTCAAGCCACACTGGTTCTGCTTTCAATAGGATCTACTGCTGGATCAGTAGGAGGGGAAATTGGTGTTGCAATAATGATTCTAGTTGCAACTTTACTTCTACATGGATTAGCATGGCATAGAAACTCGGGCAATCTTGCAGCACTAGGTATTGCAGCATCTAATCTGTGGATTGGAATGCATGCCTTGACAGATGGATTTACAGCGGGTTCTCTCGTAATTGAACCACTAGATACTCCACTCATTCTATTCGTATTACTACTTGTTATAACGGCAATAAACGCAGTAATGGCTGCAAAATTTGCACGTGAAGAAAATTGGTTTTCTACTGGTTTTGATGCTGTAGGACTTGGGAAACCTGGACTTTGGGGGGTGTCAATTTCAATGGGTATGGTTGGCGCCTTACTTACTGTAGCAAGTGGGAGAGAAGACATAGGTTACGCTCTAGGCATGGTAACATTTCTTGGTGCTTCATTTGGTGGTTCATATCTTGTAGTAAGAGGTGTTGAGGCAAAGCGTGTAATTTTACCTCTTTCAATAGGTGGAGGGGTGCTTACAACAATTCTTTCTCTTGGTTTTTCCATGGAGCCAATTTTACAATTTGATTCTTATGAAACATTCACTATACTAGCAAGTATACTTACTGGCTTTGTAATGCTAAGAGATCAACATAGAGTTACTGATAGGGTGCTGTGGGTTGGAGCAATTGCAGTTCTAATCCTATTAGTTGTGTTAATACCTGTAGAATCAACTGAGAATGGAGGAGATGGTGGAGTAGTACTGCTAGTGCTATTATCAATTCTTCACATAGGTACCGCCTCACTAGCGCTTTTGAGAAAAGCACCTTCTCTTGCTGGAGTTACAGTTTTACTACCTTGGACTTGGATTGTAATTGAAGAACTTATAGAAGAAACAATTCGTACCATTTTGATAGCTAATGACATATTAGATCCTGGTTCAATAATCGAGTTTTCGGCGGAGCCTCTGGCCGTATATCTTGGTATTTCTGCAATATTGATGATGGTAGTTAATCTAAAAATGGGTGAGAAAGGCATTAACCTTGCATCGGGTTTTCTTGGTATAACAGAAATTTCTGCTTCAATAAGAGATTCTGGGGCCCTTCAACTATGGAGTATGGGGTTATGGATCCCATTAGTAACTATACTAGTAATGTCTCAATTGGGCGGATTTACCGGGCCAACATTGCTCGCATTGACCTCTCTATTATTCGCATTACATATTGTTGTTGAATTCCTAGGACGGAGGGTCGGTAGCCCAGTCACGATGCTTGCAACTATGGCTTTATCTGCATCAATATTGAGTTGGAGACATGGATTCAATGAACTATGGATGATTATTACCGCATTTTCAGTATTCTCAGTTTTAGCTCGAACAGATACAAGCAAAGAAGCAACCTATACCAACGGAATTGCTCTAGTATCTCTGCCGATTTTAGTAAGCATCTCATCAAAACAACCAGTAATTATTCTACAAGAGACAGCCTCTGTTCCTAACTTTGACATCTCAATGATTGCGATTATATGTGCTGGCTTGGTTCTTTCAATATACTTGCCAAAAGCAGAAAAAATGGAAAAGTTATTGAAACCGGCTGCGGCATCTTTGTGGCTACTAATTTTATCAATAGGCCTCTCCTTACAAGAAGAAGCAGTATCGGCAACCTATCTTGGAATTGGATTCTTCGTGATATCTTCTATTTGGCTTGTTGCGCGTGGAGAAATACGGGCTGAAATCAAATCAATGACAATACGTGATGCTAGGGTTGATTTAGCACGTAAATCAAAAACACAAGCAGCAACTCTTGGAACTGGACAGATATCTTCCTATGATACACGAATAGCAGAAATGCAAGCAACACGCAAAAAGAAAAGAGAACTAAAGGAAACTGAAAATATTGAAGAACTCTACACTACAGATGTAAGCCATAATCCACGTATTGTAACAATGATCTTGATGATAGTTCTATTCACTGGAATTGTAAATGGATTCTTGTTTGGGCCTTCACCAGCAGTTATTTTCTTAATTGGCGCATTTTCTATAATTCTCATATCCATAGCAAGACAACGCACTAGAAGTATGTCTCTTGAGCTCCCAACTATTTTGGGAATTGAATTACCAATTGCAATCAGTATTGGAGGTATGTTGGGTATTCTTCTTGCAGGGCATCTAAATCCAGGATCTAGTAATCGTGAATTATTCGACTTATTGGTAGTGATAATTCTAATATTAATATTCTGCATAATATCAATTTGGAAAAATAAGAACTTACTTGATAGAATACCAATTGCATCTGATTGGTTCGTATTACCATTATCTCTAGGCCTTATCATGGGTGCAATAATGGTAGAATCTCTACCTGCTCCATTTACGATAGACCCTCTCGATGGTGAACTATTAGAGTGGAGTATCCCTTTACTAGTACTTGAGAGCATTCTCATACTCTTTGTTGGTATTGACTTGTGGATTGGCTCAAAGCGTGATAATGCCGGAAGAGAGACACAGCATAGTAGTTCAGGTAGAGGTTTTCGTGTTCTATCATATGCAATATTATCTTGGGGTCCAGCAGCAATTACTGCAGTGTTAAATGCTGTTTACCAAGGATACAAGAAAAAACAATCTGAAGCAGTAGGTATTTCAATTTTAGTTGCACCTATTGCTCTAATCTCTTTATCCAATTTAATACCAGAAATAAGAGATTTTATTCCTGAATTTTGCTACTTACTTGGACTTGTAATGATCATAGTAATTGGCTCTTCAATCCCATCAAAAAATGGTCACTGGACAATGATGGCAGTAATTGACTCACACATTCTTATTATTATTGCAATAATCACTATCGGAGAGCCTATGCTGATACCTGTTTCATTCTTTGTCTTATCCACAATAATATGGATTGTTGGCATTCTACAGCTTCGGAAAATTTTACGCATTATAGGACTAATAGATCTAATCCTAGGGGCCGGCCTTACTCTCCTAATATTCGGAAGTTCATCTGACCTAGGAGGTATCGGTCTATTTGCTCTCCTTGCAGTAATTGGTATTGAATTAGCACTTATCACATGGCTAAGTCAGAGAAATGAAAATGCCTTACTCAAAGATTGAATTTTGGTGCTTTCCCGATCATCCATTTTTATGGTTCGAAAAGAAACACGAAATACCAACCTTGATGACTGACGGGCGATGGTAGCATATCGTGTCAGGCAGTTGGATATCCGATACCCCGGATGAAGTAGAACATCCAACAGTGCCACTAGGGATCAATGAAATGACAATTCCAAGAGCCGCAATACTACTTTCTTTAGCAACAGCGGCATTACTAATTTTATCGACGATTGTAGTTGGATACAGTGCCTACGTTTTCGCTACAAAAAATGCTGAAGCATTTACTCCTACTGACGTTGATTTGATTAAAGACGGAGAAGGAAGATGGTTATGGGAAGTTGATCTTCTATTTGATACATGTAATTCTAGACTTGATGATTGGGACTGGCCTGATAGTCTCTCAGAACAAGATGATGAGTTCCTATATCCTGGGGAATTACGTTGTGATTGGGAACATCAAGGACAAGGAGATAGAGCTGTTGTTGTTATTTACAATAGAGGTATTCAATCACTTGATTTAGTTCTAGAAATTTCGGGAGGTGGTGTTGTTTTTGAAACCGAAGGTGATGCTGACCTAACACTCGATACTATTGCAGGAAATGGTACCGCTTTCATAGAACTTGAATTAAGTGATGATGTTACCGAACATGATATTTCAATTATAGCAACACACCTACAAGTTATTGAAGCGGAAGTTATTCTTGATGTACATATCTTTGAAGGAGTCAATAATAGAGAAATTCACACTACTGATGGAGATAACCTCGAAGTACATTACAAGGTTTGGAATGCCGATACTGATGAACTTCTAGATGAAGGTGATCTTCCTGTCACTGCTGGAGATCAAGACAATTACATAGAGGGTTTTGGATGGTCTGCAATAGGGCTTGATATAGATGATGATCGTGGTCTTATCCCGGGCATAGATACTGGAACTACCCATACTACTCTTCTTCCACCACAGATTGCCTATGGCAATAGTGATGGACATGAATTAGAAGATGCTTGGTTGCGTTTTGAATTAAAGGTCAACAGGGTAACCATCTAACTGAAATAAAGACGAAAAAGACTTGACCTCTACATGGGAGCGATAAACATGAATAATAAGGAGGCCAATCACTTTGCTCTTGATCCATCAGAAGAGGTCGTGAAGCGTGCAAACAAACTTTGCAAGGCAACTTCTAATCGGAAAGGAGAACCAAAATTCTACATTACTGAAGAAATGAGTAGGTTATCTACTCCATGGTCAATAGCTCAAGCACGTGCTAATCAAATTGATCCCGACTCACTGCCTGCAGGCGTTATTCTTGATGCTGCTGCTGGTTCTGGGACACAACTTATTGCATTTACTCAAGGCCTTAAAAGGCCTGGTTTAGGAATAGAATTAGATCCTGAAGTGGCTTTGATGTGTGCGGCAAATATGTATATTTCATCGTCAAAAGATGATCTGCAGAGATCGATGGATAGGGTGTTGATCGGAGATGGAACAGATGCCGAAAGTGCAATAGCCTCCTATTGGAATAGTCTTCGTCAATCTGGCACACGTGCTCATCCACCAGTAGCTATGTTACATCTTGACCCCGCACGCCCAACAGATGCTCAACGTCATGAAATTGATGAAATGCAACCATCAATAACTCCGTTACTAAAGGCATGGTCAACACATCTTGAAACTGGGCCACGTGGTCCTGCTATTCTTCTTGATCTGTCACCGAGATTAAGCGAAGAACAAAGAGCACTTGTTGATGCAATCTTAGAAACGTCATTCCCAGGTACCCCGCGCACTTGGGAATGGCTTAGTCAGGGTGGTGGAAGAATTGATCGACTATCTGTATGGGTAGGTTCAATATCCTCACTTAAACCTGTTAGATGTGTTAGAATGGGGCGTAAAAAAGTAATGGCAACTATTGAAGGGAGTCCAAGATCAAGTGAAATTACTAAACTAAACAAACCACCACCATATGGAGCTTGGATTACTATATTAGATCCCGCTCTTATCCAGTCTGGACTACATGAAACGTGGTTAGAAAAAGTATTGCATGAAGATGCAGGTAGTTCTTGGCTAAGAATGGATGGAAGAAGGCCCTTGTTAATTAGTACTGAGCCGCTAATTATTGATGAGGAAACTGAAGCTTTTGTAATAGCAAGTGGAGAAATTGTACAACACAGACTTAGCCCGCCTGAACTAAGTACAATTCAATTGGTTTCTGATGCATGCGAGCGAGCAGGCATAGGAAAGGTCACCCTACGTTGTTCATTAGACCCTGAAATTCATCCGACTCTACAACGTCGTTTAGATAAGGCCCTAAAAGAAGTTGAAGGCCCTAGAGGGTTCATGGTTGATTTAGATCTTGACAGAGGTAGTGGTAGTCATACTCTATACATTGTTTGTCGAGAGAAGTGAATAAAATATCATTTTTAGGCGAAAAATGCGCCCCGTAGGGGCGTCCGTCTGATTCAAATAGAGAAGGTAGGTCGGCTGGATGCCCTATGAGGGCCATCGGGCAACCGATGAACACGGGGGAACCGTACTATGACAAAAGTGAATGAAACAGAACTTGGAGATGATTTCTCCTACATCCTAAGGCTTGCAGAATCTGATATTGACGGACTTAGGCCTATCGCTCAAGGGCTGACTTCAATAAATGGAGTAGGTCAAAGAACTGCTGTACAGATATGCAGAATGGCAAATATAGATGGTGCGAAACTTGGCGGGCATCTAAATGAAGAAGAGCAAGATAGGATTAGAAGCACAATAGATGAATATGCTATCAATGTACCTTGGTGGTTAGTAAATAGACAGCGTGATTTGCAATCAAATGAAGATGCGCACATCATTGGAACTGAAGTAAAACTAACTCGAAATGATGATGTTTCTCGTTTGGCGGCGATTAAGACATATCGAGGTATCAGACATCGCAGTGGCCACAAGGTTCGTGGACAGCGATTAAGAAGTAATGGCAGAAGTGGAAGCACATTAGGTGTGCAGAGGAAAAAGTGAGGTGTGAAATATGGGGCATCCTAAATTTGCAAGACCAAAAACTCAGACACCTACTCACCCATGGAAGGCTGCTCGTATAGAAGAAGAGCATGCATTAAAACAGCAATTCGGCTTGAAGAAAGTTGGCGGTATGCGAGAAATTTGGAGAGAAAAATCAGCACTGAGAAGACACAGGAATCAGGCTATGAAACTAATTGGAAGGGTGGATTCTTCAGAAGGTCACTATTCTCGTGAAAAAGAAGACCTGATCAATTCATTATATCGTAAAGGCCTCTTAGCCGAGGGATCTAACGTAGACGATGTTCTACAAATTACTGTAGAACATATGCTGGCAAGAAGATTACAATCAGTCGTTTACTACCGAGGACTTGCACCATCAATGAGGGCTGCAAGAAATATGATTGTTCATGGCCATATTTCTATAGGAAACCAAAGAATGACTGTTCCTGGTTACAAAATTCTGAGAGATGAAGAAGAAATTCTTGGATACAGTGCTAACTCCCCTTTTTCCAATCCTAAGCATCCATTCAGAGAAGAAATGGAACAACTACGTATGACTCGTATGAATGATGAAGATGAAGAAATTGAGGAAGTTGGCGGAATAAAAGCAACTTCTGATAATGATGATTTTGTAAAACAAATAAAATCTGATGAGAGTAATGCTCCATCAATTGAAGATACAATACCTGAAGGAGGCGACGAATAATGTCTCACAAAGCAATTCTACATATTTTCAGCACATACAACAATGTGTTAATTACTGCTACTGATCTTACTGGTGCTGAAACTATTGCTAAAGTCTCAGGTGGCATGGTAACTAAGAAAGGAAGTGATGCTGGTGGACAATTTGCGGCAACACGTGCGGCTGAACTTGTAGCAGAAATGCTTGCTGACAAGGAATTTAATCAAGTAATCGTGAAATATAGAGGCGCAGGAGGAAATCGATCACATAGTGCACCTGGTGCTACAGCTGCTATACGTGCTCTAACTCGTGCGGGTGTTCAAATTACTAGGATTGAAGATGTTACTCCTATACCTACGGATGGAACAAAAAAGAAGGGCGGTCGAAGAGGCCGAAGGGTCTGAGGTGATTAGAATGGTGAAAATAGAAGTAATAGAAGAACTTGACGAAAAGATGGTTTTGCTGCTAAAAGATACAGATCGCGCCTTTGCAAATGCATTGCGCCGATCACTCATGTCAGATACCCCAAAAATGTCAATAGAAACGGTTAGATTCCAGATGGGGTCTTTTGATCTTTGTATATCTTGTAGTCATCTGAATCCTGCTGCAGTTGCTCGTGAATCATCAGGAGGAAGTGGTTGTGACAATTGTGGCAAGAAACTAGAGAAAGAAGGAGTTGACTATACTGTGTGGGAAACAAATGGAGCACTTCCAGATGAAATGATCGCACAACGTCTTGCAATGATACCAATACCTACTAATCATGAAGATTATTATTATGAAGAAACATGTCCTACTTGTAAAGATTTAGTTCCTGAAGATCGTGGATGTCCTGCGTGTAATATGATTTACACCTGCAAAGCATTTGGTAGTGAAGAGGGGGTTACCGTTACTGCTGGAGACATGATATTCCTAGGTGATCAAAGCCTTGAGATTCCTGAACACTATCGTAATATCCCAATTACTCGCCTTTTCAAAGGTCAAATGCTAGAGTTTTATGCTACCGCTGTAATGGGCACTGGAGATCAGCATGCAAAATGGTCTCCTGTAAATGGAGTTGCTTTTTCACCTCGAAAAGTTGGAGTAATTAACAATAAAACGAAGGCAAAGGTACTTTGGAACTTTAATCTAAGTGTAACTGCTAAAGATTTTGATAAGGATGGTCGTCTAGAAGATATTTCAAAAGTTAATGAGTTGATGATGGATCTAAATCATGTTGGAGATGGAACAGAAGAAAAGGTGGAATTCAAGCAAGCAATTACCCTAGAAGAAATACCTGGAGAATTCATCTTTTCTTTTGAAACCGATGGATCTATGAAGCCTCAGATAGCTCTCAAGAAGGCATCTGAGGTTCTTTCAAAAAGATTCAATTCGTTGAGCGAAGATCTTGCATCAGTTCTTTGATTGTTGAGCCGTAGACTTCTTGCATAAGTGCAGAGATGATATCCTATGAATGCCGTTCTTGGGCGGGGTACATGCGGCGGGCACCTAACATTATTATTCACTGTAGAAGATTCTTCAGAAGATGACATGTTTCAGGGAAGTCTTGGGGCTGGGATCTGCTTGGAAGATGGGATTGAAGCTATAGCCAGAGGTAAAAAAGGAGATTTCGAATTAACTGTTGATTTCCTATCGGGTACAGGAAATCAAGAAATGTATCGCCAAATTTTAGACTTATTAGCCGAGGAAATTTCTGACTTCAAAGAATATACATGGGATATTGCAATCAAAATGAGACTTCCTGCTTCACATGGATTTGGAATGTCTGCTGCTGGTGCAATTTCCTCTTCAATCGCATTCCAGCGAGCACTTGGATTACCCCATGAAGAAAGTCTACGTAGAGCATATAGGAATGCACATCGAATTGAAAGAATTAATTCTACTGGACTTGGAGATGTGACGGCGCTTGCATATGGCGGTGTCGAGCTACGAGTGAAACCTGGATCTCCTTTTTCTGGAAAGAAACTAGAAACTGGTCCCGGTGTTGCTAAGAGTTGGAAGAAATCAGCAGATTTAGTCTTGGCTTGGCGTTCGAATCCTGGAAGACATACTTCTGAATATATTGACAATTCTGAATGGAAGTCACTGATATCAAAAGCAGGTAAAACGGAAATGGAAAAATTAACCAAAGGAGAATGGAATTATTCTCGATGGAAGGATTTACTTGATTCTGCAACTCATTTTTCAAATAATTCCGGGCTTGCATCTGATGCTTCTAGAGCCAGATTGATGGAAAAAGCAAGAAAGGCAGTAAGTACTGTTGAATTTGCTAATGAGGTTTCAGTAATGTTTTGTATGCTTGGTGAAAGTGTTGTGATCTTACCTAATAAGTTAGATAGTAATCTATCACTGGATAAATTACCATCTGAATTAGAAAAACAAGGATTGGAATCTACGATTACAAAAATTGGTAATCTAGTCTAATTAATGACATTTTTACGAATGATGGCCACCAGATCTTTTTTCATGAAATTCATCAAGTGGAGTTAGATCAAGAGGGCTAGCATCAAGAAGGATGGCTCCTTTAATTTTCAATGACTCCGTGAAGCCATGGCGATAAACAATTGCTCCTTGACCATATTCATTCACATATCTGTCAACTTGTTTCTGAGTTTTCTTTCTAGGGAATCGCAAATCGGCTCCAAAGAAATGCTTAGCATCTATCCAAGCACAAGGCACTCCATTGATTCTAACATCATCTAGTAGAAGAAGATCAGGAGTAACTATCGCTCGACCTTCCGATTCTTTTTGTTCCTTGAGTAAATCATCCTGTTTACGGAACCTTATACCAAGATTCTCGAAGTATGAAAATAAAATTTCTTCGAATACTTCAGCGGCACTCTGAGTATCTGATTGATTAACTGAACTAACTTTATCTGCTTCCTCGGCTTTAGAAAATTCATTTTGATCCCTCTTATTCATTTTCTTAGGATCCTTAAGAGTCTCTTTAATTCTATTTTTTGACCAGCCACGACCTGTAAGTATTGCACGGAATGTGTTGACAGGGGGCGCGTCAAATCTTTGAGCTAGTGTGAGAACCCCTTCTCCTGCGTCATAGCGTCTTCTTAATTGATTAGAATTTCGCATCAAACGCCCATGAGAGTGAACGCTTTTCTCCTGGTTAAGTGCTCCACGAAGAGACAATGCTTGCTCAATTGAAATTGGAAATTGGCTTATTTCATCTCTAATATCATCTACTCTTTCCTCTGGAAGAAAACCGAACTCTCCTGGTTTGATTACTATCTCTCCTACTTTCTTCTGGATAGGTTTAGCGATGGCATTAGTTTGCCATTTCAAATCACTAATCTCAGGTGGTGGGTCGATGTCTTTCGGAATTCCCATTGGTGGAGGATCTTGGTGGAAACGGCCTAGTGCGCGTTCCATGGCTTCTGGCTCACCGGTTGCCCATGGAATATGCTTGGCGCCATTGCCTGATTTTTGACGCGGACGACGGCGTCTGCGACGATTGGAAGGCTCCTTCTCTTCACTCAACAATCAATCCGAACGACTGCTTGTCCATGAACTCTCGCAATCTTAATCGACACTAATATCGGAGAATATTAAACTTGAAGGGGTCTTAAATAAATGCAATTCCAGGTTCTAATGGGAATGCTACTCTGGCCTTTCCACCAATGTCATCACCATCTCCTACAGAGTACGATACTACGGAATCTACATCAAGAACTGAGGCTATGAAATGTGATGCTGAGTTAATTACTTCATTCTCATCAAAACCACTAATCAACAACTGTTTCTCTCCTGGGTTCCAAGTATGAATTCTCCCTCTCTTTTTCTTAGATCCCGTTGTCATGGTCATCCAGGTTTGGAAAATTTCTCCCCGTAATTTCTCATTTTCAAATAATTCTAACGATTTTAGGTATTCTTGTCCTTGCTGCTTAAAGTCAAAACCTTCAGATTCTAACCGAACGGCCTCGCGGGCTAATTTGATTTTCCAAGATGGTGATGTTTGTATCACGAGTTTAGATATTGATCCCTCTGAATGACGCTCGGCTAGACTTCGAAGATTTCTTGCTGATTCGATTACTTCTCTAAGATAAGCTTCTAGAGACAAAACTTCGAGATCATTGTCATCTTCTAATTCAAATTCCATTTCATGAGTAGCCAACATAGTTTCTGATGATTTGCTGCCGATCCCCAATAAAGACCAAAATTCCTCAGCAATGTGGGGCGTAGCTGGTGCTAACATAGGAGCCCATCCTGTCAGAAACCTCCTTGCAGTGGCTCTGTCAGAGCCTCCACGCCGAAGATACCACTGCCAGTCTGAAAGCATTTGAAAGTGGCTAACCATGACGCCTTCTCGGAGGCTTACTGAATCCATAGAATCCCTCCAATGTCTTTGATTTAATCGCAATCGTGCAAGTAACCATGAATCTAGAGGCCCTGGAGAATCTGCAAGTTTAATTCCATAGTCGAATGCATCAATAATTGAACATAATTGCTTATGATTAGAAATAACTGCATTGTCTGACCAATCCATTCCTGCCTCTGGATTAGCACCGAATAAAATGAACAATCTAACGGTATCCGCTCCATATCGATCGACCATTTCTCCAGGACTTACGGTATTACCCAAACTCTTGCTCATCTTTGCTGAACGTGAACCAAGATCAGCTTGACAATTAGGACAAGTTCCTCCAAAGTTATCAACATGATACTCTGTATTACATTCAGAACAGAATGGGGCTGGAGCATTAAGCATACCTTGACAGACCAAACGGCCAAATGGCTCTCCAATCTCATTCATTCCAAGATCTCGAGTGGCTTTTGTGAAAAAACGAGCATAAAGAAGATGCATTACTGCATGTTCAATGCCTCCGATATACAAATCTACACCGCCCTTAAGCCAATAATCAACTTTATTTCTATTGAATGGCTCTTCTTTATTTGTTGAATCTGCAAACCTCATGAAGTACCATGAGGAGTCATAGAATGTATCCATAGTGTCAGTTTCGCGGTGGGCTGGACCATTACATTGAGGGCAATTTGTTGAGAGGAAATCATCATGACCAGCAAGTGGATTACCACTTTCATCCCAACTAAAAGTAACATCAAGTGGTAATTCTACTGGGAGGTCATCGTAAGGAACGGGAACTACTCCGCATGATTCACAATGAAGCATAGGAATTGGAGTTCCCCAGAAGCGCTGACGACTCAAAAGCCAATCTTTTAGTCTATATTGTACCGTTCCTTTACCCTTTTTATCAGATTCAAGTGCTGCTATGACCGCAGCCTTAGCCTCATTTCCAAATAATCCGTCAAATTTTGAGTTAGCGGAATTAACCATCCATCCTAAGCCATCAAAAACGGGGTTCTCTTCATTTGCAATACCGCCTTCTTCTCTGGATAGTACTTGCTTTATCTCCAATCCATACTTCTTGGCAAAATCATAATCTCTTTGATCATGACCGGGAACTCCCATAACTGCCCCAGTTCCATAAGAGGCCACAACAAAGTTACCTACCCATATTGGAATTTCTAAGCCTGTTAATGGATTAATTACTGATCTACCAAGAGGGGTTCCCTTTTTTTCCTTCAATAAATTGATCCTCTCAAACTCAGACATTCGAGAACATTCATCTCTTAAATCACGCCAACCTTTTTCATATTCTGTTCCCGAAACCAATTCTTCACAAAGAGGATGTTCCGGAGATAATGTAACAAAGGTAACTCCAAAAATTGTATCGGGTCTTGTTGTGAAAGCGCCTATTACTAAATCAGAATTAGAAACTTGAAAATCGATGTGTGCACCATTAGAGCGGCCTATCCAATTGCGTTGCATCGATTTAACATTCTCTGGAAAATCAATGTGGTCTAATTCATCAAGTAATTCATCTGCATACTTAGTCATACAAAGAAACCACTGTGCCATGTCTTTCTGTATAACTTCAAGACCACATCGCCAGCAACGATTATTCTTTACTTGTTCGTTTGCTAGAACTGTATCACAATCATCACACCAATTAACTGGTGCAAAACGACGTTCTACCAATCCTGCCTCTCTAAATTTTAGAAACATCTCTTGGTTCCAATGATAATATTCAGGCGTAGATGTCGCAAACATTCTTCTCCAATCGTATGAATATCCCATTCTTTCTTGATCTGTACGTATCATTGCAATATTGCGTTCAGTAACCGTATGAGGGTGCCCTCCCTCCTTCTTAGCAGCATTTTCAGCTGGCATACCAAAGGAGTCATACCCCATTGGATACAGTACATTCTTGCCCATCAGTCTTTGGAACCTTGCCATAGCATCTCCGATTGAATAATTACGAACGTGTCCCATATGCATATATCCTGAAGGATAAGGAAACATTTCTAGACAGTAGAATTTTTCTCGCGACTCATCTATATCGGTATGATTGACTTTTTCCGCGTTCCAACGAGCCTGCCAATGAGTCTCTATTTTTTGCGAATCGTAAACCATATTCTTCACCCCAATACGAAAATGGGAGCCCTCTCAGGCTCCCTGACTAAGCAGTAGACCAAGCAAGAGGCCCACCATACGGGAATGTGAAGCAGGCATTCGTGCCATGACCTCCGACTTGGGGACTACAATTTGAAGGCTGCTCTGTGATATTTGTTCCACCACACCTATGGGCAACATCATGGCCGTAACAAATATGCTTGAAGATGGCGAGTTCGATGTCCAAGTCTGGGATGATGGTATTGAAGTGTGGATAACACAAATGGGATCTTTGATGAATATGAATACTGCATTCGTTGACAGGGAAAATGGAATAGTTGCAATAATCGACCCTTTCGATGGCAAAAGATGGACTCAGGCATTAGAAAAAGAAGGATTAGTCCCTACTCATCTTCTTTACACGCACACTCACAGAGATCATGCAGCAGGATATCCTGGTATGATGAAAAGATTCCCAGACCTAGAGGTCTGGGGGCATGAAGAGGCAAGGGTTCCCAATCTACTTGCTCATGTTGTATTTCGAAAAATAGACTTTACAGATACATGGGATTGTAAACCTGATGAGTCAGTTGAATGGTCAGCAGGCAATATTAAACTTACAGTTACGCATTCGCCGGGACATGCACCAGGGCATGTGACATTTCATGGACATGGTGTATATCATGCAGGAGACTTACTTTTTGTTAAAAGTGCAGGAAGAGTAGATTTACCCGGAGGAGATCCTCCGGCCCAACAAAGGAGCCTAATTAATGCAAAAAAAATACTCAGTGAACTACCTCCTGATTGGAGACTAATTCCTGGTCATAGATATGACCCGTACAATAATGAAATACCGGATTGGATTAGCCTTGGAGAAGTTCTTGTGTACAATTATTTCTTAGCTCATATTACTGAATAATAATTACATTGTCTTATCATAACGATCGAAGATTATTCCTAATTCTTTTGTTGCTTTTACTGTTGTCCCATCTGGCATTTTTCCATCTTGTTCTAGAGCCGAAAGAGCAGCCACAACTATACTTGCTGTATCTATCTCAAAGAATCTTCTTAGAGCATCTCTTGTATCCGATCTTCCGAATCCGTCAGTACCAAGTACAACATAACGACCGCCCACCCAACGTTGAATCATTTCCGGAATTGCAGCAATATAATCACTAGCAGCAATAGTAGTTGTTTCATCTCCAAAGCAATGACTTACGTAAGCAATTTTAGGATCCTGTGGATTAAGGCGAGTAGCCCTCTCTGCTTCTAAACCAGCACGACGTAGTTCCCCGTAGGATGGTACAGACCAAATCTCTGCGCGTATACCACGATTTTCCAGTTCTTCAGCGGCTTCTAAAACATGAGAAAGTATCGGGCCTGATCCTAGTAATCTTATCATTGGCTCTTTTCCAGACTTTGCTTTTTTCAATAAGTAAGCGCCCTGTATTAATCCCTCTTCACAGCCTTCTGGTTTTGGAGGTTGTTGCTCATTTTGATTGTAAAGCATAACATAGTGAAAAACGTCTTTATTTTGATTCCACATCTCATCAATTCCATGCTTGATAATAGTCGCTAATTCATATGCATATGAAGGGTCCCAAGCACGACAGTAAGGTACTGTGCTAGCATGTAATAATGAATGGCCATCCTGATGCTGTAATCCTTCACCATTCAATGTGGTTCGGCCTGCAGTTGCGCCCATCAAAAAGCCACGAGCACGCGCATCAGAAGCCTGCCATATCTGATCATTTACTCTTTGGAAACCAAACATAGAATAGAAAATATAGAATGGCAATGTTGGAGTTCCTGAATGAGAATATGAAGTTGCACTCGCAATCCAAGAAGCAATTGAATTAGCCTCTGAAATTCCCTCTTGGAGAACCTGTCCGGATTTTGATTCCTTATATTTCATAAGCATTTTATGATCTACTGGCTTGTAAAGTTGACCAAAAGAAGAATAAATACCAAACTCGGAAAATAGTGGGTCCATACCAAAAGTTCGTCCTTCATCAGGAATTATTGGTACAATTCTATCTCCTATTTCTGACTTCATCAAACCCCTAAGTAGGCGAACAAATGCCATCGTAGTAGATACTTGCTGACCCTCAGGAGTTCCCGCATCAAATGATGCATATGTTTCTAACTTGGGGAGTTTATTGGTTATTTTTGGAGAACGTCTCTCTGGAAGATAACCACCCAATGAAATTCGTCTGGAGTGTAAATATTGCAATGCCTCTGAGTCTTCATCTAAATTATAGAAAGGATCTTCTTCAAGTTTAGAGTCGTCTACGGGTATCTCAAGTCTATCTCTATAAGAAATTAAATCTTCTAAACTCATTTTCTTCTTCTGATGAGTCGTGTTTCTCGCCTCAAATGTGTCAATACCCCAACCTTTCACTGTGTGAGCTAGAATCGCTACTGGTTTATCCGAATGTTTAGCAGCATTGTATGCTGCCCACACCTTAATTGGATCATGCCCACCACGGCGTAATTTAGAGAGTTCTTCGTCTGTAATTCCAGCAGACATTGCTTCTAGTGATGAATGTCCTGAGAAAAGTTCCTCTCTGAAATCTGATACACTTAGAGTACTCATTCTCTGAAAATCTCCATCTGTTATTGCTTCTAGACGATTGAGTAATGCACCATCATAATCACTAGCAAATAATCTATCCCAATTTGAATCCCATAGCACCTTGAATACATCCCATCCGGCTCCCCTGTAGAGGCCTTCAAGTTCTTGGATTATCTTTGAGTTACCTCTTACTGGACCATCCAGTCTTTGTAGATTGCAATTTACTATAGTAATTAGATTATCTAATTTCTCTCGACCGGCTACTGCGATTGCAGCAATAGCCTCTGGTTCATCCATTTCTCCATCACCCAGAAATGCAAATATCGTTGATTCGGAGGTATCAACTAATCCCCTATTATGAATATATTTCCAAAAACGAGCATGCATTACAGCAGATAGTGGCCCAAGTCCCATTGAAACTGTTGGATACTCCCAAAATTCTGGCATCAATCGAGGATGTGGATATGAAGAAAGTCCATCGCTGAAAGCCTCTTGGCGAAAATTAGTTAATTGTTCTCTATTAAGGCGCCCTTCCAGAAATGCTCTAGCATAGATCCCCGGACTGCCATGTCCCTGTATGTACAAAGCATCGCCTATCCCATTGCTATCTTTTCCTCTAAATATATGATTAAAACCTACTTCATATAGTGTTGAAGATGAGGCATAAGTAGAGATGTGCCCTCCAATCCCATCTATTCTTCTATTTGCATCCGAGACCATTAAAGCAGAATTCCAAAGGATTGAGTTCTGAATCTCCTTCTCAAGTTTAACATCCCCTGGATAAGGTTCCTGATGATCCCATGATATTGAGTTCACATATGGAGTTCTAGATAAAGAAGAAATCTGAATATTAAGGTCATTAGATTCCGAAAGAAGCTCGTGTAATAGCAATCGAGCTCGTTCTATACCCTGAGAGTCTACGACGTCGCGTAATGCTTCAATCCACTCATCAGTTTCCTCTGGATCTATATCCGGAAGTCGTTGTCGGTGGTTAACGGACATGGGAACACCTGCCCTATGGGCAGGTATCCGAATCGATCGACTGATTTCAATGATCGCAATCAATTATTCTAACTTAGGGCTCTTATTAGGGCCTACTTCAATTACATGACATTCATGTTCAGTACGAATACCAGCAACAGTAATTGAGGAGTCGCCTTGAATAGATCTACTACCGCTCCATTTTCTTACCGTGCGTTCTACAGTATGTTTACCGGGAATATTGTTAGGATCTACTTTAAGTTCAACTTGAGTGTTTTCTAGGGCCCCTAACCAGAGTAATACTGCCTCTATAGCGCGAGTCGCGGCCCCTCTACGCTGTTCTGAAGATCTGATCCAATACCCTAAATTCCAATCGGCCTCTACGGTTCTTGTTACTGTATCAAATCCAATTAACCCAAGAATTGTGGAATCCCATGGACGTAAGATCACCCAATGATGCATACGTCCAACACGACCCATACGTTCTGCCTCATCTAGAAATTCCTCAATCTGAGTTACGGTATCTTGCTCAGGGAGTATCCATGGCATCGCCCTACTAACCTCGGGCCAAGTTTCCTCAAATGCCTCAATTAATGGAAGGCTGTGAGTAGTATTTGCTGGCCTCAACACCATGTTTTCGTCGACTTGGATCGTCGTGGTCGCGCGACGAATCATGCATCCCGCTTCTTAGATACACAGATGAGCCCTACGGTTCGAGAACCTAGATGATTGATGTAAAATCAAGGGCGTAACTTTGCTTTCGCTGACTTAACGTGGGGGTCTTCTGGATATGCCTCTATCGCTTTTTCAATCATCTTATCTACTGCTGATGCCCTGCCTATCCTTTGTAAGAGGGCTCCAACCGGATACAGAAGTTTTGTTCGTTCTCCCAAATGAGGACCTACCTCATCAATTAGCACGGTTGCTTGAGCATTCTCTTTGCGTTTTGCCGCCTCCATGGCATCTCTTATTTTCATTACTAAATCTCTATCTTGCCATTCCTCTTGCTGAGGCCATGGCCAAAATCCATTATCATCTGAGTTTTCAATTTCTTCTTCCATAAGATGAGGAAGAGTTGGGGGGCGTGGAATTCTGGGTATGGTTGGAGGCTTTTGGGTATTATTTCCATCAAATGCAGCATCCATTGGATCTACTGGACGAGCCGCCACTGGAGGAGGAGGGGGGGCAGGCATATCTGCTCTCAATAGAGGAGGAGGGGGTTGCAATGATTCGACTTCTTTACTCTGTTCTAGATTTTCTTCTGAATTCGGAGGTTCAGATTGCGAATCTTGAACTTGAAGTCTTTCGACTATTTCCGACTTATTTCCTGATGTCGATAAACCTGCTTCTTTTGCCATCTCTATCAATTCAGCTTTCTTCAAATTCATTAGATTAGCAGGAGGTTCTTCATTAAACACTTCTTCAAATTCAGAAGATAAAGGAGGGTCTAAAGCTTCCTCTTCAGATGTGTCATCTACTGAAAATGATTCTATTGGCTCAACTAGAGTTATCTGTTGTTTTGGTATTTCTTCCAATATCTCTTCTTCCTCCTCAGGAATCTCAAATTTGGTCACAAATGCGGGGGCATCTGCTGCAGTCAATTCGTATTCCTCATCATCCTCTTCACTCGATTCAGGATGATCAACAGTCATAGCAAATGTAGGATTAATGCTCATTTTGATGCCATCAGATTCATCATATTGTTCAACATCAATAGTTACATCTTCCATCTTGAAGGAGCCCCTTGACCAATCAATCACTTCTTCTTGATCTTCTTCGTCAGAATCTGCCAGAAGTTGATCGAATAAATCATTAGTTTGGGATTCATCTATAGTTGTAACTTGCTGAAAAGAGGCCTTTCCTAATTGATACATACATTGAGAGCATTCTGAGGACCCCTCTGGATTATTTGTCCCACATAATGGACATTCAATCATTGACTGCGATTCTTGCTTACGCCAATTTTTGAACTTATCAAACACCGTGCTACCACCCACAAAGACGAGGTGCTTCGGCCGCGTTCCGCGTATAACCCTCACCCTAATTTGTAAGCAAAGTGCTCATGGAGCAACGTCATGTGTATTTGCAAAGCGTGATGTGTAATTGATTACGGGCAGAAGACATGGGGACACCAGGAAGTACTCCTTCGAGATTTACTCGGAGTCAGGATCATCATGATGTTTTCATGCAACTAATTAAGTGGGAATTAGATGATGAATTAAGAGCGACTGAAGAACGATTGAGGAATTGGTCAAGGAAAAAATTATCATCTCATGGATTGGCTTTATTTGATCTCCAAGCAAAACCAGACGGTTGGTTGTTTGGTCAAAGAATTGTTAAATTACAGTTAGAAAAACGAGCCAATTTGGGATCTCATAGATTTCGGCAAGGAGATATAGTAATATTAAGTAGAGGAGATCCAATTGGTGAAAAAACAATTGAAGGAATCGTTTCAGATAGATCTCGTAATAGAATAAGAATTGTTCTATCTGAGCTTCCTAGTGGGTTAAGAAGTGGTTTTTGGAGAATGGATAGAGCTGCAAACAAAGTTGCCTTTGATAGAATGCACGATGCTCTAAATTCAATATTTGATGAAGAGGGAGGCGCACCATTACGTGAACTACTGCTAGGTCTTGTTTATGATCCAATAGCAACAGCCAGCCTAGGCCCTGAGTTAGGTGGTATGAATCGAAAACCAATGAGTAAATCGGAGGGCCTGAATGAGTCTCAGAAAATCGCTGCAAATGCAGCTACTAACCGTAGACTTACATTGATACAAGGCCCCCCTGGTACAGGAAAAACATATACTGCTGTTCGTATTTTAGAGTCTTGGGCGAGTCAAGATATCGGTACAATCCTAGCTGTTGCTGACTCAAATGTTGCTGTTGATAACTTACTCGAAGGTCTACTAGATTTAGGTGTGAGTGCAATAAGACTGGGGCAGCCAGTAAAAGTTAGAGAGTCTCTGAGAATTGCAACAGTTGACGCACAAATGGAAAATCACCCACTTAGGAGAGACTTAATTGAGCATCTAGAGTTGAATGAAAAACTTGCTCGAAGAATACCCGGTATGAAAGGAAAAGAAAAAGGATTAGCGCATAGAGATTTAAACAGAGGATGGAAAGAAGTTCGGCGTATAGAATCACAAATGCGTGATGATATACTAGGTCGTGCTCAGGTTCTATGTTGTACGTGTATAGGTGTTGGACATCATCTGCTAGATGGTCGTAATTTTTCTAGGGTATTAATTGATGAAGCAACTCAGGCAACTGAACCTGCAAGTCTGGTTCCGCTTGTACGTGGTGCAAGACAAGTGGTTCTAGTAGGCGATCATAGACAATTACCTCCAACTGTAATAAGCCAACGTGCTGAAAATGGAGGGTTAAGACGATCTTTATTTGAAAGAATAATTGAAATGGGTATTGAACCAATCCTACTAGATACACAGTATAGAATGCATCCTGAAATCTCAAACTTTCCGAATAAAGCATTCTATGATGGTAATCTTATTGATGGAATTAGTGAAGATGAACGACCCAACCCTGCAGGCTTCCTTTGGAATGATTGGGAAATTCCAATCGCGTTTTTGCCTGTTAATGGAGGAGAAATGAGTTCTCCGGATGGTTCATCCAAGGAAAACCTTGCAGAAGCGGGATGGGTTGCTAGAATTCTTGAGAATCTACTTGAGCCGGGTGATTTACTAGAGACAGATATTGGTATAATTACTCCCTATGCAGGACAGGTAAGAGCTATTCGAGATGCATTACCTCAAAAAAGAGAGAGTATTGAAGTAAATACAGTAGATGGTTATCAAGGAAGAGAAAAAGAAGTGATAATATTCTCTTGTGTGAGATCTAATGACGAAGGTACGGTTGGTTTTCTCTCTGATCCAAGAAGACTCAATGTGGCACTAACTCGATCAAGGCGTGGCCTCATAGTAATTGGAGACCCTGACACACTGAGGAATGACCCAGTTTGGTCTGATTGGTTGTCACACATACGCAGTCGTAACCTTGAGGCGTGGCACATTCTCGGGATGGCCTGAGAGAGAGTATGTCGGACCATGATTCACCTATTTCTGTGCAGTCAGGAGGAACTCTGGCTAAGCAAATAGTTACTGCGGAAGAAGGAGGGCATTGGCCAATACCAGAAGGCACAATTCTAGCTAGTGGTGTTCAACGTACTGCTGCTCTAAGTGTTGATATTGTAATAGTGACTACAATATTGATGGTTGTTAGTCGTTGGCAAATTCTGAATGCTTGGAATATTACATTATGGCTTTCTTCAGGATTTCATCATTCACTTGCTATGGTTATGATACTCTTTATTTCTCATTGGCTATATTGGAGATGGACAGGTATGAAATTTTCCAGATCTTTGGGCCAAAGAATGCTTGGTCTGGCTGTTTTAGCAGAAGATGGTTCTGAGATGACTAGTCAAATGTGGGATCAACGTTCTAGAAGGAAATTAATCTTCCTTATTCCTGTGATAAATCTTGTTTTTGGGATTAGAGAATTGCTTAGGATATCTAGTAGACATACTCATCAATCAAATATGGATCTACACGTTGGTTCAATTGTAGTTCAGGCCAATTCCTTGCCCCCTGCTTCACGCAGGCATATCAAGTGAGGTGACCAATTTGGAGGAAGCAATTAGAATAGCTATAGATGGAGATTGTATAGTATATCCAACTACCACTCAGCCGGCTCTAGGATGTATTCCTAACTCCGCCTCTTTAGATAAATTATTTGCCATAAAAAATAGACCCTCTAACATGCCTGTAAGTATAGGGGTCGCTAATCTAGAACAGGCATCTAGTATCGTTGAGTTAACTGATGATATTTCTGAATTATTGTCGTCTTTTCCAGAGGGGGCGATTACTCTTCTACTCCCTGCGAAGACTCTTCTTGATTCACGTTTAGGTGGTAAAAAAATAGCTATCAGAGTAGTTGCTCATCCAATTGCAAAGGCATTACTGCAAGCCACCGGACCTCTTACCGCTACTTCTGCAAATATTAGTGGAGAAATACCAGATGAAACTTGTAAAAAAGCCGCTAATAAATTAAGAAAAATGGGTTTTAAGATAGGTGTTGTAGACGGAAATACGGCCTCTGGTCCCCCCAGTACTTTGATATCGTGGTATTCGGTCTGTGATGCGCCCGATTACCCGAGCATTGAGGTCCTGAGAGAAGGAATTGTACCTACTGAAGAGGTTGAAAAATGGTGGAAGAAGAAGATCTCAAACAGTGGAAAGACGCTGGGCATGTAGCCAGAAGAACCCTTGAAGGTATCAAAGGAGAAATAGTGGCTGGTAAGGCGTGGGATGATGTTATTGATTCCGCAGAGAGGTTCATCAGGAGACATGGTGGAACTCCTGCTTTTCCTGTAACAATTTCAGTAAACGACATCGCGGCCCATTATACATCAGAATCAAGATTGCTACCTCCTGATGGATTTGAAGGAGAAATGATTTTTCAAAACGGAGATCTTGTCAAACTCGATGTTGGAGTACACATTGCAGGAGCTATTGCAGACAATGCAATGACAATAGAGGTAGGCAATGGTGGCAATCATACAGAGCAAATAAAAGCAGCAAAGGAGGCAAGAGATGCCTCGATTGAAAAAATGCATCCAGATACCCCCTGGCATGTTGTTGGTGCTGCTGCTGAACAAGTTCATACTGACGCTGGTTTTGAGCCGATTAGAAATCTATGTGGACATGAATTGAAGAGATGGAATCTACATGCTGGTGTCTCAATACCAGCATATGCATGTGGACCAGATAATCCTAGTTTCAAAGGAACTGTAGAAACTGGGTCTGTTTATGCTGTTGAACCATTCAACACTACTGGAAAAAGTGGAACAGTTGAAAATATACCACCTAGTTCTTCAAGTAACATTTATCGCGTTACTGGAAATATCACTATTCGCAAAGCTATGTCAAAAGGTAAGTTAAAACCTCTTGGAGCCACTATGGCCAGATACATCGAAGAGCGATATAATACGCTTCCTTTTGCCGAGCGCTGGGCATATCCACTTCTAGAGAAGCCATTCCCGGGAGAAGAACAAGAAATTCTTCGAAAGAAATGGAATGCTTTGATTAAGAAACTCATTAATATTAGATTCTTAGAAACTTATCAAGCACTTCGTTGCTCTGATAGAGGAATGATTGGGCAATATGAGCATACTATTTGGATTACCGATGGTGGTGCCGAAGTTTTGACTGTTGAGTAACTATTTCACTTCTTAACATAATATAGCGTCTCAGTATAGCGTTTAGGCCTAATGGAGAATTTTTACGCACAACGATTATCTAGCGCTGATTGTAAGGTATGTCCGTACGGGGCCGTTGAGGTTCTCGCTGAGTGCATCCCATCCCCTCGCTTGTGTCTCTCGCCCTGTACACCTAAATGATTAGACGCTAGGCTTTCAGTGATACATTTTTATGATTATAATATCATATTAATTAGATGATTTTTCTACTATGTTATCTGTTCTTCCAAAAAGAGTAACCGTGATTATTGCTGAGAAGATTAGTATCATTCCACCTATTTGTTGAACTGATGGTTCCTCTTTGAGAAGCAAAACACCCCAAACAATGGTTAACACCGGCTGTAATAGGATTGCGAAAGAAGTGTGTGCGGCGGGAAGTCTCGGGAGTGCATATGTAATTGCTAACCATCCTAATACTTGACAAGAAATTGAAAGAAGGACTATCCAACCATGACCTGGCCAAGTTACTGAGAATGCTATTGGTTCTATATCTAAACTTGAAAGAGGCATTATTCCAACTAGCAAAAGCCCCGTTGCAGCACCTGTTGTTGCATCCAATTGTAGATTTACTGAAGGTGCCTGGATTCTGTTTGAAAAGCGATAAAGAATAAGGAATGATGAATAAAATATTGCAGCGACTATACCTCCTATTACTCCTTTAACGGGGTCTGCGCCATATGGTTGATCATCCCAAATTCCGGAGATAAAAATTAATCCCAACATAACCATTGGAAGAGCTAGTAAAATCATTCGATTTGGTCTTTCTCCGAATAACCACCAACTTACCAAAGTGACAATTATAACCTGAGAATTTCCAATCAAAGTTGCGATTCCGCTTCCTATGTAGTCTATTGCACTATGATAGCCAACAAAGTCAATTGCTAGTAGTATTCCTGCTACAAAGGCAAGCATCCTACTATTTCTCTGTCTATGATCCTCTTTCTTTAGATATAAGACGAGAAAGAGAAGGATTGGGATAGCATATAGCATTCTGAAGAATGCTCCTGTAATTGGGGAGGTGTCTGACTGTATGTACAATAGTGGTGCGAATGATAGTAATGTTGCACCAATTAAGGCGATTATCATTATTCTTCTATCATCGGCAAATGCCGACATGAAATCTCCTCACTCCGAGGCAGCTCTACCATCTGCTATCATTTGCTGGAGTTCACCGGATTGATACATTTCTAGGGCTATGTCTGATCCGCCAATTAATTCGCCATAGATGTATACCTGAGGCATTGTTGGGAAATCTGCCCAAGCACATACCGAAGGAATCGCCCTAGGATCTGTCAGTATATTTACACTAGTAAAAGGCTCTCCTAATTGACTTAACACAGTAGCAGCGCGATTGCTGAATCCGCATCTGGGTTCTTGTGGCGTCCCCTTCATGAAGAGTACTATAGGGTGTTCGTTTACTAAGGCATCAAGTTCTGAGGGGGTCCAATCAAATGACATTTTATCACTCCTTTTCTGGTCTACGAATGTGTATTCCAAAGAATTCTGTTTTCTTCTCTGCATGTGGATCAAAAGCTGTGTCTCCTGAGTTTTCTGCTTGTTCCGGAGTCATACATTTCAAATCTAAGGCATGAACTATATTCTGGGCGATAAAGGGTTTGAAATGATTCAAGATTGGTCTTTGTCTTTGTAATGGACGCATTCCCTCATAAGAAGAAGAGATTACTCTTACATGGAAATGATCACCACTTCCATGTAAGTCAGTAGCCTCGACTCTAGCATCAGGAACCACTTTGAGAATCTCCTCAGACATCCACGCTTCTGTCACCATCGATATTAGCCCGAGGTTGGTAGGATTTGAATGCTCGCGCGTGTAAATTAATCAATGCCCATTGCGGAATTGATTTCTGTGAGATTGTCTTTGATACTTGCTTTGTCGTTGATAAGGCCGCTTCCTACTACTGCTACATCGACTCCCCATTCTGAAACCATAGCAGCATTATGATGTTTAATTCCTCCATCTATCATCAACTTAGTTTGTCTACCGCCTTCTGCAATTTGCTTGTCTATTGCCTCTCTAAATTTCCTAACCTTTGATTCTACTTCTGGCATGAATGATTGTCCACCTTTGCCGGGAACTACCGACATCACAAGAACGAGATCAAGTTGGGATAGGAATGGAAGAATAGATGATGCGGGTGTATCTGGATTCAGAACTGCACCGGCTTGACATCCTGAGTCGTGTAAAGATTTGATCAAAGACCCCATGTTATCTACTGCCTCGATATGTGCTATGACTAGGTCTACACCAGCATCAACATATTGCGACCAAGTCTCTTCGGCGTTAGTTATCATCAGATGGCAATCAATGAAAACTTCTGTACCCATTCTATTACGTACTGCACGTATCAATGCGGGTCCAAATGTTATGGTTCTATTTACTACCCAATTGCCATCCATGACGTCCATATGTATCCAATTAATACCGGCATTAACGGCTTCCTCTAGAGTATCTGCTAGATTAGAAAAGTCAGCTGTGAGGATGCTCGGTGCTATTTCCAAGGCTCTCCCCCAGTACTTGCGAGAACCTTTCACTTGTCAATAATTCGTATGTTTATTACTTTGAAATCGCAATATCCAGCAACATGGAGAAATGCTAGTATTGATATGATGCCTGCTTAACGAGTACCCCTGCGGAGTGATAGCATGGGCAGGATAATCAACGCTAGTGATGCTGATTTTGATAATGTAACGAAGAGTGATGATTGGGTTTTAGTTGATTTTTGGGCTCCGTGGTGTGGGCCTTGTAAGATGATTGCTCCAGTATTAGAACAAGTAGCCGAGGAGCGTGAAATGACTATTGCAAAAGTCAACACCGACGTCAATCCTCTTTCTGGAGGGAGATTTGGAATTCGTGGAATACCTGCGCTTTTACTTTTTCAAAATGGGGAACTTGTAGATCAACACGCTGGATTCATGCCAAAACCGGCTTTTGACCAATGGCTAAATCGACATATGGCTTGAGTTATTCACAAACTATCTCTCAGACGTTTGGCTCTTTCTTCAAAGGGGTTCCCAACCTCGCGAAGGAGTCGGGATCGTAGGGCTTCGTGAAGCCACATACCACTATCTAATTCTAGCATTAGGCCACGAGAAATCAATTCCTCTGGAGGGGTGCCGTTGTATGATGCTGCTGATGCAAGTCTATCCCATGGAACTGGTTGGTCTGCTATAGCCAATAATGCAAGTAGTTCCCTATGATCAGTTGGAAGGACTTCAAGAATTTCTTCATCGAGAAATCTGAGCCAATCATCATGTAGGGTTTGACCATACAATTCAAGTAATTCAACTGCAAGTGGATGACCTCCTGTTGCCCTATGTATTTCCTCTGCGGGAGCATCTGAAGGAAGCGATATTGATTCTATCCAATTTGCTATCTCTTCAATAGATAATCCCGTTAGTCTAAGTTCAACTACTCTGTCTCTAGTGTGGACATCTCTTCTATCGTAGAATGTCAAATTTGTTCTGGATATTAGAAGTAATCTCATATTGGTTGATTCTGAAATCTGAAGTAAAGCGCCAAATAGATATTCACCATCTCTGGATAAATTGTGAACATCATCTAGAATAAGGATAAAATCATCAAATTGATTTCCTATTCTCTTGTCTTCGTCATTGAGATGGGCTATAAGTCGACGACGATACATATCGATGTTTAGACTTGCACCTGGTTTCATTGGAAGTGACTCAAGAACGCCATAGGGATCTTTTTCTTCTCCATCTAAGCTAAGTGATAGTCGATGAAGTAAACTTGTGGCTATACCAAGTGTAGAGTCCCATGGTTGACATGGGTAATACATTACTGATGTATTAGGATTAGATGCAAGAGTAGATTCTAACCAATGACTCGCCAAGGTTGTTTTACCACATCCAGCAATACCCGAAATAACGGCCATTGGTATATTTGACTGATACCAATTATTGAGAATTGAAACTTCTGACTCTCTACCATGTACAATTCTTGTTTCAGGAGGGCGTGTGTGATATGTTGAATGTGCACCAGAAAGAAGTCGTAAAGACCCGGGTGCTGATTTTGTAGATTCATCATGACGAACTATGGCACCAAATCTTATGTCACCGAAATTAAGAACACCCTCATGTTGTGCGTGCATCAGGACTTGTAATAAAGTCAAACCCGTTTCCAAGCGATTACCTACTTCGTCTGCTCTAACTTCCAGTAGGTTTCCTTCTCTTTCTCTCAAGAGAACTGTTATTGATCTAAGGTCTGAAATTCTATGAGAAATCTCTTTTCGGCCTTCTTCAGTTAGTTGCCATGTCTTCTGTCTTCTTTCTTCGCCTCTAACTACACGAGTATGTTCACTGACTAATCCATCAAAAGCAAGATCTCGCATTGCTCGAGATACATTGGGAGGATGTAAGGCACAAATCTCAGCAATACCGGGTCTAGTGACTTCCCTATTTACTAGATAGTGATCAGCCTGATGATCCTGTTCCCATAGATGTAATAGGATTCTATCTGAAACTGCAACATTTACCTTAGGAGACGGAGGACTCATTTCTCACATCTCCTGAATGCACTGAGGGTATTGTTCAGTCATCATGGGAGGCATAAACAAATCATCACAACCACGAGTTACAGTTGAAAGAGAAAGTATACTTGAGGCTGTGAGACCCAAAGTAACTGATTGAGTAGATACTGGACTTGGAATATAGTCTTCTCCAGTTTGACTAATTATCAAATGGATCCCATCTCCCGCTGGGATCAATACGTCCATTCCAAAGAATTCCATTTTAGCGTTCACTGTTTCTCCGGGTGTCAACACCTCTCCATTTTTACCACCAGCATGATATCGTAAATCCATGACAGCGTGACCAAGGTGCATTTCGTTACTTGCCTGTACCATTTCAACAAATAGATGACCACTTGTTGAGAATGCTGAAATTGTTGCATCTACATGGAATGTAGGAGTTCCGACTATACGTGTATCTTCATCAAAGAATGGACATTCAATACGAACACCTGAGGAAGAGGTAATTGTCTCTCCTCCTCCTATAACAGTACACTTATCCATTCCATAACGGAGCCATTCTTGATCTGCTGGAGGATAAGTTTCCTCCACTCTCCACCCCCCCATATTATCTTGTATCTCAGCTATTAAACGAGGTTTTTCTCCATCGTTCTTCAGATAGAAATCGAACCACTCTAAGAGATCATCCGCCCAGTCCCATCGAAGAGTGAAAGGAAATGCTTCACCCCCACGACCACTTGAAAGTCCCTGATGTCCACTCATTCTATCTGGATAGTCATGACCCCATTGTCCATACATTCCCTTGACTTCGAATCCGTTATCAATCATCATCTGATGAACTGGAAAAGCCATATGTGGATCCACGTTCCAATCTTGCATTCCATGAATAATGTAAACCGAGCCCTGATAGTTTTCTATTGCACGTGTTAGGAAATGTCTCTCCTGCCAATAGTCTGAACCAGACCATGCCAAGTTATCGCCGGTGATATAGGCTGCAGGTCCTGCATAATATCCCTCAACATATCCTTCACAAGCATTCTCTATGTCTTCTGAATCGCCATCAAGACCAAAACTGCCATACACACCATTGTGCATTATTGCACCGCGAGCCTCCATACTTCCATTTCTCCACATTAAATCTTGAACGCCAATTAGTCCTGACATTGGAATTATGGTTTTGAGATGTTCAGATCCCATTGCTGCTGCTTCCCAAGGAGTGGAGCCATCATATGATTTACCAATTATTCCTACTGCTCCATTTGAAAATGGCGCCTTTCCAAGATATTCTACTGCTGAATGTATTCCTTGTTGCTCATCAAGGCCCATGAGATCCATGCAATGATTAGATTCTCCAGTACCAAAAACGCTGACCTGTGCAACTCCATATCCGTGAGGAACAAAATTCTCAATTAGGAATCTTCCCAGACGATTTGCCGGAGTTAGGGCATCAACATCTCCATCATCATAGTATGGCCCTATCTCTGCAATAACTGGCACCCTACATTCTTCAGGCAATTCTGCTAAATCATAATCGCAGCCATCTATTTGTGGAAGCCATAATCCGAGATGTACTTTGGCTTCACCAGTTGCACCAGCCCCGCCATCAGATAATGTGATCTCAGGAACAGAAACGAAAATTGACCTGACAACATCTATACCAAATGTGCCATTGATAGAGACTCTACTGAATACGTCACCATTTTCATAGAATAGAGAACTGCGTTCTTCAACCGGTTTAAGCCAATGCTCAGAGGCACTGTTCTCTGTAAAGGTTTCATTTCCAAAGCATCCTGAAAGCATAGGCGCTGCTAGTAGCAAAGCCAAGATGATGCTCGTTGTGGGACGTGACACGCGCTTCGCGCGTCCTGAATCACACATGAGCATTGTCTAATGTAGTATCATCACTTAAGTTGGAAAAATAGCATCATTTTTCTTAATTATTCCAGACCATAGGTGTAGATGGTTTGATTTGTATTACATTATGCGTAAATACATGGATGCATATGATGAGTTGTTGGCACGACTGAAGGACATAGATTTGATTGGACAAATTGGAGGCCTTATGAGTTGGGATCAGGAAGTTCTGATGCCTCCAAAAGCTGCAGCACTAAGAGCAGAGCAACTCGCTTGGGTTTCAAAAACAGGACATGAAAGATTAACCGATCCAAAGATAGGAGAACTCCTAGATGTGCTAGAGTCTACTGATAACTTAGATGACATTCAATCAGCTAATGTAAGACTAGCTCGAGAGGCATATGATAGAGCCACAAAACTCCCCACTGAGTTCGTTGAAGAAATGGCCAAACACAGATCTAGGGCACAGATTTCTTGGAGTGAAGCCCGTGCAAAAGATGACTTCTCTATATTTCGAGATGATTTGGCTAAGGCAATTGACCTAGCCCGTCAGAAGGCCGACTATTTCGGTTACGACGATTTGCGATATGATGCACTACTAGACCTGTATGAGTCTGGACTTACAGTTTCTAGAGTAGATCCTCTATTCAAAGGATTAAGAGACAATGTGGCTCCCTTAGTAAAGGCTGTAATTGAGAATGGAAATAGGCCTGATATGTCTTGGGTAGAAAACAACAATTGGGAGCAATCATCTCAAGAATCTCTTAGTCACAGTGTAGCTGAGGCAATTGGATTTGACTTTGATGCTGGAAGACGGGATGCATCTACTCATCCATTCTGCGGAGGACCAAATCCAGATGATGTGCGTTGGACTACAAGATACAGTGAGTCTGATCCATTTGGTTCACTGTATGGCTCTATGCATGAAACTGGACATGGGACCTATGAACAAGGACGAAGAAGAGATTTAGATTTCCAGCCTGCAGGTAAGGCAAATGGGTTAGGAGTACATGAAAGTCAGAGTAGATTATGGGAAAATCAAGTTGGAAGATCTCGTGAATTTTGTGAATGGGTGCTACCTGTTTGGAGAGAAAACTTCCCCAATAATATGGAGGGCATAGATGCCGAGCAGTTATGGCAAGCTGTCAATTTAGTTGAACCCAGTTTGATTAGAGTTGAGGCGGATGAAGCTACTTATAATTTACACATCATGATTCGTTATGAAATTGAAAAGAAACTTATTGCTGGAGATCTAGAAGTTGATGATTTACCCGAAGCTTGGGATGATATGTATGAAGAATTTCTAGGGATTCGTGCGCCAAATCGAACTCTAGGGGTGCTCCAGGATATTCATTGGTCTATGGGTGCTTTCGGGTACTTCCCAACATATACTCTTGGTAACCTATACGCTGCTCAATTACTAGAGGCAGCAAGGAAAGAATTGCCAACACATGATGAACAAATGAGAAATGGAGAATTTGGCCCTCTGCTCTCTTGGATGAGAAAGAATGTGCATCAGCGTGGGAGCATATTAGAACCTGCAGCATTAATTGAAGAAGCTACAGGTTCTCCTCCTTCTCCTGATGCCTTTGTCACCTATCTAAAGGACAAAATAGAGTCGTTGTATGGAATAAAAGCGTGAAAAATATGGCTGGACATTCTCTAGAAAATATCGCATCATTTGTGCGTGATTTGGGGGGTGCTTGTTCTTCTATACTAATGAAAAATGATTTCTTATTCGCTGGATCTCATGATGGAATGCTAATCTGTTGGAACAACAATACTGGAGATGAATTATGGAGATCTAAAGTAACCGGACCGATTAATGATATCGCCTTGGATGAAAATATGGTTCTAATTACTGCATCTGCTAATATTCATGCTTTCAATTTAGAGGACGGCCTTATTTTGTGGAGTCGTGAACTAGAAGGGGCAAGTGATTTTGTTGTAGTAAAAGATAGTGTTATTTGGGCTAGTTCATCAGTGTACGAATTAGAAGTTGCCGACTTTATTGAATCTACAATTTGGAATTTCAACAAAAATGGAGATGAAGTCGAAAGATGGGTCATCGAAGAACGTCCGTGGATTCTTGGATTAAATGAGAAAGAGGAGGTCTTACTAGGACTAGGCCGACCTAGATGCGGATATATTAGAATTAGAATTGGGCAAAAACCAGAACACATAATTCTAGAAACCGATAGCCCTGTGACTTGTGGGTGCTGTAACTCTCCAAACAATTTTGTTTTTGGGCATGCCAATGGTAGTGTAAGTGTTGTTAATGAAGAGAAACACTCCACATACTCAAATGATGATCAATCTTTAATAACTGCTGTAATGAACTTTCAGGAGGGGTGGATTGCTGGTAACGAAAACGGAATTTTGTATGCACATAATCAAATCAAAACTAGATCTGGTTCGATAGATGCTCTTGCTGAATGTTCTGGATATGCTTGGGCTTCATCCTGGAATGGAAGAAACTCAACTTTATTGAGATGGAATTTGGAAGGAAATGAACTTGAGATTTCACATGATTCAAGACTCCGTCAAATTTGTAGTTATAATGAAAAACTTGTACTCGGTGACGATTTCGGACGAGTTTTTTTGGTAGAGAATAATGTATTAGAAAGAAGGGTCAAAATAGTGGCTGAAGATGAAGATGAACAGATCAGAAATTCAGAATTAAGGGCACGACTGAGGATGTTAAGAAATCAATAATTTCAATATTTTCTGCACTGGAAAATAACATCCCCAGACCTCTATTTCCGGTCCACAGTGCCTCATTTAGGGAAAAGTTTATGTGCCTCTGACCCTCAGACCTAAGATGCCGCTTCGTGGGAGTGGTGTGGCAGGCACTTAGGTGCAGGCCGCGGGCCACAGAACCGAACCCCAAACACGGGGTGGTAGAACCGGGCTTCGAAAGAAGATCGGGGATAATCAAACTCGTCTTGTGGACGAGGGAGATGCGGTTGAACTGTAATGGAGCAAACGGACGCAAGAAAGTGAGCAAAGATACAGGGGAAGCTGGGGAAAACGAACCGAACTGTCTAGGCAGGGAAAACACAACCAAACCAGAAAACCAAACCGCGGGTGCATGAGCGAAGGATAAAAGAACCAGAGATGGGAAAATATCTGAGGCTTATCTACGGGAAACAAAGGCAGAAAAAAAACTGGACGCAAGAAAGGGGAAAAGAAACCTGAGGGAAACGTAGCGGGAACAAGAGCGCGGAGACGCGTGGAGGACCGGCATCAGTTCCACTAAACAAACTGGTGAGAGCCAGGGAGAGAAGTGGAAACGCAGAAACAGGGAGTGATCTCTGAAGAAGCGGAAACGACAAAAGAGCTCTTAGGAGTTCAAGAGTCATCTACCCGGAGAAATAATTGTCTTAGGGCAAGGAAAGAACCGGACCCTGCGGAGTCAGCAGGGGGCGATGCTCCCCCATGTGCAGAACCCCCTGCTGCTCCCACCTTGTACCAAAGTACGGCTGAGCCCTATTACATCTCGTTATCAATCATTGCGGAGTCTTTCTGCAGAATCTATTGGTTTTCAAACAGTAGCCTTTACTGTCACTGTCCTCGATTTGGTCCAATCATTTCTGATGGCCTTACCCATTGGTCGAATTGTTCGTTAGTAAGTATTCCCAGAGATATTGATGATTCACGTAAAGTCAATTGGTTGTCATGAGCGTGTTTGGCTATTTTAGCCGCAGAATCGTAACCGATGTGATTGTTTAGTGCTGTAACAAGCATCAGGCTATTCTCAAGGTGATTATGGATTACATCTTCGTTCGCTTTGAGATCTTTAACACATCTTTCTGTGAAGGAAATACAAGTATCTGCAAGAAGCCTAGTACTATGTAGAAGATTGTATATCATCATTGGCTTGAATACATTCAACTCAAAATTCCCTTGACTTCCCCCTATTGTAATAGACATGTGGTTCCCCATAACTTGGCAGCAAACCATTGTCATAGCCTCTGATTGAGTTGGGTTTACTTTTCCGGGCATTATGGATGACCCGGGTTCATTTGCAGGTAGGCTTAATTCTCCGAAACCACACCGTGGACCCGATCCCATCCATCGTATATCATTGGAGATTTTCATTAGACTTGTAGCTAATGTATTGAGAGAACCCGACATTGCAACTATAGCATCATGTGCAGCCAATTGGGCGAATTTATTCTCTGCTGAAACAAAGGCAATTCCTGTTTTACTTGATATCCTAGTTGCTACTTTGTCTGGAAATTCTTCATGTGTATTGAGACCGGTGCCAACTGCAGTCCCCCCCAAGGCCAATTCAAGAAGGTCGTTCCAAGAGTTTTCAATTCGGTGTATGTCTGCTTCCAACATGGAAGCATAGCCACCGAATTCTTGGCCTAGAGTAAGGGGTACTGCATCCATTAGATGTGTTCGTCCAATCTTAACTATGTCGCTAAATTCTCTGGATTTTTCTGCTAAATCGCCTTGAAGTCGGCGTACTGCAGGGAGTAGACGATGATGAATTTCTTCTGCTGCTGCAATGTGCATTGCTGTTGGGAATGTGTCATTACTGGATTGGCCTCTATTAACATGATCATTTGGATGAACTGGTGACTTGCTTCCTAATTCTCCACCGGCCATTTCAATTGCTCTGTTGGCGATTACTTCATTCGCGTTCATATTTGTCTGAGTCCCTGAACCCGTCTGCCATACACGAAGAGGGAAGTGGTCATCTAAAGAACCAGATATCACTTCATCGCAGGCTGATGATATCAATGCTCCAACTTGTGGATCTAATTGATTGAGTTCTACATTTGTTTCAGCGGCTGCTTGCTTTAGTATTCCAAACGCTCGAATTAGAGATTTTGGCATGATGTCGTCGCCTATATCAAAATTGGTTAGAGACCTAGCTGTTTGACAGCCATAGTATCTACTAGATGGAACTTTTAGTTCCCCCATGGTGTCTTTTTCTATTCTAAATGTGCCTTCTTCCGATTTAGCGACTCTCTGATTAATTTGGTGTTTTTCCTGGTGTAATGATGGTGAAGATTCAAGGCTATTTTGGATCATGCCTGCTATTGTTGCACTACGTCCCTTGTCTTTTCCCTTACCTACTCTACGATCGAGTTTTCTAGCTAATTCTTCTGGAATGCTTATGCTGATTATGCGGCGGTCTCCTGACCTATGCTTAGCCATAATTTAACTCCGTTAATTAGTTATTAATAAATTTTGAGTTTTTTAGAGCAGTACTACGTTAATAACAAAATTTATTATAAACTTCTAGTTAGAAATTAAGAAATTATTAATTTCAGACTTTCAGCCGCTCTACTTTGATTATTTTTTGGGGTTCGTAGGGACGATCTCCTGGTTTTGTATCACAATTCTCGATCTTGTATACGTTCTCCATACCTTCGATTACTTCTCCAAATATAGCATGATTTCCATTAAGCCAAGGAGTAGGTACTGTTGTTAGGAAAAATTGCGATCCGCCAGTGTTTGGACCCGCATTTGCCATTGAAAAAAGACCAGGGCGATCGTGTTGCTTGGCCAAGGCGGATTGTTCGCAAGGAATTTTCCAACCAGGACCACCAGTTCCAGCTCTTCCATCGAACGGATCTTTTGATCTTGGACATCCGCCTTGAATCATGAAATTCTTGATTACTCTGTGGAAGTGAAGGCCATTATAGAATCCTTCATCTACCAATTTTAGAAAATTACCAGTGGTTTCTGGGCAGTCTTCAGTATATAATGCAATATCAATTTCTCCGGCGCTCGTTGTCATCCTAACTATGGTCGGCATGTTACTGGCTACATCAAGTAGTCCAATAGTCTAACGATGGGGAGATCACTCATCACGGGATAAATTTGCATTAATCTCCTGCAACAAATCTCTGATCTCGACTAAGACTTCACTGGAATCGGAGGGAGATACTGGTTGAGATGATGTCTGAGGGGATGCGACCAGTGAGTCTCTGTGTTGAAGAACGACATCGCGGAATTGATCCGCGTTTTTCACCCCAGACAGAATGAAAGGTGCAGCACCTGCAGTCTCGAATTGCATCTTGACAACCCCGAGTGCTTTCAGAATTGGGCCTTCTGAAATTGATACGTCAGTAAGTTTGTCTAGAGCGATGTTCTGTTGCTTCTTGAATAACCAACCCATACGCATATTGAGGGAACGAGCAGTTAGAGCCCCACTCATATGTTCGTACTGCTTCTGGTGAACTATCCAACCAAATGGAATCCAAATCAGCATCAACGGGATTCCTATAAATGTCGTTAGGAGACCTAAATTAGCCGTTAACCACCAATAAATGATGATTTTTTTGTCAAATTCTACAGACATAATTTGGCCGCTGTCAACATAACTGGTTTGGATCGCATCGCCGTCTTCCATGATTATGGGAAAGAGATATGAGTTATGTGTTTTATTGCATATCTAAGCAATTACAGAACCAGGCACTACATCTTCGGGTAATTCTAGAAGTTTGACTGTTCCATCTGCTGCTAGGGCTCCTAAAACAAGAAATTGGCTGGCGAATCCTGTTGGAAGTGTTTTGTCTCCAAGATTTATTGCACCCACTACCATCCTGCCAATGAGTTCAGATTTAAGATAATTAGTGATTTGAGCGCTACTCTGAAGACTGCCAACTACTGGCCCAAAGTCGACCGTTATTTTGTAAGACGGTTTTCGCATCTCTGGAAAATCTTCAACTTGCGTAATTATTCCTGTTCTGAGATCCAATGCAACAAATTCGCCAAAGCCAACATATTCTTTCCTGTCTTGCGTTTTTGGATCATAAGGCAATCCTTCAGGATCTATCTCGTGGCTCATTTAATCACCTCACTCTTCAGTAACATCTGAACGGAGTAAGAGTGGAATGAGATTCACTCCGGCTTCCTTGAAGGCTTCCAAACCACCTTCTTCTCGATCGAGAATAGTGATACAGGCTACCACTTCGCAGCCAATCTCTGAGAGTCTTGTTGCTGCTTTCAAAGCGGAACCACCCGTAGTCGTCACGTCCTCAAGAAGAACGATACGATCTCCGGTGTTTAGAGTGGATCCCTCTATTCCAGGAGGGTTGCCGGTCTTTCTACCACCTCTGCCCTTCGCTTCTTTTCGAACTATGAATCCACGAAGATTCGATGCTTTTGATGCCTTTGCGATTGCAATTCCTGTCAGAGGCACTGCACCTAATTCGAGTCCCCCGACGGCATCTACACCCCCTAGGTTGTCAATTGAGGAGTGGATTAGTACTCCAATTAAGTGAGCTGCTTCTGGATCCATCATTACTGGTTTCATATCAAAAAAGTGAGGGCTTTGACGTCCGCTAGCGAGTGTGAATAAATCGTCTGGTGAGTGCAAATATGCCAATTCACGGACCTTTTTGATTAGGCCCTGACGTGCGTTTTCGACTGTAGTCGACATGGTTCTCTTTCATCCGGAGAGGCTATTGTGAGAATAAGGTTCGCACTATTTATCTAATTCGAGTGCAAACGAGGAAGGTTAGCATCAATGTTCTTGGACGGTCTTCTACGGTCATTGAATGTTAGGTGACGGGGGTAGTGGCGATGACAGGAAATGATTCACTTCAAATCGTAATCGATGAAGTGCGTTTGAACTCTGAAATGGAGGCTTATTCCAATTGGTTAGACGAACGTACTGAAGAGGCTTACAAAGTCGCGGCAAAGGCCAAACAAAAGCGTGTTGATTTTTCAGAAAAGGTAGAGATTCCAAGAGCGGCAGATCTTGCTAGTAGAACTGAAAAGTTACTTGAAGAATATCTGAGACCTGAACCTGATCAAGATCCAATCCAAATTCAAGATGATTTAAGGAAATTACTTTCCAAAGAAGATAGGGAAACTGCATCCATTCGGATTGCGGTTGAAACCGCAAAAAAGATGCATGCGCTTACTTCTGATGTAAGACGCTCAATTGACACAGGACTAAGGGTTGGTTTAGCAGTTCTAACAGAAGCGGTTTTAGTCGCGCCACTTGAAGGAATTGGAGATGTTAAGATACTAAATAACGAAGATGGTACTGAATTTCTTTCTATAGAATTCTGTGGGCCAATTAGAGCCGCGGGGGGGACTGCTCAAGCACTGGGTGTAATGATTGGAGACATGGTCCGAAGAGAATTAGGACTCAATCGCTACATACCTACGACTCCCGAAGTTGAAAGGGTAAAGGAAGAATTTGGGCTATACAGAGTTGGATTACAATACAAACCAACTCCTGAAGAAATAGAGATTATTGTGCGATCTTGCCCTGTGATGATTAATGGAGAGCCTACTGAGCAACAAGAATGTTCCAGCTACAAAGAAGTCCGTAATATCGACAGTTCTCGTGTCCGTGGAGGGGTGATGTTAGTTATCGGAGAAGGTCTATGTCTGAAGGCTCCAAAGATCCAAAAACATACAGAAAGGTTAGATATACAAGGTTGGGAATTCATAGGAAGGTTTGCCTCAAAGGGTAAATCAGAAGATGATCAAATAAAGAAATTCAAGGCTAGAACTATTCCTAAAAATGAACGCTTTTTGGATGATGTTATTGCTGGGAGGCCTGTTTTTTCGGGGCCTAATTCTGCTGGTGGTTTTAGATTAAGATATGGACGAAGTAGGGCGTCTGGACTGGCGGCTGCAGGCATTAATCCGGTATCAATGGAGGCTATGGGATCATTTCTATCCGTAGGAACTCAAATGAAAGTTGAAAGACCTGGTAAAGCCGCCGCCGTTACCCCAGCAAAAGACATAGATGGACCTACAGTTTTACTTGATGATGGAGCGTATATTCGCATTGATACCATCGAAGAGTGGCGAGAAATTGCCGATAGAGTAGATACAATATGGGATTCGGGAGAAATGCTAGTTGGATTTGGAGAATTCCTTGAAAATAACAAAAACTTAGTTCCATCTGCGTACAATAGAGACTGGTTTGCCTCCGAATTAGCAGAAATTTTGGACCAACCGAGTAAGGTTGATCGTTTGGCTGAAATCCTGCAACTATCTCGTGAAGATATGCCTCCGGGTTTACCATTCAATGGGGCAATCTCTCGAGGAGGGGAGGAAAAATTCAAGAGAATGATTAGGAGGAGAGACTGGGATCGGTATCTGCGAAATATTAGCCTAAATTGGTTACAGGTTAGCGCCCTTTCTACTGAATTTGGCACTGCGATACCCCCTCCTTGGAATCCATGGTGGTCTGACTTATCATTGACATTAGTCAATGATTTGGTTAGGGCTTTGTTAAACGGCTATATAGAAGCAGAAAAACTAGTAATTCCAAATGTAGTTGGTGATTGGAACGTTACTTCTAAGGAGAATATGAACCTAAGCCAAGAAAATTATTCTGAACGACATGGGAAGGTTAAATCTAGTTTGATGATTCTAGGAATTAGCCACATACACGTGGGCGATGATATTGTGATCCCTAGTCATTGGGAGGCTTTACTTGAAGGATTGGGGTTGAAAGAAAATGAAGGAAAGATATTACAACACTCTGATGCTGGAATGCATGTCAAAGATAGAGAAGGAAAAATACTGAATGCACAAATGATTGTTGATGCTGAAAATAAAAGATTGGAGGATCTTCAACAAAGGAAGAGGGTTGAAAGGGTTCGGGCTGAAACTGCTGCAAGACAAAGAGGTCTCGGTATTTCAGAAACCGAGGCAGAAGGGTTTGCTGCTGCTGCCTTAATTGAAGACCCAGGAATTCCAAATCTAAGTGAATTAGAAGCCGCAAGAAGAATTCTGGATGATCATGAAGTTGAAGGATGCTTGTGGCTGGTGCGAAGAATGTCAAATTTGCGTTGGGAAGATTCTGTTCCTTGCAGAGTTGGTTCGAGGATGGGGCGGCCGGAGAAGGCTTCGCGTCGCGAAATGAAACCAATGGTGCACTCCCTATTCCCAATTGGTGACTATGGTGGACCGCAGAGATTACTCAGTCATGCGGCTAATCAAGGACAGATAAGGGTAGAAATGGGCCCGAGGATTTGCCAAGATTGTGGGAGAGAGTCTCCCTTCCTAAAATGCCACCATAGACCAGATCCTGGAAATCCTAAAGAGTGTGGAGGGATTACCAAACCAAGAGAAATTAGAGGAAATCGGAAGCCAAGGAGATTGGGGCAGCGTACAAGTGTGTCTTTAGCAAGAATACTTGAAGTAAAACGCCGATCTCTAGGGATTGATGTTTTGCCTAAGAAAATCAAAGCTGTAAAGGGATTAATGTCATATCACCAAACTCCAGAACCTATTGAAAAAGGGATTCTAAGAGCCCACCATAACGTATCTGTTTTCAGAGATGGAACTGCGCGTTATGACATGATAGATGTTCCAGTAACTCATTTTCGACCATGTGAGATTAATTCATCTGTTGAGTCACTGGTGAATCTTGGATATACGCATGATGTAGATGGGCAGGCTCTAGTTAACGAGCAACAAATTGTTGAGTTGTTTCCTCAGGATTTTATCCCCTCAAGTAAAGCCATTGAACATCTCAGTTCGACGTGTGATTTCGTCGATCAAGAACTAATCAAAATATATGGAGGTGAGCCATTCTATAATGTAACTAGAAAAGAAGACTTGTTGGGCCATCTCGCAATAGGACTAGCCCCTCATACTTCAGGAGGAGTACTATGTCGAATAATTGGATGGACTAAGGCTTCTGCTGGTTATGCCCATCCACTTTTTCATGCAGCAAAAAGACGTAATTGTGATGGAGATGAAGACAGTATAATGATGCTAATGGATGGTCTGCTAAATTTCTCAAGACTGATTCTACCCGCCAATCGAGGAGGGCGAATGGATGCACCTCTTGTTCTTACTACCAGACTAAATCCCTTTGAGATAGATAAGGAGGCTCTCAATGTGGATTGTGGGTGGTTTTATCCGCGCCACTTCTATGAAGCAACTCAACACCAGCCACATCCTTCTGAATTGAAAAAACACATTGAAATTGTGGAACATCGCTTAGGTTCAGTGGGAGATTTACGAGGATATGGTTGGACACATGATTCCGGATATCTTGATGCGGGGCCTGCCAACTCTTCATACAAAATTCTAGAAACGATGGTGGACAAAATGAGGGCTCAATTAGAATTAGGGAGAATTTTGCGATCTGTGGATGTTTCGAGAGTTGCTAGTCAAGTTATTGAGTCTCATTTCTTACCAGATTTGAGGGGTAATTTAGTTGCATTTTCTAGACAGAAAGTCCGCTGTGTACGTTGCGGAGCCAAATTCAGAAGAATGCCTTTGTCTGGGAAGTGTATTGCAAATGTAGCGTTTCAAGATGATGGGGATAGATTAGACAGAAGCAGCGATAATTCATCAATTTGTGGAGGAAATGTCATACTGACTGTTAGTGAAGGATCTGTGCGTAAGTATATTGAAATCACTCAACATGTTATCGAAAACTATGGTGTTGATCTATATACAAAGCAGCGTGTAGATTGGTTGTCGGATAGTGTAGATTCATTGTTCAATGACGATACAGTGACTGTGATGACATTAGATGATTTCTTCTGAGGCAATATTATGTTAACTATAGAGGATGTTGATAGGGCCCAGCAAGAATGGGGCAATGGCATTGTTGCTATTTCCAAAGCTCACATGAATGGCGAAGATTATGTTGGAATGGCTGCAAATCACATCAATACCTTGTATGGGTATCAGATTGGACCAGTATTGTTCAAACCCACCTTGGCAGCAATAGATCAATTCCGTCCAACCTTTGAATCTGCTTTGTCGTACTTCGTCGCATCAAACAACGCTTGCCCCGAAGACGAAGGTTTTGCGATAAAGGGCTGGACAAAAGTGAGATTTGAGAATAACAAAGTGATTGTCGATGGCAATAGAGCATTTGCAATGGGAAACTATTTCTTTACCAATTCAGACGGATTGGATGTCAAGGTTGAGTATACATTTGGCTATATCGAGGATGAAAACGCCAACATCAAAATCCAACTGCATCACTCATCTATGCCCGCCACCATAGATTGAATTTTAAGATACGAAAGTCCCGTTTTGTTTTCAGACTAGGAATCCAAGATGTTGCAACACTTTTGACATCCATTTTAGTTTCTCAAGTTTTGTTTCAATATCGGTTATTCCTGACCATTCACCAACGACATCTGTTCGAGTTCCAATTAGGATAATGTTATCTCGCTCTATTCCTAATGAACGTACAAAACAAACTGCCCTGTCGCCGTCTGTAAAACCGCCTGGGTTATGCATTCCTCCAATTGAGTGAGGGGTTTGGTGAGTTAGAATTAATTCCGGCGGGGTTCTTTGGTCTTGGGCGTGTTGAACAAGTGAATCCCAAGATTCTACATTGTCTCCATGTGCATGAAGAATGATCGGGATGCTGCGTTTTACAGCGGCTCTAAGACCATCTCCGCCATCTGCATCACTGACTACGCAGACAAGACGAGACCACGCGCGTTCTGACTGAGATTCGGGTAGGTTATTCAATACACCACATGCTCCGTCTGCAGCAATTAGCAATGTGTTTCTTTCGAGAATTTTCATAACCTCTGATACACTTATTGCTGCTCCGAGAATCGCGACACGCGATTCACGTAAAACCAAGCGACGACGTAAAGACGCCAAAGTCTGAGCTCTCCTAGGCCGGGACCAAGATTTAATGTCTTTTTGCTCTATCTTTTCAAGAAGAGAATATGCACTTCGAACATCATCCTCAAGACTCCAACCGAAGTAATCACGGAATTCATCTTGAATAGAAAGTACTCGTTGATCTGCTGGAATGAGATCAATTTTGGTATGTCCCAAGGTTCTACCTCCAGTAGAAGGATACGGTGAGGCTTGATATACCCTCATGAGTTATACTCAGACACTATGCCGATGCCGCTGACTCCACCGCTCATCGAAGATGAGGGTGTACTTGCAAGATATCCATTTCTTCCACAGAGTCGTGATTTTATCAGAATGCAACTTGGTAAGAACAATATTGATGTTCAAGGACTTATTGAAGAACCGTGGCTTGAAGATGTTAGGAAGAGAGGAAACCTAAGGCTTGTTGAGTCTGTTATGCATCGTGATGGTATTGATTCTGCAACTACTGTCGACATCTCTTCAGAATTAGGCAGAATGACTGAGGCACTTTCTTTTCTACATGCTATGTTGATTGTTTGTGCGTCATTTGAAGACCGGTTACTAAACCGCTGGGTAGAAGGTGAATCCAGTAGAGCAGATAGTTTATTTGGAATGGATGAAAATAATTTTGAAGCAATTGCAAAAACCTATCTTTCTGACATAAGAACTGAAGGAATAACTGATACAAAAGATGTGGTTTATCTTGTTCCAATGGTTGATTATCTTGAATTGTGTCCTAAAATCACAGGTAGTTACTGGCGTCTTATAAATCGCCCGGTAAGTGATGGGTGGGTCCGAATGGATGCTGGTTCTGGAGAAAATAGCAGACAGCGTACTGCTAGACTACTGAAGGAAAGAGTTCGGCAGTCCCTAACAAATGATTGTAAAGACCGTATGGCTAAGATGGATGATGCATTTGCTAGTATTTTTGCTGATGCAGTGGATACTATACTAGGACTGTTTAGTGAACAAGTCGCCGCTGAACTACCGATGTCAGCGGCGATAAGAGAAGATTGGCCTCCATGTTTTGAGTCGGCAGTTTCTGAGCTAGCACAAGGTGTAAATGTAAACCATACAGGACGTCTTTTCCTAGCTTCAATGTCACGTGCGATGGCGCATAGTCAGGAAGTCACATGTTCATTCTTTGCAAATGCTCCTGATTATAATGCTGAGACGACTACATACCAAGTTAATCACATCTACGAGCGTCAGTATACCCCTCATGGTTGCCAGTCTCTAAAAACAGGAGCAAGATGCCCGGTAAGTCACGGAGATGACCGCTTATGTGATCAAGAATGGATGGATCATCCACTCAAATATCTGAGAGCAAAACAAAGACGTCGTTATCAAAATGAAAGCGAATCTGATTCTAATCAGAATCGCAATGAAAGTCCTGAAGGAGCAAGTAAAACTAACGAATCGTCAGATTCTTCATAGAGGAGAATGTTTTATCGCATCCCGTAAGGGGTATCTGGCGTGGTACGAACTCTCGTCTTAACGGTCGATCGAGACAATGATCTTGGAGTTAAGGCGGGAATTAGGGGACCTGTAATTGGAAGGAAATCTACGTTGAGTGCCGCCCTTAAACTTGGCATTGCAGATCCTGAAGAATCTGATACAAACGCAATTCTTGGAGCCCTACATCATTATGATAGAATCAATGAGCGTGCTGAGACTAATGATGAGGTTGAGATTGCTGTTTTGACAGGGGATGTCCGAGTTGGACCACGGTCAGATCGTGCTATAGCAAGTCAACTTGATGAAGTAATTCAGGACTTTCAACCTGATACTGCTGTTCTAATTACAGACGGTGCTGATGACGAAGCCTCACTTCCGATTATTACTTCAAGAGTCCGAGTAGATCATGTCGAGAAGGTTATAGTTAGACAATCTAAAGGAATTGAAAGCACATACTACTACGTCGCTAAAGCTATTGAAGATCCACGATGGAGGGCGAGATTGTTGGTTCCAATAGCAATTTTCTTAATGATTCTGGGGCTTGGACTAATTTTGCCAAATGGTGGTGTACTTATTGGCGCGATGCCTCTAATTATTGGTATTTGGATTCTAGCAAAGGGGCTTGGTTGGGAACAACAAATGGAACGTTTGATGATAGATATGAGAGAAAGCGCCACAGGGGGAATTTGGTCTTCTTTGCTATGGGGCCTCTCTATTGTTTCTTTCTTATTATCGATACTCACAGCATTGCAAGTTTTCTATGGAAGTACAAATGAATTGGAATCTTATGTAATTAACACATATCCTGCTATTGATTCATTTAATTTGGATTCTGTAAATCGTAATATTTCGATTTGGATTATTGCAATAGATCAGGCCCTTACATGGATTTTGGTCGCGGCCTTCTCATTCGTGCTTTCATTGGGTGTTCTACGTTGGAAGGAAGGGTCATTTACAGGGCAGAGTATGACTTTGATTGGCCTAGGTGCGGTTTTTTACACCGTTTCTAAAGCAATGGCAGAGGTTCTTCTTGCAGAATTGGGAGGGGGAGATTATCCTCTAGAATTCACTACAGTTTCAGACACCTGGACATTGCCTATATTTGCTCTAATTGTATATTATTTCTTAAGGACAATTGTTGACTCTGTTACTGCAGAAGCGGATGATGATGGAAGTAACCGCTATTGGGGAATATGATTCAATTCTCATAGTTGGTTTCTACACCACAAGCCGGACACATTACTAGAATCGGACGTATATCTGGAATACCTAAAGGAGAAGAACAAGAGGGGCACATTATTGCTTGACTAACTTGCTTTTGTCGCTTTAAACCGTCATGACTGGGATCATATGAAACTCTGAATTTTTGTGACTCTTCAAGAAAATCGGGTGCATTTTCTTCTTCCTTCTTTTTACGTCTTAAGAAGTTAAATCTACTCTTTTTTATATTTGATTTAATTGGTGGTTTTGAAATTCTACTTGAAGAACTGCCTTCTTGGACTGCCTTCATCTCCTCTCTAACAACTTCTTCTGAGATACCTAATTCACGAGCCAAGCGATCAATCACTAAGTTCTGCTCATACTCCTCCTTTCCAATTAATTCTTGTAATTGGATTGCAGATAGATGTCCCATGACAATACCTATACTTGGGTTAATGTTTTACTCTTTGAAATACATCCTTAATTGAATCATTCTGAGCCGATTGCCCTGTCGAGGAAATCTCCAACTATTTCTCCTTCTGCCTTTACTAACTGTTCTGAAACTGTGGATTTGGATAACCCAAGTTTGTCGGCTAATTCTCTTATTGATGTTCTCTTTGGCACCTCATACCAGCCATCCTGATGGGCTAATCGGACTACTCTGTGTTGCTGAAGAGTTGGTCCCTTCTGAATTAGTCCCTCACTTGTTTTGGCACTAGTTACTCTATCAACTAAGATTCTAGAGCGGACATCTGACAAAAAGCGAACCATCTTTTCGTGGCGACCTGCAATTTGTAAAACAAGGCCGGCAGATGTAAAGTTGGTTCCGGCAAGAATTGCTAGATCTCCATCATGAAAGTAATGGCCAAGAAAATCTGATGAGAATTCCATTGTTACAAGGTGATGAGTTAAAATGTTTGATTGCCATTCTTCGAGAATTTCAACAATTCTAATTCCATTGACAGATGCCCCTGGGCTGGGGCATTTCCCATCTACTGTAATACATTCAACCATTAATCTAAGATTACCGTCTACGATGCCAAGCATGGATCTAAAGTCCCAAGATACACACTGCAAGCCTGCAATTGCACGTTGGTCGTGTTCTAAAGCAGCAAAGGCGCACTCTATTCTGACTGCTCGCATATGATTGCCTCGCATCAATCAGTACCCCCTACCTGTTTTCAAGGTGCTCAATGACCATTGAAGGTATGAGCGAAAAAAATCGCTCATAACAGTCTTCATTGTAAATCACTCACTCGAAGATTCACTTAGTGCAGATTCAGATGCTATTATTGCTCTAGCTACTTCAGGTGAATAACCGGTTTCAACTAAATTTTGATAATGCTCATCACGTGAATCATTCTTCTTAACATTAGGAATTATTGTTTCTGATTTTATCCCCCATATCTCATCTTCTGAGTTGGTCATTGAAGCGATAACTTCGCGAGTATCGTCTCGTACATTCGATCTTCCCCCTACGCGTCCGCGGGTTTGTAGCGCTGCTCCAACTAATGCTAACAATGAAAGTGCGGCTAAAGATCCCATAAGTATTGGAGAATTGTAAATTGTCTCTATTACACCTCTTGGGAGTGACTTGTCTTCAACCGAATCCCAGCAACCATCGCCATCTATGTCATTATTCTTACTTGAAGTCCATCCAAGTGCACCATGTGCACATTGATCATGAATGTCTGCAACTCCGTCATTATCATCATCTAGATCAAATTCATCCATACAACCATCCGTGTCATGATCAATGGTAATTCGAGGACTTAATGGACACGCATCATAGACGTCTAGAACGCCGTCGCCATCATCATCTTCATCTTCAGTAGAATCAGCACAACCATCTCTATCTCTATCTGAACTCAGTGTTGAAATCCAACCTGGAGTCGGATTTGTTTCGCAGTTATCTTCAGATGTTAGAATTCCGTCGTTATCTAGATCGTAGTCCTCATTTCTATCGTCACAACCATCAAAATCACCGTCGACTATTTCTGGAGAAATGCTTCGTGGACATCGGTCTTCTTGATCGAGATATCCGTCGTTGTCATCATCTGAATCTTCACTTATATCGCGGCAGCCGTCAGAGTCCCAATCTGTTATTGGGCCTGAATCCCATCCAAATTCTCCATTCACACAGAGATCAAAATCGTCCAAAACACCATCATCATCAACATCATTATCTTCCTTCAGATCGTTACATCCATCCCCATCCTTGTCAGAAATTAAATTTGAAATCCAGCCAGTCATACCATATGGACAAGAATCTTCACTGTCTTCTACACCATCGTTGTCGTCATCGATATCTTCCTTACTATCATGACAGCCATCAAGATCGTGATCAAAGGCTTGTCCTGTCCAGCCAATTTCGCCTGTTGGGCAATTGTCATCTACATCCAAGTAAGGATCGTTGTCATCATTATCATCTTCATCTGGATCTCTACAGCCATCGTTATCATGATCTTCTGAGAAAGTTTGCCAATATTGTGCTCCATTAGGGCATTGGTCGAGATGGTTAAGAACGCCATCGCCATCATTATCTATATCTTCAAAGACATCGTCACATCCGTCGGCGTCGGCATCAATTCTATCTAGGTTCATAACTCCTGTAGGACATTCGTCAACATCATCTTCAAAACCATCATTATCGTCATCGATATCTTCTGTTGAATCTTTACAACCATCTCCATCATAATCAGTATTTACTCCAGATATCCAATCTGATTCTCCAAATTGACAATTATCTTGATCATCAGGAATTCCATCTTGATCATCATCATTCCAATCGTTATTATTGATTAGATTGATTTGGATTTGTTGTTCTACCATTGCATAATCATCACTAGTTGATTGAACTTTAACAATTAAATCAAAGGTTTGATCCTCATTGATTTGCCTTATATCGGGAGATTGAATAAGAACAAATAACTCCTTAGTGCCACCTTCTACTATTGTAGTAGTTGATTGATAATTACTGTCGACTCCAGAATTAATAGTCCATAAATCGGGTTGGCCTTCAGTACTTATTGTAACAATGTCGCTGCTACCTGGGATTTGAATTCCACGTAATACAAGATTTGCTTCTACTGATTGACCTGGTTCAAGAGTAATTTCTTGAGGTTGAGTAGGAGCTAAATCAAGACGCATATCAAATAAATCCTCATTCCACATACAAACGTCCCATTTGTTCAACTGACTATCCGGATTTGTACAGTCATTTGCAGTCCAAGCAATTGTACGCTCTGGCCACTCAAACTTGACAATCGGTTGGGCGCTTGCTGAAAATTCACTACCGAATATTCCCATCAGATTATCTGAACTACTAGTAATAGTACGTGTATTCACAACACTGTAGGCTTGGGTAAGATATCGATTCAGTGGTAATTCCTCAAAGTCATTCATTACAGGAGATTGTATTCTAGTCCAGCGGAGTTCCACTATCTCTTCATCAGCAGACTCAGCTCCAGACTCAAACCAAGTGATGTGTATTGAACCATCTCGATCAAAATCTACACGTGGATTCGCTCCCCAAATCAAATTAGACTGTTGTACTGCAGTGTCCTTTACAACAACTGTAGATTCTAAGTCTAAACCATCAAATTCTCCATCTAATTCTCCAGCACGTGTTGGGTCTATTTGCATGTAGTGTAACTGACTCGGGCCCGACTTAGATGGGAATTCGCCCCTTCCATCTACCCAGACAACATGTATATTTCCGTCATCGTCGATGTTAACATCTGGATTCATTGCCCAAGTGTGACCTTGAGTTAGTCTAGTATCGTTAACTAAAACCAAGTGTCCTATAGTGTCCCAACCTGCACCGTCATCGCGCCAATACCAGTCAGTATCTGGGCCGATGTCCTCTGTGTATTCGCCCGATTCTGCATCTATTGTGTGACCAGGGTCGCCAATAGTCCAAGTGCTTCTTGGATTAGAAAGTAATGAGTAAGGATTCAGAACTGTAAGGAAGGTATTAGTTGCTCCACTTCCAGTGGTGATATTGATAATTGCACTAACCATATTGTTCATTTCATCAGTATAGGATGCTATTGGTAGTTGCACATCATCAATCCAAGCTGAGTCATTCCCATGAGATACTGACCCATCCTTGACATACTTCCATGTGTATGTGTGGTAGCCAGGAGATACTGATGCTGTGTAAGTGCCGTTGCTTTCACCAGACCACGCTGATGTGAATGATGAAGAGGAACAATTTGGATTATCGACACAGAACAATAGATAGTCGTAGTTGGCCTCGCTCGATACAGAATAATTGAAAGAAAGAGTCCCGGAATTCATCGCACCTGAATACTCTAAACTGGAGTATTGATTGTCACCAATATCTGCCGATTGGGCACTATAATTCCCGCCCAGAGTACGGTTGCTCTGTGTAAACCACCAGAAGTTGCTTGACCCAGCATGAGTCCATCCATTAGCAATGTAGCCAACTTCAAAGTCCCCGTGGAATTCAGTTAATTCTTCCGTTGGGTAGTAGAATAATTCTCCACCAGCATCAGTATTACGAACAGATGTACCATCGCAATTCCGTGTGTACAAACCAGCAATAGTTGCATTTACAGTTAAATCAATGTCAGGGCAATGTGCAAGATTCATCATGTGGTGACGCACTCTTGTATCTTCGTGAGTATTGGTATTTGCTCCATATGATGTAGTACCAGCTACTGGCACAGGAATTACTCCAGCCTGTAAGCAAGCATCGTGTGATTCATTGATACTCTGATAATCATCCGCTAGGTTAGCAGAGTTTCCTCCAAAAGGTCCCTCGTCAGAAACTGGTATGACGAGTTTTGTTGCATTTGGATTCCAAGTGTGATCTACAGCAGTAGGAGGATTTCCAGGAATTAAACCTGAAGAATCTCTCCATGATTCACACGCCCATGTAGACCCTGGACCCCACATCTCAGAATTGTATCCCCAATCGGAGGGTATTGTTAGAGCGGTGCCATTGTAAACAACTTCTGTAAGAGGTCTAATTCCGCCTGATGTATCACTGGAATTTTGACCTAGGGATGTTGATCTTGGGCCGTTTGAACCGTCGTCACCGACTGTGATTGCATTGGCGCAATTAGTATGTTGGTTAGCATTATGCATGTTGCCACTCAAAGTATAGAGAGTTTCTAGAACTGTAATGTTCGCTGCTTCTAGCATCGGTTTTATTCCGGCGAAATTCTCACCTGTGGTCAGTACTCCTCCGTAGAATACTGCACACATGTCACTCCATTCTGTGGTCATAGATCCTGAAGAATCTAACAAACCAACATATTCTACCATGGATCCTCTTGTATCTTCCCAAACAATTACTGCAGTATTATTCGCACCGATACTTACCGCTGGATTTCCTTTATGGCCAAGGGCAGGAGTTACTAAGGTGCTGTTGATCAATACCATGAAGCCGCTTGATGAGGTGTGGGCTAACATGCAATAGTAGACTAGAGGACTATTGAAGTAAAGCCCCTGAGGATCATAGCTGTCGATCCATACAATATGTACAGCGTCAAGTGAGTCTACTGCAATATCTGGTTCAGATCTTGTTCCTGCTCCATCTGCTACCGTATGAGATACTACCGTCATATTTGCAATATCCCCAGAAGATCCATCAAGATCGTCTTCGGATGGATCAAGAAGGGTGTACAAAATTTCTGTGTCGGTAACTTCCCAAACGATATGAGCACGGCCCATTGAATCGACTACCATAGATGGACTAGAAAGCGATGTGGAGTTATTATCTCCAACTTGAGTTGTAGAAATTAAAATTGTATCCACGCCAGTTGAAATTTGAATTAGAGCATACCTAAGAAGAGGAGTGCTTGCATTTTCAATCCATATAAGGTGTATACGATTTGAGTCATCCATAACTCCCATTACATCGATTGGATTATTTGCATTTAGATTGCTTAGAAGCGTTGTAGTATCGGTGTCGCTGATTGTCCCATTTGCCGTAAACGAATTTTCCGCGCTATCGTCTAAAACAACATTAGTTGCAATCATTGAAGGTAGAGTAACAGATCCTATCATTAACAAAACAAGGGCTAATGCAAGTTTTGTATTGTCTTGTTTATAATTTGTTTTTTTCCAACTATTTTCGCGGGTCGTTCTCGGCGCGGCGTTCGATACCATGCCCTGTCAAGTCATTGTATGGCTATAGACGGGAGGCCGGACATGTCCGAAACTGGTCTTTTTTACATAGTTATGGTTGGTGATCAGAAATTTATTCGCTATCACGGCGGTGGCGAATATAGTCTGTATAATTACCAGGCCAAATCCACATACTTCCATCACCGGGCAATTCCCAAATTGTATCGCAAACCTTGTCGAGAAACCATCTATCGTGACTTACTGTAATAATACTACCATCATAATCCTGTAAAGCCTCTTCCAAGGCCTCTTTGGCATCGGTATCAAGATGATTTGTTGGTTCATCTAGAAGTAACAAATTATTATCTTCAAGGAGAAGTTTAAGCATTGCAATTCTTGCTCTTTCGCCACCACTTAACTTACTCAATTTTGTTTCAACCATCTCATTAGTAAATTGGAATCTGCCGAGTAGAGCTCTTATGTCGCCATAATCCATACGAGGTTTTAGAGCTCTAACTTGTTCAACTGGAGTGAGGTCGAAATTCAATGAGCGATGGTCTTGATGAAAATATCCAATTTGCACACCGGGCTTAACATCAATTGTGCCTGAATCTAACTTTAATTCCCCCTGAATTAAGCGTAGAAGGGTGGTTTTACCAGCACCATTAGGTCCAACAATTCCTATTTTTTGAGCACGTGAAACTCCTACTTCTAGCCCCTTAATTATTGGGCTATTGAGCCCCTCAAAAGTTAGCGTGGCATTATGAAAATCTAATACCTCAACACTACTTTTTTCTGTTGACTCAAGTGTGAAGTTAAGTCCTCTTCTTTGCCTTGGTTTGAGTGATTTTAACCATCTTAACTCTCCTTGTGCACGACTCAGTAAGAAACGCTTCTGAGATATTGATTTGTCATATTTATTCGCCCTTTTCATGGACTGTAGCGCCCCAGTAAGCCTCTTTACTTCGGCCTCAGACTTTTTTATTCGATCAGCCAGAGTTTGCAAAAATAATTCCTTTTGTTGAAGAAATGAAGTATAGTTTCCATGGTAACCCTTTGCTCTAGTATCCTGAATTTCTACAATGCCGTTACAAACTTTATCGAGGAAATAACGATCATGGCTTACAATCAATAGAGCACCATTGAATGTCTTCAAGAATTCTTCCAACCAATCTAAAGTAGTGAGATCTAAATGATTAGTTGGTTCATCGAGGAAAAATACGTCTATTTCGGAAAGACCAACTAGTTGCCTAGCAAGTGCGACTTTAGCTCGTTCACCTCCGGAAAGATCTGAAAGGGGCATATCTAATGGGTGGTGATCAAGATCTAATGCCTTGAGTATTTCCTGAGCATGGCTTGCAACATTTGTACCTCCACTTCTTGCCATCAGTGATTGGAGTTCTTGATACCTATCGATATCTGGTTGCCAATCTCCATCATAGAATGATGGTTCGGCCATTTTTGTTTCTAAAGCCGCTATTTCTTCCTCTAATTCCTGAAATTGTCTTCCGCGTCGTGCAAGCTCTTGTTCTAGAGTTGCTCCTTCATCTATATCTCGAATCTGAGTTAAGAACGCCAAACGTAATCCGGGTGCAAAAGTAATATCTCCTATATCCTGATTTTGATTAGAAATCGTTCTCAATAGAGTTGTTTTACCGGCTCCGTTATGCCCCACAACTCCTATTCTATCGCCTTCATCGATTCTCAAATTTACACCATCTAGAACCTTAACGGGTCCAAATGAACGATGTACGTCCTCTAGGCGAATCAGCTCACGCACAATTGGCAGTCGGCTGGACTCGTATTCAAGGGTTAATCGGTTAGGATTGCAGAGAGTTTAGCCGAGTTTTGTCTATACGTTCCCACTCAAACTCTCCTAATTCAGTGGGAGGGCGGCCAAAGTGGCCACCTGAAGATGTTGATGAATAGAGAGGTCTGTGCAATTGTAATTCTTTCAATATCGATGCTGGTCGGAAATCGAATACGTTGCGAACTCTATTTGTTAATTCCAAATCACTAATCTTACCTGTTCCAAATGTTTCCACGCGCAGACTTACAGGAGCCGCTACTCCAATCACATAAGCAACTTGAATCTCACATTTACTGGCTAGACCTGCTGCGACTACATGTTTTGCTACCCATCGTGTGTAATATGTTGCTGATCTGTCGACCTTTGTTGGATCCTTACCAGAGAATGCTCCGCCACCATGACGGGCCATTCCTCCATATGTATCCACAACTATCTTGCGACCTGTTATTCCTGCATCTGCATATGGCCCTCCTGGATCTGCGAACCTGCCTGTACCATTTACATGGAGAATATATCCATTCTGAATCCAATGAAAAGGTATTGCATGCTCTACAACTTCTTCTTTGATAACTTGTCTAATGTATTCTTGCTCTGCAGTAATATCTCCGCCAAATTGATCCTTTAAGGCATCATCATGTTGGACCGCGACGACTACTGTGTGAACATGACTTGGATTACCTTCGGAATCATACTCAATCGTTACTTGGCTCTTTCCATCTGGCCTTACCCAAGGTATTTCACCGCTCGCTACAATCATATCTAGACGTCTGCAAATTCTCTGTGCTAAAGCTGCTGAAAGTGGAAAGTAGCGACCCTTTAAGGGGCCTTCCACTTCAGTCTCTGTACAAGCATAACCAAACATCATTCCTTGGTCGCCGGCACCTACATCATCTGGAGAGTTGCCGTCTACTCCTTGGGCAATATTGGAGGATTGAGTCGTGATATTTACCTGTACATCACAAAAATCCTTACTTGTTGCATCCATTCCAATTGCATGGCTGGTGTAACCAATGTTAGCTGCTGTTGATCTGGCAATCTCTTCATAATCTGGAGTTTGGCCATTCAGACTAACTTCTCCAGCAAGAATAATTACTGCCTTTTGGGCCATCCCTTTGACCATAGTTTCTACAGCAACACGTGCAGAAGGATCCGTTGCTAGACAAGAATCGACTATCGCATCAGATATTGCATCGCACACCTTGTCTGGATGTCCGGCACAAACTGACTCGGACGTAAACAGGTTAGGCATAACCATCGGACCTCCACTTCATACATAGGGTTTCGGCGAACTGAATATCTCACAATGTATTGAGAACTGTTGATATTTCTTCAAGAACTGAGGTGGTTGCCCAATAAGTTCTACTCTGCCAAATTATGACTCCTTCTTTATCGATAATTTGTAATGTTGGAGTAACCGGATTATCGAAGGCATCAATCAATTTAATGTCTGTCTCTTCTCCCGTTTCTGCGTTCCAAACTACAGCACCTTCTTCTGGCATTAAAATTGGCCATGGAGTATATTCTTCAGATGATTGATTTCCGTATACATTGAAAACCTGTTTGTGAGTTTCAAAATTTGGATATCTATGGATCGTAACTACATGAGAGGCATTAGAAAAATTACCGTTTTCCATCTCATTACGTATAGTTTCAGTCCAATCATGGCATCCAGAACACCCTGCACCGGCCCAGAGAATTAGTGTACTACGATTATCGGCTTGCTCCAGAAGATTATAATTTGCAGATTTGTCAACCTCTCTTCCTAGAGTTGGAGATATGACATTTATACGGTCATTCACTATGTTTTCATTTTCAATTGAAGAAGACTCAACAATTGGACCGACACAACCTGAGGAGATGAAGGCGAAAGAGAGCATGACCACCAGAAATGGATTTCTCATGATTGGTGTTAGAATAGACTAGACATAAAGAGTTGTTTTTTTTAGTACTAAGCGAAAAACTGTATTTTATCAACCAAAACTTTGTGCAACAGGCATGGAAGTCACAAGGGAATCATTGAGAGTTACCACCACCATCCTAGGTATCTTAGTTCTAGTGTCGTACTATTATGGTGTCTCAAGAGCAGATGAGCCTGCTAAACTCTGGGGTGGTGTTCCAGTTTCTTGGCAGACTTACATTGTACCATTCATGTTTATTGCAGCTATCGGGTATCTTGCTTATTGGTGGGTTACACTATTCCAGATGGACACCTCAACAATAGAATCGCTAAATTGGCCCTGGGCCGATTCAGATGGAAAGGGTCTGGAAAGGCTAGCTATTGCTTACGGATTTGTTCTAATACCGTCTGCACTGTGGTTAGAAAGTACTCTATTTCATATGTCAAATGATTATACTTGGACCCCTATTGTTGTTGTAGGGATTTTATCATTGGTTTCCTTAGGAAATGTGATGTTTGGTTTGTTGGCATATGATGCACACTTGAGTGGTGTTGAAAATTCTTGGATATTAATTGCAGGATCTTTAATGCTAGCATTTCAAGTAATTGTGAATGACTTGATTGTTTGGTCAATTAAATTCCCTTGGTGATCCAATGAATACGAATAGCTTGGTAGGAGTTTACAATGCTGATGGGGGATTAATGGGGGAATTAGCATATTTTTGGGGAAAAATCAGAGGTACTGCTCATTGTTCTTTGTGCGACATTACTCACAGTAAGGTATCTATGAAACGAGAGTGGAAAAAATTCTCGGAGAATTTGAGTGTGCCATTTGAACTTCTACATATCAATGAGCAGGATCCGCTATTATCAGAATTCACATCTGGTAAAACTCCATGCGTTGTAGCCAATACTGCTTCCGGATTGGAAATCATTCTAACATCTGATCATCTAGAGAATTGTAAAAAATCAGTAGATAGGTTTGAAAAAATGTTAATCGCTTCAATGGAGTTGTAAAATCATCTCCGATTACTTCACAAATAGAACATAGGACGGACAATTATGTCAAGAAGAAAGGACGGACCCGAACCAACATCAGGCGTACAAGAAAAATTGGTTCCAGAGAGAATTGTTAATGATATTCCTACAATGTATTGTTTTGAAACATGTCCCTTCTGTTTCAAGGTTAAGGCGCTTTTAGGAAGTCGTGGTATTGAGTATTCAAAGGTAGAAGTGGATCCTACATTTAAGACACAATTGAAATGGTCAGAGTGGGATAGAGTTCCTGTTTACGTAGATACAGATGGTACACAAGTGAATGACTCAAACTATATTCTACACTATATCGATGAAAAAGATTCCAACACATTCCCAAGAGCTGGGGAAGACTTGGAACAAGATAAGTGGATGGATTTCTCGAATAAGGTACTAGGTAAGTCAATCGTCGCGGTCATTTACAAGTCTTACAGGACTTCTTTACAGGCTCTTGACTATGTAACTAAAGTTGATAATTTCTCATTTGGTTCTAGAATTATCAACAAGTGGCTTGGAGCAGTAATAATGAGGCTTGTTGGAAAGAGTAGGGCTAAGATGTTTGATTTACCACCTGAAGAGAATCTTAACTTTCAACTTGATTACCTATCCGAAGGACTCAATGGAGAATACTTTGGTGGGAAATCGCCTAATGGAGCAGATTTCGCGAATTACGGGATTCTAAGATCTATGCAGGATTTGTATGGTTTTGAGTTGGTAAAACAACATTCTGAAATTTGGCCGTGGTACTCTCGAATGCAGAACCTATCTGGGATATGAGGTGTAGTTTTTGGCAGATGTAGAAACTGAAATTATCTGGACTGGCGATAAATCTAGAGCGGAGGCTCTGCTATCTTCCATAAAGCCAGATGATAGTGGTTTTTTTGTTGCTGAAATCCTTGAACAAGATAATGGAAATTCAATTCTTAGAATAGAAGTTAAAGGAGACAATTTACGAAGTGTAAGAGCAACTGTTGACGATTTGCTTGCGTGCTTGAGTGCTGCTGAATCTTCTCTAAATGCACTCAATGAATAATGAAATATTTCTTATTTAGTTAGAAGTTCGAGTTAAGATCATGATTCCAATCCTTGAAGACGGAGTATCTCCCCCTAATGCTGTGACTAGTCTGCCACATGACCGCTCTTCCCTCCTCTGGAAGGATGGTTCTGCGACCAATCTATTTACTAATTCTATAGATCGTTGGATAGATGCAATGGTTGCTGATGAACACGGTGGAGGAAGTAGTAGTGACGAGATTATTATTGGGATAGTTCGTGCTAAGAAAACAGGTCTATTATCCGGCTGCTGTGTAGTTGATAGGCTTGCAACACGTCATTTTGATTGCTGTTCAATTAATTGGAATTATAAAGAAGGAAGCTCATTAGAAATAGGAGATACAGTACTATCAATAACCGGCCCTGCTCATGAAATTCTAAGAATTGAAAGAATATTATTGAATATACTAGGTAGGCTCTCCGGCATCGCTACAAATACTTCTCATTGGGTTATTGGGGCTGATTCAATTAGTGTGGCATGTACTCGTAAGACCGAATGGGGACTACTGGATAAATGGGCGGTACATGTTGGAGGAGGTTTAACTCATCGTTTGGACCGATCTGATGCAATCATGATTAAAGAAAATGATTTACCTGCAATGTCGCCAGAAATTGGAGATGAATGTGATGCAATTGCCGATGTTGTAAGAAAAATAGATCTAGAGGTAAATGCAAATTTTTGTGTTGTTGAAGTTCGTAATTATCAACAGGCTAAAACCGCCGTAAGAATATGGTCAGAAAACCAAATAGAACGAGGTGGGCTTGAAAAAATCGTTTTGCTGCTAGATAACATGGGGCCAAAGGGCTGTGCTGAAGTTAACCTAAAATTGGAAAAAGAAGATTTGAGATCATGGTGTATACTAGAAGGTTCTGGGAATGTGATAATAGAAGATTTGAAAAAATGGGCTGAAAGTGGTGTTGATTTAGTTTCAACTAGTGCCTTGAATAGAGGAGTAAGCCCTCTAGATTTGTCAATGAGTGTAAGAGGTGAGTGATATGGCAGATATTCCAGACAGTCATCCACGGAAGTCATCATTATTAGCACGTGCGAAATTAGTGCAGGCTGCAGCCGAAGGGTTACTAGCTGAATCTGCGATGATTGCACATGGGCGAGGCGAGGCTTTCGACTACATGCTGGGTGAGGAAACTAGTGATTCTGCAAAAAAATCGATTCAAGAAGCTGCAGCAAGATTACTTGAGGCAAATAACCCTGTAATATCTATGAATGGAAACTCTACAGTACTTGCTGGAAAACATGCCATTCGAGCAGCCAGCATTATTGGGTGCCCTGTTGAAGTAAATATTTACTATAGAACAGAAGAAAGAATGGCTAAATTAATTACAACCCTTGAATCATGGAAAAATGAAATCGCAAAAGAAGATCCTCGGGCAAACCGTGTAGAAATTCTTGGATCCGAGGCAGATGGAAGAATTCGGGGATTAAAGGGGCCTAGGGCTCTTTGTAGTTCGCGTGGGATAGAAATGGCAGACGTTATTCTAGTACCTCTTGAAGACGGAGATAGGTGTGAAGCACTAATTGATCAGGGGAAACAAGTAATTGCTGTAGATCTTAACCCTCTGTCAAGAACTGCAAGAATGGCAACGGTGACTATTGTAGATGAAGTAACTAGAGCCATGAAAACGCTTTGTGAAATACTGAATGAAAGGCCTGAATCTACAAATTGGAACAATAAGCAGAATCTTCGAGAGGCTCTAAAGATTATGAG
>DAIJ01000008.1:76411-85522 GCA_002498725.1 Euryarchaeota archaeon UBA23
GGTTTTGTTACAGGTTTTGTTACGGGTTTTGAAATAGGGAATAATCTATTAAAATAGGCTATTTATTGAGATTTTAGGTCTTTCAGTATTGTTTTACATGTTCTACATCTATATCGGCCGTTGCTACGTCTAGATCTTGGGTAGCGAATATTACATGTATCACATACCCAGAGCCATATTGGCGATTTTTTCCTGATATATTTACTGAATTCATTGCCCATTTGTTGGACCTCTTTGTCTGGCCATAATGATTCCATATTACGGAATTCGCGGCCGTGGTTAGAGAACCCCAATGCATGTAGATACTCATGATAAAGTAGGAATTCGGCATATCTTTCCCACTCTTCTATTAATGCATATGGATGGACATCGATACATCGAACGTCTGAAGGAGTTACTCCATTTGATTTTTTGACGCCTCTTTTGTAACGACAAACTGCGTGAAGTCTTGTAGCATTCTTTCTTAGACGTCCTAATGGAATTGATTCTAAATCATGGAATGGTAGATGTTGTAATTCGGGAATCTTCGCGATCTTTTTGATTACTCGGAGGCTTATTGACTCGATCGATTCGCCATTGTCCATGCCCTCAACTAGAAGATCTGCCTTTCAACATTGGCCGGCTAGTACTCCGAATCCATGAAGTACCTATTCATTCTTCTACTGAAATTCTTCGATTAGTAATTTCTCACACCGATCCGCAATAGCTTGCCCTACCTCTGAAGTACTGGCGTTTCCACCTAGGTCATAGGTGACTATGCCGCCTTCTTCAAAATGGGATTGGATTGCTTTTTGTAGAATATCTGCACATTTGTCAAGATTTTTGTCTTCGGCCCTGTAAGCAAGTGCCTCAAACATCATCTGAACAGATTGTAACATTGCGATTGGATTGACCACATTCTTTCCTGCATATTTAGGTGAAGAGCCATGAACTGGTTCGAATAACATGTGTTTTGGGCCTAGATTTGCGCTTGCTGCCATCCCCATCCCTCCCTGAAGTACACTTGCTAGATCTGTTGCAATATCTCCAAACATATTTGGAAGAACTACCACATCAAGTTGTTCTGGGTTTCGGACGATCCACATTGTAAAGGCGTCTATGTAAGCTTCCTTGGTGACAATGTCTTTGTTAGACTCCGAGAATTCTCTGAAAATTTTTCTGAATAACTGACATCCTCTTGTGACATTCGATTTATCTACGCATGTGATTGATTGGGGTTTTCCTAATTTTTTTTGACGATGTCTTGCAAAGTCAAATGCAAACCGTATTACTCTTTCACTTCCTTTTCTAGAAATCGGACGAGGGTCCCATGCGACCTCTCCATCAAGGCCGGGAAATTCTTCTATCACAATAGGGTCGTCTTTCTGGCCTAATGCTCTTTGCTCCATTCTCCTAAGTAGCGAATGATACAGCCCTTCGGTATTTTCCCTTATCATAACCATATCAACTTGTTTTGGGTCCCAAACTTGCTTGTGAACGCCGTGGACCTTGTGCATTACTCCGGGGTAGAGTTTGACTGGTCGGACGTTGGCGTATAGTCTGAGACCTGATCTGAGTCCCAGTATTGTCTGGCCTCCAGCCATATCTCCATTGGGAAGTCTTGCATCGGGCCAACCGATTGCACCAAGTAGAATTGCATCTGATTCGTCTCGACAATACTCGAAGGAGCCCTTCGGCCACTCGTCTCCAGTTTCAAGATAGTATTGGCCACCACAAGGAATATGCTTAATTTCGAATGATATTGGGCTTTTTTCCTCAAATAGGGCTAAGAGTTTCAATGCCTCTGACATCACTTCTCGTCCTGTTCCATCACCGGGTAACACTGCTAGACGATACGCTGCCATCGTCAATGGCACTTGCTTCTCATTCATCAATACGACCCCTCAAATCCTTCGGCTTAATCATGAGGCTTGGATGATAATTTCAATTTCTCTGATGGGATAATTGATAGACGGTCAACACGAACGGGTAATTCATGGATCGTTCGGGAGAGGACGGAAGTGATTCCCCCCGGATTGATATTAAGGCGCTACCAGATTCGGTTGCACATCTTTGGGACACTATGCTAAGGCTTGATCCAAAATGGGATTTTTCAGTCTGGTTGGACAACAGGGCAAAAGAAGAATTGGAATTAGTCGAGTCACATCTGGGAAGGGAAAAATTACGGCTTGAGCAGAGAATGCATAGGATTGAGACTCTAGTTAAGAGACTAAAGCGACAACGAGAAGTTTCTGGTCAGAATTCAATAAAAGACCCAAACCAAAAAAATCTCTTCGACGTTTTTGGATCTGATGAGAATAAGAGTTTGGAGGATAATGGCCAGGTTGAATCGGATGAGCCAGCAGTATCTCTTGGGATAATGGATAATGACGATGACCCATTACTCGCCATAGTTGCTGAGCACATACTCAGGACTATTGAAGTAGCTGACTTAGAAAGTTCCTCGGCGGTTCATTTTGATGAAATTGTCAAAAATCTAAATTCGATTGGGATAACTGTTGATGAAATTGATGAGGCAATTGCATTTTTACTATCAAGAAGGGCAATTATTGAGATTGAACAGGATTTTTTTGGCCTGGACAACTAGTCGAAATTGGCCATTTTTGAGGTTGAAGGGAACCGCTTCCTTCAAAGTAGGAATCCATGTCCGACCCCTCGTCGGTACTATGGTGAGCGACGCATCGGGATGGTATGCACGACTAGACAGGTCGTGCGAGGATAGAGTAGCGCAGCTTGATTCTTGGCTAGATTCCTGGGAGGAATCTGTTAGGCACAATATTCCTATTGCGGCGACTATGCCAAATGATTGGCCAACTCTGCCAGCGGGTCTACTATCAAATCCTGGCGCTGTTCTAGATCATATGTTAGCTCGTTATGATGCTGAAAGCGATGGCCGCTCTCCTCGTGGAGCATACGCAACACCTGCACGATTTGCAGATGCAATGTTGTCTGATGAATTAGGAGAAAGGGGCTCTTTAGAGAGTGCTTCTATGCCAACCAACATATCGCTGGCCGCACTTCCTCCTGGGTTCCGTGCTTTTGCAGCTCAAATGAATGAAGCAAATAGTAAAGATGATGATGAAGAGGATGATCATGCCGTTTTGAGAAATGAAATTTCTATCTCCGGATTCCCTCTTCCATTTGCAGACCCCGCTGTCGGGGCTGGATTATTTCCTGAACGCGTTCTAAAGATGCATGCAGAAAGGATTGATGGTACAAGTAAGCAAAAGAAGAAAGAAGATACACTTCGATTGCTACAGAATTTGCAATTGTTAGATGTATCGGAGGTAGCAGTAAGATGTACTAGAAGGCGGCTTCTTCTAGTCCTCGCGAAATCTGATTTGGTCGAATTGGATGGCCCCGGAAATGAAGGTATGATTGGGCGTAAAGAAGCTGAAGAAATTTTGATGACTTCTGTACAACATGGCGATGCATTAAGAGGCGTTTGGCCTTGGAAAGAAATACCACGTCTTTTGATATGTAACCCGCCTTGGCTTCGAATAAAAGATCGATTTAGAGGCCATCCAGACGGCAGTGAATTGAGAAAGGAATTGTCTCGTGAATTACGTAGTATTACTGAAGAAAATGGGGATTTGAGATTTAGTACTCTACTTGGTAATGTAAACCTGTATCGATTATTCCTAGAACGTTCTCTCCAGCTTGTTAGAGATGGTGGAAGGGTACGAATGATTGTCCCTGACTCGCTACTTAGAGAGAAGAGTAGTATTCCTTTACGTAAACTAATTGTTGAAAGAAATAGTTGGGATTCATCATGGTCGTTCCCAGAGAATCAGCGTGTATTCCCGGGTGTTTCTCAGGGAGTTTTAGTGATTGGAATAACCGTTGGTGGAGACACGCAGAGATTGACTAGTTATGGGCCTCTGGAATCAGGGGATGTTTCTGCTGATTCTGGCCTTTCTCCCAAAGCCCCAAAACTTGTACTTGAAAGAGACTCGTGGGCAGTTTGGACGGACAATAATTGGGCTGTCCCTAGAATGCCAAGAGATGATTATGAACGTAGAAAAATACTCAAGGCAATTGGGCAATTGGCTGATTTGCCAAGATTGTCAGAAGAGCATAACTGGCTGAATCCCGGTGGAGACCCTATACGAGTAAGAGTTGGGGAAATTGATCAGACTACATGGTCTGAAGAAATTCGGGATTGGGTTCCTCGATCAAGAGGCACTCCTTTCATACGTGGAACTCACTTCAAATTAGATGGAAACAAAGTTACAATAAATCATCCTGGATATAACTCAAAGATAGAAAGAGATTCTATTGAAAGATCACAAGCACTTTGGAAGGGACCTATAGATTCTCGAGGAGTGAGTCGTATTGCTTGTCAAGCTATTGTCAACGCACAACAAGATCGCCGGTTGCGCTGGGTGGTTGTTCCTCCAAACTGTGTTCTTGGAAATTCTGTTAACTTCCTAGAATTGCCTCAAGCAGTTCTTGATACCTTGGCAGATCAACATGGTTCAATAGATGCTGGATTATTGTGGTTGGCTGAACATCTTAACTCTGATGCGCTTGATCTGTGGTCGAGGGCTTGGGCTGCTAATAACAACGTAAACAACTATGAAATTGAGAACCTTCCATTCCCCCCGCCATTGAATGTTGCTACAATTCGCGTTTAGGTAGTAATACGGAAATTGTGGCGTCAGACACCGGAATTTGGGTTCCGTTCAACGACATTTGAGACATATTATGACCAAATTGATTATTATGCTGTCATGTCGTACGTAGGCCGTACCATCTTGTGCAACATTCGTGAGGAGGAGTGAAAAAATGGGAATTCATCCAAAAATAGGCATTACAGGTTTGCCTAGGGCCGGCAAGTCGGCCGTCTTGCAAAAAGTTGTAGATATGATTGTTGATGAGAGGAAAAAGGAGTTGCGGGCTCGCAATGATGAAGTTGGTGCAAGTAAACCAATAGTAGGGGGTATGAAAACTCGTACTATCATAGAAGATGGACAGCGAGTTGGATTCGAATGCGTAGACATGGTTACTGGAGATAGTGCAGTAATGGCTCATCGAAATATCGACAGTAGACATCGGATTCTTGGATTTGGCATTGACCCTACGGCACTAGATGAGGTCGGCGTTAATGCAATTCGTAGAACTATGGAAGAATGTGAAGTACTAGTTGTGGATGAAATTGGTAAGTTCTCAGTAGAAAGTGAGGAATTTGTTGAAATTGTTCGTGAGGCACTTGAAGAAGATATGCCAACTATTTTGACTCTGCACAAAAAGAGTCGTCACCCACTTCTACAGGACATTCGTAGAAGAGATGATGCGCGTATACTGGAAGTTACTCCTGTTAATCGTGCGCTTCTTCCGTATAAGATTCACAAACTGGTTAGAGAGACTTACTAGGCCGAGAGATTCATTCATCAACGCCTAGCCAACGATTACATGGATGCTCCCGCCGAACGGCTGTCGCGTGTTTTGGTAGGCATCACTATTCCACTTCTCTTTCTAACTGCTCTAGCTCTATCCGAAGGGCGAATTGAATTGATTGAATGCACAGGTGATGCTTGCTCTTCATCAAGTGATTGGGCTCTTATTCTACCAATCTTTTCTATAATCTGCATAATTGGCTTAATCATTCTTAGAGTTAGTAGAGGGCGTGAATATGGAGGTGCCCCTCTTGATCGATGGTTCAGTCGCGAGCCTGAGAAAATAATGAGACAAAGATTGGAAGATGAACGATTTGATTCGAGCGATGATCGGCTTGGTGATCGTTGGGCAGAATTGGAAAAAAAGAGTCTGGAAGACCGATATAATGAGGAAGAATGAATATTTTGTTAGGCATTTTGACTTAATTTGCGCATCGAAACCTTGACCCTTGGTTCAACACTCGCGGTATCGATAACATGAGTCAGGTGCCCTCCAATCTGAAATATACTGCCGAGCATGAATGGGTGCGAATAGAAGGTAATGATGCGGTAATAGGGATTACCGATTTTGCTCAAGATGCGCTTACCGATGTAGTATGGGTTGAGTTGCCCGAAACTGGAGTAAGTGTTTCTGAAATGGAGGCTTGCGGAAGTGTTGAGTCGGTGAAATCTGTGAGTGAAATATATGCTCCAATAGCTGGCGAAATTACAGAAGTGAATGAATCATTAGAAGATTCACCAGAACAAATTAATGAAGATCCTTACGGAAATGGATGGATTTGGCGGATGACTGTGAGTGATGCTTCGCAGTTAGATGATCTTATGGACGCAGTCGCCTATTCCGCCCAACTCGGTGAGTGAACATGGGGTGCATCCACATCTACGTGGATGGATCATGTGAAGAGAATCGAAATGTTACTGCAGAGACTCCTGCAGGCTGGGGTTTTGCTGTTGTTGAAGGAGATACGGGCCTTGGTAGAGGACGTGGAGATATTGTATACGAATCGAGTGGAATTGTTATAACAAATTCAAACTTGTCTGAATTCATTGGAGCAGAAGTTGGCTCAAATAATACTGCAGAATTGAGTGCTATAGCGCAAGCCCTGCGCTGGATTTTAGAATCTGGGGATTGTGAATGTGTTGTGATTCGAGCAGATTCTCAATATGCATTGAATATCGCTGCAGGCGAGTGGCGTGCTAAGAAAAATCGTGCTCTTGCACAAAGGGTACAGAAATTATGGAATGAGGTGTCAACTATTTGTGAATTAAGAGGGGAGCATGTTCGTGCGCATCGTGGTCATCGCTGGAATGAAAGAGCTGATCATCTGGCTTTCAGGGCTATGTCCGGAGAAGAAGCCCTGCCACTTCAATTCTGGAAACCGGGGCAACGTTAGAGTAACTCGATCTACTAACAAATAGTACGGTCAAGATTAAGGTCTGTCTCAAGTTGAGAAAATAATATGGATTTAGAAACAATCTTCCAAACAAAGGATGGTGAATGATATGGATCCGCTTGATCCACAGATATGGTTAGTACTAGTTGCATTGATACACGCTGTCGTTGGTGTGATACTCCCGACCGACTGGAAGGATGATACCAACAAGATGGTTTCCGGATTCATTCTACTAACATCTGTAACAATGCTCTACGCAGCCTTCATGATGGAGGGAGAGGAGCAGGCTAGGCTCGCCCTCGTGATAGCTGGCCCCGCATGGGTCTGGTTCGTCGCGTGCTGTTCTATGCGGCTCGAGTACAACCTTGGTAAAGAACCTCAGATATTCTCTTTCAAAGAAGCCGCACCACCATTAATCCTCTGGGGGGTTTGTGCTCTCAGTGGACTATTGAGTTCAGGATGGGTTTGAAATGCTAGACAGAATATTGGATAATAAAAATCTAGCAATCTTGAATATGAATTGGGCTGTATTTCACATTCCCATTGCGATGGAGATCGACCCCGAGTTCCCAGTGGTGATTCCGTTTGTTTTCTTGGCGGCTACAATCGCTGCCTATGTCATGGATGATTCAATTACAGAGAAAATTATGCTAGCGATTGGGGTCATTTACTTGGTCGTCTTGCCGGCGGTCATTGAGGTATTAATGGACCCCTCTTCAATGGAAACAGGTAGTGAAGAGTTCAATCTACTCGGTTCGATCGCTTGGGTCGTGATTATTCCACTTACCTTGCTTGGAGCAACAAAAAAGTGGACTGGAATAGGTACAACCAGTGGCGAGTGAGTTAAACATAAGACCATTGTCGTATCAATCATGTCAATCATAGAAGCATACAATGAAGCCTGGGATACTGGAAACGTCGAAGCACTTGCAAACATCATCCATGATGATTGTGTGTTCGATCCTCATGTTGGTGGAATAACCATGAGTAAGTCAGATATTCTTGGATTTGTGAGTGGAAACAACACACCTACTTCTGAGCAAAACCGAATATTGTTCGAAAACGACGAAGTAGGGGTGGCACATTCTATTGTTCACTTTGCTAACGACTCTGACTCTGAAGCGGTATTGTCATTCATGCGTTTCAAAGATGGTCAAATAATTTCTATGGAAACCGGAGCTACGCCGCTTTCTGATGATTACAAATTAGTTGGTAGCGAGTAATCTACTCCTCTAACTGAGTATCAGCAAGAGGGCCTGCGACAAGTATTGCATAGATGCCAGATAGTGAAATCAATGAGCCTATTAACAACAGAACTAATCCTGTTGGTTCCGGAAGATTTGCTTGATGATAATTACCAATGTACCACGACATTGCTAATGTTAATATGCCAATTCCAACTACCTTTGGTGCTGTTCCGGCTAGATCTTTCCATTGATCTAACCAAGGTATGAGTCCTTTTCTCTCAAAGGTAAAACGATACCATGCAATATACCATAATGAAAGACCAATTAAGCCAATAATTCCTACGCTGAATGAAGTAGAATCCCAAGGCCCTGCTGGCGCTATACCCAGAACTAGTGTGTTAAAAATAAGTAGAGAGCCTATAACTGCATGAGCCGTGAAGTTCGGCGCCTGTTTGTCTCCCATGAATACCCCAAGTCGTAACTACGCTTCAATCCAACTAAGAAGAATAGTTCATGGACAAAGTCCTTTTGGACCATTTATGGCATACAGTTTGGTATGGGAGAAATCTGTTGATCAGGAGCATTTAGATCTTCGATTTGAGGTTCTAAGAGAGGGTTTGCCTCGAGGAAGTGAACATTACCCCGGGATAGATGATGATTCTCGAACTAAGTTTCTCTGTGCATATGAAGATGGTGTCCTAGTTGGCTGCTCAACTCTGCAAGTAGACGAGCGAGAGGGGTGTAAGTATCGAATTAGAGGAATGGCAGTAAGTCCAGATTCAAGAAACCGTGGAATTGGTTCTAGTATAGTTAAGGGGTTACAAGAATTTGCACAAAGTCAAGATACAGGGATTTGGTGTAATGCACGAATTAGAGCAGTCCCAATGTACGAAAGATGTGGTTTTGTAATTATTTCAGATGTCTTCGAGATAGAGGGTATTGGACCACATCACGACATGGAATGGAAATTAATTAATTGACAAATCACATCCTAAGGTTGCGTGACAATTATCTACTACCTGTTTAGACCGAATAGTAATGTTTGATGCAATTAAGTCAACACCTGCCAAAATATGTCTAGGTATAAGCGCACTAGTTACTCTAGTTTATTCGCTGAATTTTATGCTATGG
>DAIJ01000042.1:0-4775 GCA_002498725.1 Euryarchaeota archaeon UBA23
CTTGATTTGGCGTGAGCTTGTGCTTTCTCTTGCCTTTCCCTAAGTGCGGCAATCTTTGCCTTTAATTTTCCAATATGGCCCTGAGTGGCTTTGTTGTATTTTGTTTTAGAAATCTCTTCTTCAAGAGACTTGATTTGCTCATCAATGGTAGCCATGACGAACACTCCTACCCCCGTAGTGGGTGATTCTATGCGCTAGGGTGGAGTTCTTCAATTCGATGTAGCGATTAGCCGTAAAAGGCAGGAAGCGAGGATTGATGATGGGCGACTCACAGGGTAGGTTGGGGTGAGACAATGGTCGACGTAATTCTTCGACTGATTGACTCAAATGCTCTCAATCGATTACGCTCAATGAGTATAGAGCAACTTGTACTGGCTTTTGAGAGTGGACGTCTTGGAGACGAGAGACCGGCGGGAGATCCTCGTTTTCATCGGGGTTTTTCTGTTGATATCGAAGGTGATTTTTTGGAATGGGCGGACAAATCCAGTGGCAACCTAGATGCAGCATCCTCATTGATTCTTTGTGATTGGTCCAGCGTTGCTGAATGGAGGTGCTGGGATGGCAGATTATTCCTCTACATCGAACCAATTATTGAGGAGAGTTTTGAGGATACAGATGAATTCCTAAATGCGGATGTTTGGCAGAGACTAACTTCTATTCTCTCTACTAAAGATCGACAGTCATACTCGGAATCAGTCATCTTAGATTGGATGAAAAGAAGAGAACGCCTTGGAGATACTTTGAACCCTGACGAAGACCCCCGTATTCTACCCACAATGGAATCTCATAAATCGCTGACAGAGAGCTTATTTGATTTTATTGAATTGTCAAAAGAAGATGGTCTGAATTTGTTAATAGGTCGAGAATATTTAGAACCAGAAGAATGGCTTTTGGATGGGGAAAAATTAGCGGAGGCCATTGCATGAATGACTTGCCGCTGGAACCTAATCCTCCAGAAAGCGAACCCAGTTCAGGGGTAGTGGTACTAGGTAGGTTTCAGCCATTCCACCTTGGTCACGAGTATATGCTAGAATCGGCGTCGAAGTGGAGAAATGCAAACAGTCCAAATGCCCCTCTAATTATTGCCATAGGGTCTTCTAATCGCCCTCAAAATTTGCGAAACCCTTGGACGCATGAAGAAAGAAGTCAGATGATTGAAACTTGGGCCATATCAAACTCAATTGGAAATTACGTGATATATTCAATTCCTGACATTGATGATCCACCAAATTGGGTAACTCATGCCAGTCGATATCATGGAAAAGCGGGTGTATTGGTTACTACTGATATGGGTACAGCGGAGTTGTACACAGCATCTGGCTGGGAAGTGGTCCTACTTCCTCTAGAACAACGTGAACGCTTTGAGGGCTGGAGGGTCAGGGAGACTGCCAGAATGCTTAGCACCATCGGGGATCAAGATGCAATTCGAGAAGTCTTAGGGACATTAATTCCCATGCCAGTTCTTGAGCACCTTATAGAAACAAACGGTCTGCATCGATTAGCCTTCATGGGAGAAGGCGGCGAGCCTGTAGGCTAATCACCAGTCACCCTCAAAAGTGCATTTAGGGTTGCAATAGTCGACCAAAGTGCCGGATAAAAGATACCCATAAGCCATCATTTTTGCTTCTGGGACTTCCAATACTAGATTATGCGCTAAAGAGTGATGCCACATTGGTCCATTTGTGTTTCCAGTTGGCAAGGGAGGAAAATCACCATCAAAATAAGCCGCTGCAGAACCATCTATCGGGCCTTCAATTGCCATGACTCCAAATGGATGATATGCTGACCCGTTAATCACAGGAACATTTCCAGTTCTAACGGCTCGATCAGCGGATAAGGTGGTTACTTGTGCATCCATCATCGATGTCAGATAAAACATATCAAATGGCTTCAATAAATCTTCAAAGCCATTTTCTCTGTACGGTAGGAATGTCTCTCCATCAGTAGAATCCCATATCGATTGAAGAAGTGCTATACATATCGCTCTATCCATTCTTGAGGGTAAAGATAGGTCACTGGAAAGGAGCTGGTAGAACACACTTGGGTATTCTTCAGAACCGTAGTGTGTCGACCTCTCTACCTGATGAGAAAAAGAGGTCCCACCAACCCAGAGTACTCCCCATTCTAACTCTGGGATAATTGAAAGAAGAGAGGGTCCACGTAATCCACCAAGAGAGATTCCGATGTAATTTATTGTTTCATAATCAATTAATATGGTACCATTATGTTTGAAATATTCTTCATCACATTGGCCTCCTGCGATAGTTCTAATCATGGCTAGATGATTAATCACCGCCTGCATTTGTCTTTCTTGTTGATATTGGAATTCCTTCAAATCCATTAATGCAAAGGTCATGGCGTCCTCATCGCCGTCAGAACTCCATCCTTTGAAATCTGTAGCGAGTAAAACGGTTTGATATTCATTAGCTATGGCCCTACCATTTTTGACATATGCATCACTATCTCCAAAAAGCCCATGCCCGAAGACAGAGATAGGTCCTGATGTATTATTTTCAGCCAGAGATTTTGGAATCATCATACTGAAATCGATTTCTCTATTTTCAACAAAAATAGGGTCTCCATCTTCATTCCTCACCATTGGCGATCTTGCGTACTCTGTTTGCATGTATTGAGGAGTTGTTACTGTTCCTTGAATAACTCTGAGGGTGGTGTTGTCCTCACCATAGTCTTCCACAACATTCGTGATTGTACAACCTATACCCACATCGCCCAATCTGTTCTCAGCATCATCTCTTATTGAAAACAAATCCTTGAGAATAGATTTAGTTGATGCTGTGTGAAACCACCATGCTGATTGTAAGTTACTTCTAGGCACCCCAGATTGTTCTAGTTTTTCGAATAGATATTCGTAATCCTCTCTTTGATTTTCAATTTGAATGGAATCAGTAGTCTGATTATCTCTTAATGCTAAAAATCCATCTTCAGGTTGAATCTCCTCTCCATTAATATCGACTAGATTCCTGAATGCAACTGCGTATGCTGCGTCATGATCCAGTCCTTGCAACGTCCTTACGAAAATGAGTGTGTCTTCACCATCCTTCGCTCTGGCGTCTAACTCGATCCAGTGGTGAATAAATTCTCCAGTATCTAAATTCATTAAAATGCTAGAATGATTAATTTCTATTGATGGGGATATGTTGAATTGGTCTGCCATTTCGCTTATATTTGGAATAGATGAAAAAGCGGTAAATATTTGAGTAGATGGGCTAAAACCATCGAGTCTATCCAAAATCACCATATTTTCTGATTGAGCAGAGTTTGTATCGGGTATTGCCTCCCCTGTGATGTTTAATCTATAATCCGTGATTTGAGATTCATCCTCATCTAGGAAAAACCCAGATGGAAAGGGTAGCATACAGTGGATTTGATTGGTAAGATCACAGAAATCATTGCCATTTATTTCCAGAATATCTTCTAGTTCTGGTTCTAGTTCAGGAATATCATTTATGTCGTCTGAATCATTTTCGATTCCATCACCGGACTCATTTGTACATCCAGAAAATAGCATTGAACAGACAATTATTATTGTTGCAATTTTACTTAATCTATCATTCATATTCATTCTATCCTCCTATTAAATTCAGAATACATGAATTATATTATTTTCTTCGAATTACAGCCATTGCCAGTAATGTAGATGTCAAAACCAAAACCATGGAGAAACCGGGTAATGAATCATCTTCTATATCTTCTTCAACAGTCATTACAGGAGGGGATGTGTATACAATGTCTAGAGAAATCACACCCTCCAAAGGTATGGCTGACCAATCTCCTTCATATCTTACTCCGTTTACATCTAAGGTTATCTCCCCTCCATCCGATGTGTCTTTGTGCAGTAACGTGGTGGCACTCAGATTTTCTCCCCAAATCTCAAAAAAGTGATTCAAGGTGAGCATATTTTCCACATTTGATACCACGTGAATCGCCTCCTCTCCTGAGTACATAACATGCGTAGATTGCCTGCATAATTCGGTGTTGAATCCAACGTAACTTGGTATGGGGATATATTCGCTGTCAATTGTTATGGTCACGTACATATCTCGATATGTGGACTCAGCCCAATCGAAGCACTCTCCCGTTATCTCTCCTTCAATAAAAATCGAGGTGGGCTCTGTCGAATCTTCATCTGTGTTGTTTGTTAGTGTTGTCAGAGAAAGTAATTCCTCTTCAGAAAGAAGAGGGTAAGTGCCATTAGGGGAAGGGAATTTTTCATTTATTGCATCCATCATGTAGTTAGCTAACAGTCCTTGCCCAACTGAAGTGGGGTGCAGAGAATCAACCATTATGCAATTTTTTGCACACACCATCGGTGGGCTAGTTACCTCGTTACCTAAAATCATTCTAGCGGATTTATTTTGCAATAGGTCGTCAGAGGCGGTCATCAAATCGAAAACTTGCACATCATCGCCATATCTTTCTGCGATTTGGTTAAGCCGTATTGCCCACTCATTACTGGCTTCAGTGAAATAATGGTGAAGTTCTGTGGGAAAAATTTGTGTCAAAAAAGGCAGAAATGACATATTAGGTAAATTCCATACTAGTACGTCTATCTCCGAGGCTACCAAAGTATCAAGGATGATTGTTATGTTTTCATCCAATTCATCGATGAAGGAATAATCGCCAGTAATAATCTCAACATCGGAGTCGATAAAGTCCCAAGCACCCACCATCATGGTTACCAATGTGCCATTTCCATAATTTTCGGCTATTGTTGTGTGCCTTCCTGCGTCAATAAGAGTCCAAGATCGGTCTCC
>DAIJ01000042.1:5168-5336 GCA_002498725.1 Euryarchaeota archaeon UBA23
CCTCTGTAGCCAGAAGGGTCCGAACCTAGGGTGCTATCTCCCAAAGATGCAATTGTGTGGTATTGAAAAGTTCTGTTTTCTTCTTCGGGAGTAGTTTCATTTTGTGCTTGTACAAAAGGTGAGGATGTACTGAATAGTAATACTGCTAGCAGCCAGAAACAATTGATT
>DAIJ01000042.1:5734-6900 GCA_002498725.1 Euryarchaeota archaeon UBA23
AATTCACTTCTGGAATTAGAACTAAATTTATTCACTGGTGACTATTACTTTCGCAGGTCTCAGAACCCTGTCATGCAGCATATATCCCGATTCAATTTCTTCAACAACCTCACCGGATTCTTGACCATCTTGTACTGGAACAGTAGCAATTGCTTCCATTTGTGTTGGGTCGAATACCTTACCAGTTGCCTCTAGAATAGTGACGCCTTCGGATTCAAGGGCTCTCTTCAGAGAATCAAGAGTCATCTTTACACCATCTGCGATTGCCTCATTGTCACTATTTTCATTTGCTATTGCTTTCTCCAAGGAATCGATTGCCGGTATAATTCGAGAGGCCAATCCGGCGGCTCCGAATCGTATTGCTTCGGCTCTATCCCTCAGCCCTCTTTGCCTAGCGTTAGCAGTCTCAGCTTGAGAGTACTGTAATTCCTTCTCAAGTTCAGCGACCTTTGCCTCAAGCATAGCCATGTCATCTTCGAGTTCTTCTTTCTCTCCGACATCTTCCGACTCATCATCAGACATGGTCTGGCGGTTTTGTCGACCATTCAAGAATCCAATGGTCTAGAAGGTTCCTTCAAACACTATTCAAGATAGAAATATTCTCCGCTAGCCTTTTGTTCACGATCTTTGCGACTACTTGGCTTGTTTATTCTAGGTCTATGTGATTCGTGGTCTCTACGAAAAGTAACTTCAACATCTTTTAGGAATTTATTCATTCCCTTCCTGGCAGACATAGGCCCTTCTGCATTACCATATGAGCCACCTAATCCATTGAAAACTAATAATGAATCTGAGACAATATCAATGAAGTAAATGTCATGGTCTATTACCATCGCAGCTTTTTCATTGCTTTCCATAGTCCTTCTGATTGCTTTTGCAGCCTCCATTCTTGCATTTGCGTCTAAGTGAGCACTCGGCTCGTCTAGGAGGTATAAGTCGGCTTCTTTTCCAAGGCAAATTACAATGCTAACAGCCTGTAACTCGCCCCCAGACAACTTCTTGGCGCGTAGTTGTAACAATTGGTCGACTTGTAACGGCCTTACAACTTGAGTGTGAAATTCACCGCTACGCCATTTCGCTCCAAGTTCTGTATCAAGCCAGTCTTGAACGCTACCATCAAAATCGGTATTAACGTGCTGTGGTTTGTAAGATATGGTAGCTTCCAT
>DAIJ01000038.1:0-13342 GCA_002498725.1 Euryarchaeota archaeon UBA23
GATTCGACCAACGTCACGAGGATTAGGTGCGTCATTGACCCGTACCTTGACTTGAGTTGCTTCGCCAGTCATACCAGTTCTACCAACTATCTCTACAACTTCAGCGGGCCAAGCATCAACTTCTGCCATATCACATCCTCCTTAATTCATGATTTTGCATTCAAGCAGATAGAGTTTCGAAGTGTCCTTTAACTTCTTTGAAGCGATCAGCGCTATCTTTGTTGACATCCATGACTGCTATTGCAGCAGTTCTGGTTCCAATAGGCATTCCTGCAGCTTCTGCAAGGTATGCTTGATCTTCTACGTAAATGAATGGAATTTCTTTTTCCTTACAAATCATTGGTATGTGCGCTAAAAGCTCGCTTGGATTGACATTTTCAGCCATAACGACCATCTGAGCAGTTCCTCTCTCAGCTGCCTTAGTAACCTCATTTGCACCTTTCTTTAGCGCACCATCACCTTTTGCAATCAATTTGACCATGTCGTAGACTTGTTGTTGCACGTCTTCTGGGGTTTCGAATATTTTGTGTACACTCATTGGATTCACTCCTCATGTGGGGTAGTCCGGCGCACGGCGTGACTGATATAAACGCAGCGGATTACCTTCGGTAAACTGTCTGTATGATTATTTCATCAGATTTTGTAGGCCACGAGCAAGAGCCGGAGCCGAACTAACTACAGCTCTTGGATTGGGTAATGAGTCCGAACTATGGACTCCATCTACATGATTCGAGAGTCTCGAAATAGCCCCAGCGGTGAATAAACCATGAGTACAAGCCGCATGAACTGCAGTTGCTCCTTGACGTCTTAGTGCATCACTAGCACGACATATGGTCCCACCCGTGCTGATCATATCGTCTACAATCGCAACAGTCTTTCCGTTGACATCTAGATCCTTCGGACTATGTTCTATAGTATGTGCATCTATGCGAGTTTTTTCTAGGTAACTAAATTCCCAGCCTCCTATCGTAGCAACTTCCTTTGCACGATCAATAGCACCTTTGTCTGGGCTGAGGACGAAGTCTGGATTGACTTCACTTCGTAGCCTATCGGCAATTTCTGGCATCGAACTAACAAATTCTACTGGTACAGATATTTCCTTCAAAACTTCTGGGGCATGAAGATCTAGTATGACCATTCCGTCGCAATAATTGGCAAGCATTTCACCAATCACACGTGCACTAATTGCCTCTCCTGGTGAAAATCTCTTATCTTGTCTTGAGTATCCATAATAAGGGATGGCAAGATAAACTTCGGAGCCTACATCTGGAAGTTTCTGAGGCTCTTTTCCTTTGTAATTAGATAGATCTCCCTTGCGAACATCTCCTATTGCTTTGAGTAGAAGAATGGTTTCTAGGATTCCAGAGTCTGGATAGGTATTTGAAACTAATACCACGGGCTCGCATCGTACTGATTCAATAGCATCAGAGGGGACTCTCACGTACCCTTCACCATCAGGAAATTTTCTACTGAGTAATGGTACGTGTTGCATGTCCAACAACGGTGCCAAAATATCAGCAACCGCCCGACCTGAGGAACCACTCACTACGGGCATGAGTGCTCTAGCGGAGTAGTACTCCCTTCATGACTCCTCCGATGCTCAAGATATCATTAAATTGAGAATGGGCATGTTCAAAATGGATGCCCTTCTCGGTTGCTTTGCTCAAGGGCGTGTAGCTTAGTTTGGCTGGAGCACCCCGCTGATAACGGGGAGGTCACAGGTTCAAATCCTGTCATGCCCACCATTTTTCTTATTCTTCAGTTTCGCCACCATTCAAGGCCAGGTAACTTGGGAGTGTAACTAATCTACTCGCTGAACATCTTAGTATCAATTCGTCAAGGAATGATGTTGTTCTAGCAAGTTGTTTTACGGGCACTATTATCCTCTCAGGTAAATCATATTTTCTTCTTAGTATCGCATGTGTGTTAACTACAATTCCTCTGAAGGTTCTTTTTACTTTGACAAAACTCACTACATTACCAAGATCTATGCCATCATTATCCATAACAGCTCTATCTAGAAGTTCATCAGGAGCCCATAATTGTTCATTTATCCTGATAGTGTTCCTCCACCTGCGCTGTAATTCACGCATTGATTTGGATAATTTCACTCCTCCGTCAGGCCTAATGCTGTGCACTAACTCTTTGGAAAGAGGAGCTGAATCAGCCGGTTTTCGCATGAATTCTCCTGCTACGTCATCCACGACCTCAAGCCTCATAGATTGGACAAATTCATCTCTTGGGTGACTCCGTTCTCCAGTAATAATTCCAACTAATGTATTACCTACGTATACTTCTCTCTGTAGTAGTTCTTGAATTCGATATTCATCGTTCATTTTGCTTCCTCAAATTGCTGGGTAAGTGCATCCCCCGTGCTGTTCCCTGCATGATCTTATGTGTATTAGCACTTAATCTATATGTTAACAAAGACTGATAATCCAATTGAAAATTTCAACATTAAATGAAAATTTCAATTGAAAAATTAAAGTTAATTTGATTTTTAGTATGATTATCAGAAATTTATTTTCAACAATATGATTTTAGTAAAATGCAAATCAAAAAGATCCTAGTATCGGACAAATATTGATGTGCATACCTTCGTTCGGGTCACGATGGCAAAGTGTTTGGACTTACTAAATGACATCCGCTCTAATTCGGGAAATGCTCAAACCACGGGTCTTTCGGATGACATTTTGTATTCCTTTACTGAATCTAGTAAACAACTTGTTAGAGCTATTGAAGAAGCACATGTTAATCATCTCAAATTAAGAAATGACTTAGGTCTTGGAACTTTGATGTTAAACGAAGATGATTTAATTTCTATACTACAGGAAGATTATGTTAATTTCTATTCTTCGGCTACTATCAATCCCTACGTTGCAATATCAGCCCGAGGCCCTTGGATTGTGACATCTCATGGAGCAGTAATTCATGATAATGGAGGATATGGTATGTTAGGTATGGGCCACGGCCCCGATGATGTCATTTCTTCGATGCATCAGAATTGGGTAATGGCTAATGTGATGACTCCTTCATTCAGTCAGAAAAGGTTGGCAGATAAATTAAAGCAAGAAATTGGACATACTCGAGGGTCATGTCCATTTGATAGATTCATTTGTATGAACTCTGGCTCAGAATCGATGACGGTTGGAATGAGAATTTCTGATGTTAATGCACTAAGAATGACAGGACCAGGCGGACCTCATGAGGGTAAACCAACAAAGATGATGGCTATTGAGAGAGCCTTTCACGGACGTACTGATAGGCCAGCGCAAATTTCACACTCTTGCAAGGATGGTTATGATAAAAACCTTAAAACCTTTCAAAATAGAGAAAATTTAGACCTCATTCCAGCAAATAACATAGATGCTCTAAGAGACGCTTTCTCTCGTGCTAATGAGGATGGATTTTTTGTTGAGTTACTTGCAATTGAACCAGTTCAAGGCGAGGGCGCCCCTGGAGTTTGTATAGATCGAGAATTCTATGATGAAGCGCGCCGATTGACTAAAGAACATGGTTCCATGCTAATTATTGACTCCGTACAGGCAGGATTGAGAGGACAAGGTTGTCTTAGCATTGTTGACTACGAAGGATTTCAAGATGCCGAGGCTCCTGATATGGAGGCATGGTCAAAGGCAATAAATGCAGGTCAATATCCACTTTCAGTAGTAGGGATGACTGCTGAGGTTGCTGAACTTTATGTTACTGGAATTTATGGTAATACAATGACAACTAATCCCCGGGCTTTAGAAACAGCAATTGCAGTATTAGACCGCATCACTCCAGAATTACGTCAAAATATTAGAGATCGAGGTAAGGAGCTTGTTGCCCGATTAGAAGATTTAATGTCAGAATATCCTGACGCTATACTTTCAGTACAAGGAACAGGACTTTTGGTGTGTGCTGAACTTGATCCTGCCAGATTTCCAGTAGTAGGTAATGATAAGGTGGAGACATGGTGTAGGAAAAATGGACTAGGCGTTATACATGGAGGAATTAATGCACTTCGATTCACCCCACATTTTGAATTAACTAGTCCAGAAATAGATATCATTATTTCAATAGTCAGAGATTGTATTGATCATTTCATAAAAATTGAAAAAACAAGTCTTTCCATGACTTAAATGAGCATCAGAACCATTTGCAAACCTCTTTTCGGTAAGGTTATGACTGTCACATCTAAACCTGAGATTCGGTCTAAATCAGTATTCTTAATTGGTGAGATTGATGCAGTATATAATTCGCTTGCAAATCGTTTAGAAAGATCTGGTGCTATACTGACTGTAAATCGTGAAGATGCAGATTTGACAGTGTCTCTTGGAAAAATTTCCCATACCTTATCACCCCCTCCTGATGTTGCTATTATTCCTGCTTTTATGGATGAGCCAATTGCAGATTTAGTTGTGAAGATACACGACTTGCTAGTTCCAGAAGGTGTACTAGGTTGGGGTACAGAAATTATTCATGAATGGATTGAATGGGTTAAGTCTGGAGTTGAAGGAATTGCCCCCTCCGATATTGAAGCAAGGCACTGGGTACACATACGCGATGCATCAGACGCTCTAGGATTGCTTATTCTCACAGATACTGGTTCCATTACTCAAGGTGTGATTGATCTAGCTGGACGTAGAGCTTGGTCCTCTGAAGCAATTATAGAAGAAATGCATCTACTTTGGAATAGATACACAGATGCTCTAAATTTTTCTCACTCTATAGAGTCACTTTCGCAAATACCCAGTCCTGTATCACATCAATCTATCGAGGCTGTTCAAAGACCCGATCTTTCATTACTTCATAATGCTTTAAAAAATGCCGGAACAGAAGAGGGCTGGCGTCCTTTAACAGCAATGAGAGTGTCATTAATGGAACTCTTTGCCCACTCTGAAAGTGAGTTGTAGAATGGACAAAGAGTCTACGTAAATCAGAATAGATCAAAAGCAAAATAGTTGATTTTATTCAGGAACGGTCGTTTTGTACCTTCTTACGAACGTCTTGTGCAGCAGATTTGATGCTCTGCATAGTCTTTCGAACGCGTGTTCCAGCCGCGTTCACACCTTTGTCATGCTTTGCAGCATCCTTCATGGCGTCAGTCAATTGGTCTATCATGTCTTGTAACATAGCCTCTACGGACATGTTCGCGAGCCGCGACTATACGCCTCTTAAGCAATGCCCTATCAAGCATCCTACTGAAGTGCTGATTTAGTCATCTAAGATTTTACGAACAAGTCCGCTCCTAGGAGTGGAAGAAGTACACTAGCATCTCCTTCAACTACGACATGAGGGGCCTCAGGTCGTATTTTTCCCCAAGAAATTGCTTCTTTAAGTCGAGCTCCTGATAGTGATCCATCATGTTCAGGGGCAGTAGTTATTGCCACTGCCGAATCTAGCCCATCTCTATATTGATTCCACCAAATTACGTGATGTTTTGAGATCCCACCACCGACCATTAATGCATGAGATTCTTTTGAAGTCCAAGTCAAATCTGATAATATCTGTTCATCAGCCAGAAAATCAATCATAAAATCTGGACTCTTTTGCCTATGCATGAATAGTTGTGCACCAATTGAACCATCTGAAAGACCGGGTATAACCATAGGAATACGATGTTTTGCAATCCAATATAATAGTGAATTTTCATCTTCTATTTTGTCCCCCATTGCCCAGCATAGTTCAACAGATCCAAATCCTAGCCATGGATTATCGGGGTGTGCATCTTTTCTTTCTAATTCTATATCATCTAGCCAAGGAAGAACAATCCTTTCAAGAATCTCACCATAACATTCGTTAGGAACTACTACATTCCCAAGACGATTCAGACCTTGTTCTCCCAGTGCTATATCATCAAGATTAAAATCACCATGGAAATAATCCTGATAAGTTCTAGCAATATCATGATCTAAAGTTCCACAGGTAGTGATGATGACGTTGAAAGATTTCCTTTTTATTGCCTCTAAAAAGAATCCTCGAGTTCCAGTGGCACATAAGCAGGCAGGGAAAGAAAGCCAATTTAGTACTCCTTCTTCATTTGTATTTTTTATTGAATTTTTCAGTATATCTCGTGCATGTGCTAGTTTAGTTGCGGTAAAACCACCTGCTTTTGCCATCTGGTCAATGAGTTTACTCGGAGTATCAATAGAAGAGAAGTCATAGTCCTCTACTGGCACCTTAAAGTCATCACGCGAGTAGACCGTCACAAATAGGGCGGGGCGCTCTTTCGTATTCAATTCAACGAATCATTCTGCTGTTTGTATTTGGTAAATTCTATCTCGCAAAGAAGCGGCTCTCTCAAAATCCAGTCTTGCCGCAGCTTGCTTCATTTCCTTCTCTAATCTTTCGATCAATTTCGTTTTTTCTTCATCGTCAATTGAATTAGATTGTAAATTGTGTTCACCCAAAATTTCGTAGGCGGATTCCACCCATTCTGGCTGACTAATGTTGTCTAAGACTGAATCTGTTGAATTCCAAGCCCCTGCACCAAGTGAAAATTTTTTCACCAATGCTTCAATTCCTTTCTTACCTGGTTTCTTTCCGACCAATCTTCTACCGCCCTTCTTCCCCTTTCCTGCTGCACCAGCTAGAAGATCATCTACTTCAGAGCCCATTTTTGGTTTTGCTTTCATAATCGTCATAGGAGTAATTCCATTTTTTTCATTGAATTCTGTCTGTCTTTTCCTTCTTTCTAGAGTTTGTTGTATTGACGCTTCCATTGCCGAAGACATTTCATCAGCATATAATATGACTTCTCCATTAGAATTTCGAGACGCCCGACCAATTGTTTGTAACAAAGAGCGCTCATTACGTAGAAATCCTTCACGGTCAGCATCGAAAATTGCAACTAGAGAAACTTCAGGTATATCTAGACCCTCACGAAGTAGATTTATTCCAACTATTACGTCGATATGACCAATCCTTAGAGCCTTTATAATCTCAGTTCTTTCTATTGTGTCTATTTCAGAATGTAGATAGTGTGCTTTAACTCCCATTTTCTGTAAGTAAGAAGCAACCTCTTCTGCAAATTTTATTGTCATTACGGTAACAAGTACACGCTCATCTTTCGCAACTCTATTTGTTATTTCAGTAAGTAAATCATCAATCTGACCTTCAGTCCCTCTTACTGATATAGCAGGATCTAGCAATCCAGTTGGTCTTATTTCCATTCTTACCACCCCCTCAATTTCGCTCAATATTTCTTCCATAGACCAGCGCCCTTGCTTTTTTTCATAGTTCGAAGGCCCTCCTCCTCCTTTAGATGGAGAATGTAACAATCCTTCATGTATATTCTGATTAGTAATTTCACAAAGATGCCTCAACTCACGTTCACCCGGTGTTGCACTAACATACAGCATCTGAGGTATTATTTCTTGGAACTCTTTAATTTTCAATGGTCGATTATCATGTGCACTAGGTAATCTAAATCCATGTTCAACCAAATTTTCCTTTCTAGACCGATCTCCACCATACATACCACCAACTTGAGGTAGAGTGACGTGACTCTCATCCATTATTACCAGATACTTATCAGGTCCACCATGGAAGTTTTCAGAGCAGAATCTATAGAAATCTAACAAACAGTAAGGTCGCTCCCCTACTTCTCTTCCATCAAAATGTAGAGAATAATTTTCGACTCCTTTACAGGACCCCACTTCTCTTAACATTTCTAAATCGAACTTCGTTCTTTGTTCAATTCTATGAGCTTCTATCTCCATACCTTTGTTTATGAAAAAGTCAATCCTATTATCTAATTCATTTTCAATATCTTCTATTGCCTGTAAGAATCTTTCTTCACTAGTCATATAGAATTCTTTAGGATGAATCCAGGCTTCTTCAAAATCATCCAATGGCTCCCATGAAATGGCTTCACATACTGTGATTTTTTCTATTCCATCCCATCCGAAGCGAATCCTTATTGGGTCATCTCTACTTGGCATCCAAACATCAAGAACTTCCCCACGAAGCCTTACATCACCACGAGCAATATCGCCTGTTGTTCTTCTGTATTGCATATCCACAAGTGCTCTCATAACTTCTTGAGGATCTTTCTTATCACCTACTCCGAGATGTAGATATGATTCCTGAAAAGATTCAGGAGGATTAAGCCCGTATATTGCACTAACAGTTCCCACCGTTATTACGTCAGGTCTAGATACTAGACTTGCTACGGTGGAGAATCTTTCTTGTTCTATTCTTTCATTCATTTGAAGTTCTTTGTCGATATATAGATCTCTATTAGGTAGATACGCCTCTGGCTGATAGTAGTCATAATAACTGACGAAATATTCAACAGCATTCTCCGGAAACAACTCACTCATTTCTTGCCATAACTGCCTTGCAAGGGTCTTATTGTGTGAGAGAATCAATGTTGGAATACCCAGTCTTTCAATGATATTTGCCATGGCGAAGGTCTTGCCGGAGCCCGTCACCCCCATCAGAACACAGCGTTCCTGATTTCCTTCGATCTGCTCTATGAGTGAATTAATCGCTTGTTCTTGATCCCCGGCAGTACCGTAATCTGAACTTAGTACAAACATCCTAGCACCTCAATTGAACAAACTATCACTGGATGGTTCAATCATCATAATAGATATTAGAAGAACCCACCCAGTAAGCATTGATACACGGAATAGAGTAGTTTGGAAGTCCGCTAATTTCTCTCGAGCAATAATGACTGCAATATTCAGTGCAGACATCATACCTGCTGCAGCAAGAAACCAAATCTCATCCATTGGGTTGGAGATGGCGAAGCAGGCGAACCACAGTAAAGTGAGTTGTACCGAAGTCCTAGTTGTAGCGGCCTCACTAAATCTAGAAGGAAAAGAATAGATACCACTTTTACGATCACTATCGACATCCATTCTTGCGTAATTGATATCAAAGGCAGCAATCCAAAATGTTACTCCTAAAGATATGAAGAATATTGTCGGATACCAAAGATATCCTTCTTGTATTCCTGTAATTGCAGCCCACCCATGTACGTCTGCTGTTACAGCGACCCAAGCTCCCGCTGGTGCAAGTGCAAGACATATACCTAGCCAAAAGTGGCACAGCCAAGTGTAACGTTTTGTGTATGGGTAGATGACGAAAACTAGCACTGGGAGCCAAGCCATCATCAGTGCAACTTCGTTTAGTTGCCATGCACCAAATAATAGCATTACGAGGAAAATCGCCGAAAGAGTCCAAGCCGTATTCATCGACATCGCTCCAGAAACTAGATGTCGATTTTCTGTTCGGGGATTCGCAGCATCAATGTCTCGATCAATAATTCGATTCAGAGTCATTGCAAGACCTCGAGCTCCTACTGCTGCGATTAGAATCCAAAGAATATCAATGCCATACTTCTGCGAAGAAAGTTCATGCATGAATTGATTGTGTGCAAGCACATATCCAATGAAAACAAAAGGGAGGGAGAATAGTGTGTGTTCAACTTTAACAAATGAAAGAATATTTTTTATTTCCATCAAAGCCCCTCCTTATCCATCCATGAATTTACTTTAGCCTCAACAATAGGATCATGGAGCGTTACAGCAGGCCAACGTCTGACTGGAAGAGGCCCTTCCATACTGGGTATGGGAGCAGTAGCATCCCAAGCAAGTCTTGTAGATTTTTCATCAAAGTGAAGATCTCTTGAAACCTCAAATCGACAAAATAATTGCCATAGAAGCCGTCTTTTCCAATCTTCACTCTGTAGGTCGGTATCATCATCAGTAATGAATAACCATCTCAGATTTTCAGAATTTTCCATAGACCAAATTTCATCACGAATTCTAGCAATTTTAGCCCTTTGTTTTCGTGCTGCGTCTTCGTCAACTTGTTCCATTGAAGTATCTTGCTTAGGCCCTCCTTCGATATGTGTTGTAACAACCATCATTGAAGGACGCATCATTCTTACAGAACAGATTCCGTCTACAGAACTTACAGCCTCTGCCAATAAACTACCAGGTCCTTCTGGTAATTCTGTTCCATATAGAGGATCTCCTACAACAGGACTCGAAGCATCGATTATAATTTTTGAATGAACATCGTTCCAAGGAGAAGCATGAGCTAAGGAATCTGCAACTTGTCCATGTAATACTTGTATATCATCGCATACTGAAACATTCGAATCTAATACGTCTAGTAAGGCTTCTAAATTTTTCACTGGATGACTAGGATCACAAGCAATTATTGATTTTAGAAACATCAGTTGGCCTGCACCTAAAAGTCCTAAAGCCGTTTTTCTTGCTTGCCTTGCATAGCGTTGTTTACTTGCAACAATAGCTAAATTATGGAAACCAGTTTCTAGAGGTAAAAACAAGTCAATTACATCTCTGTGTTGGAATTGTAAAACAGGTCTAAATGCATCACCTACTCCCTCACCAAGATAGCCATCTTCCATTGGTGGAGTTCCTACTATTGTTGCAGGAAGTATAGCATCTCTACGATGTGTTATAGCCGTCACATGTAAAACTGGGAAGTCATCTTCTAGAGAGTAATATCCGAAGTGATCGCCAAATGGTCCTTCTACTCTCTTTTCATTAGGTACAGTATATCCTTCTATAACAAAATCAGATTCTGCAGGAACCAATAGATCATTTGTAAGACACTTAGTTAATTTCAAACGCTTTGAACCTAAAAGACCTGCAAATTCATACTCAGAGAGGTTGTCAGGAAGAGGAGCAATTGCACTAAATATCAATTCAGGAGGTCCTCCTATACATATTGCAACAGGCATCTTGTTATCTTCTGTATTAGATGCATGATCTGCTGCGTGTTTATGACTTTGCCAATGTAGACCTACCTCTCTTGGTCCAAATATCTGTCCACGATACATTCCCAGATTATGCGAACCATTTTTTGGATCACGTGTCACTACCAATGGTAGCGTAATGAAGGGACCACCATCATGTGGCCAGGTTGTAGGAATTGGAAGTTTAGTTAAATCCGGATCAACCATTCTTACTTGTTGGCATGCTCCTCTACGGACTTTCTTAGGAGCCATGGATAATCCTCTGAGTGCCAATGGTATACCTTTCCATGGCGCCCTTAGAATAGAACCAATATCAGGTTTCATTAGTTCTACCATCTTCATCCCAATATCACTAGGATTAGTTACTCCCAGTGCTTTGTTGGTCCTTTCACGAGTTCCGAATAGATTCATTGCTAGCGGAAATTCACTGACAGTTCCATCTGCAAGGATAGGTTGTTCAAAGAGAATTGCAGGTCCACCTCTTTTCACTAATTTGTCTGCAATACAGCCAGCCTCTAGTTGACAATTGATTGGTTCTGCGACTCTTTTTAGCTCTCCAGAATCTTCCAATGCTTCCAGATATCTGCCCAGCCGGACCCAAGCCATGGACCGTCTGGAGCAATTCTTAGTTGTATATGTTCGTCTTACTATCATAGATAGTAGAAGCGACGGTTTCTTGATGGAAGGCTTCACCCAAGACACTGTGGAAGGCCCCCTCACGACATGCGATGTCCTAGTTATTGGTGCAGGACCTGGCGGTGGAAATGCCGCTCTACATAGCGCTAGAGCAGGTCTAGATGTCATATTGATTGAGGATCATAAAGAGATAGGTACGCCCGTCCATTGTGGGGAATGTATTTCTGACGTTGCCTGTGATAATCTGAATCTAGATTTACCTTCACATGTGATTAGCAAGCGTGTACATGGTATTCGAGTAATATTTCCGGATGGAACTGCAAAGAAACTAACTGAAGAAGGGTATGTACTTGAAAAGCATCTTTTCGAAAGATGGATTGCCGAAGAAGCAATTGCAGAAGGTGCTAAACTGCATTTATCCCATAAATTACGCAGTATGGAGAAGCAGAAAGATGAGAATGGTCGTTTCACCGGTTGGCTTTGTGACGGTAATGGAGATAATTTCCCAATACAGGCAAAGGTTGTCATCGACGCATCAGGAGTATCAGGGGTTACATCTCGACTCTTAGATCTAAACCCCAAAGGAAAGGTAATTGCCGGTATGCAATACGAACTGCTTGAAGTTCCAACAGATGGATATCTAGACTTCTATATATGGCCTCAATATGCAGAAAAGGGATATCTATGGATGATCCCTAAATGCGAGGGAAGAGCCAACGTTGGTTTAGTTACTGAAGATAAATCTAGAACCAAGAAAGCACTTGATGAGTTTATTGAAAACACTCATTTCAAAGAGCTGACTCAGGTTTCGCCTCCTTGGAAAGAGAAAGGGAACCCGGCTTTTGGTGGAACTATACCAATATCCGGACCATATGAATTAACTTATGATGATGGGTTAATGTTAGTTGGCGATGCTGCTGGCTTCACATCTCCACTGTTTGAAGGAGGTTCCCATCTTGCCCTAAAATCAGCCGTATTTGCCGCAGAAGTTGCTAGAAAAAGAATCGATGAAGACGATCTTTCAGCAGAAAAAATGAGTGAGTATCAGAAATTATGGAGTAAAGAATTCCCTCCTTATGATAAAATTCTTAGAGGTAAAACAGCACTTTTTGATCTCACCGATGATGATCTTTCTTTGATGGCTCGATGCTTCCCTGATGAGATGAGTAATATGGGCCCTCATGGTAAAATTGCGGTGTGTCTAAGGATCTTATTTAGGCGTCCAAGTCTTTACGTAAAGCGCATAATTCCAGCAATGCTTTCATTCGGATACTCACGTGCTAAATTTTACGGTTGGTGATAGGATCTTACCCACCGTTGGTACACTACTGATGTTCATTGCTGTAGGATCTAGTTTACTTTGGTCATTCACAAGACTACCTTCAGGAGAAAATTTTGCTAAACATACTACTCTAGTGGCGCAAGTATCTCCATTTTTATTACTAGCAACCGCCTTTATTTATGACTTGGATAGTCTAGATCTAGTTTCTCGATATGGAGGGGCAGATTTACCACTTCTATATCGTTTATCTGCAGTCTGGGGAGGGCGTGCTGGGCCATTGCTTCTTTGGGCAGCAATAATGGCCGTAGTAACATGGTTTATGTCAGATAAAAATGCGTCTAATAGTTGTGAAATTAGACTTATGCATGGTGCTACAGCAATGATATTGATAGCCTCTTGGATATTATCTCCATTCGCTCAGTCTAGTGGTTTCAATGGAACATTAAATCCTCTGCTTCAGACGGATTTGATGGTGATCCATCCACCAATCGTTTTTGCATATTATTCTCTATGTTTGGCGGTATCTTGTATAGCGCTTGCAGGTTTAATTGAGGACCGTAAACCTGAGTCAATACATAATTCCATGCTTCATTGGGCTCGTGCAGGTTTTGTTATCGGTACAATTGGTATTGGCTTGGGTGGGTTATGGGCTTACACTGTACTCGATTGGGGTGGATATTGGGCTTGGGATCCAGTTGAGA
>DAIJ01000038.1:13606-35890 GCA_002498725.1 Euryarchaeota archaeon UBA23
GGGTTATGGGCTTACACTGTACTCGATTGGGGTGGATATTGGGCTTGGGATCCAGTTGAGACGGGTTCTATCTTACCATGGTTTGTTCTTCTAATGATTGTTCATGCCCGTGCAAGAACCGATTCAAATCGTCAATCGGCTTACATAGCATCTCCATCTCTTGGAATGTTATCAGGAGCCCTTGCAATTCATGCTACTTTAGTAACCAGAGCCAATGGTGTATGGGCTTCTGTACATTCATTTGTTGGTAATGAAGAAACTCGAGTTTATGATGACCCTTATATCAGAATAATACAATTATTTAATGATGGAGCTCCGGGCATAGAGGTAGCAATATATTCCTTTATGATGGTTATATTATGCATAGGTGCAGTATATTGGATGGTATTGCAACAGAAACGTTTACTCAAAAATCGGGGTATATCTAGTTTATTTGATTCCAACCGGAACATCGCAATTTCTCTGCTATTATCTACAATTATTCTCGGCTTTTGGATAAGTTCTACCGCTGTAACTTTAGTTGCTTTTGCATTAATGCTATTGCTTGTTTTTGGTGAAGAATCCCGTCCTCCATTAACTTGGGTTTTTTCCGGTGTCTTTCTGATGCTTTTTGCAAGTTGGACTTGGACTGCAAGTATATCTCAGGCAGTCATAGGAATGATTCTATTCCTTGGTCCGTGGTTAATCTCAACAGATGAAGAAGAAATGAATCTGTTAGATTTTTTCACAAACACAAGATTGCGTATGAATTTGGCACGCACTATCCCTTGGTTCGGTGCAGCATCCTTCCTCACACTGACTTGGCTTCTCCTCACGGCTGAAATAGATGGAACGAGTCTTGCAGCACATGAGTTCTATGGTGCACCAATACTCTGTATTGCTGTGTTAGCTTTGACAATATACGCATGGGGTAAGACCGTTGACTCCAAAAGAGGAAATATCCTCATGCTTGTAACTTTATTTATCTCAGTTATTTTATCCCTAAATGCAGACCAATTTGAATTACCGGGAGATCCTTCTCTAATGCTTACCTCATCTGTATCAAGAGGGGCTCTTTCCATATTCATGTTAACATGGATTTTCATCGCAATACCACCCACTATTACACAACTGTTTAACACTGCTAGAAGAACAGTACCAAGTCTAAGAAAGGATGGATGGTTGTCAAGCAACAATTCCACCAAACTCCGTCTTCTGGGATCTCACGTTGCTCACTTAGGAATCATTCTTCTTTTGCTAGGTCATGTGCTAACGACGACTTTAGTTGATCGAGCAGACCCCAGTCATTTGATTTCTTTAGAGAAGGATGAACCTGTTGAATTCAACGGATATGAATTAATATTTCGTGAAACTGTCTTGTTAGGCCAAGATGATTCAGACTATCCATATAAGATCGGTGAAGGATTTGCTGGTTTCTTGATTGATATTGAGAAGGATGGAGAAAGTGTAGATCAAGTAACTCCTGGAATAATTCGTTTTAATTTCTTTCAACAACGTTCTGAGGTAGATCGATTTATTCGTCCGAGTGGAGATATGATATTCATTCTTGATTCAAATCAGGCATCTATTAGTTTAGGAGCCATGATGTCTGGGGATATAGATGAGATAGATGAGATAAGAGTTACAGTTCACGACTTAAAAGGTTCTCACATTGTGTGGATTGGATGGATATTGATCATTCTCGGCGGTCTGGCAGCACTTTTCAGTAGTAAAAGAATTATTCCGGTAGATGCCGAGCAATCCATCGATTATGAAGAAGAATGATGATTTATTGGTCTACATTTTCATTTCTCTTTGACCGTTTGAATCAAAAAGGAGAGATAGTTCGGCGGGTCGCCCTCAGGAGACACTAACATGGAAAATGGTACAATCGTTCACATCGATTACGATCTTTACAATGCAGATAGTGATAAGTTAATCGAGACCACTCGAGAAGAAGTCGCTAAAGAACATGAAGTGTTTGACGAAGCTAGAACATATGAGCCAATGATCACAGTTATTGGAGACGGACGTCTTATTGGTGGCTTTGAAAATCATCTTGCTGATGCTGATGTAGATACAGAGTATACCTTTGATATCGAGCCAGTGGATGCTTATGGAGAACGTGATGCTTCACTTGTAGAAACAATATCCCAAAATGTTCTACTTAGAAGTGTGAGAGATCCAAATATGCTTGCAATAGGGGCACCTGTGGAGATTGGAGGTCGTCAAGGCGTTCTACAAATGCTACGAGCAGGACGTGCTCGTATTGACTACAATCATCCACTTGCTGGAGTTACTCTACGATATACATACACCATCGTAAAGGTGGTAGAAGATCGTTCTGAGCGAGTAGCAACGCTTCTACAGATGAATACAGGGAGATCTGACTTTGAAGTTGAATTCGATGGTGACGATGTCACAATTACTCTTCCTGAATCAATTGCTTACGATCAGAATTGGGCATATGCAAAGTTCTCTCTTGTACGCACTCTAAGGGAGCATCTAGCAGTTGGTACAGTTGTCTTCCGTGAAGTTCACGAACCAAGAGTAGCATCAGAAGAAGAGTGATTAGAGCACACTCTTTCGATGGGTTGCCTCAATGACGACAAGAGGGTCAACTGAGCCTTATGGCGTTGACGTGCCCTATGAGTACCGAGAGGCACCAATTCACTATTTCTCACCTTCATGTAGCCGTTCGGTTGAAGTCTTAGTGATGGTTCAGCCGATACATGCGTTCGCGCGGGGCTCTCATTGGGGTTGCTCTTATTCTGCTGTTTTCTTCACTTAGTTCTGGGTGTCTTAGTTTAGTTATGCAAAGAGAAATAATGGAAGATATTAGAGAAGAACCAGATACTCTTGAGAAAGAGGAAGAATATAGGTGGAATGTTAAATTTGAATCAGATTCAATTGAACAACTTCAATACACAAACAATACTCCTGTAATAATAGACGAAACTGCTTCTAAAATGGTAATCACTTTCGTAGCAGAATTTCCATACTCAAATCTCATCGAAGAAGTTGTAGGTAACGATACCAATGAGATAAGATATGTAGAGATTAAATTATGGGAACCTGGTGTCAAGGAATCGGGCGGTACTCCTTTTTGGGAAATCCGTGCAACTCAGGATTTCCCCTTTGAACGCTGGGAGGTCTCCAATTTAGCTAATGGAAACTGGCTCGTCGAAATTGATGCTCGTGGTTATGGTTGGAACGCCCCCATCGATCAATTCTCAAGTCATGATCAATTTGAGTTAACTCTAGTAGTTCACAAGCCTTGTGTACACTTTGCAGAAATCCATGATACGGGCGAATGTACTGATCTTTCAGATCTACAATCGTATTAAATTTGACCTCTACACCCCCTTGGGGTGAGACGTAGCGCTTATGAGGGGAAGGAGGGTCGCCGCGCTGCTGAGGAAGCAAGATGAGTGAGTCAGAGTCCCCCCTCGTTCCGTTTGATGTATACGAGACACATGCTGTGCACATTGGAACAAATCAGAAATCATCAGACATGTTAAGATTCATTGATACTGAAAGAGCTGATGGTTCTGGCCTTCACTTAATTGATCTAAATTATACTGATCAGCGCATTAGGAAAGTCGCGAATTTCTTGTCTCGTTATGATCCAGAGCGAATTCTGGTTGTCAGTGCTCGTCAATATGGTCAGCGCCCAGCACGAAAATTCGCTCAATCTATTGGTGCTAAGAGAATAGTTGGAAGATTCATTCCAGGAACTTTAACTAATCCTCAATTACGTACTTACACTGAACCAGAGGTTCTTTTTGTGACAGATCCAGCAGCAGACTCTCAAGCACTTTCTGAGGCAGTATCATCAGGACTTCCTATTGTTGGGATTGTAGATGCCAACAATACATTACGAAACGTAGATCTTGCACTACCAGCAAATAACAAAGGTCGCCGTTCGCTTGCACTAATTTACTGGCTACTGGCTCGTGAAATGCTTACTCAACGTGGTAGTACTAACTACAGCGATTGGGAACGCGCTCAGGATGTTGAAGAGTGGGAATCTACTTTTTGAGTAGATAATTATTTTCATTTCTATGTTCAAAGGACATTGGTTATGTTCAAACGAAATTCATTGTTGCATAACTCATGGGATCCAGCATACGGACCGACCATCTTCCGTTTCCAATGCCTGAGAGGCCACATGCATTGAGTCAAGAATGGCGTAATCTTACTCTAATGCATTGGGAAGTAGAACCTAAACATTTGATTCCTTACCTCCCTGATGGTCTGGAGTTAGATCTTTTCGAAGGTAAGGCATATGTTGGAACCATCCCATTTCAGATGAAAAATGTAAGACCTCGCCTTCTTCCTCCAATACCTGGAATTTCTAACTTTCCAGAATTTAACATTAGAACTTATGTGACTAAAGATGGTAAGGGAGGAGTGCTATTTCTAACTCTAGATGCTCATAGTAGGGTGACTTGTAGTTATGCCCCATATGCATATGGTCTTCCTTATCGATATGCGAAATGTAATTTCTCAAAAAAAGATGATTATTACACATGGAGCTCAAAGCGAGAGAGCGATGGTGTAGTGTTACGTGGTGAAGCGAAGGCTACTGGTGAGTTAATGAAAGCAAAACCAGGTTCATTAGAAGAATTTCTATTTGAGCGCTACTCATTATATGTGGAATACAAAGGAACATTACAAATCGCTCATACTCAACACGATCCATGGACATTCCAAGAGGGAGAAGCGACTCTTGAGAAGAATTCTCTAACAGAAAAATACAATCTTGGTATTGAAGATGTATTAAAACCAGATTTAGTTCATTTATCAGATGGAGTTTACGTTCATACTTGGCCTATAGAATTAGCTGAGAGAATCAACCCAAAGGACACACGTGATTATCTATTCCTAGATGGAGACTGCGGTCTTTGCCATCGTCTTGCAACATTTATTGACAAAAGAATAGCCAAGGGAAAGGAACTAGGTTACCGCCCGATATTGGATAAAGATGCGCAACGTGTAATATCCACACTACCTCAAAATATCCAAAACGCTGACTCTGTGTATCTAATACGTAATGGTAAGCCATACATTCGTTCATCAGCGGGAATAAGGACTCTATTGTATATGAGGTGGTATTACAGAATTTGGTATCCATTTGTATGGTTGATTCCGTTACCAATAAGAGATATAGGATATCGATTTGTTGCTAAATATAGACATAGAATTTTTAGTCGTCCAGAAATCTGTACATTCCGAGTTGATTGATCATTGAACTTGGTTAATCATCGCTGGCTTCATGATGAATTGCATCTCGCCTAAGTTCATGAGTGACCAGGTGCCATTGTTTCTTGCTCCAATGGCTGGCGTAACTGATTTAGCATATAGGCTGCTTGCTAGAGAGGTCGGTGCAGATCTAACATTCACAGAATTTACAGCAGCATCTGGTCTTTCAAGACATGCCAAGCATTCTTGGCTGAAGGTGGAATCAGACCCTAGAGAATCACCATTTATCCCACAGATATTTGGAGGAGACATAGGCGAGATGGTTCAGACAGTAAAATTACTACAAGATCGGGCAGACATAATTGACCTAAACTTTGGTTGTCCTGCTCCCAAAGTATGTCGTAACGATGCTGGCGCAGCCTTACTTCGAAATCCAGATAAGGTTGTTGAAATGGTACGTTCATGTATTGATGCCGCAGATATTCCAATAACAGTGAAGATGAGATTAGGAACAGGTAGTGGGCCTAATACCGCTTTGGAAATTTGTCAGAGGATAGAAGCCGAGGGTGTAAAACGTATTTGTGTACATGGCCGTACTCTCCGTCAGAGATATTCTGGTGAATCAGATTGGTCTCAAATTCGTGATATAGTCGATGCTGTAGATATTCCAGTAATAGCTAATGGAGATGTTGTAGATGCTAAGTCAGCCGCCGATTGTATAGAGGCTACTGGTGCAGCAGGTCTAATGATCGGCAGAGGTGCCATAGGAAGACCAACAATATTTGATGAAATAAAACGTGATCTAGGTTGGATTAGCAACGATCCAATATGGGGTGAAGAAAATCAGGCAATTGCAAGATCATGGTGTTGGGAACGCTATTTGGAATTATCCGATGAAGTGTATGAAGAGGGCCAATGTAAGAACATGAAACGTCATGCAGTATCTTTTACAAAAGGTCTCCCGGGTGCGTCTAAGATGCGAGTTGACTTACACAATATTCAAGATCAAAAAACCCTAGGAATCAGAATTTCAAAATATCTTAGAGACTTAGCAGAAGAACCTCAGATAGCGATGTAAAAATTCACAGACTATCATTTATTGAATCATCTAGCCGTTTCGCTACTGTCCTCAACCTTCTTAGATTTCTTTCAATCATCTGCATCACTCTCTCTGTTACCGCATCCGAATCAGATCCGGCTACTCGATATCCATACGGCATCCTACCACCTAGCGTATTGAGTAGTATTCTTTGACTTTCAATAGGTACAGGGGTCAATATGTCCTCAACTTTTTCTATACTCAGATTATCTTTTTTGGCTCCTGTTATGAGATCCTTAGTAACTGTTTCTTCAAGTCTACCCAGGCCTCCTCTACCAAGAAGCCATTCTTCCCCTCGTGCATTGTATTGTCTCATCAAACCAGCATAAACATCCATTGCAATTCTATCTCGCATGGCTACTCTTTCGATAATTCCAGCATCTCTCAATCTTTCGATAATTCTCTGAGTTCTTGATCTAGTAGATTCGGTTCTATCTGAAAGTGTTTGAAGAGTAAGAGGCCTCTCGCTTTCAGCTAATTCAATCAGAACTCTTCTCGGCAAGTCATCTCCAATTTTCACTCGGTCTCCGGCAATACCCATATCCACAATCCATGCGTCTAGTCTGTCCCCTCCATCGGGTGTAGGTCCGGATTCAGAAATATCAATTCTGAAAACATCATTAGAGTCTTCCGAAACCATATTCATACGTTTTTCAGAATTTTTAACAACATCTCCCAATTCGTCCAATCGCATTTTTGCAATAACTCTAGTTTGTGCAGAAACCAATTCCATGGCTTTAGCCATAGAACCTCCCCTTAGTACATTAACATGCCAACGACCAGATAACTTTGATGCAATAATTCCGGCTTCTCTTAATTTCTGCATTTGGTTATGAACAGCCGTCATTGATAGACCGGAGAAATCTGATATTGCAGCGTTATCCCAGCCAATTAGTGGATCTTTCAGAAATGTCTGCATGATAATTCTATGAATTGCCCCTTGTTCCTCATCGACTGTAGTTCCTTCAGCTTTCCATCGGACAAGCCCCATAGAATCTAGAATCCAAGCAAGAAGAACATCGGGGTCCTTACTACCTGTAGGCATAGGATGTTCAATCAGACGAACGCGGAACATTCAATCAACTGCGAAAATTCAATGTGTAATAGGATTCTGTATATTTAGACTATTATGGATGCTGATTTCAACCCTTAATATTGTAACCGAATAAAGTTTTTTTTCATAAGTTAAGCAACATCTACTCTTATATCAAGCCAGTTATATTCTAATTTAGACGATTTCAGCCCACTTAAATGATCACCCAATTTCAGTTCATCATCACTTACAATTCCTCTACTACGCAGTACACCAACTGCGGAATGAACTGCCGATCTAGATCGGCCAAGATCTCGAGCTAAGGAGGCCTGACTTTTTGGCGCATCAGATCTTGTGAGCCTTGAAACAATTGCACGTTGTAATTCCGACAAACCCACTGGAAGCATCGATGCTGCTTGAGCATCATCAGTGACTCCTGTACCAATCAAAATTTCCACTTGAGCAGGTGCTCCAGAATAGTAACAAGTTCTTCCATTAACTGACATCGTAGTAACCGAACTCTCTGAGATTAGAACATCTAGATGATATCTTAATGTCCCATTAGCGGCATCCAATCTTCTTTGTAATTCTCTAAAATGAATTCCTGGAGACCTATCTAATGTAGACATTATTCTCATTCTCAGAGGATTTTTCCACTCCTCACGAGGCGCTGATAAGGTACCCTGCACAGTAGGTGGAATAAATGTGATCGGAAGGCTACTCATACCAAATATAGACCCCGTCACAGTAAATAGGGCCTTTACGAACAAAGATGGCTGACTGCGCCACTGTTCGACCAATGCCATAAGTAACAATTTCAACAAATAGGCTTTGAAACATGCGGTTTCTTGAATCATCTTCGCATCGTAAACAGATGTATTCAATTATCTTCGATAACAAGTTCCTTACTTATTTTCATATAAGCAACTAGAGGCCCCAAAAGTCTCCCACAAGTTCTACCATGAGATGTTAGTCTGTAAGTAACTCTTATTGGAGGTCCTTCTTCAACGATCCTTTCTACTAATCGATGATCTTGACAGGTAGTTAATTTATCTGAAAGAGTTCTCGATGAGATTCCTCTCAGTAGATTTCTTAGTTCATTGAAGCGCCTATCTCCAGCGATATACAATGCAGCTAGAATTTCTATTGTCCATCTAGATGAGAACATCTCAAAAGCATCTACAGCAGCATCTACTTCCCAACCAATATCAACTTCATCGTCATAATATGAAGCAAAAATTTGTCTAATGCTCCGACCATTTTTTTGGACCCTTTCTATTGATCTCTGAATCTCATCAAAATCGTTACTTTGTAATGCCATCGGCGTTCTAGACATATTAAACAGGTTACGGACAAGGCATCTAGTGTATAAAATGCACCTCAGTGCATACTGCATCACTTATGAATTCATATATACAACTCTGCTCGTTAAGTGTGAAAATTGCAGCGAGTTGCAATATAACACCGGAAGTGAATATAATGGATAAATGGCTAGAGAATTGGATCGATGAAGTAATGGATAATTGGAATAAAGAGGTGATCTCTTGAGTTGGAAGAAATTCAGAAATCAATTAATTAGGGGTATGGTAGATGTTCGTGCACCACCTTGGAATCGTTACCCTCGTCGATAAAATCATTGATTTGTGTAGTTAGGTCTGCGTCCTTCTATTAGAGCGCTTAATCCTTCTAGAGCGTCTGCAGTGCAAAAGATATCCTCAAGGCTAGATAACTCAAGTGCCAATCCAGCCTCTAAATTTCCATCCGTTTGGACCGCTTCGTCTAGGAGTTTGCTGGCCATTCGTAAAGCAATGGGTGCTGTGCGGCTGAGTGATTTCAGTTGTCGGCTCACATTGCGATCATCTTCATCAAAGCCTTCAGGGCAGGAACCATTCAGTAAAGCAGGTATGTTTGCATCGCTGAAAAATGAACTTGCAAATTTAGCTACAGGGTGCTCGGTATTCATTGGGGTACCAGGATACTTGTTTGATGGCTTTCCTTGATTAGCTATAGTTAGAACTGTAGAATTGACGTCTGCAGGGTCAACTAGATGAGTCAAAATCCCCAATGCAGATGCAATTTTTGAGTCCATAAAGTTCCCCGCTAGAACAGCCCATCGAGCCGCTTCAACACCACAGATTCGAACCGTTCTTTGTGTGCCACCAAGGCCTGGATAAATGCCAATATTTGTTTCAGGAAATCTGAATTGACTTCGTCTTGTACCAATTCGGTAATCACATGCTAGTGCGAGCTCCAATCCTCCTCCCAATGCTAAACCTGTGGTTAAGGCAATCGTGGTTTTGGGGCTGCTCTCAAGTTTGTTCAGAACAGCGTGACCATTTGCCGTAAATTCGTAGATATCGTGAAAAGCATTTGCACGCAACTTGTCAACGAAGAATTTGACATCTGCACCAGCGACGAATGCTTTTCCTGCACCTTCCAAAACAATCGTTTGAACAGAATTATTTGAATTCAAATCATCTAGTACTGAACCCAGTTGTACCACCAAGGTTTCATTCAGGGCATTCATGGCTTCTGGTCGGTTCAATCGAACGGTTGCTACAGAGCCAGTTAGCTCAACATCGACATAGTTGAATTCCCAAGCATGACCGCTTTCAGCTTTGGTTCCGAAAAATGGAGGCAAGTCGAATTCGGCTAGAGTGGCGTAAGCGGTAGCCATTCTGTAGGCATCATTTACACCAATTGCATTCATGATTTCAAATGGGCCTTTCATCCAACGTAGACCCACTTTTGCACCGCGATCTACATCTTCCATTGAGCAGATTTCTTCAGCAACAATTTGACTGCAGACTGCAAATACTTGTCCAAGTAAACGCTCGGAAATGACTGTAGCAATTTCTTCAGTACAATCGGTCTCGTCTCCAATTTCCCACATTACCCCCTTCTCAACCAAGTCGCATAGGTTCTGGGCACCGGTGTAGCGAGGGGTTTTGAGCTGCTCTGCAAGATAATTTGTTGAATGTAGAGCAATGGGAGGTCCGGTCAAATTCATCAGTGCGAATGGCCCCATTCCAATTTCAAACGCTTCACAAGCGACGGCATCAATTTGTGCCGTTGTCGCCACTCCTTCTTCCAACAATAGACAAGCCTCATTTAGCCAAGGAACAAAGAATCGATTGACTACAAATCCAGGACGATCCTTGCACACGATAACAACTTTGCCTATTGTCTTGCAGTACTGTTCTACAGCATCAAGAGATTCCTTCGAAGTTGTCTCTGCCGGAATAATTTCAATCAATCGATTTTTTGCAGGGTGATAGAAAAAATGTAAGCCAACGAATCTATCAGGTCTCCCAGAAGCCTCTGCTAACTTGTTTACACTAAGTGATGAGGTGTTTGAGGCAAGAATAGTTTGTTTATCACATACTTCGTTAAGGGTTGTGAAGACCTCATTTTTAATCTCAAAATCCTCAAAAACGGCTTCAATAACCAAGTCCGTTTTAGGATTTACATTCTCAGTGCCAATAATTCCTTTAATCCGATTCTGAATTTCCTCGACTTGTGCTTCAGAGAAGATTCGTCTCTCTACGGCTTCACCTAACAAAGTTGCAATTATTGATTGTCCTCGTTCAACCCATTTCTCTTCTCGATCGACCATTTGTACATTGAATCTCTCCTGAGCTGATTTTTGGGCGATTCCAGAGCCCATGTTCCCTGCTCCTATGATGGCTACACTCTCGATGGGTTGCATAGTGTATCGAGTTCATTCATACCAATGAAGCCACCGATTGAATCACTTCCGAAGTAAGTAGACAATTGAGGTCTTTAGCCGAACATTCTATCAGAGCGATTATCGGTAGCCACAATGTGGTTGGGTCTAGGCGAGTCGCTGTTGTCATTGTACTACTTCTTCTAGTTTCCACTAGTCAAGTGGCATTTGCTTATTCAACAGGTAAAACTGGAAGTTCAACTTCAGGTTGCAGTTGTCATGGCGCTAGTGCATCCATATCTCCCTCATTGACTGGTTTACCTTGGGGAGCAGGAGGATACACACCTGGTGCCACTTACTCTCTGTATTGGGATGGAGGTCCACATGTACAAGGCGATGGTGGTTTTAATTTAGATGCAAGTTCTGGAACTTGGTCCAATCTTGGGACGCATGTAAAGTTACAGAATGGTGAATTGACACACACCATTGATCTCTCACGATCTTGGTCAGCTGATTGGACTGCTCCAGTTGCAGGAACCGGCAGTGTAGATTTTGATCTTGCAGTGCTATACGCCAATGGTAATGGCCAAACATCAGGCGACTCATGGGGTACAGGCACTTGGAGGCTTAGTGAATCCTCATCTGGAAGCAATACTCCTCCTGAGGTTCAGAATATTTCTTATGTTCCTGATCAACCAACTAAAGCTACTCTTTTATCTGTTGAATATGACTATTTTGATGCTGATGGTGATTCAGAACAGGGAACACAGATAAGGTGGGTTTTAGATGGTCTAAATGTAAGTGCTCTAAATGATCAAAAAATAATTACTCAGGATTGGCTGAATAAGGGACAAGTTTGGGAATGCACTGTTACAGTAAAAGACGGACAAGATTTTGGTAATCCGATTAATCTAGGTCCAATTATTATCAATAATACCCTACCTATAGCAAGAAACTTAGAACTAAATCCAGAGAACCCAATAGATACTGATGAATTAATTTTGGATTATGAGTACTTTGACTTGGACGGAGATGCTCAACAATTAACTCAGATTAGATGGTATTTAGATGGTGCAAGAATTTCAGAACTTGACGATGAAGATCGAGTAAATCCTCTGATGATACGAAGTGGCGACCAATGGGAAGCATCCGTAACTCCTCATGATGGTGAAGAGTTTGGAAACACTGTATTTACTGGAGTAGTTGTAATTGGTTCTTCCAATAATCCTCCGATAGCAACTGCCTATGTTTCTCCAGTTGGAAATGCAAAGACTGATGACGCTCTACAAGTAGTTGTTGGCTGGACAGATCCTGATGGAGATAATGTTCAACAGACTGAGATTAGATGGCTTAGAAATGGTATTCAATATTCTGCTTACAACGATCTGTCATATGTCTTATCTGAATCTACTTCTAAGGGAGATATGTGGATGGCAAGGGTCCGTGTTAGTGATGGGCTTCTCTGGTCAAATTGGGTAGAAACTAATTCTATTGAGATTCTAAACACTCCACCTCAAGTTACATCGATAAAGATGCTTCCTGAGGGAATATTAACAGCCAATAAAAACCTAAGTGTAGTTTGGGAGCAAAATGATATCGATGGCGATCCTGAAACAAATAGTCTGATTAGATGGTGGGTTGATGGAGATTGGATTCAGAAATATGATGGCTGGACATCCATTCCTTACATCGAAACAATCCGTGATCAAAGTTGGTCTGTACAAGTAATTCCTGGTGATGGTGAAGATTTAGGAACAAGCATGAAGACCAATTCTCGTTATATTGAAAATGGCCCTCCTTCTATTCCTAATATTTGGCTCGGTAATGCAGATTCGTCATATCAAGGATCAATGACTGATAGACCTGTAGCTCCTTTAGTACCTGCAAATTCTTTGTCTCCTTTAGCAGTAAATGTAGCTTCTATAGATCTCGATGATGAGCCAGTTTTATTTTCAATTTCATGGCTTAGAAATGGATTTGCAGTTCCTGATTTAGAAAACGTCTGGTTAATTCCAGCAGAACGTTTAGAGCCAGGCCAAATATGGACTGCTAACGTTTTAGCAAGTGATCCATGGGGTTTGAATACTAGCTCATCATTGGACATAGAAATTGCAAACACGATTCCTCAGGCTGCTTATGTAATCGATCCTCAACCACCAATTGCAGGAGCATATATGGTAATTGATGGATCTGTTTCTAATGATCTCGATGGAGAAGTAGTTTCGTGGTTTTGGACAATTGATGATTTTTCTTATACAGGTCAGAAAGTTTCTATTCAATTAGGTGAGGGCTCTCATTCAGTTTATCTTAGTGTTGTAGATGATAGTGGAGGTTCTTCTAATACATCTGGTATAATAAATTTTGAAAATGTTATCACAATTAATAATCTAGAAGCCTCGATGTCCGGAGCGAATGTTGAATTAACTTGGAATTGGAATGGACCCGATAGTACATTCAGAATATACCGTTCCACTTCCTCATTCGGTGGAGATATTTCATCTTCAGGACTTCCTTTACCAAGTGGATTAGAACCAATTGGAATAACTAGAGAAACAAGTTGGAGTGAATCTGCGCCAGTTGCAAGTATTCTAAATTATGTAGTGACCGCTGAAGTTTCTGGTCAAGAAGTAGTTTGGATGTTTGAATTAGAAAATATGGTTTCTGTTAATGCCACAGATGCTCCACTATATATTGACAGTGAACCAACAGGTTCGCTTCAATTATTATCATTGCCATTAGCAATAATCATGCTATTATTGGGTATGTTAAGTATAGCACTAACTGTAGTACAATACCGACGGAGAATAAACACATGAGATCTCGAATGTTTGTAATTAGTATAGTAGCAGTGTTGCTATTAGCCGTTCAAGGAACGGTTGCAAATCCAGGAGGAAATGGAGATGGAGATAGAGATTTCAATTGTGCTGGCTCGTGTCATGGAGACCCTTCATTTAATCAACAATCTTCAGCTGAAATTAGTATTAATTCAAGTTCTGAATCTTTTGCTGGAACCGCTTACCAATTTGAAGTAACAATTAGTAACTCAGAACTATCATCTAATCGTCTATTAGGTGCATTTCTTTTATCCTCCACTAATGGAAATGGAGATCATCCAGAAGATAATGGCTGGAATATAATACAAGATCCTAATGGGGGCACGTCTAATTATGTCGAATCAGTAGTTCCTAGCAGTGGATCAATTAATCTTGTTTGGATCTTAGAAACTCCTCAAGAATCTATGTCAACCGAACTTTTTGTAGAAATTCATCATGGAGCAAGTCCAAATGAAATGAATCGCGCTTTCTTCGGGTTATCAGAACCTCATCAAATTGAAGTTATTCCAGTTCCCGAGAATCTTCCAGGATTCGCAGCAGATTGGTCTGCTCCCTCGTATCGAACAACAGGAGACACATCACCAATTATTTTGCTAACACAAAATACAACCTCTGTAGAAGTGTTATGGATGCTTGAAGGAGAATCTCAGAGTCACGAAACACTGGTTGAATTAGTTGAGGAGAATAAGTGGTTAGCACATCTCCCAGCAACCATGGGAGATACTGTAATTATCTATCAAGTCAAAACGTCTAATCAAGAATTTGAGATTGCACAACCTTGGTTGACTATGGGAACTAAAGAACCTGATTTTGATGGAACATTGTGGGGTGCAAGAATGCAGGGGTTGGCAAGCACTTTGATAATTTTAGCAATAATAGTTAATCTACAAGCAATATTACAACCTCAGAGATATAGAGGAAAAATGGATCATACATCTATTGTAGATCCCTCAACAGTTACTTCTCCTTCTAATACACAAATTCACTCCAACGAATATCCAGATCGGCTTGTTAAGTATGATGAATATCCCGATTTGCTCTGGGATCCAGTTGAAGAAGAGTGGGTAAAAGAACCCAATTTGGATGATGATTAATTATGTATGCAATTCCATTCCATCATTTGGTCGTAGGTTTAGTTACTGGTACCTCAACACTTGCTTGTATTAGTTCAATTGTTGCTTGGCTTTCGACTTATTTTTCTAATGGAGATCGTGTGCGTATTTATTTTGACAATGCCGCATATGTTTCAGCCATTGCTGCAATTCCTTTAATGCCAATTGCTGTAATCTCAGGAACATTGTCTATGGGTAATCCCGGCGGTGATGCAATGAGCTACAATAAATTTCTATTTACTGGTTTAACCACGGGTTTCTTACTTTCATTGATAGTTGGCAGATGGCGTTTTGGTCCAAATGTTTGGTTAGATAAACGCCTAGGTGTGTTACAGGGTTTATGTGCCATTGGTGCTTTAATTTGCGTAACGATTCTTGGTTCAATTGGTGGTAAAATGTCTCTTGGTAAATCAACAATGGATTTGATACCATTTTGGCCTCAATTTAATCAATCTATAGTTCTCAACCAATGGTTCTCTTTATTCATGTTCTTGCTTGGAATTTTTGCAATTACAATAACATTCCGACTAGGTCCTGAGATAAATCAATTGTCTAGCTCAGATGATTAAATAATTTCTTCAATTATTTCTTTTATTCTTTTTGAATGTCCTTCAGGTGAAAGATTTAATCTCTCAATTTTTGCACGACCTTCTTTAGCCCATTTCTTTCTATTTTCATGCTCTGAAGCTTCTTTCAATGCATTTTGCCAAGCGAGTAAATCATTCCTAGCAATTAGTCTTCCATTTATTCCATCATCAATGGTATCGCGAAATCCTCCTTCATCTACGAATAATGCAGGTGTGCCCACAGCAAAGGCCTCTATTGGAGTAAGACCGAATGGTTCACCATGTGCCATACTAACTACTGCAATAGAACGCCTCATTGTTGCATTTAGTTGTAGATTAGTTAGTCTAGGAGGGGTCCAGAATCGGACTGATCTGGAATTAGCATGGTCATGTAGATCTTCAATTTCTTCAAAACTCCCTCCTCCAACTAGAACCAAGCCAATACCACTTCCAGTTAACATTGAAATCGTTTCCCAGACTCCTTTTGACCATCCAGAGTGGCCGATGGTTGTTACCCATGGCGGATCTGGTAATTCCTCTAAATTAACCCAAGATTCATTTTCTTCATGAGTTGCTTCCAGAGAGAATTCGTTGAAATCGACACTTGGATGAATAAATCCGGCTTTGTAACCATATACTTCCTCAATACGGTCGGCGCTGTAACTAGAATTACCGCTGATTTTTACCTTCTCTCTCTTCAGAAAATTGGCTATGATTCTTTGGTCATCACGTTTCATTTTCTTTAGTCCAAGTCTAGTTAGATTCATATTTCTCTTAGGATTTCCTCTTACATCAAGATGTAATACATCTTCGTAAAGACCTCTATGCGGTTCTAGCATATACAAATGGAATGGGCACTGATTAGGTACTAAACGAATAATCCCAAAAGATCCATCTCCACTTACTAAATGAACTGCATCTATCTTCGTCATAGTATCTTTCAATCCACTAATTGATTTCCATGCTTTTGTTGAAGATCGTAAATCAACATTCATAATTTTTCCAATAGTACCATTACTAGGGTACCATGATTTTTCTGGGGATAGTAATTTGAAATTATTCTCTAAAGCCGATTCTCTGAGTTCCTTACTTGGTTGAATAGTTGCTACCGTTAAGTCAAAATCATTTGAAAGTGCTGGAAGGTTTCTGATAAGATCTCTTTCAGCACCTCTCATTGCTTCAAAGGTACCCTTGGCGACTAGTAATTTCACCTTCGAATTCTCTTCAGTCAATAAATCACCCATGCTAATCTAATTATTTAATGATACGTCGATAGACTTTCAAGACATCTTTAGTTATTTCTGGCCAGAGATAATTGCAAGCAGCTGTATATCCCGATTCACCCCATCTTTCCCTCTGTTCAGGATTTGCCAATAATACGCTTTGAATTGCATTGGCGAGTTCAATAGGCTCATTTGGTTCAAAGGATAATCCAGCTCTTGGTTCTGTAACTATTTTACCAAGGTCATTTACATCTGACATGATTGTTGATGATTTTGCATACATTGCTTCTAGCATAACAGTTGGTAGACCTTCAAATCTTGATGGTATAACTATGCCAGTAGATTCCTCGAGAAGCCATCTTTTCTCAGCTTCACTAACTAGCCCAAGTTGATGGATTCTCCGATTATATTTTGCCTTAGAAATACGTTCTCTTAACCAATCTCCAAGTTCTCCCTTTCCTGCTATAGCCAAATCGAAATTTGGTTCTGATTCTTTCGCTAAAATATCCCAAGCATCCATTAGTGTATCAAGTCCTTTTTGTTCACTAAGTCGACCAATAAAGGTCATTAGTTGTGAATTTGATACATCTTGTGGAAGATTTATCGGTTTCTCTGATATTTCTTCAATGGGCGAGAATCCATTTGGAATAATATCGATATTCCCCTTCACTCCTTTACTCCTTAGTAGGTCACTAAAATATTGAGTAAGAACAATTTTTCCTTGACTATCATGTAAAGTTCTTCGACCTTGAGTAATCCATCTTATTTGCTTTATTATTTTTGCAATTATGCCTTTTTTAATGTAATCATTATGATATGTAGTGACAATAGGTATGCCTAATTTTTTAGCCTTCTTAACCGATTTCCTGATTAATATTGGTAAAGTGTCATGTAGGTGTATAACATCAAAGTTCTCCATTGATAATTCATTTATATCTACAACTGGATCTACACCCCTTAGTACACGACTGGGCGGTAATCTTACAACCTTGATTCCCCCTCTATCAAATATTCGTGGTTCATATTTTGGTACATCAGCGCACCAGACTGTTACATCGTGTCCAGACTTAACTAATTCACGACCTAGCATCTCAACATGTTGATCCCCACCACCCACATGAGGCCAGAACCACACATGGACCAGAAGGACGCGCAGTGGCGGGCCGTCGGCAGATGCCATCATCCCTCTCACTCTCTGGGTTCTGATAAACGGCGCGGAACTCCTGACAGCCATCAAATCTAGCGATTATAACTTCTAATTATCCGTTTATGTCATATCTCTTTAGATTTCGGAAGAACCAATGAAGCGTATGGTTCTGGTTTCTTCGAAAGGATCAGATGCATCAAATAAAATGTGTCAATTAATGGAAAATATACTTTCTAGAGCCCTTATCCCGTTTTGGTCACATGCCTCTACAGTATCCTCCTTATCTGAATTAAAAGAAGTAATTGATAGTACTCCTATTGATTTAATTCTAGTTACTGATTTACCATCAGCACGTGAAGTACCCATAAGTAGAGAATTACCAGCATTAGGCATATTTCTAGATGAACAATTAGATTTAACATCTAGTAGAATAATTGATGATCTCGAATTACTAGATCTTATTTTTACAGAATCCGAAATTGAACTTAATCTTTCAAATCCTACAATAGTTATTGGTTCAGTATTTGATGTAGAATATTTTGATCCACGAAATAATGAGCGGCCTCGTGAATATATTCTTGATTTTGATATTGATGATAAAATGTTAGTTCTGACCTCTTCAGATTATGATCTTAGTATTGTAAAATCGAACTTGCCAAAAGATATGATTAACGATCTAAATTTCATGTCATTAGTGAAATCTCCATCTCTTACATCAGAGCAAATAGTTTCGTCTTTACAACACTCTGAAGTTCTATTAATTTCAGAGGGTCAACAGATACATCCTTTGATCTCCAATCATGCTATGGCAGCAGGCTGTCCAATTATTGACTGTCGAAGCGATGATCCACGAAAATGGAGTGACAAACTTTTCCAAATATGGAGAGAATGGATTAGAGCAGGTAAAGTTCCTCGACACCCTGATGAGGATTTGATTAAAAAAGCGAAAATAGAGTTTGGTTTAGAGGCTTTTGGATCAAAAATTAGTTCTTATCTTGAAGATATATGAATTGCTTTTATTGAATATTGTCGAACTAACGAATTATAAACACACAAAACACCGATCACCACATGTTGACAGTCGATAGACTGCACAAAGGATTCGGTTCGGGTAGGAGACGACTCGAAGTTCTGAAGGGTATCGACCTAAAAGTCGAGAAAGGTGAATTAGTCAGTTTAATGGGTCCCAGTGGCTGTGGAAAGAGTACTCTATTGAACATAATAGGGGGCTTGTTAGAGGCAGACTCCGGACAAATAATTCTAGATTCTTTCCAATATGGAACAAAGTCACCAAATAAGGTAGTTGATGTTCGTAGAAAAGGAGTAGGTTGGATTTTCCAAGATTTCCATCTTGTCGATAGACTCACAGCTTTAGACAACGTTATCTTCAGTTTGGAGTTATCAGGAATACCTAGTGCAGAAGCCGAAACCAGAGCAAGAAATGCTCTTGAGAGAGTGGGATTAGGCGATCGAATGAATTTTATTCCAGATCAATTATCCGGCGGACAGCAACAGAGAGTTGCAGTTGCACGAGCAATATCTGGTTCGAGGTCATTGATTCTTGCAGATGAGCCCACTGGTAATCTCGATGTCAAGAGTGGAGAGGAAATCATACATTTATTCAAGGATCTTTGTAAAAATGATGGAATTTCTGTTTTGATGGTAACACATGATCCTCTATTGGCATCTATGGCTGATAGAATGCTTCTCTTGAAAGATGGAGTCACTGCTGCATCAGACATACGTTCTGCTTGGGGAATTGAGGAGGTGACCTGATTGGATATTGGCTCATTATTTTCAGAAGTTATTCCTACAATGGTAATTGCTTGGATATTTGTTATATTTTTCATAATTTTCGTCAAATTAGAGCGCAAACTTGTAAGAAGATTTTTTGGTTTTATTCAGCCATTGATTAAACCAGAGAAAAAGTTAGTTTCAGAAAAAGAAGAATTTTCTTTGGAGATATTTTTGATAAACTGGTATAATTCGTTCCGAGCCACATGGCTGTCTGCTCCAAACAACATTCGTCTAGCGTTGCAGAGTGCTTGGAGAGGTAGAGAGAGAGGATTAGCAATATTTTCTGGTGTTTTCTTAGCTTCTCTTGTTATAACTACGGTTTTGGCCTATGCTGTTGGTCTCAATCAGGGCTTCTTTCAATTCTCTCTGGAGAATGATGTATTTGATGCCAAAATAGATTTTCAAGAAGATCCAGAAGGTCTTTGGGAAGGTAGAACAAATGATTCGGGAGTTTGGGAATCATTTTGCGATGATCTAACCGACAGACCGGAATTTTCTGACTGTGGTCTTGTATTTGGCCGTCAAGGAATAAGAATTTCAGGATTCTTTGATTCCAACTTTGCAAATCCCCAACCATTGAATGTGGAATCTGTGAATAGTACGACTTCAGATTGGACAAATGTAAGCTGGGATTTTCAAGAGGCTTCCGAGAATGGTCCTCCAATAAATGATCAAAGAATAATAAGATTCTATGGTGATGGAATATGGGATGGTGAACTTGGTGAAAGACATTCTAAATCAATAATATTTGGAGAATGGCCATCTTCAGCTTCTGACGCTGAGGTAAATAGATCGATTGTTTTACCTTCTAAAATTGCTAGTGCAGCAGGCGTTGAAATAAATGACAAGATAGATAATCTAACATTTTCATACGTCATAGAGGTGTATGAAGTAACAGATGCTTTACAGGCTTCTGAAGAATGTAACACTATTCTTGATCCCAATTTTGAAGTTGAGCGATTATTTTGTAAGGATACAATGACAGTAACCAATCTTACTGTTGTAGCAATATATGAGGAAGGAGATTTCGGTAATCCTACCTTGTTATTCCATCCTTTGATGGTTACTGATTCAGTACTTAGTGATGATCAAAAAATGATTTTGATGCAAAGTGACCACGGATATTTGGGTGTATCCGTTGATAGAAATCAACTCCCGACCTCTTCAACAAGGGCAGCAACTAATTGGCTTAGAGATTTAGGACGAGATCTAGAATCAGAGAGAGGTGAAGTTACAACTTTTGATCCTAATACAGGTAATGAAACAGGCACAGAAGAAGATTGGGTGCCTAAATATCATGAAGTTGCCAATGAGTCTGGTATTGTTTTAATTTCAGTTGAATATGTAGATCTTATTTCTGGAACCATACAGTTCCTAGACATATTCTTGGGCATTATTCAGGTATTCGATTACATACTAGTTATACCAATAGTGGCACTTTCATTTGTGGTACTACTCTATGGCCTAGTATTATCCTTGGAGCAGCGAAGAAGAGAAGTAGCAATTCACAGAGTAATTGGTGGGTCAGAGGAAACATTGTCTAGGATGATGATAATAGAAGTATTTGCAATTAGTTCAGTTGCTTGGGCGTTAGGATTTATTCTTGCTTCAGTTGCTGTTGATGTGGTTCTTAGAGCAGTAGGGTTTCTCAGATTTACTGAGGAAGGAGATTTTAATGTTGATCCAATTCTAAGTTTTGGTTCAACTACCATAGTGGCTTTACTGACAATTGCAGTTGCTTATTGGAGAGGTACTGTAACAACTGCAAAATTCCTTTCAATGGAAATAGATGAAGGTGTGAGAAAAGTTCGTGCTCAGAGAGAACCATATTATGTTCTTCATGCTCTTACTTTTCTCCTTGGTCTGATTGCTTTTACTGAGAGCTGGATTCAATCTAATGGTGGATTTGGGCCAGTGGGTCCTCGTGGAATAATAACTAATTTCATCCTCAATGCTATTCTTCTTCTTCTTGGTCCATTCTTCCTTTGGATAGGGGGCGCTCTGGTGCTATCCAGAATTGGGGCCGCAGGACCCCAGATTCTCAATCGACTATTTGGTTGGTCTCCAGCAATTTCTGATATTCGTAGAGGTCTGAGTGGATCTGGATCAAGTAAGTCAGTCAGTCAGTTATCTTTGATTCTTTTACTTACATTGTCGATAGTTACTCTAGCAGCAGTTCAGGGACATACTGGTACAATGGTCGATGAAAGAACTACTAATGCTCAGAATGGTTCTGATCTAATGGTTCAATTTGACACACCCCTTACAGAGCAAGAAGCACGTAATCAAATCGAGCAATCAATAGATTGGATAAATGATAATGACATCACAGAAATTGCATCAATGACTTCAGTTGCTCAAACTATTACTAAAACAAAAGCAGAAGGAACTATGCTGATTACATGGGTTTTATTTGATGATCATGAGGATACACTGATCTGGGATACCCAGGCAATACCTGATGACACTGAAATTGATGAAATATCTGAAACTTGGAGACTTGGTGGTTACACAGCAGGTCGGGATGCTCGGAACTCTTTGGATAATCCTTCAATAGGAAAATCCCTAACATTACAATACACTACATACGAAATCAATCAATTTGGATTACCTGTGGAAACA
>DAIJ01000002.1 GCA_002498725.1 Euryarchaeota archaeon UBA23
GGATTATTTGTAGAATCATTTGATCTATACTTACCATTAATTGATAGAGAAGACAATCACGAGGCTTGGTTTGAGATACCCCCTTGGTGGGAACATCAGGAATTGTGATTATATGATCCCCGAATGGATAATGAATGCAGCGAGAGAGTACAATAATCATTCATTTGAAAATCGAGATAGTTATGTTGCCGTTCTTCTGATGCCAATAAAAAATCTAGTTAAAATTCTGGATTGGACATTCCAGTCACTACCAGATGAAATCTTAGTTGGTATGGATCCTGATCCAGAAATACTTAACCCAACAAAAGTAGAGAAAAAATACTTGGGAGATGAACATAATATAGACATGTTTGCTGGTCAAGGATACTTACTTGGAAAACCTCATCTTGTAAACAGAGGAAACTCCTACGAAGTACATCATGTTCCTGAAGAATGGGTTGATGGAATTTTCGCTAAAGATAGAGGGTCGAGAGGCGGGCGCTTTACACATTGGCTTCATACTCATCCAAATGCACCTGCAATACCTAGTGAAGCAGATGCAGATGCATCACAATGGACAGAAGGTACTGATATGATTCTTGGAGTTAGGTTCACTCCAGAAGGACATTTGCCTTGGTTTGAAAACGCAGATGGAGTTCGTAGACAATTGACTGAAAATGATGATTTAACTACATTAGGTAGAGCCAGAACAGGTCATCTGATTCATGGTCTTGAAATTATTTGTTTTCATCGTAGTGGACTTGGAATAAATCTTGTTTTGACAGATGATAAAGGAAATCCTATTGAGTGATCTAATTAAATAAATGCTCTCGATAGTAAGCTAACTCATCAATACTTCCTCGAATATCATCTAGGGCACGATGGCCAGAGTTTTTCCTCCATTTTTTGACATTGGGGTACCAATTTTTAGCGAGTATTTTGATACTAGTAACATCAACGCTTCTGTAATGGAAAAAATCATGTAAATGTGGCATATATCTCCTCAAGAAACGTCTATCTTGGCCTATGGTATTACCGCAAAGAGGAGGTACTCCCTCTAGACAATGCTGCCTAAGAAATTCTATTGTATCAAGTTCTGCTTTTTTCATAGAAACTCCGTCTTCAGCAATCCTATCAAGAAGACCATTTTCAGTATGATGTGAAACATTCCAATTATCCATTTTTGCTAACTCATCATCTCCTACATTTATCACAAAGTTAGGACCTTCGGCGACAATTGACAAATCAGATTCGGTTACAATAGTTGCTATCTCTATGATTGTATTCTCATCTGGATCAAGACCCGTCATTTCGAGATCGATCCAAACCAGCCTATCCTCTATCATGACACTACCAAGAGTAGAACCACCATAGCAATTACCCAAGCTAACATAAACAAAAGTAACAACTTCATTAGAGGGATTTCAATAGGTCACAATCAATAAGTGAATCTCAACGCAAAGATCGTGCGGAACGTGACGTACCTGGAATTATTCCGGGGCAATAGAGACTTTCGCCATCTATTTATTGCTAATTGGGTTTCAAATCTTGGAGATTGGTTTTCAGTAATTGCACTATTCATCTTAGCTGGAGAACAATCTGACGGATCTCCATTGGCAATAGCGGCAGTGATAATTTTCCGTATGTTGGGGATGGCCATTGTTGAACCATTTACAGGGTTGCTAGCAGATAGATTTAGTCGGAAAAAATTAATGATTTTATCAAATTTCATATCCTTGTCTATACTTCTTATTTTCGTATATTTTGATTTACTTAATAGTCTGATTATGATTTACATAATGGCATTTGCAATAATGCTATCGCGTGCAATATATGATCCAGCGAGATATGCATATCTTCCAAATATCACAACTAGAGAAGAATTGCTAACAGCAAACGCTGTAGCATCTTTAGGATGGTCTGCTGCACTTGGTTTTGGTGCATCATTAGGCGGTTTTTCAATTGCATCTTATGGAGTTGAAACATCACTAATGATTGATGCTTCAACTTTCATAATGTCTATTCTTATTCTTACCTCACTTCCTGAAGGAGGACCTTATCAAAATGAAATAAATAATAAACAAGATAGGCGAGTCTTGGCAGGTATTCTTGAAGGATGGAATATTATCTTAACAAGACCTGAAATATTTAGAATAATTCTTGCAAAAGGTATGTGGTCAGTTGGAGGGGGAGCACAAATTTTCCTATTGATTCTAATTGGATCAGAGGCGGGCTTTGGAACTGTTGCTACAGGTATTGGGGTACTCTATATGGCGAGAGGATGGGGTTCTGGTATAGGGCCAGCAGTTGCTCGTTGGGTATTTCCTAAACGTAGTAAATGGCCCAGCATATTGCCATTCATGGTAATGACTAGTGGGCTCTTCTATATCCTAGTTGGATTAGTTCAGTGGAACAATCTAATCATTATTCTTATATTTATTTCACATGCTACTAGTGGTGCAAATTGGGTATTCTCCACCACCATTATTCAAGAACGATCATCTGATGAATGGAGAGGTCGTGCCGCTGGTGCCGATTTCATGTTGATGTCATTAACCTCTGGTCTAAGCGCATTATTAGCGGCTTTAATGTTAGAATACAAAATATTTGATTTACGCGAGACAATCATCCTTACAGCAAGTATGCAACTTATTGCTGGATTAATGTGGATGAAATTGGCTCTACCTGAAGAGAAAAAATGGATTAGGGGAAATGCCGCTTCAATAGAATCTTAACCTATTACGCTTGGTAATAATTTCAATACTATCAAAGGGAAAAGTGAGAACATTACATTACTAAACATGGAATCACGAGTGGCTTGCATGTGTCGGTCAAGAATAAATTGCATTCTATTCTCGATTTTATCCGCTAGGCCCTCAGCAGGGTACTGTGCATATCCTAGACCATAATCAATCAAATCTGCTGCTTTATCTAATAATAAAACACCTAAATTTTTGATGCTGCTTGGTTTCTCAATTGCCATTTCCTCGCCATCTACAGAATGAGGAACTTCAATTGTCATCCAAGGTCTTGGAACACGGAAAGACTCTATATTACGAAGAAAATCTCGACTTGCAAGTGCTCTCTCAATAGTACGCTTAACTCTCTCAAGATTCAATCGAGCCATCTTCTTAATAGATCTACGAGTGCGCATTACTCTTCTGAAATCCCATAAAATCCAATAAATTAGAGCGATTAATAGTATTTTTTCGCCTAAATTAGGAACTACTGACCAATTAGACCATCCTGGCTGCCCTATTGCAAATCTGGCAATTCCAGCTGCAATACTAGGAAGAATAAATGCAATAATTTCTTGTTTAAGAAGACCATCAAAACCATTGATTGGCAATCTGTCATAATTTTTCATTAACCATCTCCAATGACGCTTGCGTTCGCCCTTTGGTGCGAAAACAGATACCAAATCCATTATCGGTCTTCTAAGAAGCCAAAAACGAAGAAGAAAGGGAATTAAAAGTGCGAAAATATAGCCCTCCCAAGGTGAGTTAGGAGGCCATTCCGGGATGTCTGGCATCTCGAACATTGTACGTCCTCAGTAGTACCCTAGCAATGAATCTCACTATCTTAGCGAGTTCGTGAATTCTGTCCTTGAGCCTCTATCATAGCCGATCTTGCAAGAAGAATAACTAACGCTGCAGAAGAAATCAGAGTCGCTGCTAAATATGGAGAGGTTCTAATTAACATAAGACAAAAACCTATTATTCCACATGTATAACTAACTATTTCACATCTAGATGCAAGTTGATTTATTGATGCAGGAACCATAAATGGGTCATTATACTCGCGAATCATACGACTTAGAAGGATGTAGAGGCCCTGGAATGGTATGCCTATACAAAACAAAGCCATAGCAATTAGAAGTAATGTCTCGGGATCATCTGGATTTATCTCTGCCCCTTTCCAAAATAAGTTACTAAGCCCTACACTTAGAAGACCTGTGTGGATTAAAGCTGAGGTTGTAGATGCAGTTGTAGCCTCCACCGGGTCCGGAACCATTGTTCATATCCGATTAGTTCTGGTCTTGATAATTACGCCTGATTAATACCTTTCAAGAGTCATTACGAGGTATTCGATTAGCCATCGCACGTTTCCAAAGAGGTGGAATCAAGCATGGCCACCAAGATGCATAGTAACCCCATCTAAGTGTGGGGGTATTTTCATATGGACGAAGTTTCCAGAAAGGTACGCTTGCTCGTAAGTGATGATCTGAATGTCGCGTTAATTCCAATAGAGTCCATCTAGACCAGCGTGCTTCTGTATTCCATGAATGTTCTGCGGCAAATTTCTGGCCGTCTGAACGCCGAAGGCCCCAATGGCGAATATAATTCACATATTCTAGCGTTAGAATACTTATCAGAGAAAGTGCAAGCCATCCTACAGCAACAGATTGGCCGTCAAACCAACCCATATATGTGGGAAAAAATGCTATTGTGACAACTGTAATTATCTGGGTGATAAGTCCTCTATATGACGGATTCTTCAATCCAGTACGACCTTTTTTGTTATGGACATTAACTGAAGACATGAATTGTCCGGGAATAGTGCTCATCCAGAATGACCACAGTCCTTGATCCACGCTAGCACTTGCTGAATCTCTGTCAGTACTAACCCATTTATGATGAACATGATTATGTTCGTAGGTAAAATGAGTGTAATTAACAGAGAAAAGCAAAACGCGAGCGAGTCGCCACCCGGGACTTCCACGTTTCTTATGCCCTAGTTCATGGGCAGTAACAATTGCAGATGCTGCCGCACTAAGTCCTGAAGAAAGAGCCCCGACAATTAGCCACCAAGTCATTCCCTCATGTGCTGCAAACCAGAAAAATGAACCAACAACAACAAGATGAAGGATTCCATGGGCCCATAACAATACCTCAAATGGAGTGCCTGACTCTCTTGGAGGTCTAGGTGTCTTAGATTCGCCCATTATTATATCCAAAATAGGCCCTATTCCCCACACTAGAATAACACCCATGGAAACAAAAATCTCATTCTCAATAACGCCCAGTATATTTCCAGAGATGGCAAGACATGGTGTTATTAGCCCTAGTAAATGGAAAAACCAAGGTTCCGGCCTCAACTCCACGTCACTCATACAATCCCTCGTGTTTAGATCTAACTTTTGCTAATTTCGGAGAAATAACAATTCTACAATATGGATTTTGAGGATTATTTGCAAAATAATCTTGATGATAATTCTCAGCCTCATAGAAATTCTTCAATGGGCTTACTTCTGTGACAATATCTGAAACAAATGATTCTTTCAGGTTATTTATTACAATTTGAATATCTCGCTTCTGAACTTCATTAGAATAGAACGCACAACTTCTATATTGTGGCCCTATATCATTACCTTGCCGATTTAATTGAGTTGGGTCATGAGAAGTAAAAAATACTTCAAGTAGATCTTTTCTTGATATTTTATCTGAATCGAATCTAACTTTGACTACCTCGGCATGCCCTGTAGTCTTAGTGCAAATTTGCTCATATGTTGGATTCTTAACATGCCCTCCACTATATCCTGAAATTACGCTAGAAACTCCTCGTAAACTACCAAGTGCGGCTTCAGTACACCAGAAGCACCCTCCACCAAGTACTATTTCTTCCATATTATCCCTTTTTAGATTTATAAAAACGCCGCCAAAGAAATGCTACAATACCCAGAATAGCAATAGCCCAACCGGGAATTATCAGCAAAACTGCAACTATCGCGGCAGCCTCTTCTAACACGTAGTTGAGATAGTAATGGTTGTAATTAACTCTTGTAAAAGAAGACAAAACAATTAGCGGCGGTAATTTGGTGCCTCACGAGTAATCTCCACATCGTGAACATGAGATTCCGAAAGTCCAGC
>DAIJ01000035.1:0-45075 GCA_002498725.1 Euryarchaeota archaeon UBA23
AAGTACCTGCACAAACGAATTCAGTATTCCACTAACCGGCGGAGAAGTGGAAGGTGTTACGATTACTTACACTGATCACGATGGTGACGGACTGGTCTCGCCTGGAGATGAGATGTCGATTGAATGGGGCGACTATGACGGGGAAGCGATTGACAAGATGGAAATTTACGACACTTGGGCCTCCGAGTATTCATCAGAATCAGCAGCCATCCCTCCTGTATTGCCTGGTTTTGGAGCTGTCCTAGGAGCAATAGCCTTCATTGGTGCAGCACTAGCTAGTCGAAGAGATTGAACTAAAAATCTTTGATCGAGTTCCGTAGGAACTCGTGAGATTTAGACCGTTGAGTTCTTGGCCTTTACCCAACCTGTGGTTAACGTGGCATCTGACCAAGGTCCTCAAGAGACTGAGAAAAACAGTCTTGACAGGGAATTAGACTTGATTAGGCAACGTCGTGAGGGTGATCGCAGATTCTTTCGTGGAGCATTTGAGGATTATACTCTGATTGTAGGCCTCTTAATCGGTCTAACTTTCTTTGGTTCTGTATTTGTAATGTCTTCTGGTTGGGTCGCAGCAGATTCGATTGTTATTGACAAGACCTTATCTCAAACTCCATTGGATCCCGGTGGAGAGTGTGTTGACAAAAGAGGAGAGATTTGGTTCAATGTATTCTATGATGTTGATGGCCATGTCCTGAAAGTTCAGTCACATAATGTCGATTCGGACGCTCAGACGGTGCTTGGTCTATTTTTCGTCGATGTTGAGGTGAGTATACTCCAAGGCGGTATAGGCGACCAAATATTGGAATTCGATCCGGATGAGAACTTAGAACAGGGTCACTATAATGCTTCAGTCATGATCGTATATGTTAGCACGGGAGATAATATTGAGTCACTTTCTCAGAACGAATTACAAATTTTATTCAATAACCACACATCAGAAGGATCTGACAAATCATTCGAGATTGAAATTTCAAATCATGTCGAAGTTATCGACAATGATCCCAGATCTTGTTGGACAATTGCTGGTTTAGGAGATTGGGGCTGGATAATGATGGGTGCTGAATGGGTTGGAGGACGTGAAGCCGCCATGCTTACTGGCGGTAGTGCAGGAATACCTGCTTGGTGGATGGCTATGGTCTCGTTGGGCATGTCTTTGTTCTTCTTGTGTGTTCAATATCCTCTAATGCACAAAATGTACCATAGAGATATCGATGATTTACTTACCGAATCACAACTTCGTAGATTAATACAAAGAACTCTTCGAAAATCCACGGAAGATCTTCGTATAGATATTGATTTTGAAAAAATGAAGATGCAGCAACGCGCAATCTCAATTGATGTATTCATCCCTTACACAACTCGCAGTACAACAATATCCGAGCCTATTGATATCCGTACAGTATTGATTCGCACATTATTGGAAGAATTTGCAGTGTTCGGCGAAATGAGACCATTGCAAATGCATCTAACCTGTATTGATGACGGAATTCATGAAGCAGATGAATCAACTATTTTATCACTAAAACTAGAAGATGTGAAAATTACTCCGATTGAAGATTACTCAACTTTCTTTACAGAAATGAGTGCATACGGTTGGCTTGAAGCAGCGACGAATACTAGTTTGAATAGATGGTTCAAGAAGCATGACCTTGTAGATTATGGAACTGCTGTTTTAGCTGATGAAGATGCTGTATTTGTGCGTGTAATATACCAACCTGTAATGAGACTCTCATATTTCTTTTTCAAGCCAACATTTACTGATTTACAGCAGGATCTGTATGATCACCTAATAATTGATCTCAAACCTCATCTTGGAGGCAGAGTTTTAGTTGTTAGTGCTAGAAATGAAAAGGCTACAATCTCTGATCAAGCGATGGCTGGTAGAGTTGAGCAGCCGACTGTGTCAGGAGAGGGAATTGTTCGCTCAAGAATTAAAGGAATTTTACCAGAAAGTGATGAAGAGGAATTAGTTGGCGAAGCAATGGTTGCTAGACAAGGTGGGATTACCGGCGCATTACTTCAAAATCCCTTCATGGGGGATATTCTATCGAGTGTTGAATATGTTGCTCACAAGAACCAAGATAGAATTGACAAGTATGGTTTTTGGTTCTTGATAGTCTTCGTATGGATCCCATTTATGGCTAGTGGTGTACTAGTTGGTGCAATGTTAGGTTTAGTTGCTAGAATGCGATTTCAAAGAGTTTTAGCCGCTTGTTTGTTTGGAGGAACTGCTGCCTCATTAACATGGGCATATACTGCACGTGGGATAATAGAGTTCATGGAAAGATACCATGCAGAGGCTTTCATTCCATTCATAATTCTCCTAGCAGTTATTTTCACAGCAATGCATTTGAGGCTTAATAAGAGGCGTAGGAGGGAAGAATTATTCCGTGAATCAATGGAATTCTTCTCAGGTGCAAATATTACTTGATTTACTTACAGTTGGATTCATTAGGTAATCATATGTCGACTCAACTACGGAGTAGTTGTATGTCTAAATCATTATTGAAGATGAAAGGAATAGAAAGACATTATGTCATGCCTTCTGGAACTGTCAAGGCTCTTGATGGCATTGATCTTGAAATTAATCAAGGTGAGAGAATTATACTTCTAGGCCCGTCGGGATCTGGTAAGTCTACTCTTCTAAATTGTCTTTCCGCATTAGATACACCCACGGCTGGATCTTACGAATTTTCTGGCAAGATGGTTCCTAGGACACCAGAATTTGCACCTAGGTGGTGGAATCGAATGGATAACCTTCCATGGCATACTGGCCTCCCTCTATTAGTACCCCTAGCGAAAATAATTTTCTTTCCCTTAGAATATTTCACACATTCAAGACCTATGGCAAAGGCTAGTGAAAAAGCCACCTCTTTTAGAAGGGAAAATATTGGATATGTATTCCAGTTTTTCAATCTCTTACAAGACCTGACTGTATTGGAAAATATTCTTCTAATTCAGGAATTAGCAGATGGTCGAAATGAAGAAAGGGCAAAACACCTTCTTCGACTTGTTGGTCTAGAAAGTGAAATGGATAGATTTCCGGCTGAGATCAGTGGAGGTCAACAACAGAGAGTTGCAATTGCTAGAAGCCTTGCAAAGAAGCCCAGACTTCTCCTAGGAGATGAATTGACAGGAAATCTAGATTCTAAGACCTCTGGTATGGTGATGGAAGTATTAGTGAAAGCGTGTGAAGCTGAAGGTATAACTTGTGTTTTTGTAACTCATGATGAGTCATTAACAAAATATGCTACTAGAGTTGTAAGAATAGACAGTGGAAAGATAATTTCAGACAAAAAAATTGAATGAGGTGATTTCTTGTTTGACCTACTTACAAAGCGTTTGGCAAGAAGTCTGTGGCGCAGCAAACTCAGACTTTTTGCAGTTATTCTAATGGTTATGGTTGGAGTATTTGCGGGTATTTCATTTGCATCTTACGCACATACTGCAACCAATATGTATGATGACATATATTTGGATTCAGAAGAAGGAGTAAATCTCCCAGATATATGGATTGAAAATCCCAGTTGGGTTTGGAATGGAGAAGCGTCTGAATCAATCTGCGAGGAAATTGCTAATGACTGGCCAGAATCAGACCTTGTACTGAATGAATGTGAACCTCGTTTGATTTTAGATGGAGTAATGTTTCATGTAAACGAAGAAGGTAATGAATCAATTATCCCAGCAGTATGGCATGGAATTGATGAGGGATATGTAGATCGAGTGTGGATTCCCGATCATGACTGTTGTTCTGGAGTAATGGCCATTGAAAATGATGAAATTGTTATCGATGTAAGAGTTGCCACAGGAATGAACCTTGATCTTGGAGATGTTATTTCCATTGCTTCTGGTTCTGGAAGTATGAATTATACCGTGGTTGGTATTGGTTTTCATTCTAATCATCTATACTTCGCACAAGATGGATCATTATTTCCTTCAAAGCCTGGAACCTTTGCTACGGGGTATCTGACAGCAGAAGGATTAGAGAATCTCGCTAATCTTAGTTCAGGATCATCCAATCATCTTCTAATCGATATTGTGGGAACTCCTGAATATGATTTACAATCAACCGATGAAATTGAAGGCGAAGAACTCTCAGCAGTAATTCTTGAGATTAATTCCTTAATGGAAGGCATAGATGATTCACCTTCACTTGTCTATAGTAGATCTGGAATAGATTCTGTTGAATTTCTTCGCGCTGATGCAGAAAGTGCGATGGAAATTTATATCCCGGTTACTGCAATGATCGCAATCGTTGCTGGAATTACAATATTCTTGAGTCTTCAGAGATTAATTCAGTCACAATCCAGAGAAATAGCAATTCTTCGTACTCTTGGTATACCTCGAAATGCAATAATTCCAGGATACATAATTATGCCATTATTCATAGGTTTGGTAGGTTGTATCTTAGGTATACTCTTGGGTAAGTTCATTGGAGCACCATATATGTCTTCGATTTACGAGGACATGATTCGAATTCCAATATTAGAACAAGCCGAAATCAATCCTCTCATATTACAGATTTCTTCTCTTTCTATGTTGGTAGTATTGATTTCTGGATTATTTCCAGCGATTCAAGCTTCAAGATTACAACCACTAGAGATTCTTCGAGGACATCATGAGATTAGAATATCATCTAAAGGAATACAGAAAATAACATCCAGACTACCTTCTACAATCGGACTAACAATTAGATCTAGTATTAGAAAACCGACTAGACTTGCATTTACATTCATTGCAGTCGGCCTTTCAATGCTTATTTTTGGTAGTATGACATTGATGATGGGGACTATGGAAGATGCTATACTTGGTAATGTAGAAGAAAATCAGAATTGGGATGCTCAAGTTGTGGTTCCATTTGGTGGTGAAATCGATGTCAATGCTTGGGCCGAAGAAAGAGGCGCAATACATGAATCATTGCTTGTTTTTCCTGCTAATGCACAGGGAGATAGAAGATATCTTCTAACATATGGTCTTGATACAGTCTCTACAGATAAAGATTCAATGATTGTTATAGATTTGAAAGAAGGGAATCTTCCATCTATTAATTCCGAAACAACTCAGGTTCTTATTGACGAGGGCCTACAGCATTTCCTTGATTGGCAAATTGGAGAAAAACAAACTCTCATGTTCGGAACAACTTCATTAGAAATTGAAATTACCGGAATTACTCAGGGAGAAATTTCTAGGACGGTTTACTTTCATAGAGAAGATCTTTCTTCAGTAGTTGGAATCGAGGCAACTTCTGTGTTACTAAATCTCCCCGATGGAGTTAAAGTTGACAATGAACTTGGCGAAATCTCTCTCGGAATTACACAAAAGCAAGATATGATTGAAACTTTTGAATCTATTTTGGAGCAGCAACAAGGAATTTTTGGATCAATACTTGCTTTGGGAGTAATTATTGCAATTATTGTTTTATTCAATACCCTAATTATTAATCTTACAGAAAGGGATGTAGAAATAGCAACCTTAAGAGTACTAGGTGCTCCAATAAATAGGATCGGTGCAATGATGTTAGGAGAACATGTTGCGATAGGTTTTGTGGGAGGGATTCTTGCCTGTATTTTCACCATAGTTGGTACTGAAGCATTGATTTCTTCATTTGTTCAATGGGCATTTTACATGACTGTCTCTTTGGATTTATTTGTTGCCATGGAGTTGATTGGAATTGTTGTATTTATTTCTGTGATGTTGACTCCAATTGGAATTTGGCGAATTAGTCGAATGGATTTGGTCGAGAAAGTAAAAGATCTATCTCAGTGAGGGTTTTGTTATGCGTGTAGTTACGTGGAATCTTAATGGCATACGGGCAGCGATAAGAAAAGGTCTTGATGATTGGCTAGAGATTATTGATGCTGATGTATTACTACTACAGGAGGTAAGAGCTCTTCCTGAACAATTGCCTTCTGATTGGTCTTTACCAGAAGGTCATAATGTAATTTGGCATCCTGCAGCAAGAAAAGGATATTCTGGTGTTGCTTCTATATCCAGAATTGGAATTAATGAAGTCAGTAGAGGGATAGGCACAAGCCTTGACCCGGATGATTCCGAAGGAAGAGTCCTTACTACAAAATGTGGACCATTAACGTGCATAAACATCTACCTACCAAACGGAGGAGCAAGCCCGGAGAGGCAGGCCTACAAGGACCATTGGTTGGAAGATCTATTAGCATGGTCACATGATTTTTTAAATTCGTCAGACCCTGTAGTTCTCGTTGGAGATCTGAATATTGCACATACTGAAAATGACATATGGAACCCAACAGGAAATCGGATGACTTCAGGATTTCTTGATCATGAACGTGAATGGTTTAGTCGTTTTCTTGGTAGTGGGTGGCATGATCTCCACCGTATTCATTTTGGTGATCGAAAAGGACCTTACACTTGGTGGTCTAATAGAGGTAAGGCAAGAGCTTTGGATAGAGGTTGGAGAATAGATTACGTTCTAGCCAATGATGCTGCATTTGCTGCTTTCAAGTCTGCGAGTGTTAATAGAGAAGCAGGCTTAGCAGCATCTGATCATGCACCATTGATTATTGATTTCTCCTTCTGAAATTTAATCTCCTCTCCCTCAGGAGAGGATATTTTTCGTAGTTTTACGAAACACATCCTTTCAAGTGAGAGAATGTAGACGGAATTCCATGGCAGAGACCCTAGATGAGAGATTGGCCCGTCTACTTCCTGGGGGAAAAGGAGTTTGGATCCCTATGGATCATGGGATCTCTAGTTATCCAGAAAAGGGTCTTGACAGGATGGATGAGGTTGTAGATTCCTGCTTAGAAGCGGGTGTAGATGCTATAGTTTTACAGAAAGGTTCTCTGACTTATCAACTTGAAAGAACTGGATGGAATGGTTTTGTTTGTCATGTTTCAGTTTCAACCGTACACGCTGGTTCAAGGTCTGGTGAGAAGGTTAGAGTAGCATCTGCAGAAGAATGCATGTTTAGGGGTGCCTCCGCCTGCTCTGCTCAGATAAATCTTGGTGAAAATTCTGAACCAGAAATGATTGCTGACATGGGTAAACTAACTGGAGAAGCAATTTCTCTTGGTATGCCAGTTCTTGGAATGATATACCCCAGAGGTCCTAATCTTGTAGTGTCTAAAGATGATTTAACAAAGGGTATTGCTCATGCTGCTAGATTAGCATGGGAATTAGGCTGCGATGTGGTTAAGGTCCCATGGACGGGTAATGCAGAGTCATTTGCAGAGGTATGTTCTGCAGTTCCAATTCCTGTTCTTATTGCCGGTGGCCCTAGGGAATCAGATTTCATAGAAACTCTCTCTATTGTGTCACAAGCTATGGCAGCAGGTGGTGCAGGTGTTTGTATGGGTAGACAGGTATTTGGCGGACATACTGCTTCACATGTAAGAGCCCTGAGAGCAATTGTTCACAATGGTGCCAGCGTAAATGAGGCAGCCAAATATTTGAGGTGAACCTCTGATGGAATTGTGGGTCGAATCAACTTCTAGTTCACACATTAATGAACAAGCAGATCGAATTTGGAATGGCTCATCTCCGGATGTTGCCATTGTTCAAATTGATGATTACAAAGGTCAAGAACAAGCAATATCATTAGTTGGTATGATTGACTGGATTTTGATATATTGTTCTGATTGGACAATGATACCTCTTGAAAATATTGTATCAATAGCCGCAGGTTCTGGGACTAGAATTGCAGTATCAATCGATAAGGAAGTAGAATTGTCAGGCGCGGCCTTTGCCCTTCAGCATGGGGTTGACGCACTACTTTTACCTCCAAATGAATCGATATGGAATGCAGCTAGGAATATCATTGAGATTAGAAAGTCAACTAATGAAGAAAAAATGTCTAATGTTGAATTAACATATGTATCAGTAAAAGAAGTTTCATCAGTCGGTGTTGGAGAAAGAGTATGCATTGATCTAATTGAAAGATTAGAAGAAAATGAGGGTATGCTGATAGGCTCTTCAGCAAATGCATTAGCTCTTGTTAATGGAGAAACAGTCCCATCAGAGTTTGTACCAACAAGGCCTTTCAGAGTCAATGCTGGAGCGGTTCATGCATATTGTCTAATGGCAGATGGTAGTACTCGTTATCTTAGTGAATTAGTAGCAGGAGATAGAGTATCAATTATCGATTCATCTGGTAGTTTAAGAGAAGCATCTGTAGGACGCCTAAAAATTGAGAAGAGGCCATTTCTAGTTATTAAATTCGAAACATCGTCTTCAGTAGAAGGGCAAATTATTGTTCAGCAGGCCGAAACTGTAAGGCTTGTTGGTAAAAATAAATTAATATCAGTTACTTCACTTGAGAGTGGTGACAGATTTTTGGTAAGATTAGCAAGTGGTATGAGACACATAGGACGTAGTCTAGAGGGAGAGATGATTGAGAAATGAGAATTCACGGCTCCGGAAACGCTCATGCGGGATTCAGCCTTCTTCATGCAGCGGGATGTGGCAAAGGTCTGGCCATCCCTCTTGAATTACAGACTACAGTCTTTCTAACTAATCATCCTATTAAGAATCATGACGACGAACATGGTTTGTTAGATGAATTACTCCAACTTTGGAAGTCTAAGCCAGTAGAACTTCCAAGTGGTGAATTAGGCTGGAAAGTAATTTCAGATATTCCAATAGGAAAGGGACTGAAATCTAGTTCTGCATTACTACTTGCTGCATATAGGGCTCTAGAAGATGCTACAGGAACTTCATTTGATTTGGATTCTAAGATCCAAGAACTTTCTCTTATTCAGAAAAATTCAGGTTGCAGTATTACCGGTGGTTTTGATGATTTGACTGTAGCTTCTGGTGACCAGAAAATTTGGTCTGAAAACTCAGAGTTAGATGATAATGATATTTTTGTGATCTTGCCTGATAAGAATAAATCAAAGATAGATATCAATAATTTCAAGAAATTAGAATCAGAATTTTTGAGAGTAAATGAATTGATACAAAGTCAACGTTTTATTGATGCATTTCGACTTAATGGTAAATTGGTGGCTCAAGCTATATGTGATGATGAATCAGAGTTAATCTGTGAGGACATAGAAATTTCTGTTGGAGGATGTTCTGCTGCCATTACTGGTTCAGGTCCTGCAATAGTAATTTTATGTGAATCTTATTGGTCTCCGAGGGTCATCGATTATCTTGCAAACAAAAATTTTAACTGGATCCGAACGAAAATATTGCGTGATAAAATAGCAATTAAAAAAGAAATTTAAGATGGTGAAAAGAAATGGGAATGAGTTTAGGTGATTCTGTCCGTATTACACTATTTGGTGAGAGTCATGGCATCTGTGTAGGTGCTCTTCTCGAAGGAATACCTGCTGGCACCAAAATTAATGAAGATATATTGGCAACTGAAATTGCTCGCCGAAAACCAGGTAAAAAAGGACTGAGCGCCCGTTCTGAGAGCGATAAGTGCGAGATTCTTTCAGGCGTCTATAATGATAAAGCGACAGGTTGGCCTATACTTCTACTAACTTGGAATTCTGATGCACGTTCAAAGGATTACTCATTTCTTCCAGACCATCCACGTCCCGGTCATGCAGATCTCCCTGAGCAGGTGCGTTCTGGTGGCGCAGCTGATCTTCGAGGAGGTGGATCGCAGTCAGCTAGGCTAACCTATGGTTTAGTGGCTGCTTCCAGTCAATTACGTCAAATTATTTCAGATGCTGGCTGGCGTGTTGATGCTCACCTTCATAGTGTAGGAGAAATTGTTTCTAGGCCTTTATTTCAGTTAGACAGAGATGCAATATTAGTAGAGGGATCAGATATGGCTAGATTGAATTGTCGAGATCCCGTAATTAGTACTGAATTTTCTGAATTAATAGAATCAGTTAGAATGGATCAGGACTCTATAGGTTCTAGTGTTGAATGTGTTATAGAAGGGTTGCCAATTGGCCTTGGAGAGCCTTGGTTTGATGGATTAGAACCAGCATTGGCACGTGGCATGATGGCCATCCCTGGGGCTAGAGCGGTTGAATTTTCTCGTGGAGTCGAATCATCAAAGATGCGAGGTTCTAAACATAATGATTCATGGCATTTAGATGATGATAAATTTACACTTTCAGGATCAGATGAAGGTTCAGCAGATGGTTCTCTAGGTGGTCGTTCAACAGGTGCTCCCATGCGTGTGGTAGTACATTTCAAACCGCCTAGTAGTATTTCACGAGAACAGAATACGCTTCACCTTCCTAGCGGCGAGCAGAAATCTCTTCGAGTTGTAGGCCGACACGATCCCGTACTTGGGCCTAGGGCCGTACCAGTTGTAGAATCTATTGCTAGATTAGTAATCGCAGATTTAGGTATGATTGGTGGTTACATCACATCTTCTGAATAGTTTTTCAGTTACTGCGTCCTTCTTGCATACGTTGGATTCGCAATGGTAGATTGATAGCAAAAGCAGTCGCAATTATAGTGAAAACAATAGCAGTCCCTAATGCCACTCCATAAACACTTGTCAATTCTACAGATTCTCTTAAGCGACTAGCAGCAACATCGTCAAACAGACCTACTATTGCTGGAATTATTAGATTGATTAGCAATGTTAGTAGAGCAACTACTCCTGCAATAATAGGAGTAATACCTACTGAACGATGATACTGACGAATAATTTTTCCTTCCCCCATAACATAAACTTCTCCAGTTCGAATTGAAGTATCAAGCATTGAGAAGCGAATAATCCCACTAGTAAGTTCAAAGTACATTACAAGGAAAAGTGCGTATAAAATAAGGAAAACTTTCTGTGCTATTTCATTTTCAGGTAAGAGATCTATACCAAACTCCACTTTACTACCTGCAAATCTTAGCGTAATCAGTACCAACATGACATACGATACTAGTAGAGCCCTCTGGTCACGTTGGAATATCCCATACAATCCACCAATAGATCCTATTACTAGGATTGAAAGATGTATTATCCCTCCAAGAAGCGGAATTCCTAATATGTTTGAAAGCGAGAACCAAGCAGTTCCTGAAACTGGTGTAATTACAAATGTAATGAATGCTAGAATTACAAGAACTCCTGCTGCTGCCATTTGTAGTGTAGCAACTGTGTTATTCGGTGGTAGGAATTTAGTGGATGATACGATAGGGCCACCAAAGAATGATTCAATCCATGAGGGGACGTGAATTTCAGGGATTGCATCTTTTGGTATCTCTGTGCTACTTTTTAGTCTACCAGCAGCCTTTTTCCTACTTGGTGCCGATGAACGTATAGTTTTACCATCATAAAGATGTGAGGTGTCATTATTTCCTTCGGTCTTAATTTCATCTGCCATTTTTACACCTCCTTAGAATCCTCTTGCTCCGGCTAGAGCAGTAACTAGCATCATATCTGGCTCCCAATCCATCACATTAGCTCCAAGTCCACGAAGTTCACTTATGAGAATGTCTCTCTCAGTTTTCAATACTTCATATCCAGTTCTGTCTAGTCTTCTAGCATCAAATTCAAACTCAAGACTAGAGGGTGATAAAATTGTGACATCGAAGTTTCTTGCCCTTAGATCACGAACGGCATCAATTATAGTGGGATCATCTTCAAGTGGACTTAGTATAATTATTGGACTCCCTCTATTGATATGTGGAAGTATCCTATTTGTCACAACTTTTAGTGGGGTGTTACCTTTCGCCATAGCGCCTGCAAGTTTAGTCAGAATTACGTATAGTTGCTTTTTACCAGTGTCTCTGTCTACAGAAACAATTTCATCACCGTAAGTTACTAGACCTACAGAATCTCTTCTTGAAAGGAAGTATTGCGAAAGACTTGCCGCAGCTCTTGTACTGTAAACTAGAGAGTTCCGACTAACAGGACCAGTTTCAGAAACTGAGCGACTATCTACAATTAGAATGATATCTGAAACTGCATCTCTTTCATACTCGTTGACCATCATTTTCCCAGATCTTGCCCATGCTTTCCAATTCACTTTCTTCATAGGGTCTCCTGGAATATATTCGCGTAGATTATAGAAATTTGAACCTTCACCTGGGTTACGAATGTTCACTGCACCCGTGAAGATTTTCGGCACCCGGCTCTTGATTAATGCATCCTTAATATCTTCCATCTTAGGGAACACTAGGAAATCGTCGTATAGGTGTATTTCACGTTCGTTATGAAATAAGCCAAAAGTATCTTGGACACGTACACAAACAGGGCCAATTGTATAGAACCCTCTAAGTGGGGCCTCTATTGTGTATGAAATTTCAGTTTCTTTTCGACCACCCAATTCCATGAGCACGTAATTTGCACCTTTCTTGATGCGCATAACCTCAGGAACTCGGTCTCTAACTTCCAGAACCTTGGAGAGAGTTGAACGGTTCTGGATTCTTAAGATAACGTCAATTTCACCATCTTCAAAGACTCTAGCCGAAGAAAGTTTCCTCATCGCTACAATAGATTGCAATTGAATTCCTGCGTCAGCGCCATCATCCTCTATTCTCCTCCCACTTGATGCGACATCTGCATGAGTCGTGCGGAATGCTGCATAAGTTAAGAATGATAGAAGAACAACGGCAACAGTGACTAGTTGTTGATTTCTCAACACTAGCCCTAGTAGATACAGCGCTATCGCTAGTGAAGCGAACATCGCTGATTTCCTACTCCATGCCATCGGCTAATCACCCCTTTTATTGTCCTATATTGTTGCAATCAAACTGTTGGTACAGGTACTTGCCTGAGTATATCAGAAATAACTTCGTCATTTTCTAGACCTTTAATTTGATGTTCAGGTTTGAGGATCAATCGATGTGAAACTGCTAGTGTTGCAACTGATTTAACATCATCAGGTGTAACAAAGTCTCTTCCACGCATTGCTGCTGCAGATCGACTTGTCTTCAACAAGGCCTGAGAACCACGAGGTGAGGAACCAACTAGTACACGTGGATCTTCACGAGTTCTAGATACAATTTCTACCATGTACATTCTTACTGCTGGATCAACATATACTTCCTCAATTGCTTGTTGCATAGCAACTACTCTTGCAGGATCGGTAATTGTTTCAACTTCTACCTCATCTTTACCTCGTGCAATACGTCTAGCCAGAATTTCATCTTCATCTGCACGATCAGGATAACCAACACTCATCTTAAACATAAATCGATCTAATTGGGCTTCAGGTAGAGGATATGTACCTTCTTGCTCAACAGGATTTTGTGTAGCCATAGTCAAGAAAGGTGCAGGTAATTTGTGAGTAACTGTACCAATTGTTACTTGCTTTTCCTGCATCGCTTCTAGTAGAGCAGCTTGTGTCTTTGGTGGTGCACGATTAATTTCGTCAGAAAGTAGAAGATTACAGAAGATAGGTCCGGGTTTGAAACTAAATTCTCCCTTCTTTGCATCGTAGATATTTGTTCCAGTAATATCTGCTGGAAGTAAGTCAGGTGTAAATTGCACACGCTTGAAATCGCATCCTAGAGCGTCAGCGAATGTGTTCGTCATCAATGTCTTTGCTAAACCAGGGTAATCCTCGAACAGAAGGTTTCCATTCGATAAGATGTTTATCAACACATTGTCAATAACGTGGCTTTTTCCGATGATAACTTTCTGCACTTCGGTACTAATTGCATTACCAATAGCACCTACAGCAGCAAGTTTTTCACTCACCTTTTTCGAGCCACCCGCGGCTTTCTTTTTAGCAGTCGTTTTCTTTTCAGTCATTTTTCTCTCTCCATTTTTCTCTCAATTTTTTCCCCATCTCCTTATTGCAACCATTAGTTGTCTTAATTCTTGGGGAGTATATTTGCGGCTTTGGCTGTATGCCAATTCTACAAGTCGAGGGTCACCTATCATAGTTTGAATTTCTGCAGGGGGCTTTATTGCCATCTGATCACGTGTCAGATCATAGTGAACTCTTACTTTTGTAAACAGTGCTTGTTGTACCCGCTTCCGATATCCACTTGGATCTAATTTATTTGGCCTTTCTTTGAATCTAGTAAGGTCAAAAACGTGTCTCCAGTTTTCCTTTTCAGGAATCACCATCATTGAAACCAGTAGTAATAGGCCTACATTCAATACCACTAGCCATTTTAGGAATGTGTTGGAGGTAAGGAGTACTACTGTGCCCATAGCCTCTACGAATGGAGCAGATATTACTCCAGTAACATGCCTGCTTTCATCAAATACAATTTGAAAATTACTTCTATCTTCTCTAAGTGATTTCGCCATCTCTTTGTTATTATGTTCCATTAAATCATCAATAAGTAGCGAGAAATATCTTTCGTTACCTTCCCAGTATGTTTCTCTTACAGTATCCAACCAACAATGTCCAGTTTGTTGTTCACAAGAAGAACTCATCTTGGCACCTTCTGCTGAATCTAAATTCCACATTCTGTTTGAGAATGCTTCTTCATCTGATACGAACACAATACTCCCAGTAACGGACAATTCCTTCATGTTACTACCAACTATACCAGCAGATCCAGTAGTGACTTGGTCGAAAGCAGTAATGTTAGGATAATCTATTCTAATAATGAGAGATAAATCTCCAGGGGCTGGATTTTGCGGGTCATCAGCACGACCATTTCCTCTTATGTCAATAAATGCTGATGGGGACGCACTAGCCAGAACACTTACATCTCTATGACCAGGGTTTGTATTATCCATAGTTGTGGGCTCAAATTTCATCCCTGTAGGTGATCTAAACATAACAGGCATTCTACAGTTACGTCTATTTTCTTCACGAACTTCTATGTCAACACAACCTTGACGCAGATGAGCCTGGGACATTTCATTAACATCCTCTGAAACTGCTGCTAGACCCCATACGTTCAGCCATGATCCAGACACTGCCTCTCCATTTTCATATTCAAGCCAATGTTGATTTTCATCATTAAGCGGTGCATCAAAGAAAGTAATTCCAAAACGGTCAGCTAGACGGTTAGCGTTAGTGCCGTCGGAAGCCACTATTACCTTTCCACCCTTCTCTGTTACAAAGTCATAAATTGCATCGGCTTCTGTTTCAGCAATTGGTTTTTCAGGCCCAATAATCATTAGAGCGGTACGATGTGGATCTTTCCAATCATTTACTAGCATAGGAGTCGACATTGTGTTAGCGATAAAGTAGCCGTCATCATCAGCTAGACTGTTTCTCATGTCAGTAACTTGAGCATATCTTTCGATATCATTATCGCCCCCTACAGAATAAGCCGAGTAGTAAGTTTCCTTTCCAGCAACAAAGATCATTGGTAGTATTAGAAGTAACACAAAAGTGGTTGCAATAGAACCAATCACCATGCTGGTGAAATTCTTATCATCACTTTTTTCAGCAGCCATCTGTATTCCATTCCTCTTGTTGTTAGCGTACGCTGGGATACCTACGCTCTCTGGCGAATATCATTCCACAGATATATGTTGTTCATTCTAGGTCACTGTTAATACCTTAATTCGAAGGCATTTGGTGCTTTTTTTGCACCATTACAGTGGGCTCTTTATCGACATTTATGTGTCTAATTTTTTATTCTTTTTTTATTGCCTTCTGGGGGTCGCTAATAATGCCAACATTAGGCCAGAAATTATAGTTAAAATTCCTGGTGCTGGTAAGTTAGTGGTAACTACTTCTACAGGATCTTCGTTATCATTAGAATTTGCATCATCATCATCATTATCAACGATTGGTGATGATTCTACTGTGACTCTTGTGAAATCATTTGAAAGTTGAGCACCATCAGCACCATTTGATGTAACAGTAACTTCTACTCTACAGTTTCGTGAAGGATGACTATCTGATGCCATTATCTTAAGTTCAGCAGTTGTTGAACCTCCTGGTTGTATTGTCCTACTAGTCAAAACATCAAGTCCTTCATTAGTAGTCATCAGTGGGCAATCATCCGTAACTTCAACATCCCTAACTCTGTCTTGACTATTTCCTCTATTATTCACAGTAACACGTAATATTGATTCGGTGCCTGAATTCATTGGACCAACGGGGTCCGCCACTTCCACACTTAATTCGAAAATTTCTGGGATTTCAACACTTCCTTCTTTTTCTTGAGATTCGGGAATAACAACGTCAATATTAGCTCGCTTCTCTAGGCTGGCTGTAATTTTGAAACTCTCAATGGTGCCTGCATTGTATGAGAATACATCAATCTGATTGAATGTTAAAGTGAATGAATCATTTGATCCTGCTTCAATAGTCTCTTCTGTAGGTGCTGATCCAATTGCACCTTCAAATGGCTCTTCATATTCAAAAGAGATCGTAATTGCAGTTAAACTAGGATTATCTACCCAAAATGATAATTGAACAACACCAGATCTATGTGCCATAAATGAATTTGCATCATCATCTTCGGGATAATCAATTCCGAGTTCCCAATTTCCAAAAGAGGGCTCAGGTTGTGCCTGTGTAATCGGAATACACACGCTGAGAATTGTAATTACTAGTGCAAAACTGTATAATTTTGTATTCACTGACTCACCTCTCTATTAGTCCCGCACACGCTCTTTTGGTTAGAACTTTAACCATTTTTTTCCTGTATGAAGGAGAGTACCATGTGTTTTGAACAGGTTTCACACTCTTCCTTATTGCATCGGCTAGTGTGTCAATTGTATTACTTCCATTCCATTTTGAAATTGCATTATTTGCTTCTTCAAGATGTAATCCCGGTATAGATTCTAATCCGGTAGTTGCAATTCTAAGTTGAGTCGGACCTTTAGTTCCCATTCTCCATAAAGCAGCAACTCCGGCTTCTGGAAAGTCCCAAGATTCTCGTTGTCTAAGTTTTTGATAATCTCCTTTCCATTCATTAACATCTTCTGGCAAAGTTATGTGTGTAACTAATTCTCCATGTTGTAGGACATTTCTAGTCATTCCATCTAGTTCGAAAAAGTTGTGTAGTGGCATAGATCTTATTCCATTTACCGAAGCCAAATGGATAGTTGCTCCCAAGCACATAAGAACGGGGGCAAGATCTGCCTGATATGTTGCTACACAAAGTGTATTTTGATTAGGTATAACTCTACAATCTGCTTCTGTTCCACAGTCGCATTTATGGCACCAATCAATTGATTCTCTCCATTGCTCAGTTTGATTAAACCAGTAACATCTGGTGTCTAGACAGATATTTCCTCCAACTGTCCCTGATCTTCGAATGAGAGTACTAGCTATGGAGTCCGCGGCCTTAACCAATACTGGATGAGTATATTTGGATTTAGCAAGATCATGAAGGCTTACCATTGCGCCAATATGGTTAGAATTAAGTTTTGAAAGTTCACTAATTCCAGATAAAGAAATAACATGAGGTTTTGCATTAAGGTGCCATTTGTAATTTGGTAAAAGATCGGTACCACCCGCGATCCAGTCAAATTCAATTTCCTCATTAGAAAGTTCTCTAGCTATGTTTAGGGCATCATTCAAAGTTTTTGGAGTATGTAATTTGAATGGAGGCATTCGCATCATGAATCACCCCTATGTCGCCTTTCCATGTGTCTCCATGCGCTACCTGCTAAGCGGGGCTTGGTAAGATAATCCTTAGACGGAATTACATTCACTGCCCAACGTTCGTCAACTTCATCTGGAGGGATTGTGGGGTCAAGTCCGAATAGAGCACCATTATGGTATGGCTTTCTATTTGCATCTAATCTTCTATCCAAGTCTCTTTGTGAATGTTCACTAGCCCTAGCAGCAAGAACATTTTGCAGCGGCGAATATTTGAGAGTTGGGCTTTCAAGTTCTAGTGGTTCTTTTATTCCCTCTTTCCTACATCTTCTTTCAATGAGTTTTAGTAGTCTATCTGGCGTTATTGGGAGCTCTGCAGTTCGGACCCCTACTGCATCATAAACAGCATTACAGACAGCAGGTAATATTGGAAGTAGTGGTCCTTCTCCGGCTTCTTTGGCACCAAACGGTCCTTCTGGATCATTAGACTCAACAATTATTGGAAACACCTCAGGCATCTCATGTACACTTGGAATCTTATAGTCTAGTAAATCCGGATTCATGAGATGCCCACCACGCCCATATTTCATTTCTTCACTAATGACTTGCCCCAGCCCCATATGACATGAGCCGATAATTTGACCCTTAACTGCTAGAGGATTCAAGGCCTTACCACAGTCATGGGCAGCCCATACTTTGTCAACCTTAGTCTGTCCTGTTTCAACATCCACAGTCACTTCTGCTACATAGGCAGAAAACGAGTATGCAGGAGCCAATCCGGCTGCTGCACCTTTGTGTGTACGTCCCATTGGTGGTGTTCTATATGCTCCAGATGCAACTAGCGCCCCTCTATCTTCTTGTGCCTTGTGAAGCGCTTCAAGATAGGAAATTCCTACAGCGGGGTCATTCTTTGCAAAGATCCTTCGATCTCCAATGACTAGTTTATCGCGTATGGCTCCAGTTATTTCCACAGTCGCATCAAGTAATTCATCACGAATTTGCATTGCTGCAGAAATTGCAGCGTTTGCATTCATGAAAGTTACTCGTGAAGAATAAGATCCTAAATCTACAGGTGATGTATCGGACTCACGAGATCGGACTCTAATCATATCAAGAGGTAAACCTAGTACTTCTGCAACGGCTTGAGCAACTACTGTGTCAGAACCTTGTCCTATATCGGCTGCTCCAGTGTGTATTGTCACTCCCCCATCCATGTCAATTTTCAGATGAACAGTTGCGTGCGGAAATTTATTAGGATCCCAATGTATTGGTAATCCAGAACCTGAAATGAAAAATCCACATCCAATTCCAATCCCTTTCCCAAGAGGCATTTTACGGAACTTTTTGTCCCAATCACTTTCCTTTTTGACTCTCTCCAAACATTCTCGCATTCCAATACTTGTAACTCTAAATCCAGTAATAGTAGCGGAATGTGGTGGTAGTAAGTTAGCCAGACGAAGAGTTATTGGATCAACTTCCAATTGTTCTGCAAGATCATCCAATCCAGTTTCTACAGCACAACGTGAGTTGACTGCCCCATGTCCTCTCATCGCACCACTTGCGGGCTTATTCGTCCAGACTCTCGCTCCAGTGTAATGAAATGCTCCAATTTCATATGGTGCTGTATGTAATACGCCATTGTAGTAGGTAGTGACATGGCCAAATGAAGCAAAGCCTCCACCATCAATAAGAGCATCAGTTTCAATTCCACATATTCTTCCTTTTTCATCTGCATGCAGATTCATTTCAATTCGTGATGGATGCCTTCCACGATTTATCCAATATACTTCCTCTCTGTCAAAAGTGATACGTACTGGGCGCCCGGATTTTCGTGCCAGAATTGCTGCACACATTTCATGAGGAAATGGATCGGATTTTCCTCCAAAACCTCCTCCTACAAATGTTCTATGAACATTAATTTGATGCATAGGCACTTCAAGTACATCTGCTAAAGCACGATGCACATAATGTGGTACTTGTTGAGGCGTATAGAGGGTCAATCTACCAGAGGGATCCCAATTTGCAACTACAGCATGTGGCTCAGTCGCAGCATGGTTTACTCCAGCAAATAACCAGTTTTGTTTATGACTTGCAATCGAATTGGATGCCATCTCATCGATATTTCCAAATTCTTGGAAAACACGTTTCTGAACATTTGCCTCACCAATGTGATACTTCCCTCGATCATGTATTGGATTTTCACTGTCATCCAATCCTTTTCTCATATCGTGTATTGGCTCTAAAATTTCATATTCTACCTCAATCAGTCTTTCAGCTTCACGAGCTATCAATTCATTTTCAGCAGCTACACATGCAACTAAATCCCCCACATGTCTAACTTTTTCTACAGCCATTGCGTGTTCATCTTTGGTTACAGGTAAGACACCAAATTTGTTAGCAGCATCAGCCCCCGTTGCGATAGCCACTACACCGGGTAATTCAAGTGCTTTGGAACAATTAATTGATAGAACTCTTGCATAATGATACGGTGATCGAACAATACGCCCAATTAACTCACCGGGCAATCTAATATCGTCTCCATATTGAGCCTGCCCTGTTACTTTCCAATGACTGTCTACTAGCGCTGTAGGTTTTCCAATTATTTGTCCACTTACCAAACCATCATGGCGATGAGAACCCCAAGGCTGAGTTAGTTTTCCACCCTGTGACTCCGGAATCATTTCTTGATTCGTAGGCTTAGAGAATCTATTTTTCCCGCCCGACCCGGGTTTGGCAAATGGAAGCTTTCCGGGTTGTTGTCTATAGCCGACCATCTCATCTTCACTGCTTTCCTCAGTCATCAAATCCACTTCCAGATCAGCGATTTCGCTGGAAACGTTCTCAAAGTCCATTTCTTGATCTACTTCTATGACATCAACGTCCATCTTAATTTCTCTCTCGATTATTCCTTCGGGCTCGTCACGATCACTCATATTCTAACCACCTGAAAAACCGGGATGTGGATCGCTCTTTGGCGAAGTTGAATCTTCAAGTTGTAATCCCTTAGTGAGTATATCTGATGCCGCACGAACCGAATCAACAATCTGTTGATAACCAGTGCACCTGCATAAATTACCTTCAATTGCACACTTTATTTCCTTATCACTAGGATTTGGATTTTCATCTAATAGGGCTGATGTAACTACTAAGAATCCCGGCGTACAAAAGCCACACTGAGAGCCTCCACATTCGGCAAACATTGCTTGGATTGGATGTAGATGATGGCCATCTGCTAGTCCTTCTACCGTTGTTATAGCCGCCCCATCAACTTCTGCTGCTAAAGTAAGGCATGAAAGTCTAGGTTCTCCATTTACTAAGACAGAACAGCATCCACAAGTACCCATATCGCAGCCACGTTTTGTTCCAAGACTTCCGGCTTGGTCCCTTAGAACATCGAGCAAAATTGCATTATTTTCTATATTCAATCTCTTGTTTACACCGTTTATTTCTGCAGACCATGAAACATCGCCAGCAGAGGGAAGCATAGGAAGCCGGTGTTGCACCACAACGTCAACCCACTGGGAATTATCCTATTACGCTTCGGTCTGAGTCCTACGGACTCATATGAGATCTGAGCCAATTCTTTTCAGGATAGTCTTCTCTGCATCCGAAAGATGACCGCCATAGGTTGAACGAGAAATATCCAATTCCTCTGCCAGAGATTTTATCGTTACATTTTCTAGCCCGTCATAATATCCATTCTTTACTGCATGTGAGAAAACCTCAATTTGTCTAACGGTGAGTAATTCTTCCCATCCATTCATAATTTCATCTTTGGTAGTTATTACACTAACTTTATCAGGAGGTAGTATTAATCTTAGTAAACCCAGAAATCTTCTCATCGAAGAAGTTAGTCCAGTTACCCGCATTTCCATTCCTTTTTCAGAATCAATCCCATAAGGGCATTGAAGATGTAAATTTGAAAGATCGATAGCAGATTTTGCTAATGTGTGGGTACATAATAAAGTGACTAATGCATCATTTTCATTTTGTTCATGTATATCTAAAATCTGGAAACTTGGTATTTTTGATAGTTCATCTACTGAATGTCCTGGATTTAATTTGACTTCAGCAAGTTGTGTAATTCCTTCTAAGGATACATCAAGATGAGCAATTATTTCAAGGCTTTTACAGATTTCTAGAAGTTTTTTCAACTCTTCAGAACCCTCAATTGAGGAGATTTTCCACCTCAACACAACCTTACGCATTATGGCTCTGCAATGACAGTAAAGTAATCAAGTCATCCCCAGTAAGTTTCTCTCATTGCCTGATTCATTTCCATACATTGAACTACATCAAATGGCCTGTCAGGTAAAAGTACGGTTCCATTCAAATGCTTAATCATAGGTTCTACATTTGATTCATTTACAACACCCCAACCTACTTGTGTACAGGGTGCTAATGGAGAAATAGGCATAGTGCCCGAAGTAGGATCCCAAGTATTTGCACTAGGATACCAACCAGATCTATTGAGTGCATCTCTTAAATCATCATTACTTAAGGAATAATTCGTTCCATTAATCATCATTCCTGAACGTGTAAATGGATCTGCTCCTGAGGAATTATCATTAAATTCAAATCTCAAATTTTGTATTATTTTCGAAAGAAGGCCAGCAGTTCTAGGAGTGGCGAACGAAGTCCCACTAGTTTGATGATAACCATCTATATCATCATGATTTGGAAGAACTTGTGTCCAATCTGCTGCAACATCTGGATATGAGCCACTCATCGTTTCTTTCTGATCATCATCTTCTTCGGCATATCCTGAAATGCCAATACTCCAAGGAGGTCCTGCAGTTGAATCTTGTACAGCTGGTGAAGGAGAATTATCAGCGGCTCCTGCATGCAGTTTTTTGTTTTGCACTACTGCAACTTTAGTGGCATCTTCAATTCCGGGCACTGGTATTGATCCAATAGGCCCAAAAGAAGTTGATAGAATGTCTACCAGTGGTTGATTCGCTGCGGCCAAAACGGCAGCATCAGAGAAGCCTTCGACAAAGAAAATCACAGCATCCGGATTTGCATTAATTACGGCACCTGTAACTGCAGTTCCATGACCATCTGAGGGGTCATCTAATATTGGAATGTCCGTACTATCATCAGGTGTGGTGCCTATTATCCGAGTTCCAGGGAAATATACGATATCTGAAGATGTGATAATGTCCCAACAGGACTCTTTGTCAGCATCATATCTTTCTTGCCAACTCCCTTCAAATGTCAAATCACAAGTCATTGTCACTCCTAATTCTTCAAGCAACCATTGAGGTAGCGTTTCATTAGTTCTGAAGTGATCGTGATAAACATTTATTCCAGTATCTATTGGAGCCACTACGCTGAAATGTCTAAACGACTCATCGGCATCTATCTCGACTTCATAAGTATCCTTTTTTTCCCACAAACAGCCACTGAATGCTGCTAAAAAAATGATAAGCATCAGAGCAACCGCCTGACAACGCATGATCAACGCTAGTAATCATCACCTTTGAGGGTTAGCCGTCTATGTCAAATTCTTCTCAAACATCATTATCTCTGCACTTACAGCGATCGCAATTTCCTCAGGACTCTCAGCACCAATATTGATTCCAATTGGACACCTTACGGAGTCTATGTTCTCTTCAGATATACCTTCATCAATAGCAGCTTTCCTGAAAACACTCCACTTAGAGCGGGATCCTATTGCACCAATCCTAGGCCTTCTGGATTCTCCTCTGATTTTTAGAATACCAATTAATAATTCTTGATCTATAGACCAGTCATGGCCTAGTAAGAGAACATCTGAAAATCTAAAAACACCTCCATCATTTAGACTTTTTAGAAACTCATCTAAGTCTCCATAATGGTTCTCTAAAGAGTTAGGATATAATTCCTCATTTGAATATTCATATCTTATGTCGTATACGCTATGGGACCAACCAAGATTTTCACAAACTTCTGCCAGAGCTTTACCACAATGTCCCCCTCCGGCTATTAGTATGTGTGGCATAGGTTCTAGAACCTCCAGTGATACTGTAACCGTCCCACCACAAACACTGTTGAGAACATTACCCTCATTGCCTTTCGCATCACGATGTAAAACATATTTTTCTACTTTATTAGTGGTTGAATTACCTAATATCATTTCATTTAGTTGCTTTTCTACTTTCAATTCAAGCCCAGCGCCACCCACAGTTCCTTTTCTTTGACCTTTATCTGTCAATGCCATCCTTGCACCTGGTTTCCCAGGAACACTACCACTTGCGTCTACTATAGATGCCAGTGCTACTCTGTCCCCTCTGTCTAAACGTTCCAGTACCCAGGCTAGGACTGCACGAGACATACATCTGAGATGAAGTGATCAGCCTTTGGCGTTACGCTCTCAACAAACTAAAATTAATGAATGATTATTTATGAATTACAATGTTAAATTCAACTAACTTTGATATGTCTAACTGCGTCGGTTATCATTGTGTCGAATCACATCAACACCGAAGAAGTGCTGGAGATTATCGTTATATCAATGCGAGATGCATTCCTAGCAGTTACCGTTTTTGTTGCAGTAATGGTGTTACTATTTAGCTGGCTTCAGTATGTTACCGCAGGTCGTTTCGTAGATTGGATTCGCAGGAACAAACGCATGCAGCCTGTACTTGGTGCAGTAATGGGACTGACTCCTGGTTGTGGTGGTGCAATCATTGTAATGCCAATGTATGCTCGTGGATATGTTACTTATGGAACTGTTATTGCTACACTAATTGCTACATTAGGCGATGCGGCTTTTGTCTTGATAGGAGCAGTTTTCCAAGATTCCGATTTTCTTACACCAGTAATAGTAGTACATGTAACCTCATTTATTGTTGGCGTTACATGGGGATACGGCATTGACTGTGTGAATGTGACTCCTGCTAATCCATTGGGCTCATTTGGTCCTAAGTTTGCTAGTGAAAGAGAAGAACTATTGCAGATTGCAGATGATGAATCAATGATTCAGGATTTGCCTAGAGAAGTACCTGAAGGATTAGGTTATAGAATTTTACATCAAGGTTATAGAATATGGTGGGTAGTAACTGCAGTAGGACTCTGTTTAGCCATATTACTCCTGATGTGGTATGCTCAAGATCCTGATTATGCACCAGAATTAGTGTGGGACCCAACCACCCGTGATGGACTTGTTACTTGGGTAGGTTTCATAGGCACATCTCTTTCGATTATCTTGTATATTTCTTCTAAGAATTTCTTTGCAGATGATACTGAAGCAACGATTGGAGATAAATTGAATTCTCTAGATGAGACTCTAGTTCACGCAGCCTCTGAGACAGCGTTTGTAACATTCTGGGTTCTTATTGCCTACCTTGCTTTTGAATTTGGAATGATTGCCTTTGGAGTAACTGAGGCAGATCTTGCAGAGTATGGCGCAGGAACTGGCGCAGTGTTTATCGCTGCTACAATAGGCTTAGTTCCCGGTTGTGGGCCACAAATTATTGCTATAACTGCCTATGTGGAGGGAGTCATCTCATTCCCAGCCTTAGTTGCCAATGCAATTTCCCAAGATGGAGACGCTTTGTTTCCACTTTTGGTTCGACATAAAGTTGCTTCTATTTGGGCAACAATTCATACAACATTGCCAGCAATTATTGTAGGTTTGTTATTCCTTTGGGTGATGGGCGAATACCCCTCTTTCACAGATACTTTACAACCTTGAGTAACTGATTTACATCATTCTCTGTATCTATGTTTAGGTGTAAATGAGGATCATTTACTCGCATCCTATCTGGATTGATTAGTTCACGCAATGGAGTATCTGGGTCTGCAAGTAAAATTGTCTCACAGTCCTCAGAAGTTATTGCAATTGGGTGACCTCCTTTCCCTTCATACGTAGGGATTGTCGTGGTTTTACATTTAGAAAGAGCACTGACAGTTTCATGACTGAATCCAGGCCTATCAACAGGAGTAATCAATATTGGCCCAATACCAATTGATTCAATAGCACATTGTATTGTTCCAGTCCTACCTAGTTCAGGACTCGGATTAACTACCACTCTAATATCCGGAATCATTTCTTGAATTTTTTTTCCCAGTGAAATACGTGTTACTACTATCACTTCAAGATTTGCATTTCGTAATTTTTTGCAGACCAATTGAACCAGTGTTTGGCCATTTAATTCAACCAACGCTTTCGGGCTTCCGAGGCGCTCACTTGCCCCAGCAGCTAGAATAATTGCTTTGTTAATCTTCATCTGATGTTGAACTCCCTATTGTATTTCTGTTAAAGAAATATGCAACTCCAACGGCAGGAACTAAGAAAATAAGCACTCCTAAACCTGCAATAATCAATGAATTTTCACTCCCCATAGGTTCATTTGTTGCCATATCGTCCACAAGAATTACTCTCCTAGCATCTATTGGTGAGATATGATCTTCGTCGAGATATAGGCGTGCAAAGATAGTGGAATTCCCTGAATTTATATGCGGTTGAAGTACTATACTCCAACTTCCCCAATCTCCATTTTCTGAATTATCATTCGCCTCAATCCATTCCGAACCTCCAACTCTTACCTCAACTCTTCCTTCAGAATCTGAAGGTAATCCAATTGCCTCCCCTGAAATTTCGCTTTGATTTCGTATTTCTTGTAATGTATCAATTTGCATAGTGACATTGAGTGTTCGATCTATACTTCCAGCGGCTTCAACAAATGCAATTGGGTCAGCCTGACCAAAACCAAATTCATTGTCTGGTCGTGTCTCAACTATACTGCAGTCATTAAATCCTGGGTCATCCAAAAGAACGAGTTCCCGTTCTATAGAATAGGCCGCTATGATATCTTTGAATTCTGTAGGTGTAATATCAGGGTTTGCTTGCACCATAAGTCCCGCAATTCCTGCCATTAACGGGGTTGCCATACTTGTTCCTGATTTACTTGTGTATCCGTCTGTTGTAGCGGCATCTGGAGCCATAATGCTTGAGCCTATAGTGGCAACATCCGGCTTGACTCGTAAGTCTGAGGTGTATCCTCTACTACTATATATTGCCAGACCAAGGTCCTTATCTAGGCTGGCTACAGTGACCGGTAACATCGCGTCACCAGGACTATCAATTGTATTACATCCAGCAAATGTTGCACCTCCGAATTCATTCCCTGCAGAAAGTGTAGTGATGATTCCTGCTTCAACAACAGCGTCCATTTGACGGCTCCAAGCAGAGTTTCCGTCATTATCTACATGTATTTCGAATTGCTGTTCTCCAAGTGACGAAGTCAATATGTCGATTCCATATTTTTCTTTGTTATCAATTGCCCATTCTGCACCCTGCATTATGTCTTCAATATCTCCATCACAACAAGCAAGGATGTTAATCAGCCAAGCACCAGGGGCGGCTCCTACGTATTTTTCTCCAGTGGCTGGATCTGTTTGCCCTCCTCCGCTACCTGCTGCGATTCCTGCAACATGTGTTCCGTGGGTGCCAGAGTCATATGATTCAGAAGGATCCAATTCTTGATCTGTAAATACAGCATCAAAGAATGCAATGATTTTCGGATCACAGTCTGCAGGTACTGGTTGAGGGCTTGGGTCCAATGGGTCTGGTGGATCATTTACACAAGTGAATGGGTCATCATCCATGTCATTAAGTCCTTCATGATCGCCACGAACTCCAGTATCTAGTATCGCAATTACTGCCCCCGTTCCATCTAGGCCTAGATCTTGCCAAACAGAATCTACCTCCATATTCGGAACCGCTTCATGCATATTTGGTTCTGCAAGTCCAAGATCTTCAATCATCACAACTCCAGGTAAAGAAAGAATTTGGCTGGGATCTAGAATTGAATCGAAAGGTGCTGTAGCTGCTACTGTGTCTAGATAACTAAACCGGAAGGTAACTTCAACCCCTAGGTTCTCTAGAGCATCAATATCGGCTTCAGTCGGATGATGATCATAATCAATGAAAATTCTGGCAGCCCCTTGTGGTGCCTTTTTCCACCATTCCGTTTGCAAATCATTTGGTTGTTGAATCAACCATTCTAATCTATCGTCTATTGAGTTTCTATCCTTGTCTCTGCTCCATTCTAACCACCACTGATCGTGAATTTCAGATTCCACAGAAGCAGTCCATTCTCCATTGAAATCTAACCCCCCTCTTTGGGAATTATCGATTGTAATTGAAGAAGAAACTAATGGAGTAATTAGCATAATGAAAACAACAGAGACATAGATCCCTCTGGTCTTATTCATAATCCTGCGAACAGACATCAATGTTTGAGGATTAGGACTAGGGTTTTTCTATTTAGCCGGAGTTAGGAGGATCAGATTCTAATTCAGCATCAGTATATTCAGTTTGTAATATTTCACCGAAAAATCCCCCGTCTTCGTTGAAGTAACCTCTGTCCCGCAGTTGCACACCGGCGAAAATAAGTCCTAAAAGAAGCACGAGAACTAGTAGTGCTAAGATCCCAACAAGTAATCCCATCAAAGAACTACTAGAATCAGATTGGATAATTTTTTCTTCTCCCATTATGTGAATTCCAACTGCAAGATTGGTTGATGCTTGATCACCAGTAATTGCTCTGACAAGGATGACTTGATCGCCTTCTATCGTATTATTTGGTAAAAATCGTAGTCGATCCACTAGCAAGTTATGCGTGACTTCGAACTGCTCCTGGCCAACGTTAAACTCGGCTAAATCCATCCAGTTATCTCTCATATCCCAAGTTCGCCATTGAACCCTTTGTACTCCTCCCTCCAAATTGAAACGAATTGATTCTCCTTGACCAATGTGAACTCGATTATCTTCTCCATATTCGCTTTCCAATGTGATGTTCAAAGATAAGCTAAGGTCATAGAAATAGTTGGCAGCCTCATCCACAGCAGGTTGAGCGTTGACATGTCCGTGTCCGTAAACATTATTCTGTCTATTTTTGGGAATAAGGTCTTCAGCACAGGGCTCGTTAGCCAACATGTAATGACACTGCCGATAGGTAGAAGTTTCTTGCATTATATTTCGAATATCAAATGGACTTAGATCAGGATTGGCTTGATACATTAGAACTGCAACTCCAGCCGCACCGGGGGTCGCCATACTTGTTCCTGAAAGTGCTACATAACCATCTCCAGTATTGGCATCAGGGGCATTAACACTGCTTCCAACAAATGCTAAATTTGGCTTTACTCTATTTTCCTCTGTGGGCCCTTGGCTTGAGTAAATTGCTATCGCAGTATCTTTGTCTAGTGATCCTACAGTAATAACATCCTCTGCGCTCCCTGGGGTGCCTATTGTTGCCGATCCTCCACTATTCCCAGCTGCAATGAATAGAGTCACTCCTGCTCTCATCATTTCATTCGCCATTCTGTTGACTGATTCTTCCTCTGATGAGGTCCATTCAATTGCTCCAGTTAGAGCCCCAAGGCTCATACTAGCTGCTCTTATGTTGAATTCATGTCTCTTCTCAACTGTCCATTCCATTCCAGCCATAACTTGGGCGAAAGATCCACTTCCTTCGTCACTGAGAACTTTTACTCCGACTAAGTTTGCCTTAGGAGCCACACCTATGTGCTGATATGTCGGTGCACCAGTTCCAGCGGTAATTCCAGCACAGTGAGTCCCATGTCCATTGCCATCATATGGCTCTATTTCACTTCCATTAGTCATGCTCGGGTTATTCACAGCATCGTAAAAAGCTAAAATCTTTGGATCATTAGTACTATTATCATCATCAAGATCATCTAATGCGGTATGATTTCCATCGATACCGGTGTCAATAATCGCCATTGTTATTCCAGCTCCAGTGTAACCTGTGTCTTGCCAGACTAGGTCTACTCCATGTGTAGGTACTACATCCTCCATCTGAACTCCCAATCTTCCATCTAATTCTACAAAGACTACACTAGGGATATCAATTAATTCGTGAATTCTATCTAATTCAACGGTGCCAGCAATAGAGTCAATCAGCCAGTATCTGAATTGAGTCTCGAATCCAACTTCCTTCTCTAACATCATTTGATCTGCTTCGTTAGGAGTGCGGTCAAAGTCTACAATCACCGATATCCTACCATCTGAATTAAGATATTCGTAATGGTTATTTTCTGCGGCTATCCATATAGCATCATGGATATAATCTCCATCTAAATCCATTCTAGTATTTTCCCACCACTCTACATTCTGTTCAGAATTTGTGATATGTGGGTGTGGATCAGAAACGGTTGGTGCAGCAACTGCAAGTACTGGTACCAACATCATTCCAAGTATTGTAAATGCAATTAATCGCCCCCTAATTTCCCCAAACGAATGCATGTCTATCAGACCATCGACGCTTAGAAGTTATTTTGAAATAAGCGGTCACATGTTTTCTTAGCCCAAAGGGCTAATTTACAAATCATTCACCATTTCTCGACCAATTATCATACGTTGAATTTGACTACTTCCTTCATAAATTTGTAGAACTTTAGCGGCGCGCATTAGCCTTGCAACAGGATATTCCTCGGAATAACCGTATCCTCCAAAAATCTGGACAGCATCAGTAGTAACTTCCATACATGAATCTGCAGCGAATCTTTTAGCATGAGCGGCACTTTCAGTATTACGAATGCCAGAATCTGCTTCCCAAGCAGTTTTCCACGTAAGAAGTCGACTAGCCTCAATTTTAGTCTTCATATCAGCAAGCATGAATTGTATTGCCTGATGTTGATGCAATTTTTTACCAAATGTCATCCTTTCATCAGCATACTGTAATGCATATTCGTATGCAGCTCGAGAACATCCTACTGCTTGAGCAGCAACATTTGGACGTGATAAATCAAAGGCCTTCATGGCATTGAACCATCCTTTTCCTTCAACACCACCTACTAGATTTTCTACAGGCACATGAACATCATCAAAAATTACGCCTCTAGTATCAGAAGCTCGCTGACCCATATTTTTCTCTTTTTTTCCAAGTTTTACTCCGTCCCAAGCACTTTCTACAATAAAAGCGCTCATTCCTTTGTAACCTGCTGATTTTTCTGTATAGGCCAATACAAAAAACCAGTCGGCGTATCCTGCACCAGAAATCCACATCTTTTGTCCGTTGAGTATGTAATGATCTCCATCTCTAACAGCTGTAGTCTCTATACCCGCAACATCACTCCCTGCAGCAGGTTCTGTGACGCAATAAGAAGCAATTTTCGGACTCTTTACTAAACGACCAAGATATTCTTGCTTTTGCTCTTCAGTACCTCCTGTTATTATTGGTCCAGCAGTTAATCCATTAGTATATGCGGCAGTACTAAATCCAGGGTCTCCCCAAGAAAACTCTTCTTGGACTAATACTTCATCAGAGATCCCAAGCCCCATTCCTCCGTATTCTGCAGGTATGTGTAGATTAGTTAGTCCTAGAGCGTGTGCTTCAGTAATTTCATTAATCGGAAACTCCCCAGTTTCTTCCCAATACTCTGATTTTGGGCGTATTGTATCTCTTGAAAACTCATGTGCAAGTCTCCTTAACATCTCTTGTTCTTCCGATAATCGGAATTCAGCCATGATGCTCGCAAGGGCCACTCAGACTTAGCCATTCGCTTTTATCAGATCTTGAGGGTTCGAATCAAGAGAAGTATAGAAATGACATGTAAGCAATATATCCTACAATCATTGTAGCACCAACTCTTGGTCCTATCTGTCTATCGTCTAGTAGCATTGCCGCGACCAATCCTGACGTTAGAACTACAACCCAAATGTCCCTGCCAGCGAAATCAGATGCTATTTCTATACCGCCTCCAACTACCGAGGATGCTCCAAGAACTCCAAGTATATTCATGACGTTTGAACCAAGTACATTTCCAACTGCGACTCCTCCTTGTTTACGGATGGCAGCAATTACAGTAACGGCCAATTCAGGTAGTGATGTGCCTAGTGCAACAATGGAAAGGCCAACAACAGAGTCAGGTATACCATATGTGGTCGCTAATCCGGTCGCTCCTTCGAGCATTACAATGGCTCCTTGCCAAATCATGATACCGCCTGCTATAGTCGCAATTATTGCTATAACAATATTATCAGGTAGCCAATTTTCCTCAAGATCTTCATGGTCCTCTTTTCCTTTTGAATAATGATACGAGTATGCAAAATAACCAACAATAAGACCGATCATTCCCAAACCAGCAATAAATGGTATTTCTCCATAATAAACGAAGATAAATAGTATGACGGTTGCTATAATTAATGCCATTGCATCACGTCTTAATCCGGCTCCAGCATCCCCCCCTGATCCAAGCATACAAGCAGTCCCTAGAACTAACATAATATTCGCAACATTTGACCCCATAACTCCGCCTATTGCAATTTCTGGTTTATTTTGAGTAATCGCTTCAATTGCAACTGCGAGTTCAGGTAATGAAGTACCAAGTGCGACTATTGTAAATCCAATTAGCAGAGGTGGAACTTGTATCCTATCTGCAATCCTAACAGCACCCTGTACGACACCTTCTGCCCCTCCTATCAATAACAAGAATCCAATTATCACAAGGAGTGGGTCCGAATCAATCATACAACTCACCGACTTGTTCCATGTTCATGATTATTGAGTACATCTAATCAACCACACATTCTTCTTATATGCCTCAATACTAAATCCGAATTTGGTATGGTATGATCTTCCAATGTTGGAGAAAATGGTACAGGTGTATCTAGGGCACCAATCACCACTGGTGCAGATTCTAAGTTCCAAAAAGCCTCTTCTTGTATTCTACTACTTACAGTGTGTCCAAATCCTCCCGTGTATTGTGCCTCTTGAAGTACAATTAGCCTACCTGTGCGACGTACTGAGTCTACACAGGTATTTGCGTCAAATGGTAATATAGTCCGCAAATCAACAATTTCTACTTCTATACCTCTCTTAGAAGCATCTTCTGCTGCCTTAAGAGCAACATGAACCATGGCCCCCCAAGTCACTATGGTCAAATCTTTTCCTCCCCGGATTACTTTTGCTTTACCTATGCTATTTTCTCCTTTGTCTAGTCGTTTCATTACAGAATTGGTATCCACTAATTGATTAATCACCTCACCCCATCCAGTGTTACCTCCTCTTAGACCATATAGTCCAATATGTTCAAGGAAAATTACCGGATCATCTAGTGCGTGTGCTTCAATTAAAAGATCATATGCATCTTGAGGCGTACTAGGGAATACTATAATCAATCCAGGGTCATTTGAGAACCACGATTCTATCATATTTGCATGAAAAGGTCCACTACGTGTCTTAGCACCTAATGGAATTCTAATGGTCAGAGGTAATTCTGCCCCCCACCTCCATCTCAATTGCGCTGCATTGTTAATAAGAGGGTTATGAGCAAGTGCAGCAAATCCTCCAAATTGAATCTCAGCAACCGGTCTCATTCCTCCCAAAGCTGCCCCAGTTGCTGAATGTATGATTATTGCTTCAGAAAGAGGCATATCTAGAAGTCTTTCTGAATGTCCTTTAGCCTTTAATGGTAGATTCATTCCAAATGCCCCGGCAATTTCCATATCTTCTCCCATAAAAAGAATAGATTCTCCATATTGATCTGCAAGTGTGACCATAGCATTTTGGATTGCTTTACTATACGTCCAAGAATTTGCTGCATCTGAAAATTCAATTCCACAAATCCCTGAAGAAAGTGGTGATTCAGGGCCAGAAAGACTTACTCCAAACCGATCATATTGTTCAGTATGTGTCTCCGCATCATGAAGGCTAGTGATGCCTTTTGTTACTGAATTTCCTTCTGGCCAAGGTGAAGATTCCATTTGTTTTCGAGCAGATTCGACTAACCTTTCTTCCTCTCTCTCAATTTCTTGGAGTTTTTTCTCACTTATTCCCATCTTTATCAAGGTCTCTCTATGAGTCGGCAAAGGATCTTTTTCTGACCAATATTTCAAAAGTTGCCGATCCACATATCCTGGAGGGTTTCCGCTACTGGCTCCAAGATAGAGGTCGTCATGATGGTGTGCATGTCCACAACCACGCATTGTTTCGACGTGAATTAAGGTTGAACCACAATCGTCCATGGCATATTCTCTTGCCACTGAAACCGAAGCATGAAACTGGGCAGGGTCTGATCCATCAATTGTCCAAGAGGGTATACCCATTGAGTGGCCTTTATCTCCAAATGTCTCTGCACCCGACTGTCCTGTTGTAAATGTATCAAGTGCAATTTGATTATTTTGAATCATAAAAGATATGGGCAAACCTCTTGCACCTGCTAAATTCATAGCTTCCCAAAATTCTCCACTACTGCTACATCCCTCGCCAACTGGCGCTAGATGAAATCGTTTTATTCCTAGTTTCTGAGCTGCTAATGCGATTCCTGTTGTAGTTGCACTGGCGATTGGTAAAGGGGCGGTCGGGGGGAGGACTCTTTTTTCCCAATTACCAACATGTAAATCTCTGCCTCCTGAGCCGATAATACCTCCATCCATGTAAGAACCAGATTTGCCCATTTGAGCATTGAAAATTTCTAGTGGAGTTTGTCCCATTGAAAGTGCTAAACCTACATCTCTGATCATAGGCGCGACAACATCTGCTAGATGTTTTTCATCCTCTTCCAAATCAATTGCTCTAGTTAATGCAGTAGCGCAGGAAACAATTCCTTCTTGCCAAGTGGAACGAAACCCCTTTCCTCCAAATAACTCTCCATCTGGCGTAGGGATGCCATTTGAAAAAAGGTCCTTTAGGTGTTCATCCAGAGTTCTGGTTCTTATCATCCATCTCTGCCATAACAAACGCTGTTCTATAGTCACAGCAGCGCTATACGCAATTCTTCTAAGACATAGTGATATGTCTCTTAGCATCCTTGTAATGCGTCTATCTATGTAAATTGATCCGGGGCGTCTTGGGATCACTTCATTTTTTATCAGATCCAAAAATTCTGGCTCAAACAACATTTCGTGCAATCGTGTTTTCATCTGTTCGCAATATTTCAAACTAAATTCATGAAATTGAGCCCCACTAAACTTAGATGGTGGACTTAATGAATCCCATACTTCGGCAGCTAATTGGATATATCCATCGTGCCTTTCTGCTACGAATCTAATAATTTCTTTTCTTGCATTTGACTCTGACAAACTGGAAGGGAAAATTAATTCATTTTTAGGTTGCCATTCTGAACCCCACAAAGGCGGCAGATCAGCCTGCACAACTGAATCAACATGTCTGTTTTCTTTGGTTTCAAACTTGTTTTTTTCCTTCTCATCCCTAAGTCGCACTTCTTCTTCAAGTGACTCCATAGTAGTCGACTCATCTCTTTCCCAAACAATTGCCTTTCTTTTCCGACCTCTGCCCGATTTAGATCTGCTAAGTGTGACTCTTATCCTTGAATTGCATGAGGTACATTTCCGGTCCAAACTCGTAGTATTCGTTCCTCTTGCTTTCCATGTTTGGTGTTTGTCGCATTCCGGGCATTTCCAAAGCCCCCTGCGCCTACTCATGTTCTGCACGACACACAACTAGTACTACAAAGAATCGCACATCGATTCAGTTTTCCACCACATTCAGTAAATAACACCGCCCTCTCATACAAAAAAATACTATTTTTTAGACTTGTTAACCACTATTATTAGTTATACTGGTAGAAGATTAACCACATTTCAAGGAAAAATATAAGCGTTTTTATTAAATTTATACAAAATATCACAATTAACCACTATTGATCGCTACACTGGTAGTAAATTAACCACTATATGGCTAATATTTAGGTAATGAACTATCTATCTGATCCGACCACAAATGAATACCACCGAACAAATTGAAAATTTTCCCTGAAAATAATCCAGAATCTAAAAGAAATTTTGATACAGCAGCCGATCTAACTCCCGTTCTACAATACACTACAATATCTCTATCATTCGGAATTTCTTCTAGTTTGTCTGGAATCTCTATATGCATTATCCTATGGTCTGTACCACCAATATTGGTAATCTTCTCTTCATCAGCTCTCCTAACGTCCAATAAGAATGGATTCCATCCTGATTTTTTCTTTTTCATGAATTCCTCGGGCGTAATTTCTACAATAACTGGATTATGATTTCTAATACTATTGCATGATTTCATGATCAATTCCTCAGACATTTCGGTTACAGGTGACCTTCTTTCATCTTTTACAAATGTTAATGATCGCATTTTCATGTTTTTAGCGTCTATAGTCAGTAATTTTCCTGAAATAGGTTCCCCAAATCCAAGTATTATTTTCAGAGCCTCAGTTGCCTGTATACTACCTACTATGCCTGGTAAAACACCTAAAACTCCAGCCTCAGCACAATTTGGAGCTAAATTTGAGGGAGGTGCCTTTGGAAATAGATCTCTGTAATTTGGTCCATTCTGATAATTAAATACGGAGACTTGGCCCTCAAATCGGTGAATACTGCCGAATACCCAAGGTATTGAGAGAATCTCACAAGCGTCACTTATTGTGTAGCGTGTTTGAAAGTTGTCAGTTCCATCGATAACTACATCCCATCCAGTAAGTATTTGGAGAGCGTTATTTACATTCAGTCTCAAACTTTGTTTAATTACTTCTACATCAGGATTTAATTCATTTATTCTAGAAGAGGCTGAATCTACTTTTAATTCTCCGATTTTTGCTGTAGAGTGTATCACTTGTCTTTGTAAATTTGTTATATCCACTTTGTCATCATCAATAATACCAATCTTTCCAATTCCCGCAGCCGCTAGATAAAGTAGGACTGGAGAACCAAGACCTCCTGCTCCGACCACTAATATTGATGATCTACGAAGTTTCTTTTGACCATCTTTTCCTACTTCGGGAAGAGTAAGGTGCCTAGAATAACGAACTTCTTCACTCAGGCTAAGATCCTCCGACATGACTCCGGGTTAAACTTCTTAGACATCTTTTCTTCGGTATGGTATTCACCTATTTACAGATCATTTGTTACTCCGGAATTATTCTTGATCCTCTAACCATCTCTCTGCATCAATTGAAGCTTGGCACCCCATTCCTGCTGCGGTAATTGCTTGTCTATATCTTGTGTCTACTACATCCCCTGCAGCAAAAACACCTTCAACACTTGTCATAGTATTATGTTTGTGAATAATATATCCAGATTCATCAGTTTCAATTTGGTCCTCCAAGAAAGACGTTATTGGTTTATGACCGATAGCAATGAAAGCACCAGAGCATTCGATTTGTTCAATACTCCCATCTCTAGGATCCTCTAGTAAGGCACCAGTCAATCCTTTTTCATCTGATAACCATTTTTTTACTGAGCGGAATGTTTTGATTTCTATTTTAGGATGAGATGCAGCGCGATCATACATCACTTTTGATGCTTTGAAAACGTCGCGTCTGTGAATAATGGTTACTTTACTCGCAAATCTAGTTAGGAATGTTGCTTCTTCCATTGCAGAATCCCCTCCTCCAATCACAATGATTTCTTCATCTCTGAAGAAAGCACCATCACAAGTGGCACAGGTGCTTATCCCTCGCCCTTTCTGCTCTTCTTCACCTTCTGCACCAAGCCAAATAGCTTCAGCACCGGTACAAATTATCAAAGTCTCAGCACGGAATTCTTGACCTTCGACCCAAACTTTGAATGGCCTTTCTTTAAGATCCACTCGTTCTACATTTTTGTCTTCAACTTCTAAACCGAATCTTTCTGCTTGCTCACGAAGTTGCATCATCATTTCAGGACCTCCTATTCCTTGAGGATATCCTGGGAAATTTTCGACATCGGATGTGAGCATTAATTGTCCTCCTGACATGTAACCTGCAAACATTAGTGGATCCAACATCGCGCGGGCGGAGTAAAGTCCTGCAGTATATCCAGCAGGTCCTGAACCAATTATGATTACATTGCGCAAGTCATCACTCATGCCTATGCCAATGTCAGGAGTTCTTTGAACATTGACTCTCGTTTATTTCTTATGTTGATGATAACATTACTCAGATTAAAAATATCTATAATCCAAGAATAATAGAGATAAAATCTAGTCAAACATTGCAATTACCGCCCCTACAGCGGCTCTGGCATGTGGTTCTAGGCGAGGCTCTATGTGTTCTGGTTCTGCACCAGGGCCGATTATTCCCAATCCAATTGGTTTATTGTGACGAATCTGTAGTTCTATTATAGCACGAGTAACAGATTGGCCCATTACAAGACCATGCTGAGTTTGACCACGTTCAATTATTCCTAAAGTGATTGCAGCATCAACGTCATCCATTTTCATCAATCTATCTAATGCTAGAGGTACTTCCATTGATCCAGGAACCCAAACGATTTCGGTTATCTCAGCATTCTTTGAAGTGGCCTCTTCTCTGGCATATTCTAACATTCTTTCAACTTCATCTTTGTGAAATGATCCACAAACTGCTGCGATTCTCATCTTTAACTCTCCATATTACGACGAATTGTATCTATTACTGCTTGTGTTCGCGAATCGATTTCAATATTTACATAATCACCAATTTCTTTCTGTTCAATAGTTGTTATTCTCAAAGTTTCTGGAATAATATGAATGTTGAACTTTTCTTCAGATACTTTTCCAATAGTTAGTGACATACCATCAATTGCAATATATCCTTTCTCAAGAATATAGGGCCTGGCTTCAATAGGATTCTCAATACTTAGATTTACGCCTTCCCCCTTCTTTTCTTTACCGATAATTTTAGCCGTCATCATTACATGACCTGAAAGAATATGTCCACCTAATTCATCACCCATTTTCAATGATCTTTCGACATTCACTTCCGATCCAACTTTGAGATTTCCTATAGTGCTTCGATTAAGTGTCTCCTCAATAGCATCAAAACAAACTTTGTTTCCATTAATAGAAACTACAGTCATACAAACCCCATCTAAAGAAACGCTAGCACCAATTTCTAATTTTTCACAATAACCATCAAGGTCAATGGTTATGTTTCTTATTTCATTTTCATCTTTAATTTCAATAACAGGCGCAGTGCCAGTAACAATTCCAGTGAACATTTCAATCTTCCTCGTAAGGTCCACCAGTTTCTCCAGACCATAAGTCTATGATACGAGCAATTATTTTTCGCGTACCATCCAAATCATCAGCCAATCCCTCTACTCTAATTACTTCAATTTGCCCCCATCCATTATCTTCAAGTCCTTTCTTAATTGCCTTAATTGAATGCTTTTGGTCATATCCTAATGCGATAATATCTGGATTAACTTTTCCAAGAATCTCGAATATAGGGACAGTTGGAGGATTACCTATTATGACTTCATCTACGGGTTTCAATCCTTGTACCATTCTTTTTCTAAGTTCTTGATTTGTTATTGGCTCATGCTTTTGTTTTCTTACCGTGTCATCATGTGCAACAACTACTATTAATTCGTCACCTAATTGTTTGGCTTGCTCAACATAATGAAGATGGCCTGCATGAAGAAGATCAAAAACACCAACGGCCATAACACGCATAATAATCGAATCCTCCTCGTTCTTATCCTCAAACCTCTGGTTAATTATATTCAAGTTCCATAGATTTCAATAAATCGGCACCAGTGATCATCGGAATATTATGTTCAGATGCATATTTTTTGGCGTCTTCAACACTCAATGCTCCATCACCATCAGGTTCTAGCATTTCTGCACCTATTGTAGCCGGAACTTGACCTGCTAATCTTGCCATAGCGACCGCTAGTTCAGTATGGCCTTGTCTGACTTTCAATCCTCCTTTAGATTCTCTACAAACTGGTATATGGCCAGGTGTCCTAAATTCAGCACCAAGTAGATCCAATGCAAATGAGTTTTCAGCTGTTATTTCAAATGGAGATAATTCTAGCAGTTCTCTGGCAAGTTCTCCAAATCTTCGAGTAGTGAGTGCACGATCTCTGTCTGTTATTCCAGTATATGTGTCGCGATGATTGATAGAGAGGGTAAAGGCAGATCTCTTATCGTATTGCAGATCATTAGTTACTAAATGACCGAGAACTGGGTTTTCTTCAATAAGTGCAGAATGAGTATGCAGATCTTGTAACCATGGGAGGCCGAACATTTCTCCAATTTCATTTCCAATTGCTAGAAATAGAAGTCCTCCACAATCTTTTCTTAATGTTCTCATAACTTCAGGAGTGGCAGCAGTTGCAGGCCACAGCAAATCAGTTTCTTTTTCCCGGAAATCAGAGTCAAAGATCATTACAGGATTCCCAGATGAAAACGCTTCAATAGCTCGCCCCACTTCCTTATCCATGCCAGTCCGAGAAGTTTTTCATACCCTTATTTTCCGGTCCTTAATTCTCGAAAATATTCGGAGATTTTTCATTATTGTTGCTGAAAATATTTATTTTGTACAAATATAAACATCTAGATTCACAGGATAAGACTCAAACGTAAATTATCTTTCCAAGTTACATGCATTCAGTACGTCGCACTATTTCTATAGGGATTGTATTACTTCTCAGTCTTAGTTTAATTTCTGTTTTAAGCAGTGCACAGTCTGATATGAAGAACCATCCTACCGAAGAAGAACCATACATGTATTTCTGGGGCTCAGAGACCTTAGATGATTGTTGGAATAACTTTGATTCGAATGCATCCATGGGTTCTGCATCAGAGGGTTATGGAGAGATATTCTTCCCTGAAGGTCAGGATGTTACAGTTGATTTTTCTTGTAACCTTCAAAGTGTTTTTACTGATGATTTTATCTTAGAGATCAATGAATCAATTTCCATCCGAATGAAGTTCAATATTGAATCCGGAAATTGCGGTAATGATTGTACAGATCTTACACTAACTTTGTTTAGAGGTCAAGAGCAAATAGATCAGCATATAGAAGCGGCAAACTCGGTAAACAATGGAAATGATTTTACAACTCAATGGGACATTTTAGTTGACGATTCAAATAGAAATTGGGATAAGGATACTGAGACAACAATTACTGTTAGTTATTCTGTTCCAGCGGAAGGAGGTCCTCTTTGTCAATCTCCAATACCAGGAACTCCTGGAGCAGATTGTTCTGGCAATTTCCGAATGTATTACTCCGATGAAGGTGGTAATCCTGGAGACGTTCATGCAGAATTTCCAATTTACGTTTCACTTACTGATTCTGAAGCAAATTTAGGCAAAACGTCTATTGGTCCAATTGGCTTCCTTTTACCGTTTATTGCAATAACTATGCTTCTTGGTTGGGTTGGATACCGTGAAGGATGGAGATCTGAATCTGAAGAAGAATTTGATTTTCAAGAATACCTAGCAGTTATGTTAGTAAAAATAAATCCAGTTACTTGGGTGCCTTTATTGATCAATGGAACTACTTCATCTGCTTCAGAATGGCTAAAAGGCGGTGCATTAACTCAAAATAAAACTCGAAGAGTATTTACCTTGTGTATCCTGTATTTCGCGCAAGGTCTACCTTGGGGATTCGCAAGCGTCACTTTTGCAGCCTATCTTGTGAAGAACGGAACTCCAATTGGCGATATTGCAATGTTATTTGCCACAGTTGCATTACCTTGGACTTTCAAGTGGATATGGGGTCCAGTTGTTGATGCTGTGTTTATCGAAAGATTTGGCCCACGTAGGCAATGGATTCTTTTCGCGCAAACTGGTATGGCACTCACTCTAGGAAGTCTGATTTTAATTCCTGATCTTAATGCACAAATTGAATTAGTAACACGATTACTATTCGTTCACAATATATTTGCTTCACTTCAAGATGTGGCTACCGATGCGTTAGCTGTAGAAATTCTGGAACCAGATGAAGTTGCTAAAGTCAATGGATTCATGTTTGCGGCAAAGAGAGGTGGTATAATAGTCGGTGGAGCAGTTCTTGGAGTATTAGTTTCCTACATTGATATCGCGGGTGTTATAGCAGCACAATTGTGTTTACTTCTGTTAATCATATGGGTTCCACTCACCATGATAGAGAAGCCTGGAGTCAAGTTATTCCCGTGGTCTAAGGTCGATGCGATAATTGTTGAATCTTCAGAAGGAGATGGATCCGAGGTTGATGATGATTCATCCACTCCTTGGGTAGATGAGATCGACTTCCGTGTTGCTAAGACTGTTGGATATAGTGTATCCGAAGAGAGGATTACACCGGCCTCATTCTTTGCAATAGTTGGTTTATCAATTTGGTTCCTCGGGTTTGCTATTGACGTATTTACCATTGATTGGTCTATGGGTGGTGAAATTAGAGAATTCACCAATCCCATTAGTAATTTCATGTTCATAGCAGCAATATTGTCATTCGCTGTTTATTTTATAATGAACAAATCTAATGACGATAGTGATGAATACTCTCGTGAAACATCTCATTTGCCTCAAATACCAAATCCATTTGTAATGCTTCCAACAGGTACTAGGAATACTGTAGCCAGAACCTCTTTTTATCTCGTTAAGGCATTCTCAGTAAGGTCGGCTTTCATCCTAATTGGTCTTTGTCTTCTTTCTGAATTATACATTTTTGTGGGCCCAATAGTAATTGACATATTCATCAATGAGGCAGGCTGGTCTCAGGCGAAATACAATGGAATTGTTGGTGGTATAGTTGTCTTTGGTGGACTATTCGGGCAAATATTTGGGGGCCTTATGGGAGACCGATTTGGGACAAGAAGAGTTGCCATGGTAGGTTTCCTTGTTCTTGCTCTAGCCAATGCGACTCTAGCTTTCCTAGAACCAATGTGGGGCAATACCACTATCATGACACTTTACCTAATAGTTCAGGCATTTGTTGGCGGCGTTGCTTGGATATGCATAATCTCACTTAGTATGAGACTAACATGGAGTAAAGTAGGTGGAACTCAATTTACAGCATATATGTCATTGTTTAATCTATCAGGTGTATTTGCTTACACATTAACTGAGAGAATGATAGAGATATTTGATTATTCATCAGCAATATATGTTGGTGCGGCATTGACTATGATTACGGTAATAATGTTAATTTTCATTGATGAGGATGAGACTGATAGAGTTCTAGAAGGACGCCTTCCTGGTGATGAAGATGGTGGTGACTATGATGATATTGAAGATCTCGGAGAATCTGCATGGCGGGGGGCTGGAGAAGATGGAAAAACAGTCACAACTGCATGAGATTATATCATCAACTGATACTGATTTTCTAGTATTTACTCAGACAATATGCCCTTACTGTACGAGAGCTTTTAGGACTCTTGATTCGAGAGATCTTAGTTATACCGATATCAATCTTGATCATTACGAGGGACTAAGGAAAGCTGTTGTTAGAGAAACAGGTCATAGAACCGTACCTGTTGTTTTTGATATGCGTCAAGATAATCCAATATTTGTTGGCGGATCTGATAATCTTCTTGAATATCTTTAGAGATTCCATTGGAAAATTAATGCACCAGCTACCTTAAGGTGGATGTAGGATGATTGTCCACGAACAGTTACTGTAAGAGAGTACTCTCCTGAGTTGGAGGGTATAGTTCCTATTGCTCCCTTTTCAGTCGCTCCAGAACCCCATGCTCGCGTTAAAGGCGAGGCTCCAGCGTGATCTTTCATTGTTAGAGAACCAGACGAAGCACCATTGGATGTAATCTCCACATCAAGATACCAAACCAATGTATCCCAATCGCCCTCAGATGGATGACCTTCATCGAAAAAGGAATCATATATCTCTTGGTCATTTTGCTCATACAGTCGATCAATTAAGTCCCTAGCTCTATAGAAGAATACGTCTCCTTGATAACTTGATCTTGCTACATTCAGATCCATTCGTAACTGGTTTCGCCCTTCAGCGTCTTTCCAAACTAATCTTTCTAGGAAACCATCACTTCCGCTGAATGTATACTCCAATTCATGACCTTCAGATGATTCTGCACTTACTCTGGCATTTCCATTATTGATCGAATCTGTCCTAGCACTCCACTCTTGTCCAAATAGAGTGAATGACCATTCATCACCAACAATCCACGGAAATGAGAATACTTGTTGAGGTTCTCCATTTTCATACACAGACAAGCCATCAATTGTCATTCTGCCTAGAAATGGATTATGATTGATCACTGCATGCCTTTGAGCCTCTCTTTCAGAAGAAATACCGACTTGATAATCTCCTGACTCATTATCAATTTCTGCAACGACTAATCTTGCACTGTCTTCTCCAAATTGTGGAGTAATGAACGTATACAGCCAATTATTTCCAATTTCCCATTCTGGGAGCAGTATTTCTCCTTCTCCCGATTCGTTAGATTGTCCAGAACTCCCAGTTTCAATACAACCAGATAGAAGGCACAACAGCATCAGAAAGGCCATGCCAATTGCAGCGCTCCTCCTCATAGCCCTGCGAAGAGGGCTCTAGTCAAGAGATTGACGCTTACCTATTGTAATCAGAATAGCCCACTGGAGGCACCAACTACTGCGACAATTGACATCAATTTGATTAGGATATTCAATGAAGGTCCGCTAGTGTCCTTGAATGGATCTCCAATTGTATCACCAATTATTGCAGCATCGTGAGATGCATCTCCTTTTTGTGCTCCATCAATATGACCTTGCTCGATAGCTTTCTTTGCGTTATCCCAAGCTCCACCAGCATTAGCCATAAACAGAGCCATAAGAACACCTGATACTAAAGATCCCGCAAGTAGACCACCTAGAGCCTCAGGGCCAATAGCCACTCCTACAATTATTGGTGCTGATACTGCCACAACTCCTGGCATTATCATTTCACGTAGAGCAGCCTGAGTTGAGATTTCAACACAGCGCTGACTGTCTGGCTTTACACCAGCACGTCCTTCTAGAAGGCCATCAATTTCTGCGAATTGTCTTCGAATTTCAACAACCATGTCGTTTGCAGCTTTACCTACTGATGTCATTGTCATAGCGGCTACTACAAATGGTAGAGCACCTCCAATTAGTAATCCTATAACCACCTCTGGTTCTGTTAGTGCTAAGTCTGCTGCCTCAAGTTCTGCAGCAGTACCATATGCTGCGAATAGAGCAAGAGCAGTTAGAGCAGCGCTACCAATTGCAAATCCCTTACCGATAGCAGCAGTAGTATTTCCTATTGAATCAAGACTGTCTGTTATCTCACGTACATCTGAACCCAGTTCGGCCATTTCTGATATTCCACCAGCATTGTCTGCTACCGGCCCATATGCATCAACAGTCATAGTTACACCAACTGTTGCCAACATACCCATAGCAGCCATTGCAATTCCATAAAGTCCGTGTGAGGATGTGGCTCCATCAGTTTCCATCATAGACCAATTTGCAGCATAAATCCCAGCTGCAATTAGAAGAATGGGTAGGAATGTTGACATCATTCCAACTGAAAGTCCTGCGATTGCGTTTGTTGCAGGGCCAGTCTTTGACATTTCACCAATATGAGGTATTGCCTTGACTTTGAACATGAAAACATCTTCTATTCCAGTGTAATATTCGGTAACTAAACCAATCAGTATTCCTACCAATGAACCAGCTATAACTGCCATCATTGGTTCAGTACCGGTTTCGAGTCCAAAGTAATCTATACCAAACCATCCACCTAACCAGAATATACCAGCACCAATGAAAGTTGTATTTCTTAGTGCAGCAGCAGGATCTCCCCCTTTCAGAACTTTCATACTGAAAACTCCTATAATTGAGGCTGCATAACCTACTAGTCCCAACATTATTGGTAATGTTATGTAATCAGTTCCCATGTCAGAGGAGGCCTCAGCGATGACCATTGCAGCGATAATTGAACCAACAAATGATTCAAAAATATCTGCTCCCATTCCAGCAACATCACCAACGTTATCACCAACGTTGTCAGCTATTACACCAGGGTTGCGGGGGTCATCTTCTGGAATTCCTGCTTC
>DAIJ01000035.1:45391-74467 GCA_002498725.1 Euryarchaeota archaeon UBA23
TCTTCTGGAATTCCTGCTTCAACCTTACCTACGAGATCGGCTCCAACATCTGCTGCCTTAGTGTAAATTCCACCACCAACACGCGCAAATAATGCGATTGAAGAAGCACCCATACCAAATCCTGCAATGTTCTGAACTTCAGGCCCATTACCTAGCCAATATGCCATAAGAGAAATTCCCAATAGCCCTAGACCTCCAACTGAGAGTCCCATAACTGCTCCTCCATTGTATGATACTTCTAGAGCAGCAGGTTGGCCACCATTGGATGCAGCCATTGCTGTACGGCCATTTGCGCTAGTTGCAGACCTCATTCCAGAGTATCCTGCGCCTACGCTGCACAAAGCCCCTGCAAGAAAAGCCAGAGATGTCTCATATTCTTGGTCATTAATTGCGTAAAGAAGGAATGCAACAATTACAACGAATATACTAAGATACTTGTATTCAGCATTCAGGAATGCCATCGCACCCTTCTGAATTTGTTCAGTAATGTCGGCTACGGTTTCATTTTCAATCTTGATTTTTTGTACTTGTGTGTAGAGGTACATAGCGATAAGTAGACCTGCTGCACCCATTCCAATTCCTAACATTGCGATTTCCATGTTATTCACCTATTTGGTGCAGCCGACCAGAGGTCCATATTTAATCCAAATTGTAGGCAATCGACTCTTATGACACTAATATGCGCCTATCTGTTGACAACAATATTGGCAAATGACGCTAATATTGCTGGTCCGTCATGCTCTCCTTTTAATGAATTAAATTCTTCTTCAGTGATGTGTCCATCATTATATGCTCGCAACATTCTTGCTTTTACAGCCTCAGGATGAAATTGAACTCCCCAAGTAGGTAAAAAATCACCAAATTTATCCTTCAATCTAACCGCAGTGACAAAATTGTGGTCAGTACTGCTAAGCAAAACACAGTATTTGGGCACAGTCATAACATGATCTTGATGGCTGTAAACAACATTAATTTCCTCATTCTCATTAGTGTGTGATGTCAGTAGTGGATCATTCTCTCCATTTTTTGTTAGATTTAGCTTCCATATTCCACTTGAAAATTTATTCGCTCTTTCTATTTTGGCTCCAAGAGCGTGACAAAGTAGTTGATGACCAAAGCAAATTCCAAGAGTTGGTATTCCTTTTGTTGCTGAGGTCCTTAACAAAGATGCCGCTGGTTTCATCCAATCCTCCCACATACTAACATTACGTCTTGATCCGCTACAAACCACTGCATCTAAATTCAGACTATCTAACCAATAATCCATTTTTTCATCATTGTTATGCATAGGCATGATAATTCTATTGAATTTGACTTTCTTATTACCGTAATCAACTTCAATTGATTCCCAGAATTCAAATTCATAATCCCATTTTGATACATCAACTTCAGTCAATTGAGTTTGTGGATTAATCTCAGTTTTTAATCCGGAATCAAATGATTGCATTTGAGGAGTTACAAGAAATATTTCAACAGGTCCATTCTTCGTGAATGGAAGAACAATTTCTTGATTACCGCCATGACCAAAAGCCGCTCTTTCGACTAACAAGTCTAGAATTAGAATTCTAAGTGGGGTCTCGTCAGGCGTCGCCATTGAGTCCTCCAGTGCACCAATGATTCAAAGCACCTCGCCTCCCTCGACTAGGTGAGAATTGTCATGGCGGGGGTGGATAAGCAACTGATTCTTGAGTCCGTTGGACCGGTTCAGGCTATTCTTGATGCCCATGATGGTGTAGTAAATGTGATCGATACTAGTGATGGTGTCATTATGATATCACTTGAGGGTGGATGTACTGGATGTAGTTCTACACCCATGACGGCAATGCAAATTTACTACTCACTAATGAAACTTGAAGATGTCAAAGATGTAATTTTTGTTAATGGCGAATTGCCTGCTTATATGCGTGCTTTCATTGATGATAAATTAGGAAATGAAAGTTCCAACTAATCGTCATCAGAGTTTTTCCTCATTTTCATAATTTCATGTGGATTAATTTCCCCCTGAACATCTTTTCCTTTGATATTCATCATACCAGCAAAAGCGACTAATAATGCAGCTAAAGCGAAAGGTCTAGCAACATTGCGAGAACCCCATAATTCTCCTCCCATATAGTGTAATATGAAAAGCAATATGGCAGAAGTTACACATATTACTGCAATTAATTTTTGAGTCACTTTTTCTCCTCTTTCAGTTCTAGCGAATGTCCCAATACTCATCCAAAGTAGTATTGCTATACCACACAAACTAACAGATACTGATTGGATCAGAGCCAGTAATTCCACAGTTGCTGAGATGAAAGGTTGTTTGTGATACTTGGGGCGGATAGTGCATGACATAACCTTAATCTCGAATTTTTGTCACTTACGAATGAACATCCTCAAGTTCTGTCTACCTTTCCCGAATACGTGGTTAGTGTAAAGGGATGGAGATTACCCAAGGTTCGTACCAATGGTCCTCCATTTGCAACTAAGTCTCAGATAGTGTCTGTTCTGGAACAAGTTGCGATTTTATTAGAACTTGATGGAGCCAATCCATTCAGAGTACGTGCTTATCAGAATGCGAGTAGGGCTCTTTCTTCCATCGAGGAAGATCTTTTTGAAATTGTAAATTCTGGAAATCTAACAGATGTAAAAGGAATTGGAAAGGGAATAAGTGGTTTAGTCACTGAAGCAGTGCTGAAAGGCACTTGGGGCGATCTTTCTGAATTATATGATAGAATACCACCTGGACTTATAGAAATTGTAGGAATTCCCGGACTGGGTCCAAAACGTGCACGTCTAATGTATGAACAACTTGGTGTTGATTCAGTAGAATCTTTGAAGGTGGCCTGTCAGATGGGGCATGTAGCCCCCTTATCCGGATTCGGTAAAAAAAGTCAACAGAAATATTTGGAAGGAATTGAGTTATTGAGGCGCTACCAAGGTCGTAGTAGGATGGATGTTGGCCTTTCATTTGGTAGAGCATTGGAGAAGAGAGTGGCATCAATTAATGGAGTTCTGAGAGCCCAATTGGCAGGTAGTGCGAGAAGGAGACGTGAGACAATTGGCGATCTTGATATTGTTGTCGCCGCTCTAAATGAAGACCATGACGATGTTATAGATTCAATTCTTTCTCTTCCAGGGATTGCTGAAATAAAAGGATCTGGTGAATCCAAAGTTAGTCTAATTCTTGAACAGGGTATGTTGTCTGAAGTAAAGGATATTGGAGGTATAGATTCTCAATTAGCGGAAACAATGATTGAGAGAAGTTCGGATGCAACAATTGATGCTCAAGTTAGAATAGTTAATCCCGATACTTTTCCATTTACACTAGCTTATTTTACAGGATCAAAAGAACATAACATTCGCATGAGACAACTTGCCATAGACAAGGGCCTTCGACTTAATGAATTTGGATTATTCTCAGAAAAGGATGCAGGAGATACAATTGGAATGGAAGCTGCAAAGCATACTCTAATTTGTTCAGATGAATCAGAGATTTACAGGCATTTAGGTCTAAAATGGGTGCCTCCTGAATTACGTGAAGATATGGGTGAAATTGAGGCTGCAAAAAAGAATAAGTTACCAAATTTGATTAAGCCAGAGAATATTAGAGGTGCACTGCATAATCATACTGTTGCATCTGATGGAGTTAACACACTCGAGGAGATGTCAGAGGCTGCAATTTCATTGGGCTGGCAATATCTGGGAATAGCAGAACATTCTGAAATTCTAAATATAGGTGGGAGACAAATAGGAGTTCCGACAGAATCTATCCCTCATCAAGCAGATATGATACGTGCTCTTAACGAGTCATGGTCAGATTCAGGTGCTGATTTTAGGCTATTTCATGGTTCAGAATGTGACATATTAGTTGATGGTGGTTTAGATTATAGTGAAGAAACACGTAGGTCTTTTTCTCACGTCGTGGGATCAGTACATGCTCTCGGAAGTTGGCGTAGTCGAGATGAATTAGAGAATACAGAAGCACTAATTAGAGCCATAGAGAATCCTACTTTTACAATACTGGGTCACCCTACTGGAAGAATCCTTCAGGCCAGAGAAGGGTTTCCTATTGACATGCATGCTGTATTACGTAGAATGGGTGAAATAAATTCTGAAGGTACCTTGAAAGCAGTTGAAATAAATGCCTCACCTTATCGCCTCGATTTAGATTGGAAATTTTGTAAGTATGCTAAACAGCAGGGCGTCCCTGTCGTGATAAATCCAGATGCCCATGGAATCGAAGGTCTGAAAGATGTATGGTATGGTGTTCAAATTGCACGTAAGGGATGGCTTGAGTCAAATGATGTTTTGAATACTAGAACTGGATCTGAGATGGAAGAGATACTTGGATTTTGACGAAGTTTGATGATGTAGAATTGGGTGGGTCATTACATGCAGTTGATGCGAGGCCTTGTATTCGGATTTTTTTCTGTTCTTCCGGCCTTCCTGATAGGTGTCATTGTCTACTTTATTTTAGGAGGAAAATCTGGGGATCCTTGGGAAGATTGGATGTGGGGTCCATGTTGGATACTGCCCGGTCTCATAGTGGGGGGGACATTCCTATTGGGTATTCGTGACGAAGGTGATGTTGAGTAATGAAAAGGTTGGATAAAGCGCAAAAAATTGGTATTCAACTCGATAATCTATATCCTGAAACACCGATCCCCCTTGATCACAAAGATCCTTACACTCTTCTAGTTGCAGTAATGCTTTCTGCTCAAACAACCGATAAGAAGGTGAACCAAGTCACACCTAATCTTTTTGCAATTGCAGACACTCCTGAAAAAATGAGTTCTCTCGACGTAAGTTATATTCAAGAAATAATACGTGAAATTGGACTTGCACCAACTAAGGCAAAGAATCTCAAAAAGATGGCAGAGCAGATAAATGAAGGTGGTGGAAAAGTGATACCTGATTGGGATTTCCTAGAATCATTGGCGGGTGTTGGTCATAAAACGGCGAGTGTCGTTATGGCACAAGCATTCGGCATTCCAGCATTTCCTGTAGATACTCATATTCATCGCTTGGCTGCTCGATGGGGCCTTTCAAATGGTAGTAGTGTAGAGAGAACCGAACGTGATTTAAAAGCGGTATTTCCTGAAGAAACATGGAATCGTCGCCATTTACAGATTATTTTCTTCGGTAGAGAATATTGTCCTGCAAGAAATCATGACCTAAGACAATGTCCTATATGTTCATGGTCTTCCACAAAGAAAAGAATAAGAGAGGAAATGAGGGGTTAGTTAATGGATAAATTTCAAGGTAGGATTAGTTCTTCCGGCTTCTCTAGTGGAGAAAGAATTGTTGTTGGAGACTGGTATGAATCACCACTGGGTGAGTTTACCAATATTATGTGGGCACGACCAGATGGAAAACGTATACTAATGTCACCTAGTAAAAAGCATGCAGATTACGTGTCATCACTCTATACATTTGAGGAAGTCAATATTGTACCTATTGATATTGAAAGGAACAAAAGAGGAATTTCTGTAAAAGCAGGTGATCTTTCAATTAATATGTCCTGGAAAAGAGGATTAGCAATTCCAATATCACGACCTCTTTGGTTCATCTCTACTGTTGAACAGTTCTTTGCAAATTTATTTTTCAAAACAAAAACATTTGGTTATACCTGTAATGGTCTAAGAGAATGGTATTGTATCCAGAGTCTTTCTAAATTAAACAGTGCAAAAGCTTCAGATGGAAAACAAGATTTTGGAGAAATGTCAATTTTTCAGACATCGGCCTGCTTTGGATTCAGTGACCCTCCAAAAAAACCATCATCGGTCAGGGTTAATTCGATTATTGAAGTTAAAAATTAGAAATTAATAAGCTAATTCCGGGAAATAATTATTCCACCACATCCTAGCGAACCAATTCCTAAAATCAAAATTGGCATCTGCAATGTGGCGATAATTTCTCTTGTATCACGGCCGTCTTGACATTGGTTATTATCCCAACCAGTAGCTTGACCAATCTGCCCAGTAGCGCTATCACAATTAGTTTCTAGCTCAGAATCAATATATTCTATTGCCATTCCTGTACCGATCCAGGTAATAACTAACAATAATCCCAGAATCAAGATCAGAGTACCTGCGAAGTATGATGACTTTCCCATGACTGTAGGAACTCGCTCTTTTTCTTGAATCCTTTTGCCCGAGGATTCTTGATGTTTCGCTTATTCGGCAATTTATGACTGAGGACTACGTGACACTGAAAGAAGGGGAAAAGGCGCCGGGATTTGTGGCTAAATTGACTGATGGTAGCGAAATAAGTCTTGTTCGAATTATTGGTAGTGGAGAAAGAGTAATACTATATTTTTATCCAAAAGACAATACTCCTGGGTGTACTGCTCAAGCATGTGATTTCCGTGACAATTTCGGCCAACTCAAAGATTCTGGATATAGAGTGATTGGGGTATCCAAAGACTCATCTAAATCGCATCAAAATTTTATTCAAAAACATGATCTTAATTTCGATTTAATTGTAGACGATGATTTGAGTCTACACCAATCTTATGGTGTTTGGCGAGAGAAGAAAATGTATGGAAAAACCTTCTTGGGTGCTGTCAGGTCTACATTTGTAATCGATACCGATGGTACTTTACAATTAGTTTGGTATAATGCAAGGGCCAAGGATCATGTTGAGCGCCTTAAGAATGAATTAGGTATTGAGTGATTATAATGGATATTGATCAAAGACGTGAAATAGTATCTCGTTATCTTCGCCGGTGTGTAATTTATTCTGATGCATCGATTGCCCGAAAGAAATCTAGAGGAGAAGACTCACAAGAAATTACTCGTTGGGAAGCCTTCCGTGAATTTACTGCATACTCTGCTAGTGAAATGGAATCTGGTGCTTTAGACACTTGGCTAACTGATGAAGAGGGAGATCCTCCAGCACCTCCTAAAATTGGAGATGGGTCATATATATTAGATGCTGATTCTCTTGGTCATCGAGAAAGAAGAGAGTGGCTAGCCTCGTTATTAATGCCTAAACCTGTAGTCCTTGTTGCAACAAAATCCAAGTCTGGAATTGAGAATATTGCACCAATGTCATCCATAAGTATAGTTTCTAACTCCCCCCCTCTTCTTGTTCTTTCATTATCTGCAAATAGGGAAGGCCGACCTCGTGATACGTTAGTAAATTTACAGGAATCAGGCATTGGTTCATCTGCATCAATCTTCATTCTGAATGCTGAATTGGAATCTGCCGAGGCTGTAAATAAAACTACCAAAATTATACCTAGAGAAAAATCAGAATGGGATCTTTTACCCGAATCTCCTCCTAATTATGAATCTGCATTATGTTCATTAAAATGCAGGGTTGTGGATTTTTATTCATTGCCAGAAAATGCAGTAGGCACTTTAGTTATTCTTAGAGTGGAAGAAATAGAGGTGCCTGAAGGAATTGACTCCAAATCCATTCCAGTCAAACTATTCCAGATTGGATTTGATAGTTTGGGCCCAGGTCCAAGTGATTTAGATTGGCGAAGTAAAATTGATTATGCTTGATCTTCAGATAATTGACTCCACATAGCCATACCTAGCATGTGTTTCTCAGTATCGACTCTCATTTTACTTCCAGCTATCATAAGAATTGTATCAGATTCATTTAGTGCGAAAACAGGTAATCCTATCCCCCCTCCAAGTGATTGAATTCTTCTTCGACAAACTTCCTGTTGGCTTGGCATATGCGTCAAACTACTAAGATCTGCAATAATTAGATCACCAGATGACAAACGCTCTTCCATTCCATCTAGATTCATTCTATGTAAGTCATCAGGTTTGATGTAGTGTAGAAATCTACTTGTTGGCGGTTTCATTCTTCTCGTCCTATCTGCCCATCTTGGTTCTCCCAAGTCATGGAATGAATCATTCTTCTGCGGACCTGGATCTGCTGATCTCTTCGATCTACCATCAGATGGTGTTGTAGGCTTTGATGGATCTGGTAATCCAAGTAGCCTGAAGAGGTTTACCATGTACTTCGGCTTACCTTCTAAGGCTTGAGTTCTTCCCTTTATGATATGGCTTTCAAACACTTTTTCCAGTGTTACAACTATTACCATTATTCTTCTTCCGATTCAAGAAGTTCTTCTAAAACACCATCTATATCTTGAGTGTCTTTTCTGGTATTCTCATATTCTAGATCAAGTTGCTTCATTTCAACAATTTCATTCTCAAGAGGGTCGTTATTACTATCACTTTGTTTAATATTTCTAATTTCATTTTCCGATGAAATATTTTCTTTTTTGTCGTTAAATGGGTCAAAGTCAGGGTTATCAAAAGCGTCGTCAATAGATAATTTACGCCCTTTTCTGGCTCCTGGCGGAGCATTTACTATACCCTTCTGATTTCTCATATTCATGGCTACAAATCCACCTATTGCTAGAATTAGAATAATACTAATTATCATAATTACAGTTGTTCCAAAGATATCTCCGAAAGCAAAAGGTTTCTCAGAAACATCAATTGTGAATGTTTTTTTGTCACTTAATTCTTCATCGAAAGCAGTAACTTGAATTGTAATTCTTCCGGAGTTCTCAACAGGCCATGACAACCATATGCCCTTGTGATCTTCATCATTATCTGTTATTCCATCGCCATCACTATCTTTTGTGATATCAAAATCCCAGATATATTCCATATTCTCCATGTCAGATACGGAGTCTGTTGTAAGATTAGCGGAGAGTGAAATAATATCTCCTTCAGTAGGAGTGGGATTGGATACCATAAGATATGCATTCGGTTTTTTATTAATTACACTTATTGGAATTTCAGTAGAAGCACTTTCTCCATCATCATCTGTTGTATGGAATATAATTGAAGAGGGTGCATTCTGAGCATCTGGCCATGAACCAACAAAATCTAATCCTTCAACATCACAGTCATCAGTTGATGAACCTACATTATCAGAATCAGTTAATGGATCTAAATCAAAACAGTTAGTCAAAGTTTCTAGATCGCCAGGAGTGTCTGAAACTCTAACAGGGATTGTAATTACACCATCTTCTTCGACAGGTAGTTGAGGTGGTATTGGATCTATTGTTGGCGCTCTATTTATCACATCTATTGCGATTGTTAGTGTTTCAGCATTTTCTCCATCATTATCGGTTACTGCGAGAGTTGCTAGATGGATTCCACTAGTTGAGTAAGTATGTGTGACTACTGAATATTGTCCGACACTTTCTTGAGTTAACTCAGGATGTAATTCTGCATCTGGTGACCAAAGATGAGACAACTCTGAAATATCATTTTGTGAATCCATTGCAGATCCTCGGAATTCTAATTGTTGACCTTCTTCAACCGAATATAGCCCTCTACTATCCGGAATTAATTTATTGCCCAAATTCCATATCACCGCTTCAGCATCATAAGGAGCAACATTGGTTACTTGTACCGAAATGATTTCACTTACAGTAGCCCCATCGTCATCAATCCCTAAAACTTCTATTGAGTATTCTCCTTCATCCATCGGATTAACTGTACATCTGGAACTTACAGAGGTACCTTCTTGACAACTTACCTGCCAACTTACGTCTACATCTGAACTGGAGCCTCTACTATCTGCATCCCATCTATCTGTTACTTCAAATGTAACCGAATTTTCAACAGGCACTGAATAAGAATCTGCAACTACCGAGATAACAGGAGGTCTGTTTAGTACCGTTATAATTATTTGATCAGTGTTAGTATCACTTTCTTCATCAGTAACTTTCAATGAAATATCATACACTCCATCATCATCCCAACTCCATTCTAATATACAATCTTCACTTTGAATTTGTATTATTTCTCCACTAACTTGCTCTACCTCAAAGATACAATCTAGAGTTCCTCCATCGGGATCAATAGAATATGTTGCTCCATCCATAATAACCTGTTCAGAAGTAAGTACTGTGTCATCCGATGAAGCGATCACGGCAGTTGGTAATCTTCCTATAAAGAAGTCGAATGTACCGACATTATTACTTCGATTTCCATCCTCTGTAATATACTCATTTTCATCAACTATGAAAGAAACACTGTATTGTCCAATTGGATAGCCATATGGTACATTCCAATCAATTTCAATTCTTTCAGTATCTAGACTGGACATTTCTGGAACACTACTGGTAGCTGAAACCCCATCAGGTCCTGTTATCTTTATCTCAGTAGCAGGGGATGACTGAATTCCTCTGTTCTGAACAGGAACGCTGAAAGTCAATATATCCTCAGGTATTGCCGCAAATCCAATTATTGAATTCAAACTAATTGTATTATTTTCTCTTGTTCTTTCTACTGTAACTCCTTCAGACTTAGCTACTAGATCTACAGGATGAACCTCTGAATCAGTTGTCACAGTAGAAACACCTATGTGGGTACTTGTTGCAGTTGGATTAGTTAGAGCAATTACTCCATGACTGCCATGTTCAGTCCCTCCATTTGACATATCAGGCGCATGACCAGAATTAAATGAAAATGTGACTTTACCAGCCGAGTTAGTAGTACCATATTGCAAATCATTTTCTATTTCATGTCTAAACTCAACATTTTGTCCTGATACAGGATATCCAGATGAATCAGTAACAGTAACTTCTGCATCCATAGTCATACTTAGTGGGGATAGTGGATATTGGACATCAACTTCAATATTATGACCACGAGAGGCTGGGAAATATGTCAATAATTCATGTTCTGCAATAAATCCAAGTCCTTGAATATCAGAACTCTTTACTGTATTTCCTATTCCAGGACAATACCAATCATAACCAGTAGTGTCTCCATTACTATCGTAAGTAGTGATGTTATACGATTGACTACAGCCTGCCTGATTAACTCCTGAATTACCTCTTGAGACAATTTCCCATTCAGTATAATTAGATCCTATTGAATCACCAGGAATTGTGACTCCATCCATAGCAGTACCCGAGTAATTTGTGTATCTTGTATAATGCGTACTCCATTTTTCACCAACATTAAGTGGAAAATCATAACCTTCCAGAGCGGGTCTGTAATCATAATTTGCTACTAAATCAGCAACATCAATTGTAATGTCCCACCATAGGATCCTATAATCAAAGTCAACTTCTATAGTTGCTTGTTGGTCTATTGTTGCGAGGTCAGATGCTCTGACAATTTCAATAGTATCCATCATTATTATCAGGTCGCCACTATAGCCTTGTAGATTTACATTATTTGCCTCATATTGGCCGTCGGATTCAACTTTGTAAACTAATGTTGAAACATTGTCAACCATAGTAACATAAACATCAGTGACTATTGAATCTAGATTTCCACTTAATGTCTGAACATTAGTTTGTACTCCACTATCTGCTACAAAGTCTCGAACATCTAAGAAACCGCTGTAGTACCATCTATCGCCGACTCTCCAGTTAGGAGCGTCAATAATTCCAGAAGATCTTTCATCAGACTCTCTTAGTTTTTCATTGTAGTCGGGCAATTCATCTATATCTTGATTTGAAATTATTGCAATATGGGAAGAAATAACAAACATGAAGGTTAGAATAATTGCCTTCCGCCTAACACTCGACATGAATCTATCCAGACCCCTTTACTTCATCAATCTCCCGCCGTTATAATCACACGTAGTGTGATTAATAATTCATTTAAATTTCTAAATCAGAGTAAATCTGCCAATTCATCTTGTATGAATTGAACCGCTTCAAGAATTTCCGATTTATCACGAGCACCTGTAATCACCATTTTACCGGATCCAAATATCAGACATACAACTCTTGGGTAATCAAGTCTGTAAATTAAACCTGGAAATTGCTCAGGTTCATACTCAACCTTGTCAAATGGTAGATGGAAGGTTAGATTGTTCAGATTAAGGCGTCGTGGCATCTCAGCCAGCGGTTCACCCTCTCTTATTCCTCTGATACGTGGATCTTCATCTTCAACTTCCTCATCAGTAGCTGCGCGGATTCCGCCTTCAATGTCAATAACACGTGTATGGTTGTCATCCATACGAGCGGTCCCATTGTAATCTTCAGGGTAATGCAGTGCATAAGTAGCAACCATGTTCTGGACTTCAATTTGAACATCGCTAAGTTCCCAAGTCTCTATTCCTGCCTTTCTTAAATCTCCGATCATTCTTTCTATACCTGTGTGGATATTATCCTTATTTTTCCCACCAGTACAAACTGCTCTCCCTGAACGGAACATAAGTATGGCTAATTTTGGATCTACAACACGGTATACAACACCAGGAAATTGCTCTGGTTCATATTCACAATTCAGTTGTATGGCAATGTCAGGTAGGTCAAGTTCCTCCGCCACTCGGGTGGAAGCAACTACGTTAACTACAGTTAGGCGTTCCTCGTCGCTCTTCATAGAGTTCTCGTAATATGAACTACTTATAAAGAGTCGTTGAATAGTTTGAGCGATTAAGTTCTAATTTTGAGCGTATTTACGGATATTTTACTATTTTCAATTAACTAATCTTACACCCTCTGCTCCAAGCCTTGAGATTAGTGGTTTACCGCCTGCTATTTCAATTTCTTGAGCAACTCGTTGAGGATATCTAGTAAGTGCTACCATACATCCCCCTCCTCCTGCACCTGTTAATTTTGCACCAAATGAGTGGGGTCTTACTGCATCTACAAGAGAATCAAGTTCAGGACTACTGACTTGAATATTTCTTAATCTTTCATGACATGCATTCATTGCCATTCCTACAGCCTCAACATTTCCACTAGAGAGTGCAGTTAATCCTGCTTGTGTGATGTTTGCAATTGCATTCATTTCTTCAATTTTTTTAGGTTCTTCTTTTAACAATCTTGCAACACCAGAAACCATGTCTCCAGTAGGAGATGCTTTACCAGTGAATCCTAGAACAAGCCAAGCATCTATTTCTTCTGGAATAACAACTTTTCCAATGGACCAAGTTCTGGTTCCTTCAGGTGTTTCTAATGAAGCCGAGAAAATATGTTCAGTTCCCTCTACATCATTTCCTGAAACTACAATACATCCTCCAATTGCACTGGTTGCTGTATCAGTGGGGCTAGCTCTTCCATTCTGTGCCTTTGCTTCTGCAGAATGACCTATTCTAGCCAGAGCAACTTTGTCAATCTCATGATTTTCATCAATAATAACTTCTAATGCGGCTCCGACCGCATTAGACAATGCCGCTGAAGATCCAAGTCCAGCCGTAGAAAATAATCCACTTGAAATTCTAATTTCTAATGGATCTCCATCATATTCGAATATATCTTTCAGTATATGTGATATGTGAGGGTGTCTATCAATTTCCAATGGCATACCATCTATAGTCCAAGAATCAGATTTTTTGATCTCGACTTCAACTCCTGAATCAATCGCAACTGCTACAGCAGGATGGCCATAAACAACCGCATGTTCTCCAAATAAGATACATTTACCCGGTGCAAAGGCCTTTGGCATGTAAAGTGGGGTAACCGCTTAGGCCATGAGCATTGGGATGATGCATTTTGATGATGAAATCAGCGGTTGATTCAAGGGCCAAGCACTCTTGCAGTAAGCAATAAGGTATTTTGCCGCAGGGTGATTAAACATGGAGCATCCTCTCCTACAGACATATGGCCCCCTAGATGGTTGGGTGATTTTGTTGTTAATCGGAGGAGTCTCCGTATGCTTTTTTCTCTATCAAGTACAATTAGCAACCAGACTTGTAATGGTTGGTTCCACTGATGACCGTTTTGATTCATTGAGTAAACGTGTACTGGAGGTCATTACAGGGTGGCTTGGTCAGAAAAGAGTCTTGGAAGATAGAGTAGTTGGAGTAATGCATGTGTTGATGTTTTGGGGTTTTCTTATGTTATCAACCGACATGTTCGATCTAGCAACAGCCAATTGGTTTTCTCATGAAGTCCTTCCTAATTTTTTAAGAGGGCCTTGGAATGGTATAGTGGAACTTGGATACACTACTGCATTCATTGGTTGTGTAGCCGCTCTACTAAGAAGGGTTATTTTCACACCTGAGAAATTGAAAGGCAAGTCTCAATTGGAGGGTAATTTCATATTATTCTTGATAATGACAATTACCACTACTTCATTTGTTGTTGAGTCAGGAGAATCTCCCTCATCAACTTGGGAACCAATTGGATATTGGGTTGAAGGACTAGGTTGGGGTTCTGATTCTGTAGTTCTTGCCTACTGGGCTCATATGATAGCGATTTGTACTTTCTTTGTTCTGATTCCAGTTTCTAAGCATATGCATCTTGTAATGGCATTTCCAAATGTATTCTTCTATGATACTGAACCTATGGCTAAGATGCGCCCTCTAGCAGTTGATGAAAATGGAACGGCAATATCTCTAGAGGATTTAGATATAGATTCATTTGGAGTTTCATCTTACGAACAATTCACTTGGAGGCAGCTAATTGATGGATGGGCGTGTACAACTTGTGCCAGATGTCAAGATGTATGTCCGGCCTATGAATCGGGTAAATCTCTAAACCCAATGCAAATAATACATGATGTACGTAATTATGCAAATGATCACGCGCCTATTTTACTGAAAGGCGAACAACCTGAAGAAACAATTCTCGATAGAATGACTTCAGAGGCCGTTTGGGCCTGTACTACTTGTCATGCTTGTGTAGATGCTTGTCCTGTTTACATTGAACATGTTCCAAAACTCACTGATCTTCGTAGAAACGCAATGATGGAGACTATGGAGTACCCGGAAGTACTCAATGTAGCAATGGGTAATCTTGAGTCTGCTTCAAATCCTTATGGTTTTGGTATGCACGAGAGAGCAGATTGGGCTGAGGGATTAGACATTAAGATAGGACAACCGGCTGAATACATCTATTTTGTTGGTTGCGCAGCTAGCTTTGATGAGAGAAATCAGAAAGTAGCACGTGCTACTATAGGACTTCTAAAGCAGGCCGGATTGGATGTTGGAATACTGGGTATGCAAGAGGGTTGTTCTGGAGACCCAGCTCGACGTGCAGGAAATGAATACCTGTTCCAAATGTTGGCTGAAACTAACATGATGACATTCCAAGAATTAGGGGTTAAACGTATAGTCGCCTCATGCCCACATTGTTTCCACACACTTGGTAAGGAATATGCAGATTATGGAGGTGAAGAATTAGAGGTATTCCATCATTCTGAGATCTTGGCCAAATTACAAGAAGAAGGTCTTCTGCCTGATGTAGAAAAGAATGGTTCTGTAACTTTCCACGACCCTTGCTATCTTGGCCGTATTGGGGGTATCATGGACGAGCCACGTGATCTTATCGGTGGAGTTGATGTTGAAGTAGATCGTCATGGCAAGGACTCATTTTGCTGTGGTGCAGGTGGTGCTCAGATGTGGATGGAAGAAGATGCAGATAAACGTGTAAATCAAATACGCGCCAAAGAAATAGCAGAAACTGGTTGCGATACTGTAGCAGTAGGCTGTCCATTTTGTTCAATAATGGTAAAGGATGGTCTTGATTCAGTAGGTGCAGAGATGGATGTTAAGGACGTGGCAGAAATTCTTTGGGAACAAATTGTTGCAAGGGATGAAGAGATCCAAGCGCAGATTGCACAATCGTGATTCTCATAAATCATGACTATTACTTAGGGCCATGAGTGACAGATTCACAGTGTTCGGCCAGACAGTCCCAAGAATAGCAATAATCAATGGTATTCTACTATCATTTTGGGGTCTTTCATCTTATATTATATCCGATATGTCCAGTATTACTGCAATGATACCAACTTTCATGGGAGTTCCTATGTTAATTCTTGGATTACTCTCACAGAGAGACGAAAATAAAAGCCATCATTACATGCATGCATGCATGGTTATTGCATTGATAATGACTCTATCACCCCCCTTAATGTTCGCAGGCATGGGGATTCCAGATTCATCACTTACTCTTGCATCTAATCTTGTTCTATTCCTAGTCGGAGTTATCTTCATGATTTGCGGAATCATGTCATTTAGACATGCCAGATTACTTAGAGAATCGGGGAATTGAGAATTGAGACCCGTAATTGGTGTGACCTGTTTCATGAGAAATGCCAATTACGGTAATTGGAAGAGGCATGCAGCAATTCTTCCTTCTGCTTATGTGTCAATAATTAACGAAGCAGGAGGAACTCCTCTAATCATACCTCCTTCAGGGGATATGACGGGAATATTATCCCTGATTGATGGCCTTGTTATTTCAGGAGGTCCAGACTTATGCCCAGAAAATTATGGGCAAAAACCAGAATCAATGACAATTGAATATTATCCAGATCAAGATAGGACTGAAATGGGTCTAGTAAATGCTGCTATAGATATGGATATACCTGTTTTTGGAGTATGTAGAGGAATGCAACTTCTGAGCGTTATGCATGGTGGTTCAATTTTCCAACATTTGGATACAACCCCTGGCCATGAGGGGCACGGTGGATTTGACGGTGTTGAAAGCAAACATGATGTGATTGCAGAAAAAGGATCGAAATTAGCTGAAATAATGGGCAATTCATTTACAGTAAATTCAACTCATCACCAAGGTGTATCGGACGCAGGATCCTTACGTATTACAGCGAAGGCGACTCATGATGGATTGATCGAAGCGGTTGAAAGAACAGATGTAAGATTTTGTCTTGGAGTACAGTGGCATCCTGAACGCATAGGACATGTCGGATTGTACCGCGCACTCGTCGAAGCAGCGCGGGGTTCTTGACCCAAGTCCTCATCGAATGCTCTGATAACATGGCGTTGAGGCTATTTGATACGCGCTCTCGCAGCAAGAGAGAATTCGAAACTCTTGAGGAAGGAAAGGTAGGTCTCTATGCATGTGGAATAACTCCTTATTCGCCAAGTCACATAGGTCATGGTAGACAAGCTATTGCCTTCGACATAATCGTCAGATGGCTAAGATATATCGGTTATGATGTGAATTATGTCACCAATTTTACTGATGTTGATGACAAAATAATTTCTGTAGCCAATGAAGAAGGAATAGACTATTTGGAAGTTGCAAATAGAAATATTGCGGACTACTTTGAAGTCATGGACCGTTTAAACGTGCTACGAGCAGATCATTATCCAAGAGTTACAGAAACAATCCCTGAAATAATTAGTATTATTTCAACTTTAATTGAAAAAGAGCATGCATATATAGCAGATGACGGGGTTTACTTCGAGATTGATACATCTCCTGAAAAATATGGTCAATTAACTGGCCAATCTTTAGAAATGGTTCGTGCAGGTGCTGGAGGTAGGGTAGCAGACACAGGCTCTAGTAAGCGTGATCATCGTGATTTTGCATTGTGGAAGTTCGCCAAACCTAATGAACCATCATGGCAAAGCCCTTGGGGTGAAGGGAGACCTGGTTGGCATATTGAATGTTCAGCGATGTCTCTAAAGTTACTTGGTGAAAAATTCGATATTCATGGTGGTGGTACAGATTTACTGTTCCCTCATCATGAAGCTGAAATATTCCAATCAGAATGCTGTTTGGGTCACGATCCAGTGGTTCAATACTGGATTCATAATGGTATGATCAATGTTGATGGAGAGAAAATGAGTAAATCTTTAGGTAATTTCTGGACAATTAAGGATGCATTAGAGCAAGTAGATCCATTGATTCTTAGATATACAATGATTAATGCACCATATCGTCAACCAATTGATTTCAATCAAAAGATGCTTGATGAATCAAGTATTCATTACAATAGAATGATTTCTGTATTTGGTGAGGGCATGAAATTATCTTCTTCGGAGAAATGGAGTGATGTTGAGGTTCTCCAGAGTGCTTCTGATCTTTTTACAAATGCTATGAATGATGATTTCAATACTAGAAATGCGTTAGCAGTCGTTCAGTCCGTGGTTAATTCAATCCGTTCAGATAAGGATCTCTTAGCATCTGGTTATATCTGGTTGGATGAGTTCGCCGGAGGAATTCTTGGACTACTTCCAGACAAAGAATCAATTCGGAAAATAATCGATGCAGGTGAGTCTGCACGAAGTGACCTTGAATCAATTGTCAATCCTTTATTGAAGGAGAGGGCAGAAGCTCGTAAATCCAAAGATTGGATACGTGCTGATGAGATTCGTGACAAATTGAATGAACTTGGTGTTATAGTAGAAGATAGTCCAAATGGACCCGTTTGGAAACTAAGCAGATAATCAAAAGATGGCGAATTTCCATATAGTTAGAATCATCATTGAACTAGCAATAGCTAACCCTGGAGGGATTAGATAGTCAAATGAACTTCGAGTTCCTGATAGTGCACCAAGTTCAGAACCTCTTTCCAGATATGCAGTTAATGCAGGCGAATTTTTACCTACAACCTCGAGAGACGCTGATTTTCTTGTACGATCCTTGTAAGGATTTATGCTCTCTTTTTTCAGTTCTTTATCACTCCGATTTCTAATTTCTCCGGTAAGGTATATCGGGTCTCCAATTTTTATTCCATACATTGTCCATTTGTGTCTTTTTATACTTCCACCAAAACCACTTACCGCTAAAGAAGTGAATAGCCCTTTCAGACTTAGATCATGAGCACATTCCCACTGAATTAGGTATTGTCCTAATTCGACTTTGCTCTCGTCCCAAGTTTTTGGTCGGACAACAATTCCTCCAGTACCATCATGTAGAATGAAATCTTCTCCACCACGCTTTGATCTTACCGTCTCCCAATTGCATCTCTCTTGCCAACCATCCTTAGTCTTCACTTTTCTACAAACGTAGATTTCATAGGTCCAATGCCATAAGTATAGATCATCAACGGTTTTAGAAGGGTCTCCGTCAACTACGACACTCATTGGTTCCTCTAAGTGCTGTCTGACCTGTCCTACGAGTTCTGAATTACCTACAGCAACAGAACGCACAAGGTCAGTAGTAGTGTCAATTATTGTAGTCATTCTTTTGTTAAATCCATAAGCTACAAATATCCATATTAATGCAAATATTGCATATCCATATGTAATAGGCCACCAACCGGGAAATTCATCTTCAATACGATCTTCATACATTGAACCTTGAGACAAACCATAATCGCTTCTATCCGAGCAATATCCAGTCGGATTTCCATCTTCATCTTCTCCTCCTGCCAGAATTATGCGAACAGTTTGACCATTGTCACATTCCCATCCATTTGTACTATAGTCAGCAATAGCATATATGGAAAAGCTGAGAAGTATAGCAATTACAATACCTGCAATTCCGACTGATGATATCGTTGCAGGTCGAGGCGTCCCAACTTTTCTAGGATGCTCGTCAATTATACCAGTTTCATCTTTTTCATATTGATTTTCACGTTGCCAATTTTCAGGCCCAGGTGCCTCGAAAACCCATCCCCTGTCATCCTGTGAGGGTATACGTACTGTAGCTGAATTCCAAAAATTCTCAAGTTCCACACCACCCGATTCTTTCCTCCAAGTAAAATCACGGGGGGGGCTATTAGTTCTGATTTTATGAAGTTGTTTGGCTAATTCAGTTGGTGATGCAAATGCAACAATTAGTCCACTAATAATTCCACAAAAAGAGAATGCAAGTACTCCGAAATAATTCTCAGAGTTGTCGATGTAGATACCTAAAACTCCAGTCAAAGGAAGTGTAAATAGCATACTTATCCAAGATAATATAACTATAAAAATTAAGAAATAACTGCCTATTTTCCCTAAAAATCCACCTCCTGATACAATTGGTAGAGAAAAATCTACAAATCCAGCATCAAGCTCAATTTGCTGGTCTCCCCTATCAGCCATGCCTTTGCGTAAAAGAATCAAATCATGAAGTTTGAGGCGTCAATAACCTAGGTTAAAAGTTTATTTTTCGTCATCAGATTTTCTTACATTGTTGTTAATCATTATCACAGAGGCTACAACTAGGCCAAAAAGTGAAATTATAGCTATCCAATACAAAGGGCCATCCATCCAAGTTTCTTCAACTTGTGTTACCGGCTCAGGATTTTGATCTGGTTCTTCCAAATCAATATCAAGGTACGACCAAGCATCTCTACAAGTTACTTGACTAGGCCAAGTTCCAGCATCTTCACATAATTTTCCAGGTATGGCGAATGCATCTCCAACATCTAGTTGACAATACCATCCACTCAGGTCCATACAATCATTGGTAGGTTGCATTACTACTACTATAGAGCCACAAATAAGTTCCTTCCCCTCTGGTATTGTTTGTCCATTTTCCGACTCACATTTTTCTAAATGAATACCTTCTTCTATTGTTGTCGGGTGAGATAATGTTGCACCTCTTGGGCCATATGTTTCCCACAATACTGGTAATTCAGGTTCAGGAACTACATTCGTCCCCTCATTACCATTGTTATTATTATCTGTGATATTAGTTTCGATTGGATCTGCGCCTCCAACAGTACCGCCAACTCTGTGACCCTCATCATCCAGTTCAATGTCGTAGTAGTCTGACCAGAGGTCTATTGTACGACCATTCTGGAAAGTCTGCGACCGATTTAAAACATCAAAGTAACGATCATCTCCTAGTGTGAATAGCTCTTCAATTGGAATACTCTTTCCTTGATTACATTCTTGCAGTGCAGTGAACATTTCAGCATAGGTTTGCTGCGCTTCAGGCACTCCATCATATGTGATATCTGTAGCTTTCTGAAAGCCATCTCCCTGGATTATCTCAATTTCATCATCCATTGCCTGCATTATATCTACATCGCCGTATACTGCAAGTCCTCCAATAACAACTAATCTCACATCAGGATCAATTGCATCAATGACATTTCTATATGGGTCTGCATTGAATGTGTCTAGGACCACAAGGTCGGCTGCAAGTCCTGATTGAATACGACCGGTATGCTGTGACCATCCTATTGCATCAACAACATTGGTTGAGATAGTTTGTACCAATTCAAAGTCTGAGAAAATATCCCCTAGAACATTTTCATCCCACCAATCAGCAGTTTTCAACTCATGCATTGAACTTTTGGAGCCAGATGGTGCCCAATCTGGCCCAATCATAATATTCACTCCTTCAGCCTTAGCTGTTGCAATATCCGTTGTTTCACCGTAAAGAATTAAATTCGAAGTAGGAGACCAAGCTAAACTACCTCCTACATCACCCAAAGCTGACAATTCAGGTTGTGTAAGTCCGGTTCCATGTATTACTACAATTTCACCTACGAGTAGGTTATTTTGTACTAGAATATCAAATTCTGCTCTACTGGATTCATCTATTCCTTCAGCAAGATGAATGAACCAAGCATCTAGGGCTCCCGAAGAATTTCCATTCTTGATATGATTACCTTCGTAGTCTGTCTCCAACTCAGTAACCTTTGTCCAAATATTGTCTCCACCAAAATTGTATAATTCTATATTTCTAGCAAGCATTGTTTCAAAAGTATCTGTATTGCTGTTAGAACTGCCTTGTAGAGCGGTATTGCCTCCAACGATCGCTCTGAGTTCTGCAAATCTCATTGCTGAAGAGTCGTATAGTGAGCAACCGATATCCTTAGCATCACTATATCCAGAGTAAGACTGCCATTGATACCTATTTTCCCAACCATCAGTTCCATGGTCCCACAATGGTATTAGATTGTATTTAGCATGATTATGAGGGTCTACAAAACCGGGGTAAATAGTACCACTTGTTTTTATCGAAGTCACTCCTTCAGCAATTTCAGGAGTCTCATCTGAAGAACTCCAAACTGCTTCAATTATTCCATTGCGAACTAGAATATGACCGTCATCAATTATGGAGTCAATGGATTCCATTGTTACAACTCTTCCCTCGAGTATATACTCTCCAAAATGTATGTGGTCTTGAGGTGGATAACAATTTCCTCTTAGATGATTTATTCCAACCCATTCCTGATCGTTAGGACCACCTGGTGTCGGACTCCCATCAGATAACTTCATCCAATTTCCAACCGAATCATATCCATATGGTACCCCATAATCTGAGTCTTCAGAATCATAACTTACTGAATCAATAAGATTTCCATTCTCATCACTTATTGAAATAGTATCTCCTTCAAAATAATCAAATTCAATATTTGTTTGTGCTCGATAAAATACTAGGTATGATCCTGATTCAATTATAGTCCCCCAAGCAATGCTACAGGAGGGAGATCCACCTTCTGCAATGTCGTCGATCCACCAACCTCCAATATCAACTGATGAATTGGTAGGGTTGTATATCTCAAGAAATTGGTTTGAATATCTACCAATTTCTCCATCTCCATTCCAATCAATCCCTCCGTATTGTTCATTATTTGGTGAAACATAGATTTCATTTATTATTAACCCCGAATCATTCGATTCTTCTCCCGTAGCGCTCATCATAGGAGATAAGGACATGATTATGACAAGTACAGAGAGAGCCAAGGCATTACGCATTGAGGCTACTACGGGTTGCTTTTACACTTGAATAAAACCCTCCTATGGTTTAGAAAATGTATCTTAATTTTGGTTAGCAATAACAGTATAAATTTGCTCTAGTCAACTCAGTTATGTTAATTTATAAACGTCATTTGATGATATATGAGGGGTACTGAATGGGGACAACCTTGTGTCGTAATACTATCTTCCTCATTCCAATGTTTATTCTCTCAGGATGTATGGGTTTTGTTGATGAGGATACTACTAAAATCAATATTGAATTAGATGTTGATAGTAATTATGGATTGATTATGGTTTCATTTGAAGATGGAGAGGAAACTAACAGGATAAATCCAGTAATTGGATTTAGTTTTTCTAATTCAAGTAATATTAATGATATTGAAATATTAGGAATAATTCCTGGAGATGGCAGAGATCCAATCATAATAGAATATTCAGAAGGTGTAGAAATTGAAGTTGAATTTACTAATCATGGATTATACGAAGTAACGGCTTTCGGTATTGATAAAGAAGGTTCATATCATAATGTGACCATGGAGATAATGATTGAGAAAACCATCGACTGGTATGAAAATAATACTGCTTCTCCTGAGGTTCTAGAATTCGACACATCTCCAGGAAACAATTTCCCTATACCTTCATACTTTGTGTTAAATTCATCCATACAAAATCCAAGTATTTTAGAAATTGATGGCAGAGATGTAGATATAAAATGGGATATCGTAAATCATGAGGGCGTTTGTCAAACAGCAAATGAGAATATCCAGAATGGCGATACTAAAAATTGGAAAACGATCCACTTCGGGCCATTTTCAACACATGAGATCTATTTGACAATAGAAGATGGTCAGGATAGAATAAACGTTTATCATAATATAAATATCAACTATAATTAGACAAATTAATCATGTAATTGTACTCGTCGGGATAATTAATGGAGAGCAGAGCCAGGGTCTTGTCTGCCACTATCATGGTTCTGACCATGTCCTTAGCAGGCTGCCTGGCAGGTATTGATTCCAGTGATAACTATACTCAGATTCCTGATTGGGATAAAGATATGACATACATTGATGATCCAATTACTCACTCAGATCCTCGTTTTTTTGATGTATATGATCCATTCTTGAATCAGAGCTGGGGTAATTCAAGTTGGGCCGTATTTGGTAATGAAGAAGGCGGAAATTGCTGTGAACATTATCTTGCAGCGACAAAAGAAGGCTGGATTTTAAATTTCGGTGGCGAATATCCTACTTGGTCGGAAGATAGGGGGTATACTTGGCAAGAATATAGACCAAGTGTTTTCTCTCAGATTGGATGTAGGGAACCAAAACCGACAGTTCCAGGTCAGGAAGGACTTGGAGAAGGCAGTATAGTTCAAGCAACTAATGGAGACTTAATTTCTATGGGTTGGTTTCCTTATGCTAGCAGCAGTGGTGCGGATCAATTTTATGCATTTTTCTATGATTCCGAAGACCAAGAATGGAGCTGGTGTTTCAATAGAACTCCGGAGCCATTTTATGATCGTTCATGGCAAGTGGAAGTAGTTGGTCCAATCAATGGAGGAATTTATGGAAATGGAGATTGGGCGAGTCTAGTGATCTCAAATTTTTGGCACCAAGTAGCAAATCTAGGTGGTCAGATATCAACTGACGGTATAAATTACGATTACTTTGATTTCCCCGACAGGAACGCCAATTTGCCAGAAATTGAAGTTGATTTAACCGCAGATTCCCTCGGTCCAGAATGGGATTTCACAAAACCTCACAAAGAAATGCGTGCATTTCCAGTGCCCTCTGGAGGATTATATTTCCCAAATTACTTTGTTGATGGAACCGACGCCTATGTGGACACTTCTCTTAATTGGTGGTCTGCAACAACATTGAATGGGTCTTCACTTCCGACAGAATACTGTGCCTTTGATTCCTCAAGTGCACTGCATTGTTTTGGAGGTTTAAGTGGAGGAGTTGGAATCTCTCATTATCTTTCGTGGGATGGCGGCGAAACCTGGAATATTCAAGATTATAATATATCAGATTCTGCTTCTGAAATAGAGGAATGGGAATGGCATTCTAGTGGTATTCATGATTTAATTGTTGTAAATATAAGGTATCAAAGTGCGTCAGGTCCTGATGTTGATGTAGCATGGCATGTCCGTGATTTTTCAGAATCTCAATATCCAGATATGAAGACATATCTAGGCCAGGGAGACCTCGATTCTACATCTGGTGCTGGTAACGATATTCGATTTGATTTTGCTAGTATGGGTATATTACCTGATGGTGGGTCATTTATTGCATACATGGATTCAACAGACCCTGATCCATTATTTGGTGTTGAATTACTAATTCCTACGAAGTATGGATAAAACTTCCAATTGATTATTTTTCAATTATGAAATTCACTACAACGCCATCAACTTCAAATGAATCTCCAACAGGTTTACCTTCATTCATTGTTGCTTTCCCAGCACGAACTTCGGACTGAATATGATCCCAATCTTTGCTTGATATCTCAAGTCCACTAATCCAAACTGAGAGGCTGATATTTGCTTCTACATCTAGTGATAATTCCTTGCGTTTAGCTTGGACTCTCCGAATAATATCTCTTGCCAATCCCTTGGATAGAAGTTCTTCATCCAATATCATATCAAGCACTAGTGAAACATCACCGATTTGTTCATCAGAAATAGTTGCTGCTGCATAACCTTGTTTCTCTACACGCTTTATTTCGATATCATCCATGGTAATATCATAACCCTCTAAAATACAGATTCCTGAATCTATTTCAAGCAACAAATTATCCGGATCAGCCTCACTTAGTAGCGATAAAACCTGAGGTAAGTCCTGTCTGCATTTCTTCCCGAGTGCCTTTCGGTTTGGTTCTATCATAATACGCTGGAATCTTTCTAGATCTTCCTCGGTTGTTAATATCTCCACATTCAGTTCATCTGCAAGAATTTTATGAAATTGAGAAATATCTGGACCACCAACTATCCAACCTGATCTACAGGGTAGACGCTGTCTTCGGTCAGCCTCTACTCGAATTCTTCTTCCCGTTTCTGCAAGAGTTCTAACCAGTGACATTTCTTGCTCTAGAATCCAGTCTTGAGGTGGCAGTGATGATTCAATTAGATTAGAACCAACTGGCCAATCTGCTAGATGAACTGATAACCCAGTCAGATCTCTATGGATTCTATCTGGCATGAAAGGAGAGACTGGAGCCATCAATCGACAAACTGTGAGAAGAACCTCATGCAAAGTATGTTGACAAGCTCTCTTATCAGTAGAATCTGCTTCATCCCAAAGTCTTCTTCGACTCCTTCTAACATACCAGTTTGATAGGTCATTTACTACAAATGATTCTAGATCTCTTCCTGCTTTATGGAAATCCCAACTTACAAATTGGTCATGGTATGAATTTGAAACAGTGTGTAAACGTGATAAAATCCAGCGATCAAGATGACTGCGTTCATTGACTGGTACAAAGTTATCCGGATCTTCCGGATTAAATCCATCAAGGGCGGCATAATCAGCGTGGAAGCGATGAACATTCCAGAGAGTCAGGAACATTTTAGCGTAGGATTCTCTAACTCCGTCAGGGTCGAAATTTGTCGGAGACCATGGTGCACTTTGAGTCATCATATACCATCGAATAGAATCTGAACCCTCTTTATTGAAATGATCCCAAGGATTGACAACATTACCTCTAGATTTAGACATCTTTTTTCCATCCTTATCTAGAATATGTCCCAGCGAAAGACATCTTCGATAACAGATACTATCGAAAACAGTAGTTGAAACAGCCAAAAGTGAATAGAACCAACCACGAGTTTGGTCTACTGCTTCACAGATATAGTCTACAGGAAATGCTCCCTCAAACTTATCCTGATTTTCAAAAGGATAATGCCATTGTGCAAAAGAAGCACATCCTGAATCAAACCAGCAATCCATTACGTATGGTTCACGAATCATTTCTCCATTACATCCATTATTTGGACATGATAATTTGACATTGTCTACATAAGGCCGATGCAATTCTGGCGGCATTGGCGAATCTTGAGTTTTCATTACTTCCATTTCGGCAATGCTACCTATGCAATGTTCATGACCACAATCAGGGCAAATCCAAACAGGAATTGGAGTCCCCCAATATCGCTCACGACTTATTGCCCAGTCCTTGATATTCGATAGCCACTCCCCCATTCTTTTTTCACCAGTCCATGAGGGTGCCCATTCTACTTCAGAATTATATTGTAAAATCTGTTCTTTTACTGCAGTCATTCGAACAAACCAACTATCCATTGCATAGTATAACAATGGATAATCTGTTCTCCAACAGTGAGGATAATCGTGAGTATAGGTGTGTTCTCTGTATAGGGATGTTTGACTTGCTAGTAAGTCTATAATATCCGAATCACATTCTTTAACATAGCGCCCATCAAGTTTAGAGTGGGTGCCGGAGATAAATTTCCCATCTATGCCTACAGTATGTTGTGCAGGAAAACCTTCTTTCATCCCAAGATTATAGTCATCTTCTCCATACATTACAGCAGTATGTACTACACCAGTTCCATCAGTTGTAGTAACAAATTCTGCTCCTACAATTGTCCAAGCAGCAGGATTTTTTGATCCATCAATGGCACCAGGAAATAATGGATTATAAGATCGCCCAACTAAGGAAGATCCTTCCAATTCTTCGATAACTTCAACATGATGCCTCAGAACAGTTCCCATCAAATCCTTTGCTAAAATTAATTCTTCTCCTACTGATGCTCCACCACGCCCTTCCCATGAATCAGAAGGTTCAGCAGTAATTCTGACTCTTACGTATGTCACATTGGGTCCAACAGCTAGTCCAACATTACCCGGTAGAGTCCATGGTGTAGTTGTCCATGCCAATACCGAGGCATCATCATCAACGAGCTTGAATTTTACAAATACTGCGGGTTCGGATACTTCCTTGTATCCTTGAGCGACTTCGTGACTAGAGTAACTTGTACCTGTTTGTGGACAGTAAGGAAGTACCTTATGGCCCCTGAATAATAGACCTTTATCGAACATTTGCTTTAATGACCACCAAGCGGATTCAATAAATTCATCCTGTAATGTAACATATGGATCATCCATATCAACCCAGAAGCCCATTCTTTCTGTCATTTCTCTCCATGCTGCTTCATATGTCCAAACGCTTTCCTTGCATTTTTGATTGAATGCTTCCATTCCGTAGGCTTCTATTGCCTCATTACTCATCAGGTCTAATTGCTTCTGAACTTCGATTTCAACAGGTAATCCATGTGTATCCCATCCGGCCTTTCTCTCTACAACATGTCCCTCCATAGTTTTCCATCTACAGACCATATCCTTGAATAGCCTAGATATGACATGGTGAATACCTGGTTTTCCATTTGCAGTTGGCGGCCCTTCTAGGAATGTGAATGGAGATTCTAGATCTTTACGGGCATTGATACTCTTTCCAAATGTATCCTCATCTTTCCAAATCTTCATGAGGTCTACTTCAAGTGTCACTGGATCAAGATCACCAGCAGGCTCAGGTATCACCATCGAGCAGGCGAGTTGTACCTCCGTCTTGAAGTTGAGGGGATCGCCCAAGGGGCGAAAATTGTTGTTTGGAAGGGTTCAAAGGTGTGTGCCCCGAGGTTCTATACATGTCAGATACCATCACGCTCGAAGTTGAGGGGATGACCTGTGACGGATGTTCAATTAGGGTTCGGGATGCTCTTCAAGCAGTATCTGGTGTGAGTTCTGCTGAGGTTTCTCATGAACAAGGAATTGCAGTCATTTCTCACTCTGGGGCATTAAGGGAAAATCTGTCCAGTGCAGTGCGAGCAATTGGATACACCGTGGATGGTCTTGGGGAGGACTTCCATTGGCGGGATGGAAGTGTGTGGAAACAGTCCGCGCACAATACCAAGTGGTGCTTGATTGGCTGTAGTATTGGCGATTTTGGTACAATTGCTGCATTCCAATCAATCCCTTATCTTGATGCTCTTGGCTGGTCTGCAATGTCGATTATGATGCTTGCAATGTTCAATGGAATCATGACCTCAATCGCACTTGAGACCTTCATCTTAATCAAACAGATGGGGGGAATTAGAGAAGCATTCAGAGTAGCTATTGGAATGTCTCTTATTTCGATGATAGCAATGGAGTCCTCGATGAATGCTACAGATCTTCTAATCATGGGAGAACCTACATTGACATGGTGGGTAATTCCGATTATGTTGTTCGTAGGATTCATCACTCCATGGCCATACAACTATTGGCGTCTGAAGAAATACGGCGTAGCATGTCATTGAAACGGTGAGAATGTGATTGATTGGAGCGATTTAGCAGAGGAAATCACCACATGGATATCAGAATATACTGAAAGTAACGGGGTTTCCACTCTAGTCATCGGAGTTTCTGGGGGTATCGATTCTGCCGTAACTTCAACCCTTGCGGCCCAAACTGGTCTACCTACAATTGTCCTAAATATGCCCATCTACCAAGATCCAAAGCAATATGAGTTATCGAACAGGCATATTTCTTGGTTAGAATCTAATTTTGATAATGTTGAAGGTAGATTAGTAGATTTGACAGGAACATATGATATATTCATTCAAGAAATGAAAGAACACGGTTTATCGTCCCTTACACTAGCTAATTCCCGTGCCCGCTTAAGAATGACAACTCTATATGCCATTGCTGGATCAACAGGTGGTATAGTAGTTGGAACTGGAAACAAAATTGAGGACTTCGGAGTTGGCTTTTTCACAAAATATGGCGATGGTGGAGT
>DAIJ01000035.1:74784-78576 GCA_002498725.1 Euryarchaeota archaeon UBA23
TGGCGATGGTGGAGTAGATATATCTCCAATCGCAGACTTGATGAAATCAGAAGTTTATGCGATAGCTAACGCTCTGGGCATCCTCGATGAAATTCAACAGGCAGCACCTACAGATGGGTTATGGGATGATGGTAGAACTGATGAAGACCAAATTGGAGCTACATATGCCGAATTAGAATGGGCTATGAATTACGAGGAGAATCCCTCTGAAGTAGATTTGACTGAACGTCAACACCAGGTTCTTGAAATCTATCGCGGATTCAATAAAACCAATTCACACAAGATGAATCCCATTCCAATATTCCATATGGTTCGTCAGTGAGTGATGTTAATGTCGATGCAACTCTGTGGGATTGATGAAGTCAAAGAAGGACTCAAAAACAGTCTTCCAGTTAAACTTATTTTGGTAAAAAGAGGTCATGATAACAAATCCCTAGGTGAGATCATTTCATTAGCAGAAAAATCCGAAATTCGAGTGATTGAAGGATCAGAGAATGATTTGTGGAGGATGGCAAGGAACAATTCTGATGGCGCGCCCGACATTCTCGCCTTAGTAGGTCGAGATCCGTCTTCAAGCTTCGAAGAGATTCTACAATTAGGTGGTTTAATTTGGATGCTTGATGGGGCAAAGTATCCGGTCAACATAGGCTTTTGTATACGGACTGCGGAAGTTTCTGGAGCGGATGCTGTAATCATAGATGGTCAGTTAAATAACCTAGAAAGGAGTGCAGCAAAACGTGCCTCAATGAAGGCACATAGATTCATTCCAGTTTTCTGGCGAGATGCGCTTGAATCTATTCAGATGGCAAAAAATCATGGATTCAGAATAATCGCTCTGGAAGACGTTGGTGAAAAGACTCCTTGGAATGTAGATTTAACAGGAAATGTAATTCTAATTGTTGGTGGAGAAAGAGAAGGTATCAGTGAAGCAGTCCTTTCCTCTGTTGATGAGATAATCAGAATTCCGATGACTGGATTTGTACCCTCTTTCAATCTACAAGCACCGTTATCGGCAGTGGCAATCGAGGCCCAAAGACAGCGTTATGGGTGACTTCGAGTTATACTTCTGAGCTAGGCTTGATGACTATTTGGAAAGTTGCCACTACTGCAAAAATTATTGCGGCAGTTAACGCGATCATCATACCGCTTCCAGTTTCAGTTTCTGCGGCATAGTATATTCCTATCATCGTCGAAGTTAAACCAAAAATTTGCGTCCAAATTAAGCAGGAACGAAAGCTCTTACCAACGAATTGAGCGGTGGCCGCGGGAGTAACTAAAAGTGCGGTTACTAGCAATGCGCCAACGACTTTGACCATACTAACAACTACTGCGGCAGTTAGAACACTAAACAACAAACCAACTTCTCGTACGGGCAAGCCCTGAACTCGTGCTGCTAATGGATCAATTGTAGATGCTAACAATATTGGATGAATGAAAAATAAACTAACAATTACTAATACAGAAACACCGGCGATAAGACTGAGGCTATCGGTTGTAATTAGATTCAAACTTCCCCAAAGATAACCATGTACATCGCTTGTTATTCCGCCTCCCCATATTGTAAGAATTACCAAGCCAAGTGCTAGCATTCCTGTAAGGAAGATAGCAATTGATGCATCACCAGTCAATAACTCTCTTGACTGTAGTTCGTAAATCAAAATAGCAGCAATTGTGCTGAATAATAATGCCCATAGTAATGGGTAAGCAGAACTAATGACAAGTGCAATCGCAACCCCGCCAAAAGACACATGGGCTAATCCATCACCTATTAGTGAAAGATTCCGAATCAATAGGTAAGAACCCATGAGTCCAGCAATTATGGTCACCAAAATTGCAGATAATAACGCTCTTTGGAACATTTCAGTTTCGAAATAACTAGGGAAGGTATTGCCTGGGACAATTGGGGCAATAAATTCCAAAATAGGAGATGTTAATTGTAGTAATTTTTCTCCAATAATTTCCATCACATCTCCTCCCGAATTAATACCGGCTCCGGTGTCTGTTGATTTTTGCCAGATTCATCGTGTACTGGCTTTATTCCTCTTAATTCAGCAATTTCAGTGAGCTCCGGAAATTCACTTGTTTCGCCATCGAATTTGATAGATTCTTCTAAGTAAATCATTCTATGAGCAGTTTGGAGAATAGCAGCCAAATCATGAGATACCATTAGTATAGTCTTTCCAGCGTCATGACATAGTCCATCTAACAATTTTAACAAGGAACTTCTGGCTTCTCTATCAATACCAACTAACGGTTCATCAAGGATTATAAAATCAGCTTCTGATGCCAAAGCACGGGCGATAACTGCTCTCTGTCTCTGCCCCCCCGATAGCCTCGCCACATCGGTATGCTCCACATCCTTCAGCTCGACCATTTCTATTGCCTTATCAACAATGGAATTAATCCTATTTCGATTAGGAAAAAACATGTTACGACTCGAAATCGCACCCAATTTTACTAATTCTCTGACTGTAATTCGTAAGTTGTTCGGAAGATTAGAAGCCGCTTGAGATACCCAAGATATTCGTCCATCATTGCTTCTACACATTGGCTCACAGCCGTATATTCGTACTCTACCAGAGTTTGCCTCGAGGATCCCGAGTATAGAAAGAAGAAGAGTTGTTTTTCCACTTCCGTTCGGCCCTGCGATCCCAACGAATTCGCCTTTCGAAATTTTTAGATCAATATCTGAAATCACTAATTTACCAGAACGAATTACGGAAAGGTCTTTGACTTCCAAAACATAGTCGAAAACCTCCATTTTTCTAGGATTTTGGGCAAGCATATGGACACCTATATTTTTTTGATTCCGAATGATGTCTCATCCTTCATTATATATCAAAGAGTCCTTACTTGTAAGTATCTATTCGCAATTTTGAAAGTAATTGAAAAAAATACAAATCCCACAAATACAATAGGAATGTAGTCTACATATTGCATAACCTAAATCTCCTAATTTTTACATTTGTTGAACTTATTTAACAGCCCATTCCGGCCTTCAAGCTATTTAGGTTCTTTTCCATAAGACTGAGGTAGTTATCCTCTGAATCCATTGGTGGAAGTTCCATAGTGTACAGAACCTGAATATCTATGCCGTCTGGCATTGTATCTGATTTTGTTTCTTCAACAATTCCAGCAACAGCATTTAGATTGGTATATTCTTCAACGAATAATACGGTCAATCCGTCTTCTTCTATCTGCTCAACAACCTCTAAAATATCTGCTGCAGAAGGTTCTCCTTCTGGGTCTAGTCCGTGAACTGTTACGAAGCGGATATCGTATGTGTTTCCAATGTAAGAATATGCGTTGTGATTTGCAACTACTGTTCTTTGCTCACATTCGTCCTTAATACTGTCGTACTTGATGTGAAGTTTAGCTAATTCCGCTTTGAATGCTTCAGCGTTCTCATTGAATGTTGATGCATGCTCTGGATAGTTAGCCACAAGAACATCCTTGACAAGATCGACTTGTGCACCAAATGCAAGTGGAGAGAGCCAGCTATGAGGGTCAAACTCAATCTCTTCATCTGAGTGGTCGCCATCTTCATCATGTCCATCTTCATCATGTCCATCTTCATCATGTCCATCTTCGTCATGTCCATCTTCACCATGTCCATCTTCATCATGTCCATCTTCGTCATGGCCATCTTCATGTCCATGGTCGTGATCATCATTCATTAAGACAAATAATTCTACATCATTGGGCAGAGCGAATCCGTAATCTCCTTCTTCTTCAATGTGAATGACAACAAAACCAAATTCGTGATGTTCTTCTTCATCTGAGTGGTCATCA
>DAIJ01000006.1 GCA_002498725.1 Euryarchaeota archaeon UBA23
GCCCATGAAATGGCTCGTTTAACTTTGGAAACCACACCACGGCCTCGCTTGAAACAAGATGAATATCCCCTTTCATTACTACCAGTTTGTATGGAGGCACTGAAGTCTCTAATGATCAATTTGAGAGTCCACGACTCCTACCAAATAGAGGATGCTAGGGACTCCTTGAAGGCGGCTCAAATTGCCCTAACAGAACATGAAGAGAGACTCTGGTCTGGTCGAAGACAAGCTTCTCGACTTCTATTTGAAGACCGAATTTCAGAATCAATCCGCAGGATTTGTGCTTATTCTAGGGACTTTGGAGAAATCCTTCTCAATATGATTGCATATGATTCAATTGAGCGACAATGAAAACTACAGTAAGTTAGCGACAAGTTCTGGTTGAGTTAGGTAAACCAATAATCCGATGCCAGCAAACATCATCATCCATGCTCCTGTAGCTTTGACTATCCCTGTGGACTTTCTAAGGAAGCCAATCATGGCTTGTCGCCCCATTCCTACTAGTCCCGTCACCATTACCATTAGCATTGTAACAGAGAGAATCAATCCACCAAGTCCGGCTATGAACGCCCCTTCTCCTACTACGGTTAACCATGCAACAAATGGGAACACAGCCGCAGCAGTACAATCGACTGATGCAGCCGAATAACCAATTCCCCAAAGATACATATTTCTTCGAGGAGTAAAAATTTCATCAGTTTCCCTTGTTTGGTATTGATCTAAAATTCGCTGGACTCCTGCCAGTAAATGACTTGTCCAACCTAACAACATCAGACCTCCAAGGATTAGCAGTAGCCACGCTATTGCAATTGCCACTTGGTGGAGAATCCCAGATAGTGGTATGACCTCACTTAGTCCAAAGATGATAATTCCAACAATTGTGAAGAAGGTTAACTGACCTAGGGCCGCAAAACCACCTACCTCGAAAGCTCCTGGAATCCTGCCATTCAGTTTCCCAACTTCTCGTAATTCTTCTTCTCTAACTCCTAGACTTAGGTAATATGTGATATAAGATGGGAGAACCGGAAAAGCACAGGGTGAAAAATAAACTAAAACACCAAGAAATAATCCAATAATAAAAACCCCAGTAACTGATCTATCTGCTTTCTGTATACCAAATCTTAGTTCTTCTGCCTCCCCATTATTAGCGGCTTGTATAGCATTATCAAAAGACTCCCATCCGTCTAATGGAGTTCCAGTATTTTCCTTAGCAACAGCGAATCCTTCGTGATCAATTACTAAGGCCAGAGGTATTGACTGAGCGGAGTAATATTCGACAATATCTCCTCTTTCTCCATTCCCAAGAAGGATCACATCATTACCTCCGTTCACAATTGGCCATGGCATGTGGCGTTCGGATTCCGGATCTCCAAATGTCGAATTAATTTGCTCAAAAGTATCTACTTGATACCAAGTTGCAATAGATATGGCTACTACTGGATATTGTCCTTCCAAATTTTCCCATTCTACTATGTTTTGATCAATATGTTTCTGAACATAATGGCAGTTTGCACAATCAATTGCCATGAAATCAAGGATTACTACATTGCCACGAAGATCACTCAATTGTATAGTACCATCTTCTGCAGTGTAAAGGTCATCAATTCCTTCACGGTTCATTGAAGGTGCAACCCAATCTGGTGCTTCATTGATATCATCTGAAACTCCATATATCGAAGAAGTTAGACCGAATAGAGAGAGTGAGGAGTAACCAATTACACAGAACAAAACAATTGCGATTCCGAAGGCTTTCCACGTGTCCCCTTCCTTGAGAATTCCAAAGTCGAGACGCGCTTGCATCACTTTACCGACTTCCTCCTGACTTTTGATTCCGGCGGACTCATGCTAGCTGATCAAGTAAAGATGAAGCGCCTATTCTGAACCTATTTGAACCAGATTCTATAATTGATGGATCTTCATTATTAACCAATCTAGTAAGTCTATTTACATCTTCGAGAGTTCGAATTCCTCCGGAAAGTTTCAATCCTTTTTGTTCATTGAAAGTCCTTTCATGCCTCATTACTTCGTATGCAAGAATGGATGCAGCCTCTTCACTACAACTACCCCTTTTACCTGTACATGATTTGACAAAGTCAGCACCAGCAGCAAGTGCCATGCGAGCAACCGCTCTTAGTGGTCTTTCTTCAAGAAGAGGAGTTTCAAGAATTATCTTTAGGGTTGAATTCCCTGCTGCTTTCCTAATTGCCACAAGTCTTTCCAAATCAGTTTCATTTGGGAAATCTTGGTTACGAGGTTCTAGAACAACATCTACTTCATCTACATATTCAGTACATGCTTTGGAAATTGACTCACTTATTTCCTCAAGATCAGTAGAACCTTCAGGAAATCCTGAAGCGACCACTGAAAGCCTTATTCCTTCATCCAACAATGGTTTTACAAATTTTGCATGTTTGGAAAAAACACATACTGCGATTGGCCTGAATTGGTTTGCTTTCTCACAAAATTCAGACAATTCTTGATCAGTAGCTTGTAGATTTAATAGAGTATAATCGAGGCATTTTATTATGTCTTGAGAATTCATTTGATATCCTCAACCATGTCTTTTCTCAAAATCGCGCATGAATTTAACAAGCACTTCCACAGAATCAATAGTACAACCGTTGTACAAACTTGCTCTTATTCCACCAACTTCTCTATGTCCTTTCAATCCACCAAGTCCCATTTCTTCAGCTTCTTTGAGGAAAACAGATTCAAGTGATTGATCACTTATTCTCCAAGTTACATTCATCACAGATCTAGAACTCTTCTTAGCGTGAGGCGACCAGAAATTAGATCTGTCTAACTCTTCGTAGAGAAGAGATGACTTCGCTCTATTTCTTGCTATTGCGCCCTCAAGTCCTCCATTTTCTTCTAACCATTTGAAAACACAATCTAAAACAAAAATCCCGAATGTATTTGGAGTATTGAATAGCGAACCTTTGGAAGCATGAATTGTGTAATCTAGCATTGTTGGTAGATTTCCCAAATCAGAATTTTCTTTTGCTCTAGAAAGCGCCCATGGTGAGAGAATTATTAGTGTGACGCCTGAAGGTCCGAGATTCTTCTGTGCTCCAGCATAAATAACATCATGAGCCGATACATCAATTGCCACGCCTGCTATATCTGAAGAAGCATCAACAACTATTGGTTTCCCTGCAGAATCAGGTAAATGATGGTATTGAGTCCCCATGAGAGTATTATTAGAAGTGTAGTGAAGATAGACAGAGTCTTCTGAAACTGAGTATTCTGAATTATTTGGCACTGAACGGAATCCGTTTTCAGAATCACTCCAAATATTGTTTGCTTGCCCTACTCTATTTGCTTCTCTAATAGCCTTCTTTGACCAACCGCCAGTTTCTAAGAAATCTGCTTTCTCGTTTGGTTTTAGAAGATTCAATGCAGTCATATAGAATTGTAGTGAAGCACCACCTTGGAGAAAAAGAATGGTATAATCATCAGGTACTGAAAGAACTCTACGTATTCGATCCATTGCACTATCTACTACTGTCTGAAATGTAGGGCTTCTATGGCTTATTTCACATAACCCAAAACCACTTCCTGAAAGATTGGGCAATGTTGCCTGAACTTCTTCTACTACAGATAGTGGTAGAACAGCAGGCCCCGCTCCGAAGTTGTGAATGCGTGAGTGACTCACGCCTTTAGGGCGTGGTTAAGGTCTTTGAGTACTTCTACGATAGTAGAAGGGTTGAATTGAAGCCTTATGGTTCAGCCGAAGAGTCGTGATACGAATAGGCCTAGTCATGCTTCAGGGTGCACGTCATGTGCACATTGAAGCGTTGAATAAGGCCGCTGAAGCACTTAATTTGGAAATAGAAATACATGAATTAAGAAAATCTAGTGACCTCTATTCATCATCTCCACATGCTTTAGTCATCCCTGGAGGAGAATCCACAACAATGCGACTAACTGGTAATGATCCAACATCCCAACTCCTACCAGCTTTATTCAAGTGGATACGTAATAATCCAGAGAATCCAGTTCTAGGAACTTGCGCTGGTGCAATATTGCTCTGTGACCCTCAAGATGGGGGTGAGTCATTAGTTTCTGCAAAAATAGATCGAAATGCGTATGGCAGACAAGTAGACTCATTTCAAGCTCAACTTCAGTCTAGTCTATTAGGACGTAATTTTTCAGGTATTTTCATACGTGCTCCGAGATTTGTAAGTGTTCCAAATTTCAATCAAGTAGTAGTAATGCATAGCGATGAAGCAGTTGGTGTGTTAGATAGTAATCGTTTGGCATTAACTTTCCATCCTGAATTATCCGGGGATACAGGTTTTCATGAATGGCTTATTCAGAGAGCAATGGAGGTAAATGAATGACTTTTGCTTTACGTTTACCGAAAGTACCCGAACTTCCTGAAGCAGCAGATGTTAATGATACAGAGGGTTGTATTCAATGTCAACTTGGTTCTAAGATGGTTCTATTCATAACGGGCCATTGTCACTGGATGTGTGACTATTGTCCACTCTCTGAAAATAGAAGAGAAGTAGACTTTATGTTCGCCAATGAACGTCGAATAGAAGTAGGTAATTGGGATGAAGTAATTGAGGAAGCTCGTGCAATGAATGCTACTGGTGCAGGTATTACTGGTGGCGATCCTGTTATGACAAAAGAGCGTGTTTTGGAAGCCTGTGAGCATCTAAAAAATGAATTTGGTGATAATTTTCACTTACATATGTATACAAGCATTCCATTCAAACCGGAATGGGCAATAGAATTTGCTAAGTCAGGTCTTGATGAAATAAGATTTCATTTCTTGAATCTTAAACCGGAAAAATATGTAGATACTATGGCCGCCTGTGTCGAATCTGGTATGCTTACAGGTGTTGAAATTCCTTGTGAGCCAGATAAAGAAGAAGTCTTAATGAGCCTTCTAGATAATATGAGAGGGATGCCCGTGCAGTTTCTTAATCTCAATGAGTTGGAAATTACTGTTGGTAATCACGATAACATGGAAGTACGAGGCTTCAATCTTTCAGATGAAATTACGGCGGGTGCCGCAGGTTCAGCCGAGTTAGCTAAGAAGTTGAGAGATCGTGTAATGGCTGCATCCATAGGTGCTCCAGATCCAATTGATGGATTGGTAAGAGAGCCATATCCGTATCATCTAAAATTTTGTACTGCTACCTACAAAGATAGTGGACAATTGAGAAGAAGGTTTCTGCGAAGAGGGGAGCACACAATTGCACCTCATGAAATACTTACTGAGGATGGTACGCTTGTATTTGGTGTCATAGAATGCCATCCTGATGATGCAATTGAATGGATTGAAGAAATACATCAGGAAACAGGACTTCCTCGTCGTTTCATGCTTTACGACGATAATAATCAGAGGATAGAGTTGCCACTTTCTATGGCGGAACAACTTACTGAATTAATTGAAGCCAGAATTGCACTTGTAGAAGTACATCCAACTCACGAACGTCTTGAGATGACATTGGTTTATCTTGATTCAAAGGAGGGATGATAATTGCCAGTATTACGTCCCGATTTAACCGACCAAGACATTGATCCTTATCGGCGCCTATCTGCATCACAGGTTATTGGTTGGAAATCTTGTCCGAGATTATGGTATTATAATTGGGAGATGAGACTCAAGGGCCCCCTTCCGCCACAGATTATCCGTGGTAATGCCGCCGAAGCCTGTATTTGCCGTATTCTTAGAGAATCTCCTACTATTATCTCGCCAGAGTCACCGGATATTCTAATTTCACCACTTACCGATGAAGGTATTCCAGATCTAAAAAATAAGGAAAATTGGATTGCTCCAAGGTTAACCCCCAGAAATGAAGAGGAGTGGCCATCTGATCGTAGTACAATTATGGAATGGGCACTATCTCGTGTAGATATTCATTTAGATCGTTGCTGGGATGAAGCAGTAGCAGACTGGGAAAGATCTCCAAATCGTAGTGGTTCACTGGAAGATATTTCTATTGAGGAGTGTCGACTTATGGTAATAGAAGGAATCAAAATGCATCTTGATGAGGTTGAGGATTGTATTAATATGGATGGAGGGCCATTGCTAGAGAATTGGAGAAGAGGTGATGCAAGACCGATTATACCCGCTCCAGATGGTTTTCCGGGAGAATGGAAAATACCTCATCCTTCGGCTAAAAATGAAGGAGATGTAACTTGGTGTGAAGCTTGGGAAATCGCTCGCCCTTGGTTTGTAGACCCAGATGCTAAGAGTTTCTCCGAATCAACTTGTCATCCGGAGGGGTGGTTTCAAGGAGAATATGATATTGTTTACAGATGGAATGGAGATATTCGTATTATTGACATCAAGGCTTCAGTCGGCGCTGGAGATCGTTCATATGGATATTTGGAACAATTACGACTCTATGCTTGGCTATGGTGGGAAACACATGACCGTGAAGAACAAGTTTCTTCAATGGCAATATGGTATCTAGGTACAGGTACTGTGAAGGAAATTAAATTACCTAATATTTCAGATATGGAAGAATATAGCACAAAATTAAAAAATCTATATCAAATGATAAGAGCACAAGTTCCAGAATTATCAGATTGTCCAGCATCTCCCTCTCCATTGAGGTATTTTGAAGCAGGTGGTATTGCATCAAATCCACCGATCGATGAGGACCCAAATGCCAGATGTCGTGGTTGTGATTATCGTGGCATTTGTGAAAACTCAAATCATGATTTAGAACTGAAGGCTGAATCTAGAATAGAGCGCTTTGGTCATACCTGGCCGATAACCTCTCTTGGCAATATAGAGCCTAGATCTGATGCAATTGGAGATGTAATAGGACTTTCAGGTCCAACTCTTAATGAAGATGGTACTATCGATGTAAGATTTAGATTGCAAGATGGTTATGACCGGGCCTTAGTTAAGCCATCATATCAGGGTGGTTTGAAGAAAGTAACTCGAAGCCTTTCGGAAGGCTCCAGAGTTAAGGTTTCAAATGCAACTACAAGTATTTGGCGTGGTGAAGTTAATATCGAACTTGATGATAAATCTGAAATCTCAATAGCAGATGATGACGAAACGGCTTCAATACTTGATATCGAAACTCGTATCAATATAGTTGCTAGAGTCTGGTCAATAGATGCCTTTCCCGATGGAGAAGGAGTTAGTCGTTGGTCTGCAACTCTTATTGATGCAACCGGAACTGCTGCTGTAGTTGCGTTTAAGCAATTCATCCCAATAAGTGCATCAGCAGTAAAACGCGGAGATACCATTGCTGTATTAAATGGTGAAAAAGGAGAATGGGCAGGTCGCTCACAAGTTAAGGTTGGCCCTGGAACTAAGGTGGTAATAGTTTCATACGCAGATGAAGTACCAGAATTCTAGCAAAAATCATTCTCAATGAGATTATTTTACATTTTCAGAGTGGCGCCGAGAGAGGGATTTGAACCCCCGCGTCCAATGGACAGTGGATTTCGAATCCACCGCAATACCGGGCTATGCGATCTCGGCAGCGCACCGGGGAATTCCGATTCGGTCATAAGCATGACCCGTCCACCATAATATTGTGCGTATCAGCGTTGAACACTTAGGAGAGACTTTGATAGTTATGAGTAATGATCCAATAACAATCTCGGAGATTCTATCTAGACTTGAGATCCATCCGTCAACAGTACTAGCTGTCCATGGAGATACAATAGTCCCACATACTTCTTCAATTAGTAGCGATATTGAGCTTGAATTGATAATAGTATCAAGCGGTGGTTAATTTTCCATTAAACATAACACCCGGATCATAAGTTAGGATTTGTTCTCCTTTTCTCATTATCGCTGCCTTATTCCCGATCAATTCAAATTCATCATCTTTGCATTTCAGAAAAGCTCCTTCATAGAGGCCAATTACTGGTGTATCGTTCAATTCATGAAATTCCGACACCCGCCTCGCTCTAGATTCACCAAAATGTTGATGAAAATCTCCATTCTCTTTCTCTCTATACCAGATTCCACCCGGGTGATAATGAGGATTAATCTGAAATGGAATAATTCCTAAACTTTCAAATGATGGAACCATAGTAATTGCCATATCATTTGTTGTTTGCATACTCGGACTCGCAACATTAGCCCCTGCACTTACTCCTGCATATGGGATTTTACGTTTAATAACAGCTTCTCTTATTGGTTGAATTAATTTTTGTAAGTGTAATTGTTTTGTCAAAAGCCATGTATTTCCCCCTCCAACATATATTCCATCCGCCACTTCTAAGCCCATCAATGGGTCTTCAAATTCATGTAAACCTATTATTTCATATTCGGTATTGCCAGCAAATTCGCGCATACTAGATGTATACCCATTATAATCATTCGAAGCAAAAGGGATAAAAACCACTCTTTCACAATCTGTAAAATTTTCTGCCATCAATTTCCGATACAATTCACGACGTCCCTCAGTCCTTATTCCTCCACTACCAAGTAAAGCCTTCATTTCTCTTCATCTCCATTTAATTCATAGTCATTAGATAGTGATTTTGATAGTAGCATTGGCTTTCTCCCATCGCTAAACCATCCTATAATTATCCATCCTATGTTGAGGAGTAAAGTCGCAAAAACTAACGTACACACTCCAGCCATAACCAAATCTTCTTGTGATATCTGCCAACCTAAAAAAACACTTAATGCCATAATTAGTAAAAACCAAATCCTTGATGCAACACTTGGAGTAGATACCCCCTCATGATTTTTTAGAGGCGCAAGAATGTCGCCAGAAATTAAATCACAACCTATTTTTTTCGATTAAACATAGAAGTCATCAGAATCTGCGGCTAATCCTAGATGGTCTTCTATTGTCCCGGAAACTTTGACTTCCGCTAACAGCCTTCTTGCTGTTTTTTCAGTAGTGTCTAGATCAAGTTGTAGTGGTAAATCAAGTGCTGCTTCAATCCATTTAGAAAGTCGATCTGCGGCTCTTACATCGGCACTCGCTCCTACAGTTTCCGCAACCAGAGCCACAGCCGGAACTGAAAATATTGGTGATAGAGAAATAAGCAGACCAGCAACCCCAATCATTCCGGCTTGGGGGTGTTCTCTACTGACTGAAATATCATTTGCCTCTAGATTACTTCTTACTTCTGAATCAGCACAAATGACATGAATTTCTTTATCTTCGACATCTGCGGCTAGACCAGCTAGAACAAGTAATTGTGGTGAGTTCGATTTTTTGGCTAAATTTAGAATTTCACTAGCCACTTCATATTGGCCATTAGCCGTCATTGGTTGCAAATCTCCTCCTATCGTAATCACATATCTTCCATCAGGTAACATCACCTTGTGTATATGCATTGATGGAGGGACTAGCAACCCTTCGCTGTCAAGTACAGAGTGAGGCGGCATATCTGGGTGTAATATCCTCCCTATTAGTGTAGAAGGATGTTTTTCTATAAGTGCATCAACAACTAATTTACCAACATTTCCAACACCTGGAACCGCCTCAAGAATTGCCACATGATCAGGAAGATCATTTCCAATAACCCAATGTATACTGCTTCTCATTCTTCTTCCTCTCCTTTTCTGGGAGTTGGTAGTTCTTCTATCCATTCATCACTACCTGCATTCTCACGTTGCCTTCTTCTTGCTCCCTGAGAATCTTGAGGGGAAAATTTTAGTGGCGAAACAGTAACCATTTTACCTCCACAATGAGTACAATTCTCACCTAAACCGTATTCGCCACAATTGACACATTTCTGCAGTCTCGTTCGACCCATCGAGCAACCTCAGAGTGCGAGCCGATTTCACAGGTCTTTGAAGTTGTAGCATTGAATTACTACTTACAAACCTGTTATGAGTTAGTTTGTATTATACCGGAATGATATTCAAAGTCTTTCGATATCTATTTTTCCTTCTACTGAAGATATATGTTCAGTCGCGATGTTTTGTGCATTTTGCCATAACTTTTCTGCAGTTTCATAATCAGGTGCCTTGATGTCAACTCGATATTCAGGCGCCCCGTCATAATGACAGGTGAGAGTAGCGTCTTCTTCTCCATCTGCAACTTTTTCTGCAGCCATTAAGGCATCACGAATTGCATATACTCCTTCCGAACTCCATACCTCAATGTTGAACTGCCCTCTTATTTCTACAAATGGTGGGACGATATTTTCCACAGCTAATTCAACAATGGTATTAATCCAATCTCCTTCAAAACCATTCTCTGATAGAGCATTTTCAGAAATAGCACATTCTTCTAAAGCTCCATACAATGTTCCAAAAATTTCAGTCATTTGATTAGAGATGTCATTCTTTTGTTTTTCACTCCATCCAACTCTTTCTGCTGCAACATTCATTATCTGACTTGCCCTTTGTTCATTTTTCCATGCCTGTAGTGTATCTCTTCTTCTTTCCTCAGATACACCTTTTATTGAAAGATCAACTCTCTCTCGATCTTTTTTGATTTCAATAACCTTAGCGATTACTCTCTGCCCCACTCTCAGATGGTTTCTGATATTTCTTACCCACCCACTGGCAACTTCTCCAATGAAAACAAATCCTTCTCTATCTCCATATCCATCTAGGTTGAGATAAGCACCATTCTCACGAACACTTTTTACCGTACATACAAGTAATTCGCCTTCCTCAGGCCAGATTTCACTCATACCGCTCATATCTTCGTCCCCTTCACTCAAGGACGTCTACGATGGTGCTACCAGTTAGCTGGGCCTTACCGCCTGCAGGTCGAGCCAGTGTGGCTCCACAGATTGAGCAGGCAATAGATGTCGACGCCCTCTCAAAAATGACTACTTCATTACCGCAATCTTTGCAGTTAACTCTTAGGAACTTGGCATTTCCCATATTATTTCCTCAATCACTTTTCTATGAGCTCAAATTTCTTTGCTCTTTGTGCCGCTGGCTGATGTGCTTTTCCAGTTTCAGTGCATCTGTAAAGGAGATTAACTCTCTTGGTTGGCTTATCTCCTGATGGTTTTGGTCTCGGGAAACCACGGTAACCTGAAGTTACTTTTCGGAATCTTCTCTGACCCCATTTTAATTCAGAAGCACGTCTTTTCTTTACACGCTCTACCGTATGTTCCGTGTGCTTACCAGCAGAAGGAGAGTACCTCATAACTTTACGTGGCATCTTCACCATTCACAGCACCTCAGCGTCTTACGACGTCGCGCCCACCTATGTTCCGTATATGATTGTGTCGTGCCCAACGAAGCCCCCTATGGGGGCTGCATAATTGCTATTATGGACACTTCACAGTAGTCAAATCAAATAATCTGACTTACTAGGGGGCTCGATGCTTTGGATACACCAGACGATTATTGGTTGGGCATTGATCTTGGCTGCTATCTCATTAAATAGGATGGGTCCTGCATTCAAAAGAAGTAAATTTTCTTCTCCTATACTCTTACTAGGGCTATCAATAATTTTGCTTATTCAAGGTCCTGGTGATAATACAGGATCATGCTTAGAAGAATTCTGTACACTGGAGACATATCTCGAATTTCAAAATTTTATAATTTCTTCTTCTATATGGATTTCTTTGGCTTTATTAGGTATAATGTTGATAATTTATGGATCTGAATGGTATTCTAAATCAAATCCAATCGCTTTGATTTTTGCTTGGTTATTGATATTTTATTCTTGGTGGACAGTTATTAATATCGATTTTTATCATGAAATATTAGAGCAACCTAATTATTTATTCAATTACTTCTTTTTCGCTCTCGGCATCTTAATTTCATTATTTATCCTAATTGGAGTTGTAAGATGGACTGAAATCAATACTCCTCGTGATCCAATAATCGATGAAATGGATGAACGAGAGAAAAGGATAGTTACTGAAATAATACGTAGGAATATAAGAGGGGATGATTAATGGCCTATACTGATGATAATTCTATACTACCTCAGTCCGACTTAATACTCCAATCAATCTTAATCGGAATGTGTTTTATTGGTTTATGGTTTTTCATTCACTTATTAGTTACTTGGAATAAATATCACCGCCCCATTCCTCCAATTTTAGTGTCTTTATTCTTGTTTTTATCTCCTTTACTTGTAGTTGATTATAGTGATTTAACTCAGGATTCAATAAATATTCATTTCACAATATATCTAAATCTTGGATTAGTAATGTTTCTTTCTCTTTCGCCAATTTTCCTTGCCCTGTTGACATTTCAAGCTATCAGACTTAGTATAAATAGAAAATCCGATGATCCCCTTATTGAGATGTTAAATGACTGAATATCTTGCTGATCTTGACAATACAATGGGAGTAACGCTCATAACAACTTGGCCGGTCGCCGCGCTGTCCTGAAGGTGTAAGTATGTCAAAGGGAACTCCAAGCATGGGCAAGAAGCAGAAGTCCACACACATACGTTGCCGTCGATGTGGCAGACATTCTTATCACAAACAGAAAAGAGTTTGTGCATCTTGTGGATATGGAGAGACCGCTAGATTACGAAAATTTCGATGGAATAAGCGAAATCGCTCAATGTCGGAGCAGAAAAAGTAAGCCCCTACTCCGGGAAATGGCTAAATTCCTGTTTTACTAGCGTGAAACGATTCTCGATGTGTGGTATCATAGGCATCGTCGGGCATCCTAGTACCTCAGTTGGCAATACCTTGTATGATGGGCTGTTGGTTTTACAGCATAGAGGACAAGATGCTGCAGGCATTGTTACAAGTGATTCGGAAAATATATCCCATAGGAGAGCCAATGGACTGGTACGTGATGTATTTCGTCTTAGACACATACAGAATTTACAAGGTTCAATGGGGATTGGCCATGTTAGATATCCTACAGCCGGTTCCTCTTCGCCGTCTGAGGCACAACCATTCTATACGAATTCTCCATTTGGGGTAAGTCTTGCTCATAATGGAAATCTGACTAATCCTGAGACAATAATTGATAGTTTATTGCAAAGAGACCATAGAAGAATAAACACAAGTTCTGACTCTGAGGCATTACTGAATCTATTTGCTGCAGAAATTCAGCGTTCTGTGAATGGAAAGATTGGTGGTTTATCTGCTCTTAGTGAAGATGATGTTTTTACGTCAATAAGAGCAATCAATGACACCGTTGAAGGGTCTTATTCAGTAGTTGCCATGATTACTGGTTGGGGCTTAGTCGCATTTAGAGATCCATTTGGAATTAGACCTCTATGTATGGGTAGTTGTGAGGTGGACGGTTTTACTGAAGTTCTATTTGCTTCTGAATCAGTTGCTATGAAAACTCTTGGATTTGAAATCCAAAGAGACGTATTACCAGGAGAGGCTATTATCGTGCGTATGGATGGTAAAATTTCAACTAAAATTTGTCACGATTCTCCAGTGCACAGACCTTGTATTTTTGAGCACGTATATTTCGCCCGACCAGATTCTCGCATGGACGGAGTTTCGGTACATGGGGCACGATTAAGAATGGGTGCAGCATTGGCTAAGAGAATTACAGAAAAATACCCCCGACATAGTATTGATGCAGTTATACCAGTGCCAGATAGTGGTAGGATTGCTGCACTTGAATTAGCAAGAGAACTTGATGTTCCGTATCGTGAGGGGTTTGTTAAAAATCGGTATATAGGTAGAACATTTATTATGCCAGGTCAGGAGATTAGAAAAGACTCTGTTAGAAAGAAATTAAACACTATTTTTCATGAATTTAATGACAAGGTAATATTGATTGTTGATGACAGTATAGTTCGAGGTAATACTTCAAGAAGGATTGTTGAAATGGCACGTGATGCCGGTGCAAAAAAAGTCTATTTTGCCTCTTCGGCACCACCGGTCATACATCCAAATGTGTATGGTATAGACATGCCTGCTAAGCACGAATACGTTGCTCATAATAGAAGCACAGAAGATATTGCAAAAGTGATTGGAGCGGACTGGCTAATATATCAGAAATTAGAAGATCTTGTTGAGGCGTGTTTAGGTGCAGGTGATACTAATCTGGCTAAATTTGATTGCTCATGTTTTGACGGTAAGTATGTAGCCGGCCACATAGATCAGAATTATTTAGATAAATTGGAAACTGATCGTAAGGACTCAGCAAAGGCGTGAATATACTCATTTTCGCGACAAGGTGAAAACGACGTTAGTACACCTGATGCTTGTGTACGCAGACCGTAACCCCTCCATCGAGAGTCACTCGATTATAGCGATGAATGACGCTGTAAGCTTCTCTTCTGTAATTTCAAATGGTGTTTTTTCAATTGGCACGCTCGGTGGCTTCTTAGGAATTTATGACACAAATGATCTAATTTATTTCCAAAATTTAAATTCTAAAATAATAGGAGTAACAGATATTGATGATTTTTTCGTTTGTGCTTCAGAATCTGGTGAACTGGTTGCTTTTAAAGATGAATTATATTGGTCAATGTCCTTAGATTCGGGAATAGAATTTTTAGGTAAATCTGAAGAAACACTGATCTTATTTGATGGTGCAGGATATCTCAATAGAATCAACAAAAAAGGTAATTTAATTGATAAAATAAAAATTGGAGAATTATCTAAAGTCTCTTTTTCGAAAGATGGAAAATTAATTGCAATAAGTTTAACCAACGGCACCCTCATAATACTCGATAATTTAGGGAATATATTGCAAAATTCATCGCCTCCAAATGATGATATTGAAACAATTTCTAATTTAGAATTCCGATCTGATGAAATTTTAATTGTGACTCGTGATTCACTGGGCATGGCTTTAGACGAAAGGCCTGAAAATCGAATTGAATGTTGGCATAAGAGTGAGGGGTGCATCCATACTTCAGATTTATCATCTAGAGTTAGTGTGTTACTCCCTACCGAAGATGGCGCTATTGCTGGATGTATTGATGGTAGTGTAATACGACTTATAGTCGGAAAGAAAGAAATCGAAAATTTACTTAACTTTGATTATTCTATTTCTCGAATTACAGAATGGCAAGGTGATCTATTGGTATCGTCATGGTTTCAGGTTTTTAGGACTAAAAAAGACGCTGAAATTTTTTGGTCATTTGAGCATAGTGGTTTGGTAACAAATATTCTTGATTTAGAAAATGGATTTGTTGTTATAATCGGAGAATCTCCTGCAGGAAATAATCCCTCTCCATTGGTAATTATTGATCCTAATGGTGAAGTTTTAGATTTAGAACCTAATAATTTAGAATTCACTAGAAATGAATATTCAAGAGAATTATCAGGTATTCTTTCTGATGAAGAGATCACCAAGGCCGATGCGCCCCCTTCTTTTGTTTCTGACACGTCTGTTCTAATAGAAGAACTATCTGAAGAGATTGAATCTAATAGTAATCCTGAGGAATTAGAATCCGATATACTTGAGAAGTTGGTTTCTTCCGCGAGCGAGATTAATTTACCACCCATTGCTGATGCTGGAGATGATCGTACAGTGTCTGCTGATGAAGATGGAAATGCGATAGTTCTTCTCGATGGTTCTAGATCTTATGATCCTGATGGCCATATCAAAAAATGGGAATGGCAAGATTCTAACAGCAGAGTTATCTCTGAGACCTCTCAATTAAATGTAAAACTGCCATTAGGAACTCACCCATTCAAATTGACAGTTACTGATAATAAAGGCGCATCAACAACTGCTTTAGTTACAATAAGAATTTCGCCATAGACAAAATTTCATAATGATGAAAGTGCGGACTTAAGGGCTGGAACAGCCTCTTCCCAAGTTGCAACTATGCCATAATCTGCAACACCAAATATAGGTGCTTCAGGATCCTTATTTATTGCAACTATATATTTTGAAGAACGCATCCCTGCAAGATGTTGTATTGCACCAGATATTCCAACTGCTATGTAAAGTGAAGGAGTCACGGTCTTTCCAGTCTGCCCAACTTGCATACTGTGTGGCATTCCCCACTCATCAACAACAGCTCTCGATGCACCAACTGCAGCACCAACTAGATCTGCAACCTCTTCCAAATGCGAAAAATTTTCTTTTTGACCGATACCTCTGCCGCCAGAAATAATTATGTCTGCTTCAGAGACATCAAGCCTCTCTGTGGCTTTATTAATCGCTTCTTTGATTGAGAGAGAAACATCAGCACTCTGATCAACAGTATTTATTGGTGCACTTCCGCCTGATCCAGCAGCATCAAAAGCATTGGCTCTTAGTGTAACAACACAATTTTCTTGAATAGATGAGGTTTCTATTGCCTTTCCTGAATATATTGGTCTAGTAACTGTTATTCCTGAGGAAATATTTGTCACATCTTGGACAATTGGCATCCCCAATTTTGCTGCTATTCTAGACGCTATTTCTCTACCTTTAGGGGTTGCTCCAGCCAAAATCATTCCAGAACATTGTGAGGAAAGAGCCGAGGCCCAAGCACCCCCGTCGAATGTTGCGAAACAATCTCCAACTACTGATATTACTTTTCCAACACCATCTAGATTTGAGGCTTCTTCAGATCCTTCACCACCCGGTACGACTACAGTTGGCGATACTCCAAGAGTATTTGCCGCATGTACTAATTGAGATGTAATTGGATGTAATGTACTTCCTGATGATTCTGCTAAAACTGTAATTTCCATTCTTTATTCCTCCTCAAATAACATTTGCCTCGTCACGAAGTTTAGCCACAACAGTAGATACCGAATCGGCACCTTCAAATTTCTGTCCAGGGGGTTTTTCTGGTGGTGGCGAGTGTGAATTTATTGTGACATTAGAATTTCCTAGATCAACGTCAAGATCTGCGGCCGACCAGATTTCAATTTCTTTCTTTTTTGCCATCATTATTCCTCGAACATTAGGGCGACGCATTTCAGTAACTCCTTTATCGAAAGCAAAAACACAAGGAGCGGATACTGCCACTTTTTCATGACCGGATGAACTAGGCCGAGTTGCTAAATAATCCTCTCCATCCTTTGTCACTTCTGATACCATAGTCATACAGGAGGCTCCAAGAATCTCTGCAACACCAGGACCTGTTGATCCTGAATTAGTATCTGCTGCTTGCTTTCCACATAGAACAATTGAGGAATTAGATTTACTTATTGCTGCAGCAAGTAGTTTCTGAAGCTGCGTTGAATCCAAGTTATTTATGTCATCATTCATTATGTGTACTAAATCATCAGCACCAACAGCAGCAGCATCTCGAAGTAACTTTTCACAGCGTGAAGGTCCTGCACTTATCGCCACAACGTTACCACCTCCGGCTTCTTTCAATTTCAGCGCGGCCTCAAGTGCATATTCATCATAGGGGCTCATAGACCACTTAGATACAGAATTTTCATCTACTCTTCCTCCACTAACTGAGATTTTAGCTGTAGTATCTGGGACTTGTTTTAGAAGGACTGCAATGTTCATTGGTATGCCTCTTTACAAATATTGCAGACGCTTCATATCTATGAATATTCGGTGAGTCATTCCAGAAAATAATTCTTGGAATAAGAACCAAAAATTATCACAAATCACGCGTAAATGCCTGTATTCCCGTTATGTGTCGTCCAAGAATCAAGTTATGGATGTCATGAGTGCCCTCGTAAGTTTTCACAGATTCGAGATTAGCCATGTGTCTCATAATGCAGTATTCGTCAAGAATTCCATTAGCACCGTGTATATCTCTTGCTACTCTTGCAATTTCTAAAGCAATATCTACATTATTCATCTTAGCTAAAGATATGTGTTCGGGCATCCAAGTTCCTGCATCTTTCTTCTGCCCAAGATGATAGGCCAGCAATTGAGCCTTTGTTATTTCTCTAAGCATCCAAGATAATTTATTTTGAACCAATTGATAACTTGCAATTGGGTGAGTAAATTGAATTCTACTCAATGCATAATTCTTGGATGAATCAAAACAGGCTTGTGCCGCGCCAACAGCGCCCCAAGAGATTCCAAATCTGGCATTATTAAGACACGAGAATGGTCCTCTAAGACCCTTGACTCCGGGTAAAATTCTATTCTTTGGAATTTTACAGTCCTGGAATACGAGCTCGCTTGTAACACTCGCTTTGAGTGAATGTTTTCCTTTCATTTCAGGAGCACTGAATCCGGGATCATCTTTCTCTACAATGAATCCCCGAATCACGCCATCAAGTTTAGCCCAAACAATTGCAACTTGTGCTATTGTTCCATTAGTAATCCACATCTTCGCACCATTCAGTAGATAGTGGTCTCCCATGTCTTCAGCCTTGGTAATCATGTCTCCAGGGTTTGAGCCATAATCAGGTTCAGTAAGTCCAAAACAACCAATCCATTCTCCACTTGCCATTTTTGGCAAATAATACTCTTTTTGCTCTTCACTCCCAAAGTCCCAGATTGGATACATGGCTAGAGATCCTTGTACACTCGCGAATGAACGTAGTCCACTATCTCCTCTTTCCAATTCTCGACAAATTACACCGTATGCAGTATAGGATAGACCTGGGCAACCATAGCCCTTCAATGGAGCCCCAAGAACCATCATTTCACCAAGGGCCACACGCCATTCATCAGGAAATACTCCATCTCTGCAAGCGTGCTCGATTTTCGGAATCACTTCTTTGTCAACAAAGTCGCGGACCATATCGCGCACCATCCTTTCCTCTTCAGTCAGCAGTGAATCCACATCGTAAAAGTCGAGGGCTTCGTATGGCATGTGTTTCATTCCAATCGCGCAGACATTGGCAAATGAAGGTTCCCCGAAGTTATATGAGAATTACTTCTAGCAATAAAGTACATTATTTCTTCTTTTTACTCCGTCTTGGAGACCTAATTTTCTTATCGTCAACTTCTTTCTTGCTAAAACTTTCTGAAAACCACATTCGTGTTTTTGGCGATGCATATAGTATCAAACTAAGGATTACTAATAATGTAGTAAGAGGTATAGAGATTGTCGCCCATAGATGAATCAATCCTGTGGAGTATTCCATAGGGGGTTTGTATTCAAACAGAAAGCCTCTGTTAGTAACTATCCATCCGCTATTAGCACCAGTTGACCAAATTCCAATAATACTTGAAGAAGTGAGATTTAAATCATCAATGTCTGAATTTTCAAGCCATGGGAATGAAGCATTTATACTGATGTCATGCTCAATCAATCCAGAGGGTGTTAGAGATATTATAGTGCGATCTCCGTATTGGCGATCTATGTCAACAAAATATGCGTCAACATCGGGAAGAGATCTTATTTCTGGAATAGATTTGGATATATCATTTGGATCAAGTTCTATACTCGCTAATATTTTGTTATCCGCCACAGCAACACAGAAGTTAGTGGCTCCATCAGGGCATTCAATTCCAGTCCAAGAATATCCATTCCCCCCCACCCAACTAAAAGTATGGTCTCTTTCTATGATCCCAATACCATCCACTGAAGATACTACTACGCACATCATTAATGAGATGTGACAATCTATATCCATTATTTTGCTATCTCCTGAACTGTTCAATGAGTGTGTTTCGGCGCCACCATCTTCTGCAACTCTCATCCTCCACAATTCCCCATATTCCGAGCCGATGTAGGCCCAAGATCCGCCAGTATTCCATGATACTGCAGTTAGTTCTGAGAACATAAAAGAAGATTCGGCCGCAGCTCTTTCTACCGAATGATCTTGTTTCGCATATCTTAGCACTATACCTCCCTCTCCTACAATCAAAGCAGTTTCACTCCTAGGATGAAAATCTCCATCGATAAGAGTATGACTTCCAGGCCAAATTAATTCAATTTGATTCGCTGGGTTACTTACATTAAGAACTCTAAGATATCCATTTGAGCCATAAACAACTACAGATTCTCCAATATCGTCAGCAACTAAGCCATTCAGTCCAAGATCTTCATTTGATAAACTCAGTTTTTCTCCTAACGTTACAGCCGATTCTCCTGAGACATTTTGGGATGATAATAGTATAGAAACAATAAGGATACTTAGGACCCGATTACCTCTATGCATAGTGACCGCAATGTGTATTTTGGTTTAGCCGTGTGGGATGGCAGTAGTAGGAACATAATTGTGAGCAGGATTCAATAGAAGTAACGTTCCGCGTCGACTCATGGAGAGATTCGATGTTAAGCGTGGGCTCATTAAGAGCCTTGATTCTGAAGGTGGACTTGTGGCTCTTGCTAGCCGTTTTTTTGAGGTGGTCGAGAAGACTGGAAACAACTCTTTTTCCGGCTCCCATGGTATCATGACTTCTATTGATGGTCACTATAATGAAAGTGGAGCTCTAATTGTTGATGTTACAAACGTACCTCCAAATTTTGATGATCCTGATTCGGTCAAATTAGCTATGGATGCTCGTAAGAGATGGACTCAATTCCTTGATGAAGCAACAGGATATAATTCAAAACAGAGAGGCGACAAAGCAAAAGAATGGGCAAAGAAGGCATCTAAGGCCAAATCTGCTGTATCTGCGGCACGCCATTTTATGAGCATGAGTAATAATTTGGATTCCGATGTTATATCCAAGGCTGAGGAGTTGATTTCAGAGATCGAAATGGCTTTGGAAGCTAATGATAATACTAAGGCGGCAGGCCGAGGGGAGAAACTCAACAAACTACTAACCTCCTGAGGCGAACTAATGACTACAGACGACCCCCTATCTTCTTTGGATGATGACATTCGAGAAAAGATACAGAGAATGTTCTCAAATGTTGAAGAAGTAATAGGAGTCGATCATGTTGCAAATATCCTTACGGGTGGTGAAAGCAATGGCCAAGATGGAGTAATTAGGGCCTATGTTGGAATAGAACCTAGTGGTAAAGCCCATCTTGGTTGGGTTATCCTTGCTGATTGCATAAAAAATATGCTTTCAGAGGGCGTTAACGTACTCATCTTATTGGCCGATTGGCATGCATGGATAAATGATAAATTTGGTAGAGACATGGATAAAATCTCTCTAACAGGAGATTACATGACAGAGACTTTCCGTGTACTTCTTGGATTCCCTGAAGAGGGAGAAGGAGCAGGTCAACTTAGATTCAAGAAAGCCAGTGAGGTAATGGATTCAGGTGAGTATTGGGAGAGGGTACTTCGTTGCTCAAAAGGTATGAGTCTCAATCGTGCCCGTCGTACATTCAGCATAATGGGTCGTTCTGAGGATTCTTCTGATGATGATCTCTCAGCCTTTTTTTACCCTCCAATGCAGGCTGCTGACATATTCGAATTAGAAATAGACATAGCATTTGGAGGGATGGATCAGCGTAAAGCACATATGTACATGAGAGAAGTAGCCGATCGCAATGGATGGAATAAGGCAACTTGTATACATACTCCGATGCTTTCTGGTCTGAAAGGAAGAGGCGGTGGTCGTATGGATTCTTTCGATCACAAGATGTCTAAATCAGATCCAAATAATGCTGTTTTTCTCCATGATAACCCTAAAACTATTGAAAAGAAATTCAGAAAAGCATTTTTAGAAGTTGGAAACTCAAAATCACCCGTTTATGAGATTGCTCAACATATTGTTTTGCCTTATAATGGCGTACTACGAGTCGAACCCAAACCAGAATTTGGCAATCCAAGCAATTGGACTGATGTTAGATCTTTCATCGACGCAGTAGGGTCTGGAGACATACATCCTTTTGATGCTAAGATAGCTGTAGCCCGAGGACTTTCAGAGGTTCTTTCACCAATTGTAACTCATTTTGAGGACAATAATGCTCTGCTCAATGCAGTAAATCAGATTACTGGTGCGCAGTGAAGCGATTCCACTTTTGCATATAATTTTACAATTAAGCCACAGATATGATAACCTCCCCCTCACGGCGGCGATTCACAGGAAGACGAAGCATGACTAACGTTGGAATTGATGATATTGCAATTTATTTTCCTAAATTGTACTTTGATATGAAGGATTTTGCTGATTTTCGTGGTGCTGACTTCGGGAAATTAAACAAGGGACTAGGCCTTGCAGCAATGGCAATCCCTGATGCTCATGAAGATACAGCCACCATGGGGGCAAATGCATGTGCTCGACTTATTGATAGAAACAATATAGATCCCCGAAATATAGGCCGTATTTATCTTGGAACTGAGTCGGCTCTTGATGGCGCAAAGCCGACTGCAACATACATTATGGATATGTTAGAGCAACTCTATGATGATAAGTTCGGGGAAGGTTGCTTTAGGAATTGTGACGTTGTAGATCTTACATTTGCCTGTATTGGAGCTGTAGATGCAATGCACAATACACTAGATTGGGTTGCTAGAGGGGGCCCAGAAGAAGATCGCATAGGAATAGTTGTTTTTGCTGATAATGCGAAGTACGATCTTGGTTCTTCTGGAGAATATACCCAAGGAGCAGGAGGTGGCGCTATTCTTATTCGCCATAATCCACGCTTAATTGAAATTCCCGATAACTGGGGTGTTTCTACAATGCCAGTACATGATTTTTTCAAACCACTCCGTGAAGTTGAGATGAAAACAGTTGTTGAAAATGTGCTTGATCTTGCTGAAGAGGCGGGTGAGCCGAAGAAAGAAGGGCTAGTAGAAAAAATACTTGCTATATTGCCCAAATCTTCTAAAAAAGACAACGTTATGTTTGAATCTCACACTCTTAAGATCCATAAAGACACACCAGTATTTGATGGACAGTTTTCTAATCGTTGTTATTCTGAATCTGTGAAAACTGCTTTTATCGATTTTAGAAATAAAGCAATTAGAAGTGGCCGTTACAATCCTGAATCTGATGAAATACTAACTGAGCAGTGGAGTAGAATAATTGTCCATCTTCCTTATGCATTCCAAGGTAAGAGGATGTTTCCTGATGTATTCCGTCATGATAGGCGTCATCTTCCAATGTGGGAAAGTATTGTCAAAGAAATAGGCCCTGAACCCTTTCCTGAAGATTTTGACGATACACCTGAGGGAATTGAGGAATTTGAGAAGGCCAATGATGTATATAGGCGATTAATATCAAAAACAGATGAATTTAGGAATTTCTCTGAGAGCAGAATAGAAAAAACCCAAAGGGCATCAAGTTTAATCGGGAACCAATATACTGGTTCTATTTTCTTAGCTCTAATGTCTACTATGGAGTCCGATTTCCTTGATGAAGTAGATATGCAAGGTAAGAGGGTGGGTCTCTGTGGATATGGTAGCGGTGCAAAGGCTAAGGTATTCGAAGGGATTGTCAAACCAGGTTGGAAAGAAGTAGTCAGTAAATTTGAACTGTTTAAAAGACTAAGCAACAGAACACCATTGAATAAGGAAGTATATGAGCGCTTACATCGTGGTTCTCAGAAAGAGTCCGTACTTTCTCCAAGGTCTGAATTTGCATTAATCGCTGTCGGTGGAGACGATGTCTTAGAAGGTCAAAGAAAGTATACTTGGGTAAATTAACTCAAATATAGCCAATCTTATGGCTTAATCGCTCTATTAATAACAATTTTTTGTACTTCTTGGGTGCCTTCATATATCTGAGTGATTTTTGCATCTCTAAAGAATCGCTCTACTGGGAAATCTGTGGTATATCCATAACCCCCTAGGACCTGTACAGCACGTTCAGCAACCCACATTGCAGTATCTCCAGCAAACAACTTCGCCATACTTGCTTCTTTCGTGTGTCGAGGTTCATCATTCTCGTAGTGCCTTTGCTTAGCCCATGCAGCCTTGTATACCATTAATCGTGCTGCTTCAGTTTGAGTTGCCATATCTGCAAGGTAATTCCCAATACTCTGATGATATGCAATCGGTTTTCCAAATGATTGTCTTTCATGAGCATAGTTTAGTGCAGATTCATAAGCACCCTGAGATATTCCCAATGCCTGCGCAGCGATTCCAATTCGAGAATTATCAAGTGCATTCATTGCAATAGGAAATCCATTCCCGGATCCTTTCAACACATTTTCGACAGGAACCATACAGTCTTCAAGTAATAGAACACAGGTATCAGATGAACGAATTCCAAGTTTTTCTTCTTTTTTACCTACACTGAATCCTTCCATGTCTGAATCTACGATGAATGCTGTAGTGCCTCCGTGTTTCTTAACACCATAATCAGGATGATCAACATCTTTGGCAAAGAGGACATATATGTCCGCACTTTTTCCATTTGTAACCCACATTTTTTCTCCATTGAGTACGTAGTGAGTTCCATCTTCAGTTAGTTTTGCCTTACAGGTTAAAGCCGCGGCGTCAGTTCCTGCACCTGCTTCTGAGAGCGAATATGCTCCAATTTCTCCTTCTGCAAGTCGAGTTAGGTATCGGCTCTTCTGATCTTCATTACCATGCAGTGCAATCGTTTTTGCACAGAGTCCAACGTGTACACAAAACATTACTGAGAATGAGGGGTCTACTCGAGCCAATTCTTCAACAATAATGGCTTCACTTATGTCATCAACCGGATTTCCTCCAAATTTTTCAGGTATTGTGATGCCCTGAAGTCCATATTCACAGAATGCTTTCCACTCTTCTACAGGCGGTAATGCTTCTCTATCTCTAGTCAAACAAGTTGGTGAAAGTACCTCCTCTGCAAATCCTCTCACCATTTCTCTAATCATGCTCTGTTCTTCGGTCTCCTCAAAGTCCATAGTACCGCCGAGTAAACCGAGTAAGTAGGGGTTGTTAAGTCATTGTTTTGTACAGTTTAATTGTTATCGACCAGTCGAATCATTCAAATCAGAAGTCATTCGGGCCCGCGTCGGAGATAATAATGTCGGACTCGGATTACTTCGAATTTGGTATTGCCCACGACCGCAGATATACGCTGGAACACCTTTGGTTACAATTGATTGATGAAAAGGAAGGTACTGTAAAGATTGGTATATCTGAATTTCTTAGAGCAGATTATGGAGATATTGTGAGAGTTATACTACCTCATGGCCAAGATACTAGTGAATTTATTTTAGAAGAAGATTCCGAATCTGATGATGATGAAGAAGAGAAAACCACTCCAAGAAATAGTGCTTCTACGACAGATCGGATAGATATTGGAGACCTCTTAGTTACTGTAAGAACAATAGATGATAGAGTATTGATTAATTCTCCTTTCCCGTGTAAGGTTTTAGAACTAAATGGAGAAGTAGAAGATAATGTTGACCTTGCTAATGACGATGCTTATGGTGATGGTTGGTTCATGATAGTCAAACCTCATGAATTTGATGAAGATCAATTCTTGGATCAGAACGAATATCTTGAATACATTAGCGAACTCTGATTTCTCTAGGGCCAAGAAAGAGATCCCCAAGATTCTGGATCTTCCTCTCTCCAATTTATTGTTTCTAACAATTGCAAAACATCCTCTTTTGTCCCAAGATCCTCTTCAATTTGTTTTCTCTGTAACCAATCCTTTAGTCGACCTAATCTAGGCCCTGGTTCTAACCCAGTAATTTCCATCAGATGTTCTCCATCAATTAGAGGTAATTTTCCAGCAGTAAGGGGTTTGAGATCCTTACTATGTTGTAAATATTCTTCGCCCTTAGGTCCAAAATAATCTGCCATCTTCAGTTGCATTTTTTCTGAAATGCAACTTCGGAATATCCTAAGTATGGAATCATTCTTTTCTTCGATTGCCTCTTTTGGAATATCGTGTAGAAAAGAAATTACGTTTTCCTCTTCATTTGATAGTTTCAATATAGATTTTAGATATGAAGCCAAATCAGGTCCGGAGCGAGAATCATTATTACAAAGTAATGCCAAACTCACAGTTGAATCAGCGGATAATCGAATTTCATTTACCGATGAAATTGAGATACCGGGTAGAATCCTTGAAAGAACACCATGCCCTTCCATAGACTCTAGTATGTCATTTGCATTGCTAGAACTAATGATCTGCGAGAATTCATTCCACTTTCTTTCTTCTGAAACATTATCTAACATTGCGACATTTTGTCTAATTGCATCAGATAGATCATTATCTAAATTCCTTTTCTTTCCATTTTCTAAATTTATGAATCTAAATGCCCTTAGTATTCTCAATCCATCTTCTGAAATCCTTGTTTTTGCATCTCCAACTGCACGCAAGATGCCACTTTTCAGGTCTTCTAGTCCAGAAAATGGATCAATTAACTCGCCATTTGATCCATCTATTGCCATAGAATTGATAGTGAAATCACGTCGTGATAAATCTTCCAATATGTCATGCCCAAAATCAACATTATCAGGGCGTCTTCCATCTCCATAAGACCCATCTTTACGTAGAGTTGTAATTTCCCAAGTTTCTTCATTTTGGTCGTTATGATTTTCGGTTTTTTCATCTTTCAGTACAAGAATTGTACCATATCTCTCTCCAACAGGTATGTTTCTTGGAAACAATTGCATTACCTCTCTTGGCATTAATGAAGTTGCATAATCAACTTCTTTTGGTTGAATGTCTGAGAGGATATCTCTAACCCAACCTCCTACAATCCAAGCTTTACCTGCCGAGCACAGTCTTTCTAGAACCATTTTATCAGAATCAGACAGGTGTCGGCGAGGGTCCTCCATGTGGTGCCTTCAAGGCTATTAGCCATGAATCCTCGGGCATCAAACATATTGCATAGACCCACATGCGAACTATATGGAAGTGGAGTTGGTGCCTCTTGAGGTCCTGCGCCCTCATGAGCAAATAATTAGTTCAAAGGTAGATCAATTATTACGTATGACTAATAGATGGAATGCCTATACCAAACCACTTCTAATAGATCGTGTAACTGGTACTATACTGGATGGTCATCATAGATATCATGTGGCGCAGCGTCTTTCATTGAAATGTGTTCCATGTGTTCTAATTGATTATTTAGATGATGATTCAATAGAACTAGATGTTTGGCCAAATTGTGGTCGAGATAGTATCAGCAAGAATGAGGTAATAGATGCCGCTATGAGCGGCGAACTTTTACATCCAAAGACTAGTAGACATAGACTTTCAGACCATCTACCACCCATTGCTGTACCACTTTCTAGACTATCTTTATCTGCCTCAAAAGAAGATTAAAAAAGATTCTTAATTTTATTTTTTAGCTTAGTTCTCTTATTAGATTGGTTGCAGATTGGCGAACCATTTTATCCTCACTTTCGGATAATAGTAATATTATTTCTTTTGTTGATGAAGTAATTTCTCTACCAATAAGGTCTTCAATTAATCTGGATTTTAGAGATTCAGATCTATTTTCATTTTTCAAAATCTTATCTCTGATTTCCATTTCTTCCTTACCTCTTACTCCAATCAGGAGTCTTGCCGTTAATGAGTCATTTGCGTACTCAATAATGGCATTTTTTAATCCTGGTATTTCTTTCCAATCATTTTCTCTTAGTTTTCTAGAAAATATATCTATGAATTCTGAATTTTTTTCTTCAGTTAGTGCGACAATTTCTGATGCGACGTCCTTATCTTTAAGCGCTTGTGGAATCATTATCCCTACAATTCTAGCCTTATCTCGAGGATTTGAGATGTCCGAGATAGGGCCAATTGTTTCCAAAATTTCTTTTTCATTTAGCAATTCAGGATTTTTAGTTAGTAACTGAATTCCCCCGCTACGAACTGAATCAGCACTATCATTAAGAATTTGATGAATGAACTTCCTAACCAGTTTTTTGTTTTCCATAATCTTGTAAACAGCCTCCTTACGAACAGCTCTATCTGAGAAAATAATCGCATTTGATATTTCGTCATCTTCAATTTCAATCAATGATTTCCATGCGGCTAGACGTATGTTTGGCTGGGTATCAGTTGTAAGTTTCTTAAGGATCAAAACGCCACTCTTATGTGCCCGTCCTGATATCCTAGCAGCGAGAAGTCTTTTTTTATTATCATCAGATTTGGAAAGATCCTCAAATAGCTTTAAGTCTGCAGAAGCAGCCCATTTTTCTATTGCTTCCATAGATTTTTCACGAAACCAATAGTCTTCATCATCTAGAAGTTGAATAAATCCCGAAAGAGCATTGGGGTCATCAATTTCAAACAAATGTCTAACGGCTCTCCTACGTTGTCTAACGTCCTTGTGATGTAGCTTTGAGAGAGCCGGTCGTATGCTCATTGTTAACCCCAATACCTAGGCTGAGAAGAATACTACGGATAAATAATCAGGATTTTTTTTTCGTAATTAAGGGACTAAGTCTTCATGCCCACCTATCATTGAACTTTCTTCAAAATCCCATTTTATTGGGCTATCTACTTGAAATGAGAGTAACTGTTCAAATAAAGGCCATATTGGCGAAATCCATTCCATTTCGGCCATAATTAGATCATAAACAGGATGTTCAATTATTTCTTCATCACTTGCATTAAAATCTAATTCTGGTATTTCAGATGGCATTGATTTAAGCGAATAAATCAGATCTTCTATTCTTTCTTTTGTTTCTTCATCGATTTCCATCATATCTTCTACTATTTCTATTACATCTTGAATTAATTCTGCAATAACTGTTGGATTAAGTGGTCCTTTTTCTGCTTCAGACAAATCCATAGGCCCAAATATGACTGCTCCTAGATCTGTATCTATCCATTCATTACCTTGACGTTCTTTCTTCAATAATTTTTGTTGAATAGGGCCACCAAATGGTCCTAAAACGAATCCACCTTCTTCAATAGCGCCTTCAATTTCTAGGGGGATTTCTCTTATTGATCCAGTTATTAGCACTCTGTCAACTCTTTTATCAAACAAATAGTCATTCATTGAACCAATCGGTATAGTTCTTATTACTCCGCTTGAATTATGAAAAACAAGTCTATCTGAAGTATAATCTAGTACTTCTTCATGAGGCTCAATGACAGTAACCATACCGTCATTTCCGACTATATAATCGATTAACGCTGCCATATATCCACCTTTAGCTCCCATTAACAAAACATGCTGCCCTCTTTTCAGTTCTAGATGGTGCAATAATAACAGTATCATATGCGGTGCAGATATGGTCTTTACAGCATCATTTTTAGTAACCAAAAAAGGAGTTGGCCTATCGTTCCAAAAAGTTTCGAGAGAGAAATCCGTAAACGTGCCGATAAATACCTTCGAAAGAGCATTTTCTACCTGTTTTTCAATAGGAATGCCACTACTGCGGAGGCGCTCAAGTAAATCCCTCACTCCTTCCATGGCTTTCTCCAGTCTGAATATTACACCGCCAATCATTTGAATACGTCGCGCCTGCGTTCTCAATATTGGGGCCCGTGGTCTAGGGGTTATGACGTCGCTCTTACAAAGCGAAGATCACCGGTTCAATTCCGGTCGGGCCCACCATCTATCTCCTATGAAAGAGTCAAGAAGTAGAGCCATGACGATGGGTCGTGGTTGAGGAGATTGCGGCCCTTGCTTCAAGGCTAAGTCGTCGTTTACGTAAAAGAAATTGGAGTGTTGTTACTGCGGAGTCATGTACTGGTGGTTTACTGGCTTCAACATTTACAGACATATCTGGTGCTACTAAATGGTTCAAACAAGGCTGGATTGTATACAATAATGATGCCAAGATGCGTGAACTTGGAGTTGAAAAAAATTCTTTTGATGAAGGAGAAGCGGGTGCAGTTTCGCATCAAGTTGCATTGCAAATGGCACGCGGTGCCAGATATCGTTCAGATGCTGAGGTTTCAGTGGCAATTACTGGAATAGCCGGCCCGGGAGGGGCAACTCAGACTAAAGAGGTAGGCCTAGTACACGTGGCAGTCACTGCTGGAGATCAATTTCTGGTTAGAAGAAGAGATTTTGGAGACAATGATCGTTTAGACAATAAACGCTCTTTCGTTGCTTTTGCTCTTCGTATTACTTTAGAATTATTTGACCGTTTAGATGCTGATGAAGCAAAAATAGCAGAAGTAGAGAAAAGAGGCGAGGTAACTATCGATAATGCGAATGATTTAGATCCTAAATCAGAACAATGGGAAGGTTCTCTTTCATGGGCTAAAGAAGATGATGAAAGTGTTGCTGATCGCATAAACAAGGTCGATCTTGCTTCTCTGACAGATTGGGATGAATGATTTTTGGCACTTCTAAAGTGGGAGCGGAGTTCAGCGATATCATCATGAGCGGCGTGCTTCGACATGCAGAGCATGTCGGTGGATGATTGGTCCGAAAAGGCCCGAATATTGATGTCCGCTGGGATTATTGTAATGGGCCACGAAGCAAAAGAAAAAATAATCAATTTAGAAAGTCTAGTTCCGCTAATCGAAGCCGCTAATGCCTCTGATGTGAGTATAATCGATAGCCGAACTTTTGACGATTTGTTAAAGATAGTACCAAATAGCAATCAAATAAATGAAGTTCCAAATACACCTTCTTTACAAGTAACTCTGAATAGTAATCCAGATAGTCCTCTTGGTAGAACAATAGCTCCAATTATTTCCAATGAACCATCATCTCCACCTAGACCCCACAATCTATCTCACTATCGTATCGAAGATTTTCCTATGGAGGCAAGAGATGTCGATTCTGAAATTGAAATCCATTTCGATATTACTGGGTATTCAAAAACAGAAGGAAAGATGTCAGATATTCAATCATGTTTCTCGGATCGGTTGAAGAAAATAAGGAATATAATGATCTCAGGTAGAGCCTTACCAAGACGTCCCATTAGCGTAGGAGAGGCTTGGCGTAATCGTCAGAGATATTCTAGTAGAGACTATGAGATAACTTTAGTTGGACTTTCCTCGAATTCCCGATGGTCACGTTCTGGAAATCTTAGATTTGAATTAGAAGACGAAACTCAAAGTATTCAATGCACACTAAAGCCACCTTCCGGAGCATCCCCATTACATCCTTCTTTAGATGGCCTAATGAATGATGATGTAATCGGTGTAAGTGGTCATTTCTATACATCTGGTAGTCGGGATCATGAATTTAGTGTATCAGATATTCATCTTCCACCTCTAGGAAATCATTCTAAGTCTTCAGCGCCATCAGATAGAGCAGTTTCTGCAGCATTTTTGTCAGACGTACATGTAGGGTCAAAGACATTTTTACAACCTCAGTGGGAGAAAATGATTAGTTGGTTCAATAATGATCCTCTGGCACGTACCATCAAATATTTTGTACTGAGTGGAGATGGAGTTGATGGCGTAGGAATTTATCCCGGCCAACAGAGGCATCTAGCGATTACAGATCTTTTCAAACAATATGGAGAATTGGCGCGTTTATTAGAAGATTTACCAGATTGGGTCGATGTCATCATATTGCCTGGAAATCATGATGCAGTAAGGCCTGCTGAACCACAACCAGCATTAGATCCAGAGGTCCAGCAAGATTATTCAGACGCGGTTTTTGTTGGTAACCCCTGTGATTTCAGCCTTCATGGAGTAAGGGTATTGTCATATCATGGAAAAAGCATTGATGATTTCGTCGCAGGATTACGCTCTGTAACTTATTCTAAGCCAGAAATGGCTATGAGAGCAATGCTGGAAAGAAGGCATCTCGCACCTACATGGGGTGGGAAAACCCCCTTGTCTCCTGAACCAGAAGATCAAATGGTAATACAGGAAATTCCAGATATATTTGTTACAGGGCATGTTCATGGGCATTATGTTGGCGATCATAAGGGCACAATGATAATTCATTCATCAACTTGGCAAGACCAAACGGACTATCAGAGAATGCTTGGTTTTCAACCCAAACCCTGTATATTGACAGTGGTTAATCTCCACACACATGAGACGGCATCAATACCATTTGCCTAATCTAATTTGGTTATTCAGGAAATTCTTCACCAAATATTGGCAACCATATATCTCTCAAATCTTGTGTTTCAACTATTGGTACACCAGCACTTTTGAATGCATTACAAGCCCTCTCTCTTGCGGGGTTAAATCCTATGAATTTTGAACCAGGAATCATCATAGAGAGATCTGGACCAGAATCACCTACTGAAACTATTTCTTCCGGAGAAATGTTATTTATCCTAGCAAATTTTTCAACCATGGCGCCTTTATCATGGGAATCTACTCTTGTTGACATAGGTCCAATCAACCACCCCTTTTCATCCCATTCAAATCCGTTTGCAGCCCAATCATCTACTCTAAGCATATTTGCTATTGTGCCAACTAATAGATCAACTCCGGATGAAACTATTGCAATTAGAATACCACGAGATTTCAATTCTTGGATCACATCCCTTGCCCCATCCATCAATTTAATTCCAGAATATGCGCGCATTATTTCATCACGATGTATTTCAGGTTGAATGTTTCTCCACACTCGAATATCATCCTTTACAAATTCTTCATCTGTTATTTCTTTTGCAAGGAATCTAGCTAACATTTCTTTATTTTCTGTGCCAAAGTAATCATGAATATTTTGCCATGAGGATGCATTATCTGCAAGTACTCCATCACAGTCGAAGGCTATAGCCCGGATCTCTGCCATGATATGTTGTGAAACTTCAATGCTTTAGATTCTACTAGCCATAGTATTGAATTAAACCCCACCTTCGCGTAGTGCGTGACAGGTGACTCTAACTTCGCAATAAAAGTGAAGTTAATTTTTTTTGGGCCTTTAGCCGAACATATTGGCGAAAGAGAAATTGAAGTTATAGTATCTCATGGCTCCACTGTTCTTGATTTAATTGACAGATTTGGTTTGCTAGGTTTTATTGACTCGGGTCTTAGAATTGCGATTGATGGAGAAATAGGCGCTGGATTAGAAGAAGTTCTACAGGATAATTCCGAATTGGCTCTTCTGCCTCCTGTATCTGGTGGGTAACTGAATAAGAAGCACTTTTGACACCATAAGGCCGAAGACTTTGAGAAAGAGGCCCTACACCTGTAACCGAAAGACATGGCTATTGGCACTACTGAAATCGTAATTCTTGTTATCATTGCAATCATTATTTTCGGGGCAAATCGTATCCCTGAACTTGCTCGAAATGTCGGACGTGCTAAGGGAGAATTTCACGCAGGTATGGCAGAAGTAGCATCTCCTTCTAAAGCCGAAGCCGACATGGATCGTGGTGGAATGACAGAAGAAGTCGCCGCTGAAAATGAATGAGATTAGTTACATAATTCTCTTCAATTTAAGCGGAGATCCACAATCGTAACATTCTCCTAAGTCATTCCTTTTTTCTGATGTATTTTTTGGAGCCGGAAATACTTTTGAACAACCTTTGCAAACAAGTTCCCAATTCCAAATCTCCGCAATACCCTCCATAATTACGGGTTTACATTCGATACCCAAATTTTTAGCAACATTTTGCATACGATAATCGTCAGTCACTAATACAGCATTGAGTTCTTTAGAAAGCGCGATTAATGACAAGTCGGTTTTAGATAATCCTGAAATATCCCCTGTAATTCTGGCCATTGTAGTAACTTGACGAATAAATTCTTCATTAGGTTCTTGGAAATTTAAGCCGATAGATTTGATGATTTCTGCCCTTTCAGGGGAGTAACGCATAACCTCACTAATTTGTCCCGAGGTAATTATCCCTCCAGATAAAGCAGATATGGGCCAAGAAATGATTGCAGTCGTGTCTAGTACTGCATGTCTATCCATGACTTCTGCCAAACGTGTTTGGCTTTCAGTGTCTCCTCAAAATACATGTAATAATGATTAATTTCAACAGTCTTGTACTGACAACTTTCATCTGTCGGACATTAGACGACTTTCTATGGCGACGATCCTCCCTCAGGTTTTTATCGACTCCGTAGTTGATCCCGTAATCAATTGGGGAGCAGATTTGGGTTATGCTGGATTAGCCGTTGTTTCTGCCACTGAAGCCGCATTACAACCAGTACCTCCTGACCCTATTATTTGGCTCATGGTGCTTGATGCAGATTCTAGTTTTCATATCGCTGCAATTGTATTGGTTGCCACTTTTTCTTCAGTTGCGGGTGCTTTAGTAGGATATGGAATAGGCAGATACGCAGGTACTTGGTTCATTGATAGATTCGTTTCATCATCTACAGCTGCACGCCTTGATGCCCTTACTCTTCGATATGGAGCAGCAGGGGTATTCATTGCAGCAGTATCTCCAATACCATATAAGGCTCTAGCATGGCTAGCAGGAGCTGGCAACATGAACTTACGTTTATTCGTGATAGCAGGACTTGTTGGCCGTGGCCTGAGATTTGGGTTAATTGGATTCCTTTTGGGAGTTTATGGTGAGTCAATGGAAAAAACTCTAGATAACCCCATAGAAGGCGCTATAATATTCTCAATTACTGCTTTTTTCGGCCTACTTCTTTTTATTCCTGCGGCGAAATGGTGGGATAATTTACTTGATGAGATAGAATAATTTTTCTTGCTCTATACCCGATTTGATTATGTGCAAGTTGTATCTCGGAAGGACGTCCGCTCCTGTGGTGTAGTACGGTCCATCATTCCGGGTTTTCATCCCGGCGACCCGGGTTCAAATCCCGGCAGGAGCACCATTTAATCTCCAAATGACTAATTTTTCAAATCAAATAATTACTGAAATCACTCTTTCCCATGCTAGATATGCAAAGATAAGTATGCTAGATCCTAGCCACAATTGATAGATACTTCTGGGTATTTTAACTCGGCTATTCTTTTTCAATTTAGGAACGATTGATCTTAATGCAACAACGACGAATGAAGCGTATATTAGTGGGGTTCCTGGGTTGAAATCTACAGCAGATTGTAGATCGAAATGAGTAATGGCCACGAATCCTCTTGTCATCCCACAGAATGGGCATTGGTAACCCACTAAATTGTACCATGGGCAAAGATTCAATCCATCTAAATCTCCGTGAGGAAGGACTGCAGATACTACAAGTGCACCACTTGCAATTATGCCTTCGAAGTCTTCCTTTTCTAAATTCTTAAAAGATTGTAACAAACTAATCCCATATGTTCCGAGGGGTTATTCAGATAATATATATTGCATGCTCTTGATTAAACATTAAATGCGATATGCGAGTCGAAAGGCCATGGAACAACAAACCTCAGACAAAGACTGGACTACACTATTGATTCTATCTATCCTATTGGGTGGATTGGGAGTTGACCGATTTTATGCAGGGCACATCGGCCTCGGTGTACTGAAACTACTTACTATAGGTGGCTGCGGAATTTGGGCGCTTATCGACATCATCATGGTCGCAACTGGAAAGTTCACAGACGCCGATGGTCTACCAATTGTCAATTCTTGAAACAACAGTCTGATCTAATATCAAAAATTGGGGGAGGCCGTACGGCCTCCTCCTTTTTTTTAATTTTTAAATCTCAACCTAACTAGAAAGATTATCGATCATTGCTTCTATGGTTTCAGGATTTGCTTCCTTATTTTTTCCCGAAAGGCACGCTCGCCCAATTACATCGGCTCCAATGAAGGCAAATTGACTTCTCATTGCCATGATTACGTGCTGACCGCCGCCTCCACTATGTGTGGCTAATCCTACTGGCTTACCAGTACACATAGTACGGAAATTCTTCCAATCTCTAGATAACCAAGCGATTGCATTGTTAAGTGTCGGAGGAGCTGCGCCATTATATTCTGGAGCTACTATAATCCAAGCATCAGCATCGATCATTTTCTGTGTTAGAACCGATAAATCAGGACATTCATCAGGATTTTTAGTTCTTGCCACGGTGAACATAGGTAAATCCATTTCAGCAAGATCTATGACCTCAGAATCATGATTTTTTGAACATGCAACTGAAGCAAATTTTTCTGCAAGTTCTAGATTTGTTCCTGAGGTTGCAGTGATCATCAGAAAGCGTGCCATGTATGTCGGAGAGGTATTACATACTTCAAACAAAAGGTAACATTAGCGTAATTCAGCCTCTTAACTATACTTCATTTACTACGGTTGGTATTCCTTTTTTTTTAGCAATATCAATGACAACCCTAGTCCATTTGCTTGTTTCCGAGGGTAATGCTAGTATATGCGTAGCAGCCTCAATGATTTTCTTTGTTAGTGAATTACCTGCTTCGGATCTACCTGTGTCATGAAGTGATTTCACTGGGTCATCCCATTCCTCTGAAAAAACAGCTATCTTTACTGAGTTATTGTCAGCCCATCTTTCAGCCATATAATCAACCCCACTGGCACCTCCAACTATTATCAAATCAGGATATCCATTTTTTCCAACCCATTCTTCTATAATTCCTTCAAATATTCTGAAGTCATAGAATCTGCTACTTCCAACTATTGCAAGATTGATTATTTCACCATCTTTATTGAGATCCAAATTTCCAACCGAGTCGACTATATCCTGACCCGGCGTTGACTCCATCAAGGCTTGGAATTAGGTATCAAGTCATAAACATCGTGCCAGAAAAGGCCTCTAATGAGTTTAAACAGGGAATTATTACCTTGACTTCATAGAGGTTAGTCTAATCGCAGTTTGAGGGATTAGGACATGGCGCTCGATGTAAATGCAATCCGAAATGACTTTCCAATTCTATCTAGGGTGTTGCCAAATGGGCATCCTTTGGTGTATTTTGACAATGCTGCTACATCTCAGAAGCCAAAATGTGTTATCGATGCTATGACGCAATACTATGAGCAATATAACTCAAATGCCCATCGTGCTAATCATACACTTGCAGATGAAGCAACTCAGGCCTTGGAATCGGCTAGGAATAAAATTTCCAGCTATTTTGGAACAAATCCTGAAAACATGATCTACACAAGTGGAGCCACGGAGGCAATAAATCTAGTTGCCTATGGTTGGGCTCGTTACAATCTACAGAAAGGAGATGTAATTGTGATAACTGAAATGGAACATCATGCTGATATTGTCCCTTGGCAGGAATTAAGCAAAGAAAAAGGAGTCGAAGTTCGCTATGTGCCAATTAACACTGAATCTTTCACATTAGACATGGAGGCTTTTGATGTAGCACTAGATGGTGCCAAATTAGTATGTGTGGTCCATACAAGTAATGTTTTGGGTATCAGAAATCCTGTTGAAGAAATAATTCTAAAATCACATGCTGTTGGTTCTAGAGTTCTACTAGATTGTGCACAGGGCGCACCTCATGAAAGAATATCATTTGACAATATGGATGCCGATTTCATCGCAATATCTGCTCATAAAATGGCTGGCCCAACTGGTATTGGTTGCCTTCTAGTTAAATCTGATGTGATGGATAAAATGGGCCCATTCATGACAGGTGGTTCTATGATTAGAAGAGTCACAACAGATGGTTCAACCTTTCAAGAAGGTCATGCCATGTTTGAAACTGGTACGCCTAGGATTGCGGAGGCAATTGGATGGGGTGCTGCTGTTGATTGGTTATCGAATTTTGACATGAAAGAGGTCCACGCCCATGTACATAATCTAGCACATTTTGCTTCTCAAGAAATGTCAAAAATAAATGGAATTAGAATATTCGGAGATCCAAGCAGATCCGATTCTAGCGGGGCAGTTTCATTCCTACATGATTCAATACAATCTCAAGATTTGGCTATTTTACTTGACGAAGGTGGCTTTGCAGTAAGAACGGGGCACCACTGCGCTCAGCCATTAATGGACGCTCTTGGAGTGCCATCTACAAATCGTGCATCTTTCTGGATCTACAATACTGAGGAGGAAGTTGAATCTTTTGTTAAACACCTTCGATATATCTGCGATCGTTTCTCTTAATCATTGCAAAATGACTTTTGCCATGGACATATTGAATAAACCCAATCAATAGGGCTGTTTATGACAAGTAGGCTTTGGCCAGAGCATCTTGATCCGGTTATTGCGGAATTTCAAGATTGTTTTGACTCTATGGAGCGTTATGAGTTATTATTTGAATATTCAGCTAAACATCCTTCACCTTTGCCTCCCGAGGAATGGACTGATGAAAATCAAGTACATGGTTGTCAATCTAGGGCGCACATTGAATGTAGTCTAGATTCCTCAGGTAGATTCCTCATGAGAGGGGGAGCTGATGCCCAGATAGTTCAAGGTTTGATGTCAGTGACTGCTATGGCGGTTAATGGAATGAAACCAGAAAGAGTTTCATCAATGTCTCCTGAATATGCCGATGCTATGGGTATTCGAAATTCATTAACTCCAAGTCGTGCCAATGGATTTTTGAATATGTTTGAGAGAGTGCGTTCAGAAGCAGAGAAGATGGTGTAATTATGGTAGATGAAGAAGCAATTCGTAATTCCTTAGTAGATGTCGAAGATCCCGAGATGAAAATTTCTGTAATTGATTTAGGATTGATTTACGATATCAAGATTGACGGCGAACACGTGGAAATAGATATGACATTAACAAGTCCAGGTTGTCCTGTTGCACCTGAATTGATGGCAGCAGTACATAGAGCGGCTTTAACAACGGATGGAATTAATAGTGTGCACGTTAATCTTACTTTTTCCCCACCTTGGGATCCCAAAGTACACGCCACCGAAGATGGTAAATTTGAGCTAGGTGTATTTTGATATTCAATGTAATTTCATTTCGGCGGCTCTAACTGTGTTACTCATCAGCATAGATATAGTCATCGGACCTACACCTCCTGGAACCGGAGTCATGTAACCAGCAACTTCCATGGCACTGGAATCAACATCGCCTACTAGCCTACTTCCACTTTTACTAGATTTATCTTCAATTCTATTTATTCCGACATCTATGACTGTAGCTCCTGGTTTAATCCAATCAGCCTCAATTATCTCGGGCCGACCGATTGCAGCAACCAACAAGTCAGCATTACGACATAAATTCTCAATATCATTTGTACGAGAATGTGCTATAGTAACAGTTGCATCAATTCCCTTCTGAGCAAGTAATAGGGCCAATGGCATCCCTACAATGCGAGATCTACCTATGACTAATGCATTAGCTCCTTTAAGATCTATTTGTGCATCTTCAATGATCTTCATAACTCCTGCAGGAGTACACGGCAAAAGGCCATCAGATTGTCCCATTACTAGGCGTCCGAGATTTGCAGGATGGAATCCATCCACATCCTTTGTAGGGTTAATTGCTTCAGTAATTGCAATTTCATCGGTTCCGTCCGGAGTCGGACTTTGAACGAGTATACCATGTATGGAATCATCACCATTTAGGTCGGCAACAACTTGCATTAGTTTTTCTTGGGAAACATCTTGTGGCAGATCAATTCTAGTGCTTTGTATCCCGCACCTCTCACATGCCCGTTGTTTATTTCTTACATACACCTGACTAGCCGCATCGTCACCTGCTAATACAACTGCTAGATGAGGGTGGACGCCTTTTATTTTCAGAGCCGCTACTCTTTCCACTAAGGTTTCTTCAACTCTCAAACCCAATACCTTGCCATCCAAAAGTGTAGCACTCACATCCCCTGCGAAGACTTAACTCCCCTTCACTATTTCCACTTTGTTACTAGACGTAGTGAGCATAAGGGAATGAATTTGGAGCCCCAGGAGGGATTCGAACCCCCGGCCGTCTGATTACAAATCAGATGCTCTACCAGTCTGAGCTACTGAGGCAGCGTTGCTTCGTGAGGACTTTTATTCTTGAACCCTACACCTAAGTAAGTACTCAATTCAGCGGGAACTTGAATGACTACCTATCTCTCGCATTACTGTTGCCAGCACATAAAGAACCTCAAACTCGATCTTACTTACGCACTAATACGGTAATAGCTGCATGGGCTTGTATGATTCTAGGAGCAGGTTTAATATTGGGATTCCCAGGAGATATTTTCGCTCTAACTATAGGGGCACCTCTAGCATTATCGGGGTCAGTATTGTTGTTGATTGGATTACGTATGCAAGAAGAGAATAATGTCAAACCAGAAGACATTGCTGCTTGGGCCCCAGATGCTATCCCAATGCCCGATGCAGGGCGTCCAATGTATCGGATAGATACTTCTCTAGACTTCCCTATACGTACATCAATTCTCTGCGGGCCATGTGGTCACTTAGAATGGGTTGAAGGAAAAAAACCTCTTTCTTGGGATTGTCCTAAATGTATGACAACACTATGGTTCGAGGAAGAAGAATAGTTGATTAATACAATTTAATCTTGAATCTACATTGGTAATTATCAAATCAGTATATACAGAGGGAGAGTGGTAAGGTGGTGTCATGGAGTTAGGCAATAATGAGCGTCGCATGATGAAAGTGATGCTTAATGATAGCAGTAGAAAATGGTCCTTGGAAGATCTTCTTGATGCTACAGGATGGTCAGATCAGGTTCATATTGCAGGTGCTGGTAAATCACTTTATGAAGCAGGATTGGTTGAAATTTCTGAGAAAAATATCAGTAAAATTTCACTAGGAGCAGCAGGAATTGATGCCAATCAAAAGGGCCTTTTAGAAGCCCGTATCTGGAGTTGGATGCAAGATATAGAAGAAGAAGAAAGAACCATGCAGAATTTATTCGATTCAGGATTCGAGCGTCATGAAGCAGGCCCTGGCGTTGGGTTACTGAAAAATTTAGGAGTTTCTATAGTCAAGGGTGTTTTTGTTTTTGATAATTATGATTCAATAACTAATGAAATAAATTCTCGTATTAAATTCATATCCCGTCTTGCTGATAATCCTACAGAGAAGTCTTTGTTAGATGAGGGGCTGATTGATCATTTTAAAACACGCAAAAATCTTATTTCCATTGAAGAATCTACTATTAGGACTTGGTCCCTTACTAGAGAAGGCTCAAAGTTCGATGTAGATATGCTAAGTGAGATAGAACAAATCGGTCAGATAACTCCTGAATTATTACAGGGCGATTCATGGAAAGAAGCCGAATTCAAACCATTTGATGTTAATGCCCCTACTCCAACACCTGCTGGTGGCCGCCCTCATCCCATGCAGGCTCTTATTGGAAGGATAAGGTCAGTTTTCCTTGAAATGGGTTTCTCAGAGATTGAGGGAGATTATGTGCAATCAGCAGGATGGAACATGGATGCTCTTTACATTCCCCAATCACATCCTGCTAGAACAATGCAGGATACATTCTATCTTTCTGAACCATCTAAAGTAGAAGTTGAGCAGAAGTACCTCAATATGTGGACTAGAGTACATGAGTATGGTGACGATACTGGAAGTAAAGGTTGGGGGGTTAAATTTGATACAAATGAGGCGCAGAAAGCCTTGCTAAGAACTCACACCACGGTCAATACAGTACGCCACATAGCTAACAATCCAAATGAACCCTGTCGTGTATTTGGCATAGGGAGAGTTTTCAGACAAGAAACAATTGATCGTACACATTTACCAGAGTTTCATCAGATTGAAGGAATCATACATGAGCCCGACGCCAATCTCCCAATGTTAATTTCCACCCTAAAGACATTTTATGCAAAGATGGGTTATCCTGATGTTCGTGTTAGACCAGCATATTTCCCCTACACAGAACCTTCTGTTGAAGTGGAAGTTTACTGGCGAGGTGAATGGTTAGAGCTAGGTGGTTCTGGTATATTTAGACCAGAGGTCACAGAACCTCTGGGCACTGAATGGCCAGTATGTGCATGGGGCATGGGTCTGGAACGTTTAGCAATGCTTGTTCTAGGTTTAGATGATATTAGAGAACTCTACCAACCGGACCTTGAGAGACTACAGGATATGCCGATACTGTGAAATTATTCATTGAATTTCTCCATATTACGGATATAATCAGAATTGAGATTAGTGTCACTCCACTATTAGGCGGTTCTTTGGTCCAAGGAATTGAAACAATACCTTCGTGTGATGATTGCTGACCTCCGCCTTGTCCGCCGCCACAACCTTCTGGAGGAGGTCCTATTCCCGGACCCCATGTTTCCCCATGCCCTGCACAAGGATTTTCCCCATCAGATCCGCCTCCTCCTTGACTTGACTCAATAGTTCCTCTATAGCAGTAGATGAAGTATGGGAATCCAATTTCTCCATCTCCATTTATCCAAGTCGAGTGATAATGATATATTCCCTCTGGATAATCAGGAGTTGGGCTATAAATTCCATTACAAGAGTCTAAGTCCCCTAGTCCATTGACATATTCGTAATCCTCAATACCATTGTAACCATTCTCCCCGTCCTTTAATTTGTAAGAAGAAGTCATTTCTTTTGTATTACCTTCATCATCCCAACCAATAAAGCCATAGATTGGATAACCATCTAAAGCGAATCCTATGATTGGTGAGTGATTACTGACTTCTCTAGAAGAATCTAAACTATAATCTGCCCAAGTTTGTTCTTCTTCTGCATGCCAATGCATACAATTTGCATCTGCATGGTAATGATATTCTCCCCCCGGCCCCGAATGTCCATGGCACAATCCTAGCCATACATGTTGCCGATCTTCTTCGTAAGCACCCTCTTGGCCAGCAACTGCATCTCCTCCCGGACCATCTTCTGGACCGAATATTGGAATCCCATTAACTGCAAATGCTATTGCTCCTCTTTCTGGAGCTAGTTCACATCCACTGGAAGAAATCACCGGATTACAATTAGTATTATTTCTGGGTTCCAGCGGTATTATCCATTCATGATTTTGAGAACTAGTACAACATCCCGGTCCTGATTCCAGGTCATGATTAGGAAGTCCATTTGCAGATATCTGAATGATAGTTTCATTTTTGACAAAACTAAGTTGACAAACGTGGTTATCAAATTCTGAAGTATTGTAGTCGTCAACTCCTGCTACTTGTTCTGTTGAATCACAGAATAATACTCCTTCCCACCACTCTTGAGATCCTATATCTGGATTATCATCTCCCTCATTATATTCACAAGAACCATCATCTTCCTCGGCATTCTCATCATAATTGTTTGCAGCAGGATCAGTACATCCACGGTTAATTGGATTGATTACATAATTTACAACAGCAGAATCCATAGTTATCACATTAACTCCACATTCCGCTTCCATTGAAATGGTGAGATTTTCTTGTAAGTTCTGGAAATTAAGAATAAATCTTCCATCGTCATCGAAGTTTAGACTTAATTGACTTTCATTGAAACTTGTATCTGTCCATCTTAGATCACAAGTTTCTAGGTTCGTATGGTATAGATTTCCGGATAGAGTTACACCATCTCCTTGATCCACATTTCTTCTAAAATCATCCAATACAATACTCGCCTCTCCTTCGAAGGGGTATTCAATAGAAAATTGAGTAAACCAACGTGTTTCTTGCAGATTTTCGTCGGTTACTGACACATAAAGAGAGTATTCCCCTACTTCTAGATTACTAATGTCTACAGAAAACTGACCTTCTTCTTGAAGTTCTTCATATGTAATAGAATTACCATTTAAAGTAACTTCAATGCTTGCAGAATCAAGAGATTCATCTTCAATTGTGATATTTATCGAATCTACATTTCCAATAATGAAAGATCCCGGCTCTTCTCCACTAATTTTAGGAGCATTATCTGTAGTTGCATCTTCTATGTCGAAGTAAAGAATCCCAACCATAACACTACCAACCATTAGTGCCGCAAGAAATAGACTACGCGCTTGCTCCATATTCTGCATATTCGGCCAACGAATTGCAATAGCATATCAATTAGTCCCAGAGAGAAGTAGTGAAATTCCCGAAATGGAACAAATCATTCTTCAATCAGTATTCTCAAATCGGCAGCGAAACCATCTAGATCCCAATTAGTTCCAGTCCAGAAAATACGCTTTCTTTGCTCTTTATCAATGATCCATGTGACTGTAGAATGACCCACCTCATATTCGCCTAATGCTGCTGCATGTGCATCTTGCTGTTCACTATTTGAAGCACCTTCTGGAGTACAGGATAAGATGTCCCCCTCTGGTCTCTCATACCCTTCATCACACATACAATGAGCACTACTTCCTTCCCCCATCACCCAACCATTTCCATTACAATCAATTCCTACTGGAAGTAAAGATGTATTTGCTCCTTCAGCAATCCATGCAATGTGGGAGTCTTGATTAGCAGATGTATTCAAGTGCTCATCCGGTGCCAAGGTCCAATTCCAAGATTCTAAATCCCAAAAATAAAGTGCCCAATTCATTTCTTCATCTAGTGATATATTATTCATGTTCCGTGCTGCTTTATCTAGATCTCCAATTGTATCTGATAAAGTCAGATTTTCAAATAGATAATCAGTAACTTCAATTGAATTGTTAGAAGACATAACGACGACTCGATTACTAGATCCTTCCGGAGGCACACTCGCTTCAATATGTTCATTGTCAACTATAACATTCCATTCATCCCATACTCGCATCAGGGTACTTGGCCTTTCAGCGGTTAGATGGTTCCATTCATATCCCATATGTTGCGTCCATTCCTTGAGGTGGGAAACAGTGTCTCTAGCAGGATCTATTGTAATTGAAATAAATGCAACCTCCTCTTCTTTATCTTCAAGGCTTACCATAATCCAGTTCATGTTTGCTGAAATTGCTAGGCAAATATCAGGGCAAGAGGTATAGATAAATGCAACAACAACAACCATATTTTCATAGTCTGATAGGCTAACTGCCTCTCCGTCCTGATTAAGTAAAGTAAAATCAGGAGCTTTTGGCGGGTCCTTGTATTCTTTACCAACTAAGCCCGAATCATCTGAACCCGAACTAACACAGCCCGAAAACGTCCCAAGAATAAATAATAATACGATTGAATTTGTAATGATCCTCTTCAAATTCATTCCTCCAATAGAGTAATTATATCTTCAATCACCAATTCTGCATTCCAGTCCATATCTTCCCACCAAACTCTCTGCTTCATTTGTTTATCAACTATGATAGTACCCGTTGTATGGTCGACCCAATATGTAAGTGGATGATGTTTTACAGATACATCACCACTCTCAGATTGTTGAGTTTCTAATCCACACCCGTTGTCATCAACCGGCTCTCCCTCTGGAGTATCCGGACAAATATCGAAACCATCAGCGACTTTATCTCCATCTATATCAGAATCATAGGTAGCCAGCCCAACATCAAAGTTTATCCAAACTGGTTGCAGATCATCCACACTCCCAGTCAGATGTGGCCAGTCTAAACCTCTTTCTTCAGCATACTGTTTTAGTACACTTGAGTTGTCAGTCCATGGATCAACTGTGATCGATAATATGGCTACTTGATCCTCATACAAACCTCCAAGTTCATTTGAAACGAAATCTAGATTTGCACTAACTACTGGACAAATATCTGGGCATCTTGTAAAAAGAAAAGCCACAACAACAATCTTTCCTTCTAATTCTTCAAAATTAAACTCTTCTTCATTTGAATCAATAAGAGTAAAATCATTCACAAACATTGCTGGATTTATTTCTTCACCATAGAATTGGCTATCTTCTTTAACTGTGCACCCACTGATCATTAGGCTAGTGACCAATAGCATTACTCTAAGCCATTGTGAAAAATTCTTCATTTACTATCTCCTCTATTCCCAAGCCACAATAGCGAGGCCACACCAAAAGACACCAGAGCGCCACTCAACATCAAATCTCCGATGTTGAAATCTTCAGAAGATCCACTTCCTCTTATTCCTCTTGGCAATTCAAACCCCTCATCAGGAGGTGCCGATTCTGTATGATTATCTTCTAATATTGTCACAGACATTTGCATTATTATTGTCTCATTATGATCTATAATAATTGATAAATTCCTAAAATCCCACACTGATTTATCAAGCCAGAGATGACATTCATCATCCTGTTTTTCAGGATCATAGGCATCTATGTAACACTCCCAAATATCGCCAATAGATATCGTTCTAGATTGATTAACTAAATTGTAGAATGATAATGTGTCATTTTGAAGTACTGTAACTCGTACAGGTTCAATTGATGATTCTCTAATTTCAATAACATGATTGATACTTTCATGCGCTTCCGCTGTTGGCGAAAAAACAATTAAAACCCCTATCAAAAAAACGGCGATTAAACGCAAAATAACACCTCAGTTATCACTCGGAACTGGAGTTTGATCCATGTGTAGAAATGCGTAAACTGCCCACCAAGTTATTATGTCCCAAGAGTGGGCAAGGTTTGCCTCACCAGTAGCATTCCCAGTTGTCATATATTGCTCCATTCTATCTAGGGTGTCACATGTCTTGTGGTAGCAAGGGTAGCCGTCAGCAAGCCCATTCCAGTTCAGTGTTGCAACTCCAATATCTTGGAATGGGCAGTGATCACTTCTACAGGTCGGGGATTCATAGATAGCAACAGTATCTACAAACGGATCATTCCAGAGTGGAGTTTCACCGCCACTAGCCCATGCCTGTTTACCCCTTTCTAATTCATATGAAAGACCCAGAGCATCTGAAGCAATCCAATATGCTAAGTTATACATTCCTGGTTGATCCAGTGTGTCAGAATTGAAATCTTCACCAATACTAGCTGAAAGAGCATATTCTCCTGGAAAATTAACACCAGCCATGTCAAGATTCAGATAATTACTGACAGTAACTTCAGAAGGGATATCGTCTGTAAATGCTGATGACCCCCATAGACCTTCTTCTTCACTAGACCATAGGCAGAATACCATTGTTCTTCGAGCGTCGAAATCAGCTAGTACACTGGCAGTTGTAAGTACCATGGCTGTACCAGCCGTGTTGTCGTAGGCACCAGTCCTCGTGCCGAATCCGGTTTCCTCTTGGCCAGGTAGTAGAGAGGTAGGTGTGAGATATGGTGCTAGATCGAAATGCGCTCCGAAGACTAACCATTCGTCAGGGAATGTAGTCCCATCTTTGTATGCACAAATGTTAGCAACCCACAAAGTACCTGATTGGAATCGATGAACTTCTGTTCGCAATCCAAAACCATCTAGAACTCCAGAAAAGTAAGTTATTGCATCTTCATAACCAGGATTGGCATTCCCAATCCATCTGTCAAGATATCCCTTTGCACCATCTGCTGGATCTAAAGGGTCTAGCGTTTCATCAGTAATGAAATCGACCCACTCGTACACGGATCTTCCATCTAACCAACCTCCTGAGGCCTCAACCCCTTCATCAATTGTGAGATCTGATCTCTGTGACCTGATAGTATCAAGGATCTTAACATCTACTGGACCTCCGTCTTCATTGTGTGGAATTAACCATGAATATGTGCCATTATCTTCATTTTGAGATACTGCCACAGCACCTCCATTACTCGAATCAAGAAGCCACTCCTGCCAAGACTCATTTGCATTCCTTACAGGCCATTCTTTACGTTCGAATTCACCTAACAACAATACAGGTTGAAGATTCCTCGGCGGGAGTAGCCAAGTTAATTGCTCAGAATCACCTTTTTCTAAATCTAAAACAGTACCATTCTGAGCGCGTTTGCTAGTTGGATCAATTATGAAATAGGGAATATATACACTAAGATCTTTATTTGACTTGAGAGTTACACTACTCCAGTCTCCTGCAATTAGTGAACCATTAATTTCCAAATCATCTGAGGAAGCCCCACTTCTTCCATCAGAGGAAAAACATCCTGATAGAGGGGCTGATAGCATTAGAAATACCATAAAAACAATTTGAAATCGATTTATACTCGTAACCCCCTCTGCTCTGATATTTTACTTACGAAGTAAACTACCAATTGAATGCAACGGTTGAATAGTAAATCTATCATATTCTTTATTTGATAGATTTTACAATCGTTGAACTCAATAACCATCGCTTAGTCCGCAGGCCACGGGGCGCTTAGCTCAGCTTGGAAGAGCACCTGGTTTGCAACCAGGGGGCCGGGGGTTCAAATCCCCCAGCGTCCACCATTATCATACAAGTTCGTTGAGAATCTTTAGTAACCCTCTAAGTGTTACTTCACTTATTCCTGATACTTTACATACTTCACTTTGAGTTCGAGGAGATGTACTTTCTTGGGATGCTCTGTAAAGAATCACGCCTGCAATACCCGAAGGCTTCTTGCCCTGCCATGAAAGATTTGATCCAACTTTACTCCACATTTCACGTGCAGACCCCAATACAGAAGCGGGTAATTGTAGATCAGAATGAAATTTTTCAAAGTATTCTTCAGGTCCAGTAATGTGATGTGTTCCCAGATTACGAGCCACTAAACGTATGGTCCTCTTCAATTCTTTTTGTTCAACTTCAGTACGCATATCGAATGATTCAGCAATAGTATCTATCCTACGAGGAATTTTTGCTTCGCGAGCAGCAATGTAAACACAGGCTGCTGAAACACCTCTAATGCTTCTTCCAGTAACAAGCCCATTTTCTACTGATTTACGATATAGGGATGCCGCTTGTTGTTCTATTTGAGGCGGTAAATCGCCTCTGTCACGAATAAATTGCATTGCAGCAGCTAGGTTACGAGCCCGAGAACTTCTCGTCTTACTACGTTGATCTATACGCTGTCTTCTTCTCCATTCTCTAACTTGTTTCCCACTCATTCCATGCCTTTTAGCCGCAGACGAACTTAGATCTGTACGACTTATCTCAGTTGACAAACCCTTATCAGAAAGAGTTAGAGTAGTAGGTGCTCCCACACGACTTCGATCATTTCCATCTGAGTGATTTACCCAATCGGCACCAGGGTCAACCATGTTCTCTGCAGCAACATATCCGCATGTTGCACAGGTCGTTTCACCACGCGATATATCGGTATCCCATTCGTCCGACCCACACACCTTACAAGAACCCGAAACCGCCTCTGTATTGCGTGATTGTGAAGGTCTAGTTGAAACAGTAAAATCACTTCTCCTCTTTCTCTTATTCTGTGCCCTCTTTTTATCACCGAGGCGGCTCTTAGTACGGCTTTCTCTCATCTTAACCACTGGTTGTATAGTGAAGGTTCTATTATTTATATATTATTCTTAGTTGTTCATTAGTATATCAATGTATTTTATTTTCTTCAATACTGACTTTCAATATCAAATGATTATTGTCCTTGTTGGGTTCCGAAGTACCATGGAGGTAGGTGAGTTAGTGCGTACTGCATTGTATGATTGCCACCTAGATGCCAATGCAAAGATGGTAAATTTCCATGGTTTTGAGCTTCCAATTTGGTATACTTCAATACAAGAGGAGCATCTAGCTTGTAGATCTGCAGCAGGGATGTTCGATGTTTCACACATGGGTTTCTTCTCCTTCAAAGGCAACAACGTTAGACAATGGATTGAGAGTATTTCAACTCAGAGAGTGTCGTCATTTGTATCTGGTCGCTGTGGATATACACATTTCCTTGACCATGATGGCTACATAATAGATGACATGATTTTCGGAGTTAAGTCTGATGATTGTGTGTTAGGTGTTCCTAATGCCTCGATGGTCCCTATCATGTGGGATTGGTTCAATAGTTTACTTCCTGATGACGGGTCTATCAGTATTGAGAATCTTTCAGATGAAACTAGTATAATTGCTCTACAAGGCCCCAAATCAATAGAAATTCTCGCTTTGGCATTAGGAGATAAGAACAAAATTGGTAGATTTAAATGCCAGAATATTGAATCAAATCAAATTGATATTTCTGGTTGGATTCAGGGCACTGGATATACTGGAGAAAGTGGTGTTGAAATATTCGTTCCGAATAACAAAGCGGCATTGCTTTGGAATCTACTTATAGAAGTCGGCAATCCCCTAGGATTAGTTCCTGTTGGTTTGGGTGCTAGAGATACTCTGAGACTTGAGAAAGGGTACCTACTTTCAGGCCAAGATTTCCTTTGGCCAGGCCTTAATTTAGAGGGAGATTCTTCATTGCCGAATGATTTCTTATTCCGCGATACGGCAGAAACTAATGTTCCCTTTGGATTAGATATAGAACACAATTTTATTGGCCGAGATCGAGTAATTAGATCATTGGAATCCGGCAAAATAAAATGGCATGGTCTGAAATGTTTGGAACGGGGGCCTTCTCCACGCTTAGGACATCAAATTAAGAGAATAGATTCTGATGATTCAGAAATAATTGGCTATGTTTCTAGTGGTGGCCCATCTCCTTCTCTCAATCGTACAGGTATAGCAATGGCTTATCTTTCTGATGTTGAATTAGGAGATGAGGTTTGGATTCAGGCTAGTAGTAGGCGTAGAATTAAGGCAGAAGTGGTTGTTCCTCCATTTGTCTGAGAATGATTATGACGGGGTAATCCTATTGGCTAGTTTATTGTACGGAGTATTGAGGTTGAGGCATGGCGAGTAGTGGATTTGAGGCAGTAGCATTGAAAAAACTTAGAGATTTACTTCAAGAAAAGGGATATACTCCAGAAATGATATTTTCCAAATATGACTACAATGGTGATGGCGGACTTTCCTTTGAAGAATTTGAATCTGCATTGGTAAAAATCACTGGTCAATCAGCGCCTAAGCCAATTTTGAATGCAGTTTTCTCCACTCTAGATTCAGATGGCAATGGATATTTACAATTGGAAGAATTATATTCTTTAATTGAAGGAGGCCCATCTCAAGATATTCCTGAAGGTGAAATAAACAAGATCGTTGTAAGCGGACACACTGATGATTCGTATAATGATGAATATCATCTGCAATATGGAGAAATAAATGGCAAGCCTTGGTATCGCAGTATAAACGGTATGATTCTTTACCATTATATTCCGAATGGAGATGGTGGAGCCACTTCATGGAGTCTTGATGACCGCGAGCAAGATGGCAGTAATGATTGGTATAGGGGTGGATGGACACGTGGAGGTGAAGACCTTCCATTGGGAACTCGAAGATGGGTAGGTGTTGGGATGGTCACCTTAACTCCCGCCATTAGCCAAGGAACATCTCAACCTAATTATAATGAAATTGACACCTCAAATATAAGGATTGAAATAGAAAAATCAACATATAAAAATGGTGAAGATCTAACGGTTAGTTATACTGGGCCTCAACTTGATGATGATGCTTGGATTGGAATTGTGAGTGCAGAAGTCCCACATGGTGACGAGGAAGTAAATGATCAGCATGATGTTAGTTTTCAATATCTTGCAGGCAAGACAATTGCAGAATTCACGTTTTCAAGTCCAGGGCCAGGTGATTGGACTATGAGGCTCCATGATAGCGATAATCAAGGAAAAGAGTTAGCCTATGTTGAATTCAATGTTTTAGAATTAGAAGAAGAGCCAGTTAGTAGCACCATGACTCATTGGAATATGATTCTAGATACTGAACCTGAAATGGAATTTGAATTAGGAGAAGAAGAATTTTCTGTTGAAAAAATGATTTCTTCCCTTGGCCCCGAATTCACAAGCGACCTTGAAAATATTCTTTCAAATCCTAATCAAAATTTAGAAGAGGCTAGAATTGCGGCTGATGAAATTGCTGATTCTAAAATTGAGCAACTCCCCTTCTTTTACCGTGCTCCCGCTAGAAAGATTTGGGAATCTAATGCTGATTCTTTACTTGCAAGAATTGCCGACAACCTACCTCCAACTGAAGATTTGGCAAAGGCTGCTGCTGTGGCTAGTGCGGTAGGTTTGGGGGCCGCTACAGTAGCTGCACAGGCTGGTCTTGAGGCGCAAACTCCTGAAGAGGCAATTGTTGGTGCAGTAGTAAATACCATGCTTGATCATACAACAGATGCCGTGTTTGAATCCATTTCTCCGGCAGAGGACAATACAGTTCCCGAGGCAGAGGTCGAAGTTGAGGTTGTACCGGAACCTGTACCTGAGATGATGGAAGATAGTGATCTTAGTGTCCTTGATCTTCCTCAAGTATATTCTGATCTAGAGAATGCACGCTTCCTGAATGACCAAGCTCAGATTACCGAATCAGCCAAAGGAAAGACCGTACAAGCATCCGTCAGAGTGGTGAAAATTGAGCGTACATTATCAATAGGTATAGATGATGAATATCGTGGTGGCCAGACAATTATTGGTAATATTGATGGAGTTGGGGATGTTGAAATTCACCTCAAAAATTCTGTTGATATGACTGAAATTCGTACTAACCAAATTTCAGAATTAATTATCTCTATTCACAAGTGGAACGGAATTAGAAAGAGACTTGAATTATATGCTCACTGACTAGCGAATCCAAAAGCTTCTTCAATCATTTCCTCTAAACTAATTTGTGGAATAAATCCTAATCTCATTCCAAGTTCTTGTGCATCAACAATTCCGAACACCTCTTGTGATTCGTCTTGGCCAAATTCAGATTCACATCCAGTTCTTTGTGAGTAAAGTCCTGCCAAGTCACTCATTGTAATTCCTTTACCACAGCCGACAGCAATACTTTCACGAGTAGGAGGTGGGCTTTGCAAAACAGCACCAATTACAGCCACTAGGTCCTGAACATGAACAAAATCCTTGATACCACTTCCATCGCCAGGAATATTTACCCAACCAATCATAGATTCTTGAGCCCATCTGTGTAGCAAACCATTTCCCTCCGATCCATCCAATAGAATACCCTGAACATTAGATGCCCGAATAATGCTCACAGGGCGTTCTGCTTGAGCTCTTTCTAAAGCCACTTCTTCTGCCCACAATTGGCCTTCTGCGGCTACATCTCTAGGGGCAAGAGTTGAGTCACTTCCATAATAATCATCATCAGGTTCCCACTGAGGATGAACACGTAATGTTCCGACTATTATTAGATGCAATTCTCCATGTCTATCTACTGCATCGATTATTGGTCTTGATTGTTCTCTCATTCTTAGCAAGGTCTCTCTATCATTTCTACCTAGAGTTTCATCAGAAGGTTTAGAATTTATGTGTATTATTGCATTGCAAGAGGTCAATAGTGCATCGAGCATTAAAGGCTCTGACATTGCCTCAGCAGGTATTGGAACGGCAGCATCTCCAAGCATCTCCATTATGTATGGAGCAACGAAATTATCGGGGGCACTGATGGCGACCTTCACTCCCTCACCAGTACCTGATTTCATCATTCAACCTAAGAGTGTGTCGGTCAGAGGTGCTTGAATGAAAGAACGAACGTTTCAAGCACTTGTTTCAATTCAGGAGTATTGCCCAAGGGCTACAGGTGAGTGCTGATGGATCAATTACCGAACCTTGGAAGAGAGGAAGAGATGCTTTCTGTTATGGGTTTACATTCGATTGAAGACCTATTTTCTGACATTCCTGAGGGAGTTCGAAGAACAGGATCATTACCACTCCGGCCACCTCAGTCTGAAGAGGAAATTTGGTCCGATGCTGAACACTTACTTGGGACTAATATTGACCTCGACTCCAGACCTTCTTTTCTTTCAGCAGGGCTTTCTCGTAACTTCGTTCCAACTATGGTTCCAATGTTAGCAACAAGAGGTGAATTCCTGACCTCTTACACACCTTATCAACCTGAGGTAAGCCAAGGTATGCTTCAAGCAATGTGGGAATTCCAAACTATGGTTTCTGAATTGGTTGGTTTACCAGTTTCAAACGTTTCAATGTATGATGCTAGTACCGCAGCTGCTGAGGCAATTACCTGTGCAGTAAGGGTCAAAGGACGTAAAGCAACTCAGAAAGGCGTAGTTTATATCTCTGAATTTGTACCTCCTCACCGTTATTCTGTAATTAAGAATTATACTCAAGGATCTGAAATCGAATTGCGTATGCTAAAACATGGAATTGATGGCAGAGTAGATCTTGAAGCCGCATCCGACGCAACAGGCTCTTGTGCAGTGTATGTTGAACAGCCTAATGCTTTCGGCGAGTTAGATGAAGGAATACCTCAGTTAAAACAAATTTTAGGAGAAAATACGGCTCTCATAGTAGGGGTAGATGCAGTATCGCTTGGTATAGTCGAAGCACCGGGTAATTATGGTGCTGATATTGTTGTGGGAGAAGGCCAACCATTTGGGATAGGGCCTACTGCAGGCGGCCCAATCTATGGATTGTTTGCATGTAAGAAAGACTACCTTCGTTTGATGCCAGGTAGAATAGTGGGTAAGACTGTTGATGAGGATGGCCGCGAAGCCTTCACACTAACTCTTTCAACTAGAGAGCAACATATTCGTCGTCATAGAGCCACCTCAAATATATGTTCTAATGAGACTTTAATTGCTCTTATGGGCGCTATGCATATGTCACTTTTAGGCCCAGAAGGTGTTGAAAAATTAGCACTTAGAGTAGCTGCATCTACGGAAGTAGCCAAATTATCAGTTATTTCTATCGAAGGAATAGAAATGATAAATGCGGATAGACAAAACTTTCGCGATTTTGCTGTTAAATTACCAGGCAATGCAGTCGATGCAATCAACCACATGGATCGATTAGGTGTTCTAGCAGGGTTTGATTTGGGAGATTGGTGGGGTTCAATGTCAGATTGTCTACTCATAGGTTGTGATGAGAGAACTAGTCAATCAGATATTGACTCATTAGTTTCTGGACTTAAATCTTGGATTAAAGAGGTGAGTGCATGAGTGATTTATTCCAGTTCAATGGTGCTAAAGGAACTGGTTGGTCTCAACCAGATCCAATGATTAAAAATGCGTATGATACTATCCCAAGTTCTCTTCGCCGATCTAATTTACCTCGATGGCCTCGTGCTAGCGAGCCAGAGTTAGTTCGTCACTACACTTGGCTTTCGCAGAGGAATTTTGGTATAGATACCGGATTTTATCCTCTCGGCTCATGTACTATGAAGCATAATCCTAGACTCAATGAGCGCATTGTCCAGTTACCAGGTATTGATAGGATACATCCGTTACAACCGGATCATCAAATTCAAGGATTATTATCCATATATTACGAGATGCAAGAAATGCTAGAGGTTTGTTCAGGAATGGATCAAGTTACATTACAACCAGTAGCAGGCGCACAGGGTGAATTTACCGCTATAAGGTGCATACAGGAATATCATAGGAGTCGAGGTCAAGAAAATCGAAACAAGGTGATAGTTCCAGATTCAGCACACGGTACAAATCCGGCCTCGGCTGCAATGTGTGGATATGATATTGTGGAGATACCAAGTGCTTCTAATGGCTGCTTAGACCTTGACGCATTACGTGCTGCGGTTGGCGATGATACTGCTGCTATGATGATCACCAATCCTAGTACTTTAGGGATATTTGAACCAGAAATAGCTGAAGCGGCTGAAATAGTTCATAATGCAGGAGGTCAGATGTATTATGATGGTGCAAATTTCAATGCAATACTTGGTAAAACAGATCCGGGTCGAATGGGCTTTGATGCAGTACACTACAATTTGCACAAAACTTTCAGTCAACCACATGGAGGTGGCGGCCCAGGAAGCGGACCAATTGGTGTTAAGTCCCATCTTGCTGATTTTCTTCCAGCACCAATAGCCGATCGTGAGTCTATCGATGGAGATGGAGTCACAGGAGATGGTTACAGATATTTTTGGAGAGATCCATCTAGAACTATTGGAAAGGTTCAGCAATGGCATGGAAATGCTGGTGCTGTAGTAAGGGCCTGGGCATTCTACAGAAGATATGGATATGAATTGGAGAGAATGAGTGAACATGCAGTCCTCAATGCAAATTATCTCCGTCATCGTATTATGAATCCTGATTCTGACACATTAAATTCTATTCCAGTCATGCCTAAAGATGGTGCACCAGCAGAAATTGTGAAGCACGAATTCACTCTAAATATGACTCCTCTGAAAGAAACCATAGGAGTTACTGGTAAAGATGTAGCAAAGAGATTATTGGATTATGGATATATGGCTCCAACACTTTACTTTCCTCAAATAGTTCCTGAGTGCTTAATGTTTGAACCAACAGAAACTGAATCTAAGGACGTTTTAGACAAGTTTGCTGAAGATTTCCTCAAAATCTTGACTGAGGATCCTGAGATCGTGAAAACCGCCCCTCATGACACTAAAGTCAGGCGTGTAGATGAAGTTCTAGCTGCTCGAAGCCTTGTTCTCAGACATCCTTTGAATGATGAATGAGGGTGCTGTCTAGATGGCGCCTACCAAATATGATCATTAATACGGCAATGTGTGGAAGCCGCTCGCGACTCTGATTGGTTACAGGGTGAATCTCAATGGTATCCTTCTAGCGATTCTATCCCTAAAATACTAAAAGGAGAGGTGCAACTTCCAAGTAATTGGAAAAAAAAATCTTCCACTGCAGATAATATTGGTTGGATGAGACAACGCCTTTATCCTCTTGGGACAAGAATTCTATTTTCTACAGCTTGGGCTCCATTTTTCTTGATTATTTCCTTCTTTCCATTATTATCTCCGGGAAACACTCCTAATGATCAGAATGTCTCTTTAGGTCTTTTCATTTGTAGTTGGCTTCTTCTTATTGTTCCATTCTTTAGACTCCGCCAAGGTATCAAAATTCGTGCTAAAAGAGGATTAATTGACCCGTATCCATTTGAATTTTTATTGGTTTTTTTGGGTATTGTTTTATTTTCACTTCACATAATCATAGATCCTAGAATTGGTTGGTTAGCGTACATTATTTTCTTATTTGCTCAATATCGTACAATACGAAACATAACTGTTTGCGTAAGTGTAAATTCAGCACGTTGGCTTATACCAATTAATCCCGAATTTTTTTGTCAGGAAAATCTCAGAGATGGTTGGATTATTTCGTCAAAATTTAGAAACGGGCCAATTGCTTATTGGGATGATTTCCTACCAGATTACTCAGCCGATTTATTTGGAGTAACTCGTGGTGAATCTAAGTTCATCGCCTTTACTCTAACACATCGTGGTGGAACTCTTCACGATCCCTTCTCTGAAAATTTTGCTAATGATGAACTATTTTCCAAACTTCTTTCTCATCCACCGATTATAATTGATGGAGAAATATGGCCTGACAGATTCCTTAATCGAGTTGATTAGGGTGTCTTGAGTGAGTCACTCTATACGGCAGGCATTTGTACCGAGTACATTTCGCGATAGCATGGATATTTGTGTTGTTCTCGGTTCAAAGTCGGATTTGCCAATTGCTGAAAAGTGTAGATCAGTTCTTGATCAGTTTGATGTGAAATATGAGATTCGTGTGGCTTCGGCGCATAGAGCGCCTAAATATCTTGAGAGTATTATCGAGAATGCCGAGTCTTCAGGATGCAAAGTTTTCATTGGTATGGCGGGAGTAGCGGCAGCACTTCCAGGAGTGATCGCTTCAATGACTAGTAAACCAGTTATTGGCGTTCCTGTAGGTGGCAAAGTGCCTCTTGATTCCCTTCTTTCAATTGTTCAGATGCCACCAGGGATGCCTGTAGCAACAGTTGGTGTTGATCGTGGTGACAACGCGGGCGCTCTAGCGGTACAAATTATTGCTACTAACGATGAAAAATTGGCTAATTCTTATTCAGAATACAGGTCTAAAATGACTGACAAGGTTATTGCAGATGATAAGTCAATTCAAGGGTGAACGCAATGATGCAAACCCAGATGCTCATAGATGAGGCTGTTGAAACACTACAAACTCAGATTGATGATACGGCAATTATTGCTTGTTCAGGAGGTATTGATAGTTCTGTGGCAGCAGTCCTCGCTCATCGGGCCGTTGGTAGTTTGTTGCATTGTGTGTATGTTGATACTGGTTTTATGAGAAAGGGAGAAACAGATGAAGTAAGAGAGATGTTCAATGACATGGGCATTGAAATCAAAGTAGTTGATGCATCAGATCGATTTTTTAATAGTTTACAGGGCATAACTGATCCTGAAGAAAAGAGAAAAATAATTGGTGAACAGTTCATTCGAGTATTTGAGGAAGAACAGCGATCTTGTGGAGCAAAATTTCTCATCCAAGGGACCATTGCACCAGATTGGATAGAATCTGGTGGCGGAGAGCGTGATGTTATCAAGAGTCATCATAATGTAGGTGGATTGCCCGAAGATGTTGACCTTACCATCGTTGAACCACTACATGAATTTTACAAGGACGAAGTTAGAATAATCGCCCGTGAATTGGGCATTAAGTCTAGTGAGAGACAACCATTTCCTGGTCCGGGTTTAGCAGTCCGGGTTTTAGGCGAATTAACTCGTTCTAGAGTAGAGGCTTGTAGGGAAGCTTGTCACATAGTAGAAACCGGATTATTACAGGCTGCCTCTGAAGGCAAGTGTGAAATTCCATGGCAATATTTCGCCGCTCTTCTACCTGTTCGTTCAGTTGGCGTTCATGGTGACACAAGAGTACATGGTGAGACAATTGTTGTAAGAGCAGTAACTAGTTTAGATGGTATGAGTGCTAAATATAGTCCAATACCTCATGAGGTTCTGGCAAAAATTAGTACTGAAATTACCAATGCTCTGAAAGGTCAGGTTAACAGAGTAGTTTATGACATTACTCACAAACCACCTGGTACCATAGAATGGGAGTGATTTTTTTGGAAATGGAGGGTACAACCTTCCAACTTAAAGTTTGGAATGAATTACTTAAAATTCCATTTGGAGAAGTTCGAACCTACAAACAAATCGCTATTGCCATAGGCCATCCAAGATCTTCTAGAGCAGTTGCTAATGCCTGTGCTTGCAATCCATATGCACCTATGGTCCCCTGTCATCGTGTAATTCGTAGTGATGGT
>DAIJ01000022.1:0-3217 GCA_002498725.1 Euryarchaeota archaeon UBA23
GTGAATCTTTACAGGTAGATCAGCATTTTGTCAATCTATTTGAAGTACCAATTCTTTTCTATGTAGCCTGCCTTTCTAGTTTGTACATATCTGAATCCCTCGATAAGGTCACATTTGTATTTGCTTGGATATACTTTCTAGGAAGAGTAGTGCATGCCCGTATTTGTCTTACAAATAATCGTCTTCTTTGGAGAGCACGTGTCTACGTCTTTAGTGGATTAATTCTATACTCAATGTGGATATGGATTGTATATATTGTAATTAAATCCACTATGGGGACATAGGAATAGTATTGATTAAGTAACTAAAAAAGCAATGTTAGATATTAACATGATTACAGTGAATGAAACACTAATTCGATGGAGTATTCCGAAAATTTTCTGATTCCCATCATCGGTGGCTTTGTTAGTTGCTGGAATGATCAAGTAACAAACAGATGCTAGTATTATCGTTGAAATTGAGATAGAATATTGAATATTGGTTGCTCCCTCATAGAAATATAGTGAGATAGTGGTTAGGATTCCTATAGTTATCAGAGCTAAGAAAAACTTTGGCCAAAGATCTCGTATGGCTTTACCAAATACATCAATTTCCAAACTTCTGAATAGACTTGGTGCAACAATTGCAGTTTGCATCAAGATGAGCCCTACAGCCATTCCAGGGAAGTAGTAATGCATTTCTAGACCTCCATAAATTTCTTCATCTCTCTAGAAATTATAATTCGTTGGATTTGACTAGTACCACCAAATATTTGGTATATTTTTGCACCACGCATACGTCGAGCAGCGGGGAATTCTTCAGAGTAACCATATCCTCCGAATATTTGTACTGCATCGGTAGTAATTTCCATTCCAACATCTGCAGCGTATCTCTTTGCATGAGCAGAATCCAAAGTTGCCCTTTCACCTCTGTCGATTTTTGATGCTGATTTGTAAGTCAATAATCTGGCTGCTTGAATTTTTGTAGCCATATCTGCAAGCATAAATGATATTGATTGATGTTCAAATATAGGCTTACCAAAAGTTTCTCGCTGATTTGCATAATTCCAAGCCTCTTCCATCGCTCCTCGAGCGTTTCCAACAGCATGTGCCGCTAGCATCGGTCTAGAAAAGTCGAATGCCGTCATAGCCTGAAGCCATCCATTACTCTCTTTCATACCTACAAGATTTGACTTGGGTACACGAACATCATTGAAAGTCACACCTCTAGTATCTGAGCATCTTTGTCCCATTTTTTCTTCCTTTTTGCCAATTAAAATTCCAGGAGTATCGGCTTCCACAATAAAACCACTTAATGAATCATGTGAATCAATACTATCTGTTTTGGCAAGAACATAGAACCAATTTGCATGACCAGCCCCTCCTATCCACATTTTTGTACCATTTATGACGTATTCATCTCCGATAAGTGTTGCAGTTGTTTGAATTGATTTAACATCAGAACCTGCTCCTGGTTCAGTAACACAATATGCAGAAATTTCTCCATTGCAGACCCTCCCTAAATACTCCTTTTTTTGTTCCTCAGTACCATCATACAGAATTGGATGACAAGCAAGCATTGTCACACCTGTGATTGTCGCAAATCCAGGGTCGCCCCTCCCTAATTCCTCGTTAATTATGGCTTCATCAAGAAAACTCAATCCCATACCCCCATATTCTTCTGGGATTGTGCAATTAAGTAACCCTAATTCTCTCGCTTTATTCATAGCTTCCAATGGGAATATACCTTCTTTATCCCATATCTCGGCATTTGGTATTAATTCTTCATTGGCAAAATCCCTTGCCAATTCTTGAAGCATTTCTTGGTCTTCAGTCAATGTAAAATCAATCATATTTAATCCTCAATTTAAATCTCAAAAGCTCACGTTAATACCAAAAAGTCAAATAAAATATACATTTATTCTTCCTCCTCAAATCCAATTGTAATTTTGTGTAAGAATAGTCCTACAATTGCCATTAAAAAAAGTGCATAAATAGATTCAAGATAATTAGAATCAGGAGAAAAATTTTCCTGAATTTCTTCATCATCTTCCTCTTTATCAGATTCAATCTCAATTAGAATTCCCTCAGAAGAAATCTCTAGCTCATATTCTGTATCATCCTTAACTATGGTTATTTCGTAAACTGTCATACCATCTTCACGTTCAACTTCAGCCTCCGTTATCATTCCACCCGGTACCTCTCTAAAGACTACGTTACTTACAGAATCAGGTATATTTTCAACTAAGATATCTCCCTCAAAATCGATCTCTTGTTCAGATATTTCCGTCTCATACTTTGACGAGTCCTCGGGATATTCATCCGAATTATCACCTACTCCATCGCCATCAGAGTCAACAGATTCTGAAGGATCATTCGGAAATTGGTCAGAATTATCGCCTACTCCATCACTGTCTGAGTCTCTGAATTCGGACGCATCGTTTGGGAACTGATCGGTGTTGTCCCCCACTCCATCGCCATCAGAATCATCAGTCTCATTTCCGTCATTGGGGAAAACATCAGCGTTATCACCTACTCCATCCATGTCCAAGTCAGACCATTCATTTTGGTTATTTGGGAACAAGTCGCTACTGTCTGGAATACCATCACCATCGCTGTCATCATCGTCATCAACAATTCCATCATTGTCATCATCCTGATCGGCATTATCTCCTATTCCATCACCGTCTGAGTCTCTGAATTCGGACGCATCGTTTGGGAACTGATCGCTGTTGTCCCCAACTCCATCACCGTCTGCATCGTTCCATTCTGTGGAATTGTATGGGAATGCATCTGAGGAATCACCATACCCATCATTATCTGAATCGTAATCGATTATTACTACTGAATTAGAGGAACGCTCCAAAGCCCCAATATCTCTTCCATCACTTGGTATTACTGAAACAGTCCAAACATCTCCAATAGAGGTTATAGAACTTGGTAGAATAGTCAAGTTGTCGTATTCAGATACGACTATATCGTCTTTCAACCAATGAATTATACTCTCTAATTCAGTGTCTCCATCAGGATCATAGAAGTCGTATTCACAAATCAGATTTAGATTGTAATATGCCTCAGTGACTGGCATATTACTTGTTGTGATTGTAATTTCTACATTGGAAACAAATGGCGCGCTGTTGACCGAATTATCGTTCTGATTTCCTCCTTGATTGTCGGAGTTATCGTCGTCTTCATCGTCGTCGTCTTCATCGTCATCGTCTTCATCGTCGTCGTCTTCA
>DAIJ01000022.1:3581-58444 GCA_002498725.1 Euryarchaeota archaeon UBA23
TCGTCTTCATCGTCGTCGTCTTCACCGTCACGCGATTGAGTCCAATCATAACTATCAGATGATTCTAAAGTTAGAGCCGTAGGAAACATGAAAAATGCAAAAAAAAGTGTAAATGCAACTAATAACACCGACACCCATGGTCTCTCCATGGTGGTTCCGAATTTACTCAAGTATTTATTTTAGGTCAACCTAAACTTTAGAATCAGAAGATTATTCGAGATAATTGTGGGATTGTCTTCTGAGCATAGCCTGACAATAGTAGGAGTAGTTTCTGCGATCGTTTTGTTATCCAGTTTTTCTCTAGGATTCATATTAGAAGAAGAAAGAGTTAGTTTTGAGGTAAATGAAAATTCAATGCAAGATGATATCGAAAACTTAGTGGCATTTGGCCCTAGAGTTACAGGTTCAGAGGCAGAGCTAAAGGCTGCTCAATACATTCGTGATCGATATATAGAAATTGGACTTTCCAATGTAGAAATAAAAGAATATCAAGTGACTGGTTGTTGGTTTGTGGATGCTGAGCCTGATGCTCATCAGATTCTGATGCATGGGCAATTAGAACAGGGGGCCCCAAACGCCCCTCTTTTACCAGATGGATCGGCTGGAACTGCTCGTGTAGAACTAGAGTCAACTGGTGAATTAATGCACGTAGATGCGTTTAGTTATCTAGGATATTCCGGTTCTAACCATAAACATGATAATCAATTGATCACACTAGGAAATGGATCGGAAGAAGATTTCCAAGAATTAGGTGATTTGACCGATTTAGCAGTCATCATCGAGTACGACGGGATACGACCATTGGCTGAAATTTATCGAGATGGAATTGACATGAATGCAGGCGTTTTGATGATCTATTCACCCGGTGTTGAAGAGCCACCTTTTCGAACAATAACCGTTCAAGAAGATAATCGAATTGTTCCATTCCCTGAAGCATTTAATGGAGAGTACGCTGATTCACTAATACCATTCATTTACATTTCACAAAGTACGGCGGATACTTTTCTAGATTTAATTGAAAAAGCCGCAAATGATGATACTAAGTATGCAATTCTGGATGGTTTCTGGGAAGGAAGTCATGTTGGGATGCGTACTGTTAGAGTTGTAACAGGAGAATTACCAGGAAGTGGGGAGGAAGAAATCATGATTGGAGCACATCATGATTCGGTATACCTTGGGCCGGGAGCTATTGACAATGCAATTGGTGTAGCTCATTTATTGGAAATTGCCACACAATTAGAATCTGAGAAATTAAGCCACACCATTAAATTTTCAACATGGGGTGGTGAGGAATTAGGTCTACTAGGAAGTCAATCATACATTGAAGATTCGATGAATGAATTGAGTGAATTAGATTTCTACATTAATCTTGATTCGACAAATCTCAATCCATCAATCGGATTGGGAACTCTAGGAATCGAAACTACAAGTTCTTCTCTTGCTGAAGATTTACTAAATTCTCGGGATCATGTACTGGATAGTGATTGGGATGGATATTCGGCTGAGGTAATTGTCAACGAAGGAGGTGGTGGTAGTGATCATCGAGCTTTCAATTCGGCCGGATTTACAACAGTGGGTTTGTATGGTTGGAAATATCCTGAATATCATCTTCCAACGGATAATTACAATGCAATTAATACTGAGGGGGTTTCTATTGTACCTGAAATAGTACTAGATTTCATCATGTCACAATCCGATGAAAGAGGTAGTGAGCCCATTATTCAAATAGAGGGTATTGAGGGTGAATCATCATCTTGGGTATTCCCATTCATACTTGCTTTATGTGCTGGTCTAGCAACAGGTATTGGCGGATTAATTGTGTTCTTTATGAAAGAAATTACTCCTGAATTAATGGCATTTCTTTTGGCAATGGCTGCAGGAGTAATGCTACTTATTTCAATATTTGATTTATGGTTGGGGCACGCACTTGATGATGTTAATGGTGACGAGGTGATCAATTTTATTGATGTGGGGGCAATTACACTTTCATTTCTGGTAGGTATTAGTACTGTTTATTTAGCGAACTTTGTTTTAAATAAAGGAGATGATGATTCAGATCTTACTGAACAAAAAAGATTGTATAAATCGGGTATTCTAACCGCAGTTGCATTAGGAATTCATAATTTCCCTGAAGGATTAGCAATGGGAGTTGCAGTATTAGATGATGTACAATATGGTGTTGTGCTGATGGTCGCTATAGCACTTCACAATATTCCTGAAGGTGTAGCCGTTGCCGCGCCAATTCAGGCAGGAAATGGTGGACGATTCAAAGCCACAATGATTGCAATGTTGACAGGACTTACTGAACCATTAGGAGCACTTTTTGCATTACTTATTCTTGACTCGATCTTAACTGATTTTATGGTGGCATGTTCATTGTCATTCGTTGGAGGAATTATGACTGTAGTAAGTTATCGAGAATTAATACCACAAGCAATGAATCAAAATAGACCTAAACACATGATTGTAGGTTTGCTCTTTGGAGCTGCTGTAATGCAATTGAGTCTTCTTTTATTAGGATGATAATTTAGATCATCGATAAGAAGATTTTTCATTCACCAATTTCAACTAGAGTTACTCCCATGTCAACTCTTTCACCCTTATTGAAATTAACAGAAATTATTTCTCCTGGCTTAGATGCTAGGATTCTATGTTCCATCTTCATAGCCTCCATTACTAACAAAGTCTGACCTTCTCGAACACGTTGTCCTTCCTTAACCATAACATCGAGTATGACTCCAGGCATAGGTGCAGTCATTCCACTTTCACCTAAACTGTTGTCAGCACTACCGGGTTCATGACCATGAACTACATGAATACGACCATCTAGATGTATCCACCAAGAGTCTGCAACCTTAGCCACAAGTGCAAATTTGGCCTGACCGTTAATTTCAACCAAAATACGACCTGGTTGTGAATCTCTTCTGAAACTCATCTTAGAATGTGATTGTTCTACACCATCAATACTTAATGAACTAAGAATAAGTGATTCTTCAGAGTTAGAAAACTTAGCACTATATCGCTCATTTGAATCGCCAATTACCCATTCCATATAATCACCTCACGGAAAAGACCTCGAAAGGGTCCTAAATGGATCACCAGTATGGCCAGTATGTTCATCCACTATTTTTTCTGATCTAATATTTCCAGACATTCGATCAATGCCAAAACGACTAGCGGCAGCGGCAATGGCGATCAGAGTAGCTGGATCTGCATCAGGTTCAGAAAATTCAGAGATGTCTTTAGAATCAAGATAGTCTGTGGTGATATTACCTGAGATAAAATCAGGATGTTGAGTCATTTGACGTAGGAATCCAATATTAGTAACAACACCAAGTGCGCGTAAATTTGCTAAGGCATTATCTAATCTTCTTGCAGCAGCTGTCCGGTTGGGGGCATGAACAATGAGTTTTGCAAGCATTGGATCAAAATTTACTGTAACATCATCGCCCTCTCTAACTCCTGTATCAACTCTGATTCCTGGTCCTTCCGGAGCTCTCCACATTACTAGAGGGCCAATTGCAGGTAAGAACCCTTTACTAGGATCTTCAGCATATATTCTTGCCTCCATAGAATGGCCTGTTATTCCCACATCTGACTGAGAAATACCTATTGGAATTCCGGCTGCAACCTCAAATTGTTTTTGAACAATATCTATACCTGTAATCATCTCAGTTACGGGATGTTCAACTTGGATTCTAGTATTCATTTCTAGAAAGAAAAATTGACCATTATCAGAAAGAAGGAACTCAACAGTTCCTGCTCCTTCGTAATCAACCGCTTTAGCAGCCTGTACTGCAGCCTTACCCATAGCAGATCGTATTGAAGGCGTCACTGCGGGACTTGGGGCCTCTTCTATGATCTTCTGATGACGTCTCTGTAACGAACAATCTCTTTCATTTAGATGTATACAATTACCAAAAGAATCTGCTAAAACTTGAATCTCAATATGTCTAGCTCCTGTGAGTAATCTTTCTACATATACGGTCCCATCACCAAATGCAGCAGTAGCCTCTCTAGCAGCGGCCTCATATTCTGTTCTGAGCATTTTTGGTTCATGAACTGAACGCATACCCTTACCGCCACCTCCTGCACTGGCTTTGAGCAACAAAGGATAGCCTACTCTAGCAGCAGAAGCGGCAAGCACTCCTAAATGATCCATTTCATCACTCATAGCAATCTCTTCACCTGGAATAACTGGAACGCCTGATTCAATCATCCTTCTTCTGGCTGAAATCTTGTCACCCATTGTCTCAATAGCTTCAACAGGAGGACCTATCCAAATTAGTCCAGCATCGATAACTGCCTTGGCAAATTCAGAGCGCTCAGAGAGAAAACCAAATCCCGGATGAATTGCTTTGGCTCCTGTAGATATTGCTGCATTTATTATTGCTTCAGAATTTAGATAAGTTTCAGAAAGAGAATCTCCTGGAAGGTGAACTGCTTCATCTGCTGTCTCTACATGTAGAGAACCTACATCTGGATCAGAAAATACGGCTACACCACGAATTCCTGTCTCTTTGGCAGCCTTCAGGACCCTTACTGCGATCTCGCCACGATTGGCGACTAAAACAGAATCAAATGCCTTAGGTGCAGATTCAATCCAATCGGGAGTCATTATACCACCTCACTAAGAATCATCAGCCCATTCTGGTTTGCGTCTTTCAAGAAAAGAAGAAAGGCCCTCTTGCCCTTCTGTAGAACCTCGCATTTGACTAGTCTTATCGAGAGTCCAAATTCTCAACTCTTCATCTGTCCCTTTCCATTCATCAAAGTTCATAGTTAATCTCTTAGATTCCACAACAGCCATTGGACCTGTAGATAAAACATCTAGAATAACTCTCTGAATAGCCTGATTAAAGTCAAGAGGTGACTCTACCACTTCGTTTAGCCACCCAATTCGTAAACCTTCTTCCGCACCTACTCTACTCGCAAGCATAGATAGTCTTCGAAATTGAGCACTTCCTAATCTACGATACACATACGGGCCGATTACTGCTGGTAAGATACCAAGTTTACCTTCTGATAGGGCAATTCTTGTACGATATTCGCCTATTGAATGATCTACACAGGCAACCAAACCTGCGCCACCACCAAGGGCTACACCCTGAATTGCACCAATTGTAAAACAAGGATGTGCCCATAATGAATTGAAAAGACGATCAAGGCGCTCAGAATCAACTCGATTTTCTTCTGCTGAAGCCGCTCCTGCATCTCTCATCATATTGATATCGGCTCCGGCACAGAAATGCTTACCATCGCTTCTCAATACAAGAACTCGAAAGAATGGTTGGTTATCTTCATCATTAAGTAACTCTACTTCTCCAACTGATCTTTCTTTAGTCCAATCTAGAATAGAAACTAATTCAGAAATAAGTTGTACATTTAATGCATTAAAAACATCTTCACGTAGCAACGTAATCCGTGCTACAGGACCATCAATGTCAAGACTACATAACTCAGTACTAGGTATTTTATCACTGATCTTTACGGTCGACAACATAATCACATCCTGAATACTCCATAACGATTTTCGGGGAATTTAGCATTTAGACTTACTGAAATTGATAATCCAAGAATATCTCTTGTATCACGAGGATCGATCACTCCATCATCCCATAACCTAGCTGTAGAATAATACGGAGAACCTTCAGTTTCATATTTCTCTAGTATTGGTCTTCTAAATTCGTCTAATTCTGGCTCAGACATAGGTAGAAGCCCTTCTCTTGAACGTTGATCCTGCTTTACAGTAGCCAATACATCCGCGGCTTGAGGGCCACCCATTACTGAAATTCTTGCGTTCGGCCACATAAACAAAAATCGTGGATCATAGGCTCGACCACACATCCCATAGTTTCCAGCACCATGAGATCCACCAATGATAACTGTAAACTTAGGAACGGGTACACAAGATACTGCTGTAACTAATTTCGCCCCGTCTTTCGCGATGCCACCAGATTCAGCATCTCTACCAACCATAAATCCTGTAATGTTCTGTAAGAATACCAGAGGTATTCCTCTTTGACCACATAATTCGACAAAGTGTGCCCCCTTTAGAGAAGATTCAGAAAATAGAATTCCGTTGTTAGCAACAATACCAACAGGATAACCATGAATACGAGCAAAACCACATACAAGTGTATTTCCGTATCTAGGTTTGAACTCATGGAATCTAGATCCATCGACAATCCTTGAAATTACCTCCTTGACATCAAATGGAGTTCTATTATCGGTTGGAATAATCCCCATTAGATCTTCTCTATCGTAGACTGGTTCCTCTACCTGCTTGACATCTAGACGTTGTTTTGGTTCAATATTAAGATTCTCAACGATGTTTCTTACCAAACGTAACGCATCTTCTTCAGTCTCAGCAAAATGGTCAGCTACTCCTGATTTTCGTGTATGAATGTCGGCTCCACCAAGGTCCTCAGCACTAACTTCCTCACCTGTAGCAGCTTTCACTAATGGAGGGCCAGCTAGAAAAATTGTGCCATTACCCTTCACAATTATCGATTCATCAGACATTGCAGGAACATAAGCACCGCCTGCAGTACAACTACCAAGAACTGCGGCTATCTGTGGTATTCCTTTTCCTGACATCATTGCTTGGTTGCGAAATATACGGCCGAAGTGACCGATGTCTGGAAATACCTCATCCTGCATTGGAAGAAATGCCCCCCCACTATCTACCAAGTAGATACAAGGTAAGTTGTTAACATTAGCAATATCTTGAGCACGAATATGTTTCTTAACAGTCATCGGATAATAAGATCCACCTTTTACAGTAGCGTCATTAGCTACGAATAGGCATTCACGCCCATGAACAAGACCAATACCGGTTATTATTCCGGCGGAATGAGCCTTCCCATCATATAGGCCATTAGCCGCTAGACTGGATAATTCAAGAAATGGAGTTCCTGGATCGCATATCTCTGAAATTCTTTCCCTAGGAAGCATTTTCGAACGTGCTCTATGACGCTCAACATACTTTCCTCCACCTCCCTCCTTAACCTCTGAAAGTCTATTCTTCAGATCGTCTGCAAGTAGCAAATTATGCTCTCTTCTTCGATCCCAATCAACACTCGATCGATCAACGTGTGAGGGCAATCTGTCCATGACTCTCAACCCTTGAGAGGGGGTCAATCCCTTCAATTGAATGGAAGCGACATCTTCGATGTCGTCATTACACTCCAAGCATTAGTCGGCCAACATCACGTAAACCGGGGGCCATTCCTACAACCATCAAAGCAAGGCCAATAAGAAGACGAAGATGCTGTTGACGATGTTCGAAATTTGCTATTGAATAAAACCAGAATATTATGCCACCTATTAATAATTTTAAAATAGTGAAAAGCCATACACCCTCATCCAGTAAACTATTCTCTATTCCTAATTTTTCATTCACCCATAGACCTCCGTCTATTACTTTCTGAGAAAGTACATGTTTTTCGCTATAATCAGGAAAAGCATCTATTCCAATCCAGGTTGCGAGTCCATCCAATAATTGCCCAGCAACAGGTAAAACAACGACCGGATATGCCAACGTAGCCTTTGCTCTGAGCGATTCAATCAGATCTTTCTCAGCAGACTCTGATGCCAGATATTCTTCCTCGGTCATACCCGGTGGAAGAATACCAGCCACTATCCCTTTATCAGCAAGGATTGAGGCGGCTTCGGCTCCCTGTCTAAACATAATAAATGCCAAAATTACTGGAACGCCAACAACCACTAAAACAGGCCAGAAAGTCAAGTTAGGTTCTGGGTTGGCAGTTACCATGTATGATGCCAAAGCACCAAATAGAACCAAACTACCTCCGACTCCTGAAAAATATACAGTACGTTGAAGATAATCAAAATGTTCTCCAACATTCTTAAGCCAGTATGGTATAGAAATTCCTATTAAAGAAAATAAGAACATTAATTCTAGTGAAATGTCTTTTGATTCAACCACATAACTTCCATCTATAGAAATAGCATATATGATGAATTGTGAAGATACAATTAACGCTACAAGAGAATTAACTCTTCGATCTTTTTCTTCCTTATCCAAAGAGTCATTATTTGCTAATGAATAGCCCAATCCTCCTGAGATTATTACCCATGCTGCAGTTTGAAAATGGACACCAGGAGATACAAACCAAGAAGAGATGAAGTCTCCAAACATCCTTGCATCCTCTACTACTTCACCAAATGCAGCCCACAGAACAAATGGTAGTAAAGCCAGGAGAGTTGTATCGGAGCCATCAACACCTAGATTACGAAGCCAGCCAGACAATGCCAGGACAAACATTGCCAAAACTATTCCATAAGTCATTGTATTAATCATATTATAACCAGAATCTCCAGTTGATTCGCCTATGATTGGATCAAGATAGTAGGTATATACGAAATCAGAAAGAGGATTTGTGAAAGAAATTTCATAGAGAGCAACGCCAAGAAAGAAAAATCCACAGATCACAGTTAGCGCTTGGATCACAATTTTTTCATAGTCGAGCCACTCTTCCAAGGGGTTGTGCATGAATGAGCGAATCGACACCATGGCTTAGAAATGGCGGCGTGTCATTCCTCTTCAAAAGAGATTAATTCATCATCAGCTAACTCAAGCATTTCAGATACTTCTTCTTCATCTTCGGGATCAACTTGGGATGATTTGTAACGCCTTTCGCGTCTACGTCTAGCATCTGCGAGCCCCGGAACTAGAAGATCAAAATTATCGCTAGATTCACCGGAAGGTTCGAATGATTCAAGACTTCTGGATTGAATCCTCATCCGTTTGCGATCCTGTTCTAATCCATGCAGAACTGTTCCGTGTTCAGCACCATTTAGGATATTTTCAATCGCAGGGGTTGCGAGAGCAAGTCCATCTTCGTCTCCAATTACCAAGACAGTAGAACCATAAATTGCCATTTCAGTATCTGTTATCTCCTCAATAAGGCTACGAATTCTACCATTTCTTCCAATTAAACGACTTCTCATTCTACGTGTTTGGTTAGGTTGACGACCGACCCATTCACGAATATCATACATACGCAAAAATACATCATCATCAAGCAATTTTACTGCTCTCTTGGGTGCAAGTCCTCGACCAATAGCACGAATTACGTCAGGCATCTTCATGCGAATAATTAGGTCTACTTTTTCAGAGCCCCAGTCAGCGGAAACATCTCCTGTTGTTGAATCAACTTCTATTTCTGCACCACATGCTTTTTCAATCATTTTACGAGTACGTCCACCCTTTCCAATTAAGACCGCAATTCGATCTTTAGGTATACGTGCAAGTAACTCCACAGAAGTACTCGAAGCGTTCTCTCCGTTTAATCCCCACTAGGAAGTGCCGGGTATTCTGGAACAGGATCTTCAAGGACTCTAATCATAGAATCGGCTAGATTCACATTGTATCCTTTCTTATTTATCCAATCAACTAATCTAGTGACATCTCGCACTAGAAATTCATTTGAAGATGGATGAGCACTAACTACTGCCTGTCCTACATCAATTATCCAAGGCTGATTATCATGCCACAATATGTTATATTCACTGAAATCAGAATGAGCTAAGTCACAATTCTGCCAACAAACTGCCATTATTTCCAATAATTCTTCAAACACTTTCATAGGATCATCGACTGATACATCTCTAAGACGTGGAGCAGGTTCATTCTCATTACCTACTAGATCCATTATCAATACGTTATTCAGAAGTGCATACGGTTTGGGAACCCTAATCCCATGTTTCCTCATTCTACGCATATTTCGATATTCCTTACGAACCCATATCTTAACCAATTCTCGATGACGTCTTTTAAGTCCACCAAAACGAGGATCTCCATCAATATATTTAGCTAGACTCTTGAAAACAGCATTAGTTGTATGAAATATCTTTACTGCTACTGGACCATGATTAGTTGTGGCATGAAATACATGTGCCTCCTTTCCTCTAGCTATTGGATAATCAATTGTCTCTATCTCTCCTGATTGCATCAATTTGTGCAGGGAAAGAAGAGTTGATCGATCAAATACTGCATCGAAAACACGTCGGTCCACCCATTCATATCTTCCCGCTCCCAAGACTCCCTGAATCTTATCTTCAATTTCTTCAAACATACGCTTGAAACGAGGTTCATTCATCCAGTCATATTCTTTTGAAGATTTCATTATCTCGTCAGGGTCAAAATTTTCCCAATCGGGATCAACCATAGGAATCACCCAAAGAAAGAATCGATATCATCATCATCATCGTCATCAGACCAAACTGAAGCGGGAGATGATATGCTTTCTTCTTCAACAACTTCATTTTCAATATCATCAGAATCACTGTCTTCTTCTGGTGATTCTGAATTATCATCAATTTCATTAGTTACTGAATCGTCATTAGAATCATCATATTGATCTTCAGACATTCCAAATAAATCTACTATCTCTGGAAGTACGCCCTTGCGAGACAAGTAAATTGATTGTGTCTTAGTATAACGCATTCTAACATCTGCCTTTGATTCCTGAAAATCCCACGGCTGTACAATGATCAAGTCACCTTCACGAACCCACTGACGACGGCGCATCTTTCCAGGAATTCTAGCAATGCGACTTTCTCCATCTTCACATACCGCACGAACTCTGCGACCACCAAGAATTTGATCTGCTATAGCAAACATCTCGTTTATTTTCTTATTAGGAAGAGGTACTCTAATCCTATCGCCTGAACCAGACTCAAGTTGAGCCAGTAACTCAGCATCTACACGCTCCTCTCGACGCGCCATTGGCAGTCGGTTGAGAGCCACCTATGTGAAACCATGCCTCGATGTAATCTGATATCACATAGTAGAGACGGCATCAGTTACAAGTCCTAGGAGATATTCTGCGCCTGATCCGATACCAAAGAATACCGTCAAAAATGTCAGAACAATAATTGAATTACGAAGGAAATATGCACTTCTAAGTGGTTTCGATGATTCTGGTTCCTCAAAGAACATAACTAGACAGATTCGTAGATAGTAGAATAATGAAAGTGCACTGTTAATGACTATAGCTATTGCTAACCAGAAAACTGGATCGACCGATTCGGCCCAAGGCAATATTGCATCCGCTGAGGAGCTACCTGTTCCGGCACTTATGTTTACAATACCATTGATCATCAATAATTTGCTCAAAAATCCTGAAAGTGGAGGGACACCAGCTAGTGCTAACATGAATATAAACATCGATCCAGCCATCATTGGATCTCTGCTGGCAAGACCATGCAGATCTTTCAATTGATGACTTCTTCCCTCAATTTCCAACATACTCAATACAAGAAATGCTCCAAGTTTGAAAAGAACAAGAATAGTAAGGTGGAATACTATTGCAATAAGTACCATCTCATTTGCTTCGGATGATCCCAGTCCACTCCCTACAGCAGCAATTGCAGCCAACATATATCCCGCATGTGCAACACTTGAGTAAGCGAGCATTCTCTTTGGATTTCTACTAGTCAGAGCAGCAAGATTACCCCAAGTCATAGTAATAATAGCAATTATTGCAAGAAGTACATACCAGAAAGCATCTCCTTCTTCAGGCATTGTTATCTGAATGAGAACTCTGAAAAGAGCAACAAATCCCATTGCCTTAGATGCAGTAGCAAGAACACCCGCAACTGGAGAGGAAGAGCCAGCATAAGCATCTGGGGCAGCAAGATGAAATGGAGCGGCACTTACTTTGAAACCAAAAGCAACTAACATAAGGCCAACGCCAATTACTGCCAATGGATCCAGTGAATCCATAGAGGACCAGGAATTAGATAGAGTGTCGAAATCAAGATCTCCAGCCCAGAGATAAACTAGAGACATTCCATAGATACCAGTAGCACTTGCTACTGACCCTACTATGAAATACTTAGCACCGGCTTCACCACCTGTAGCCTCCTCTTTATGGAATGCAACTAAAATATAGGCAGCAAGACTGGCCAACTCTATTGAAACAAACATAAAGAATAGATTTGTTGACATAGCCATTAAACTCATACCAAGTCCAACCATCATCATCAGTATGTAGAAATCAACTTGTCTGCGGTTATCCATCAATGCAGAAATTAAAGCATTTGAACGGGCTTCAGAATCACTATCTTTTGGTGCTCTAGCGGTTACCTTTGCAGGCATTCTGTAAGTAGTAGCTATACATGCAAGAAGTAAGGCACCATAGAAAATAAATGACATTAAGCGAGTAAATTGGGTGACCTCAATTACATCACCAATAGTTCCAGAAGCAGATTTAATTTCTAAGAATGAAAATAAGAATGCTAAAGAAAATATTGCTACAGTCATTCTTCCTGGCAAACGAGGATCTGCTGTTAACTTGAAGCGAGTACCGCCTATGAATATTGGAATCCGCATTCTGGTAAGTGGCAGACGCATCTTTGCGTCACCTACATTGGGCAGAAGTATAGAAAGAATAATTCCTAATACTAAAATTAGCTCTGGTAGAATTAACTCCATTTCTTCATATGAAAGTATCAAGGTTTCACCCCCTGAGAATTCATTGCTGAAATTAGGGTCTCAATCATGAAATCGGTTGACCATTCAGACATCATATCCCAAAATATGAATGGCATAATTCCGAAAATAATTGTCAGGGCACCTAGGATAAGCATCCCAGTATTTTCATGCCATGTTATATCTCTCGGTTCTTCCCCATGTAAAGATTCAGGAAGAATGCCAACATGAGGATCTCCTCCTTCAAATATTGTCCTTTGCATACTTGTAAGATAGTACACTGCCGTTATTATTAGAGTAAGTGCAGGAAGTAAAACTAGCCATCCGAAAGTCATCCAGAAAGCAATCATTACAGCAACCTCAGCAACAAACCCAGCTAGTAGTGGAAGGCCAAGACTTGCCATCCATCCTAACATCATATGTCCTGCTAACCATGGAGAATGATGGGCAATACCTCGCATTGAGCCTATCTCTAAGGTATGATAGTGATGTTTGAAAGCACCAGCAACTGCGAATAGTAGAGGGCTGATTATACCATGAGCAAACATCATGAATAATGCACCTGCAATTCCAAGTGGTTGCATAGTGGCTATACCAAGGAATATCAGCCCCATGTGAGATACTGACGAATAAGCAACCATTCTCTTTAGATTCGTCTGACCCATACAAACTATAGCTCCGTAGACCAAACTTGCCATTCCGAGGATAATCAAAAGAGAACTGAAAATAATTGTAGATTCAGGGAATATTGTTACTGCAATTCGTATGAATCCATATGCCCCCATCTTAAGCATAACACCTGCCAGTAGCATAGAACCAGCAGTTGGTGCCTGAACATGGGCGTCAGGCAACCAAGTGTGAACAGGTACACTAGGCATTTTAGTTGCAAATCCAACCAATAAAAGAATCCAAACAAAATGTCTCAGACCATTGCTAGCAATTAAGCCATCTCCTGAAGATTGCATAGTCATAGATACTAAATCAAAATGATGACCTGTAAGTGTACCTGCCAAATTAGGGTCATTCGTGTTGAAGTACATCACAAGTATTCCAATTAACATTAGAACACTTGCAGTAAAGGTATAGATGAAAAATTTCATAGAAGCATAACGACGATCATTGCCACCCCAAATGAGAATAAGGAAGAACATTGGAATCAAAGTTAATTCCCAAAATACGTAGAATACGAATAAATCTAAGACTACGAACACACCAAGTAATGCCCCTTCCATAATAAGTATTAGAGGATGGAAAATATGTCCTTTCTTCGCATCCCACTCAACAAGCATAGAAATAGGTATTAGCATAGCTGTAAGCCAAATCATAGGAAATGAAAGTGCATCTGCTCCAACTGTCCAACGTACACCTATTGATTCAAGAAGAATCACAGGTTCATTTTCGAATACATAGGTTCCCTGAGTAATATTCAACCAATCGGTATTTCCTATTTGGCCGAGGAAAAGCATTGTTGTGATAGCAAAAATTGCTAAAGCAAGACTCATTGATAGCGAACGAGAAATTTTACGAATATAGTCAGCCATACTTGGAGGTGCTATATTAGGGATAATTAACAATGCTAGACCAAGAGCAATTGGAGAGATAGTTATGAATGTAAGAGGATCTGATGTAATCACTAATTCACCCCCCATATAAGAGCAAATATACTCAATGCACCTACTGCTGCCATCAGAATATAATCTCTAGCACTACCAGTTGTTACTTTACGAATTTGTACTGATCCTAATACTGAATTAGACTCTATCTGCTTGATTACTCCATCAATTACTGTTCTATCAAACCAAGCTGTGAAGTTGGAAAATGGAATAATTGTACGAGCAAGTATACCTTCGTAAAGATCATCAAAGTAAAGACGATTTTGTAATGCATCGGCTAATTGTGAATTGGCTATTTCGTCAACATTCTGACTACCGAATTTACCCGACAAAGATGTTAACCAATGAATGACTGGTGTAGCTTTTTCTCCCTCCTTAAGAGCGCCACCATAAATGCGTGCAGCCATAACAGGTCCAATAATAAAAGAAAGGAATATTGTAGTCCAACCTACGTATCTTAATTTTAAATCGTCAGGTAAGAATGCATGATCTAATTCATAAATTACTTGTTTGAGGAAAGTTGCTTTGTGTATAGATAAGTGATTTTCTTCACCTGAAAGCCAATCTACCATTCCATATAAAGCAAGACCAAATCCACCAATGGCAGTGATTATTGAAAGAATCACGAGAGGAGTCTTGATCCAAGGAGTGGTTTCATGAACATGATCAACAAGTTGATTCTTTGGTTCTCCCGCGAATGTCATGAACCACATTCTTGACATGTAAAAACCAGTCATTCCTGCAGTTGCTAAAAGTAACAAAGCGGGACCAATGAGTTCTTCTGCTCCATGGAAGTAAGCATACCATGTTTTTGCAATTATTACTTCCTTAGACCAGAAGCCACCAATAAGTGGAATACCAATTATTGACATTGATCCAAACATCATCGCTGTAGCAGTTACTGGTAATTTACTTGCTAGACCACCCATGTTCCGCATATCTTGAGGATCGAAATCATGATCATCATCACCATGATGATGAAGATGATCATGAGCATGATGAACCTCATGAATAACAGAACCACTAGCCATGAAGAGCATGCCCTTTGCCATTGCATGATTGAATAAATGGAATAAAGAACCACCAAATACTAGAGCACCAGCATGATGCTTGCCGCTATTAAACAACCAAAGAGTAGCACCGAGACCTGTAAAGATATATGCAAGTTGGCTCATTGTTGAATAAGCAAGTACCTTCTTGATATCATTTTGGACAAATGCAATTGCAGCCGCCATAAATGCGGTAATACCTCCTATCCAAGCTACAATAAGTCCTAGTTCCTCCATACCTGCAACTCCATGATGATGAATGTCGACAAATGGGACCATACGTGCAACAAGGTAAAGTCCTGCATTAACCATTGTTGCAGCATGAATAAGGGCAGAAACTGGAGTCGGTCCTTCCATTGCATCGGGTAGCCAAACATGTAATGGGAACTGTGCTGATTTACCTACTGCTCCAATAAATAACATTAGAAGTGCTGTTTGTAATTCAGCAGAATCCACCGCAACACCACCTACTCCTGTATCTGGATGATCGAACACTACTGCAAAATCTAGAGAACCATATATGTCGTATAGCATTAGTAAACCAATCATTAGGAATACATCACCAACACGAGTTGTTAGAAACGCCTTCTTTGCCGCGTAGGCCGCGCTTGGCTTCCAATAATAGAAGCCAATTAGTAAATAAGAACATAGACCCATTATCTCCCAAAATATAAACAGCCATAGGAAATTATCAGCGAGAACCATACCAAACATACCCATGCTAAATAGAACAAACTCAGCAAAGAATCTATGATTTGAATTGTCATTTATTGAGTCTGTTGTCATATATCCTATTGCAAACCAACATATCAAAAAGCACAAGAAAGTTGCAACAAATAAGAGCATAATACTCAAAGAATCTAAGTAAATACCGAATCCTATGCCACTGAATCCTGATGTGGCTATAGACCAACTATCATCACCATAAGTTAGAACATCAAAAGATAGCCAAGACAATGGTTCTCCGGTTTCGACATGACCATGATCTGATAAATAGTCACAAATCATCCATATAGATGTCGAAAGAGACAGGGAAAGAGCACCTAAACCAAGTACTCCTCCTTCTTTCAGATTATTAACCCAGAAATTGTGCTTATTCCAAATCTGCCCTACAATAGCGATAATGAAGAAGAAAATGAATGGAGATGCTATTATTAGCCACCAGTAATCTGTAGAATTTTCATTTGTTAGGTATAGGTAAGGAACAACTAATAGGAATGGAATAATGTATAGGAGTCTATCCCACTCTTGTTTGTTTTCACCCATATTATCACCTCAATTTTTCAATAAGTTTGCCTCATCAAGAGAAATAGTATCTTGTGTACTGTACAAAGAAAGGAGAATTGCAAGACCAATTGCAACCTCAGCAGCAGCTATTGCGATTGCAATAGCGGTGAATACCCATCCATCTACAGATTCGTAGTATAATGCACCCGCAACAAAATTTAGATTTGCTGCATTTAACATAAGCTCTATACACATCAGAACTACAATAGCGTTCTTTCTACTAAAGGCACCGACTAGACCTATTCCAAATAGAATTACACCTAGACCAACGATCCAACTAATCTCTATCATTACTCATCGCCACCCATGTCGTAAAGCAGATTTACAAGACGCTCATCTCGTACCAGATAAGAAGATCCAATCATTGCCATTGACAGAAGAATCCCCAGAACAAGAGTTACTAGTGCCCAATCAGAAAGAATAGATACTGCAAAATCAATTGTTGTTGGCGCAACTGATTCTGACGAATCACTCCACATTGGGTGCTTCATCACCTCACGCAGAAGTATCAGAACGAAAGTAAATACTCCGACTTTAGCGAATATACTTACAACCTTCATTCTACATCACCATCCTGAATTTGTCGACGAGTCAGCATAACTCCAAATTGGACTACTAGCATTACTGAACCTAAGTAAACAAGAATCTGGATGGCAGCTAGCATCTCAGCATGAGCCAACACAAATACACCTGCAACCGCAAAGAATGTCATCATCAATGAAAGAAGTGAGTGTGCTACTCTTCTTGCATAAACACAACCAAGTGCGCCAGAAATAGCAGATAAGGCCAAGATTACGAAGGCAATCGCCTCAAAATCAACATTCATATTATCATGCCTCAGCTTCTTTAGCAGCCTTTGCTGCCTTCTTAGCCAACTTGTCTTTTACTTTCTGAGCTCGCTTTGCGAGTTCCATATCTACACGTTCCTGATGAACTGCTGGAAGAAGACGAGTACGGTCTGCATCAAACCATAGGTCCTCTCGAGAATAACCCGACATACCATCATATTCGTTAGTCATGAAGAATGACTCGAAAGGACAAGCCTCCGCACATAATCCACAAAACATACATCGACCAATATCTATTCGACCGCTTACGATATCAGTTTCTGCATGCTTAAGATCATTGGTTGCAATATCTTGAATTCCAGAGCCGTCCATCCAACGAACTGTTGCTGTATCTCCACTTACATCTATTACTTCTGCAAAATCGTACTGTTGAGGTACCGCAGAATGCTCATTCACAAGATCAAAATTTTCTATCTCTGTAAAATCTTCCCTTGCTTTTGCTGCTAACCCACCAGGTTCTATCTCTGAACCATAACCATGCCACTCATCGCCCTCATCAGTGGTATCAAGAACATTCACTCGAACTTCAGAGGTCATGTGAAGGCAATCATTAGGACAAGCTCTTACACAGGCCTTGCAGGCAGTACAGGTTTCCCAAACAATTCCAATTCGTCCATTATAATTACCTGGAACAAAAAGCCATGGTTCCATGTCCTCAAGACGTTCATAAGGAAACATAACAGTGACCGGTCTCTCAAGGAAAGGCAGAAGATCTGTAGACTCTCTATCAGCTGAATAGGTATGACCATCCGAAAGATGGCTGTCTCCAATTCTATTTTGATTGAACTCATCAATCATGTTCAGTTGCTGACCATGATAATCGTTCTTCAGGAAACGCAGTTTTCCAAGAAACGGAACTGTTCTCAAAGCCGTCTTCATTGTCATCCACATTGGCTTAATTATCAAGTTACGGAAATTTGGAGAAGCATGTGGATGTCCAGTATTGTATTCAGCTACTCTTTCATTCATTCTTTTCACCAACCTATTCAATCTCTATGAGTACCCGGACTGGCCTTATTTAGAGTCTGGGTGTGATACATTCTTCGATTTAGTTCAAGTGCTTCTTTATCTTCATCGATTGCTAGAATTATGAAAGCAATGATGAATGTTCCGAATAAAACTGGAACAGCCCAAATAGGCCAACTTTCAGTAGAGCTACTCCAAACATCTAGACGTAACCAAATTGCTACTGCAAGATTAATGATTGATGCTGGCAACAACCAACGCCAGCCAAATTCAAGTATCTGATCTGTACGTATTCTATGAAGTGATGCACGAACCCAAACGAAGAATGCAAACATAAGATATGCCTTTAGAAGAAGAACAACAAGTCCTGGAGTTGCTTTAGCTAGCAATTCAAATCCCCCTCCTACTATTGGTAGAGAAATCAAAGTACCCTCAAATGGAAGTTGCCACCCTCCCAAGAAGAATAAAGAAAATAGTATACAAGCAGCATAAGCACGCATCATTTCTACTGCGAACATCAGACCCCATCTCATTCCTCCATACTCAGTCCACCATCCCTCAACTAATTCTGCTTCAGCCTCAGGCATATCGAATGGGATTCTTTCAACCTCTGCGATCATAGTTATTAGGAATAAAGCAGCACCTAAAGGTAGTATGAAAATGTTCCAAGTATTGCTTACCTCTATTTGGAAATCTACTATCTCTAATATGTTGAAAGAACCACTTACTACTGCGATTGCAAGTACACTGACTAAAAGTGGAATTTCATAAGCAGTTAATTGGGCTGCTGATCTCATACCACCAATTAGAGTATACTTGTTGTTTGAGGCCCATCCTGCAAAGAAAACACCTAATGGCGCTACACCAAATACGGCCATCATAAAGACAAGTGAAAGTTCTGGATTTGCAGCCCATATGTGTGGCCCGAATGGAATGAAGGCATAAACCATAATCGTGGTTGCTATAATTATCACAGGTGCTACTTCATAGACTAAACGATCGGCTTTAGTTGGGACCATGTGCTCCTTAGTTGCAAACTTTAGGAAATCTGCAAGGGCTTGAAAGAAACCTGGGAATATGATTAAACCATGGTAACCACGATTATGTACTCTATCAACTGCAACGTGTTTTGACTTATTACCAAATGTAGAATTTAGTATTCCATTTATCCATCCAATAGGAGCACCGATACCAAATGGAAGTTGATTCCACCAACTTCCTGCAGTTGTATGGCCCTCTCCAATCCAAAGACTCCTGAGACTAGTGGTTGCACCTAATCTATCCATTAAACGAGCAATGAACTTACGTTCTATGTATGGCACTACCATTAATGTCAACATCATAGTTGCAAAGACTATAGTACACATTATCGTTGTAAAGAAAAAGGTTTCAAGAGGTGATTGGATACTTGCAAACTCATTTTGAATATTAACAATCCCTAATGGACCAAGGTTGACCTCATTTGATGGAAGAATGTCGTGGGTTTGATCCATAGACCAACTTACAATAGAATCGACCCAGCCGCGAATATCTAACCAATCGCTACTAGCCATTTTAGAATCACCTGTCTGTTTCTCCAATGCATGGATCGAATGAACCCATGATAGCGGGTATATCAGCAACCTTGTATCCAATCATACATTTTGCAGCATATGGAATAGTAATGAACATAGGAGAGCGAATTGATACTCGATATGGCATTTTTCCTCGGCCCTCGCCTCCTCCAACAAGGTAGAACATAGATTCCCCTCTACTATCCTCAAAGTGATGGCTGCCGGTTGTTCCTTCTTTGGCTCTTGAAGGTGCCTTTGATAGGATTTTTGGATCTCCTGGCTCATGATAAGTTTCAGAACCACCTGGCATCTTCTCAAGAGACTCAAGGACCATTAGTGCGCTCATTCGCATTTCCTCTACTCTTACACGATAACGATCATAACAATCTGCACCCTTTATTGACGATCTTTCTACAGATGGTTGCCAGTCAAGTTCACTATAAACAGAATAGGGGTGAGCCCATCGTACATCATAGTCTACACCTGCTGCGCGGACATTGGGTCCAGTAACTCCATGATTTATCATTTCCTCAGGCTTCGCATATCCAACTCCCTGACTACGAACTAAGAATACAGTACTCTCATCAAATAGGGCTTCGTATTCTTGAATTCGATCAAGAAACAGTTTGACCTTAGCGCTCGCCCTGTGTGCGAATCCATGCGGTAAATCACGCTTCACTCCACCTATACGAGGGAAGTTGTAATGCATTCTTGATCCGCCAAGCTCCTGAAGAAGATCCATCATCATCTCTCTCTCTCGAAGGCACCAAACCATAATTGAAAGGTTACCAATATCCGGGCCATACGCACCTAACCACATAAGATGACTTGCTATACGTTGTAATTCTACTGCGATTAGACGAATATATTCTGCTCTTTCTGGAACTTCAACTTCAAGTAAATCCTCTACAGCATAAATGTAAGAATGAGACCATGTGTTCGCACTAGCGTAACAAAGTCTGTCACAATAAGTAGTTATTTGAGTGAAATCTCTAGATTCACAAATCTTTTCTACACCTCTGTGTATAAATCCTAAATCAGGTTCTGTATCAACTACAGTTTCGCCATCTACTTTGACTTTGAGAGTCCAAAGTCCATGAGTCATTGGATGTTGAGGTCCCATCGAAATCCACATTTCTGCCATTTAGATCACCTTCACTTAACCTTACCAGAATCAGCTGGTTTCCTTAAGAATCCTTGAGCGTCATCGTACATCTCTTCAAATCCATGATAACGAAGTTTGTGTTGCTTTTGTAATGGATGGAAACCAACCGGTGTTTCATGAGGATTTAGAACTCGTCGCATTCCAGTGTGACCATCAAATTCGATGCCTACCAAATCCCAAGTTTCTTTTTCATTCCAATCTGCCCCAACCCATATATCTTGGACCGAACTTACAATAGGCTCACGAGTGTCTGGGAGAGCAATACTAATCTGTATTTCAAGCGGAACTAGATCTCCAGTAATAGACTTTGTATCTGTTATATTCGGTTGCACGACACCATTCTCAATAGCAGGATCAGTTACTCCCGTTCGCATGAGATGGTATACAACTTCCCATGTTTTGTCGCTAGATTCTGGCCAATGAATACCAGTAATCATTGAGCAATAATCAATATTATGATTTGATGAAAGAGATTCTGCAAGTTTACGCCAAGAGGCTGGGGTACAAGTTGCATTTACAGTATGACGTTCCTGAGTCCCACTAGATCTTGTGTCAACTTCTGCATTTACACCATCGATCTCAGACATTGCATCGGCTAATGATTTAGCAGAATTATGCTGCGCTTCTGGTAAAACCTTCTTTCCCAATTTAATGCCCTCCTTACTCATCCCCAATTATTAGTGGTGCTTCACTCATAGGACGTACTTCGCTAGGAATTGAACCTATACGAATGATCTTCTCACGTAGTTTACCAAATCCATCTATGAGTGCCTCTGGTCTAGGGGGGCACCCGGGGATATAGACATCCACTGGTATTATTGTGTCAACGCCCTCAAGTACATTATAAGATTGGAAATATGGCCCCCCTGATATAGCACATTCTCCCATTGCTATACACCACTTTGGTTCTGGCATCTGCTCCCAAAGACGGACTATTGGATCTGCAAATTTCTTTGAAATAGGACCATTGACGAGGAGGACATCACATTGGCGAGGACTAGATCTGAAAAATACTCCAAATCTCTCCGCATCAAATCTACTAGCTCCTGCTGCGGCCATTTCTAATGCACAACACTTGATTCCCAAATGGAGAGGGAATAGTGACTTACGCTGACCCCAATTAAATAAACGGCCACCAAGAACGCCTATGACGTCTTTAAGACGACTGGCACGTAATGCCTCATCAGTGACGTCACCCACAGTATCCACTAATATACGGCTATTGAATACTGAAAAATTCTGGATATCATCGCTCAATAAATCACCTCAGATGTAGATTCTTCCTCTCTTGCGAAATACATGCCAGACACCTAAACTCATCAAAACAATGAACATTGTAAGTGTAACCATAGTTGACCAAACATCTATATCATGACCTGCTTCTTCTATTGCAATGACTCCTCCAAATGCTAGAAACATAAATGCTATATCAAAAACTAAGAATATTATGGCATACCAATAATACTGAAAATGAAAGTTAATGTGCGCATCACCGACGGGATCTGCACCACACTCGTAAGTACTCTCTCTACGTATGTATAGGCTCTGATCTGTTTCGTATCCAGGGAGAAGTATGGAACGTAATTTGGAGTTATTATTTGCACTCGGCGTAGGTCTAAGGAAGCGAGAAGCAATGAAACTCATTACCGGAAAACCAATTCCGACTAGAGTCATCACAGCCAACGCTAGATAGGCTTCTGGAACGGTCGACACCTTTGACACCTGACGGTCCCGTAGGGACCGACGATGCACCCAGAATAAATACGGTCATAAGTTTGTGTATTGAAAGCCTTGACAGAGGAGATAACAAGTATCTGATTCTTTGTCATTAAAAAAAATAGATTTTATTCGTTATTTGAGTTATCTGGAACTCCTTCTAATGCTGCCATAATCTTCTTATTTTCATGGCGTGAACGGAAGAAAAGTACAATGACAAGGATAGCACCAATTGCAGTCAATCCATAAACTAATATTTTCTCATTAGTTTCACTTAGAAGATTCAATCCAGGACTTACTTCAGCAGTCACCTGAAGATCAAGAGGTTGGGCTGCCACTGGCATACCCTTAGGTTGAACTGTTACTGTGAATCGATAAGTATCATCTTGTATCATGTCTGCAGGTGGTGTAACTCTAACAATTACTGTATTCGTCTCATCAGGAGAAAGATCAAATTCATCTGGGATTACATTAACCGTCCAACCTCTTAGAGAATCACTTGTAATTATCTGTACTTCCTCGACAACATTACCATGATTAGTAATGTAAAGTGTAAATTCTACGCTCTTACGATCATCAGTTATAGCTGAATCAGTACCTTCTAATGTGAATCTTAAATCATGAATTGTACGTACTTCAAAATTTAGATCCACAGAAGTTGTTTCTGCAGCATTCTTTTCAGATGCAGCATGAATCTTAATCGTACCAGTTGTGCCACTAGGAACACCCTCTAGGACCTCAAGTTGAACTGTAATGAGAACTCTCTCTCCTGTAGGTATCTGAATATTTTCTGAAGTGATGACACCATTTACTAAGACTTTGCGAAGAACTGATGATTCCATGCCGTTAATCGTTATCACTGCTTTATCGCCCCCTGGGAAATTACCTGTGTTATCGATGTAGAAATTGACATCAATAAGACCACCTGGTGGGAGTACAACATCAATTTCTCCTGAAATAGAACCTGGTATCTCTGGTGAAATTGCCATTCCATAGTCATAATTTGATACAATTACAGAAATCTCATTTTCTACTTTCTCTCCACTTCCATAGATAACTACACGTGACAATATCTGAACAGAGTCGGCATCTTCCTCACCCTCTACCGTTACATCAAGGAATACTTCTCTTGATTCTCCTGGATCGAGAACAATTTGTGTAATCGAATTACCATTAGAGTCAGAATAAGAAGCATCCCACATAGGAGGGTTACATCCCGTCTGATCACTTGGGTCACAAACTTGCAATTTGAAAGTATCACGTATATTACCAGTATTTTTCACCACCATGGGGAATTGTACAATTTGTTCAGAGCGCCCTGTTTGCTGTATCGAGGGCATATCTACTGTTAAGTCATGGCGTGCTGCAACCGATACAGTCAAGTCCTTACTAGCAAGTACTGTTGTAGATCCACTAACGGTTACGCCAAATCTTACTGTGTTATCTCCTGCTAATGCGTTAGCTGGAACGTTTACTGTTGCGGAAAGAGAATCTTCATTATTCGAGTTATGCTTACTGTTAATTGTAACTGAAGATGTTGAGAATGAAACTTGCCATCCTTCTGGTATGTCAAGAGTTGTCATAGAAAAAGTATCTAATCCATTTCCTTGATTCTCGATAGTTATCGTTACAGAACCTGATCCACCCGGTTCTACATTAGAAAGTCGAGAAGTGCTAAGGATCATTCTAGCATCGTGTACCTGTCCTATGGTAACTGTGAGTGTTTTCTCACAACCAACTCCTTGATCAGATCTAGCTTGGATTTTAATTTCAATTTGTGAACCGGCCTCTACTGAATCATCAGGAGTTGTGGTGAAAGAAAATGTATGAGAATCATCGGAAGTCCCGGGTTTAGACAATAGTGTTGATCGTGGACTATCAAACTGCACCCATCCAGAAATATCGTTACCTGGTGAAGATGCCTGAATAGAGGCAGTCCATTCAGTATTTCCAATATTTTCTATAGAAATACTATTCGTAACTGATTCTTCTGGATCCAAATTATGCGAAGAGATTGACAATTCAGCATCACATTCTTTGACTTCTGGAACATCAAGTCGCATAGTCAAATTATCTGACGCCCTATCCGCCTGATTTGGATCATTAGATACTGTAGCTAAGAGTAAGAAACAGTGAGAACCGGCTTCTGTTGAGCTCCCATCCGGTATATCTACTGTGACTTCAACTGTCTCTGTGTCGCCTGATTCTAATTGAACTAGGGTAGGGTCTACTTCTGCTGTCAAATCATCAGATTCGCAATCATCTTCTGAAGTCATTTCTAACTGGACATTGGCCTGTTGTTCTCCAGTATTTTCAACTTCTACATCCCAAACAACGCTATCGCCCCCTTCAAACTCAACATTTTGCTCGTCTGTGGTAAGTTTTACTGAATATATCCCACCACCATCTCCTGCTGTAGTTGTAACAGTAACATCTGCATTTTGAGGTGCCCCTGGAGCCCCTCCTGAAACTTGAGCAGATGCTTGAACTGTAGTTTCGCATTCGCCATTAGCTTGATCATTGACGGTTACCGTTAGAGTGACTGTTTCTGAACTCCCGGCTTCAACAGTACCGGAGACTTGCTCTATCGAAGAGCTAAATCCATTACAATTAGATGCATCCTGTTGAGTACTAAGAGAGACAATCATATCATCGTCACCATCATTGTGCACAGTAATATCATATTCTGCTGGATTATCTGCATCTGCCTCCTGTGCATTTGGACTAGCAGTTAGGCGAGGATCAACACCCGCAGAAACTAGTGGAAAAAGCATTGTCAAAAAGAGCAATATGACAATGATTCTGCCCGAGACGCCCCTATTCATCGATACACCGACTTAGGTCCCCCTCTAAGGGCTTCGGCTTCCGCGACCCCATAGGGTCGCGTATTTTAGGCATCAACGAGTTCTTCCGATCCTGCATTACAATGTAGGCATTTACCTATACTAATGATGTCACATCCGGATACTTGTCCTACCTTATGATAACGGGCTCCACATACCCCACAAGCCAAAGCATTACCAACAAATATATCTCTACTACATATCCAACATTCTATTCCTGAACTGGCTTCTTCTTGGTTAATATTCAAATTCTCAACGAATTTAGTTACTGATTTTGATGATAATATGTTATCAACTTTTGAGGGGTTATACTTGAAAACATAGAAACCTACTCCTCCAATTATTACAACTAACAATAAAATACTAACCAATATTAACCCGAAATTAAGAGAATTGTCGTCACCAGTACTTGGTTGAACATCAATATTCAAAGGATAAGATGATCCTTCTATATCTGCTGCATTGGTAAGGGATATTACTATTGTACCATCAGATCCTGAACTTGGAGTGAATTCTATATTTCTCGACTGTTTTTCACCAGGAGAAAGTATGAGTAAATATCCATCTTTGATTTGAGAGTCCCAACCAGAAGGAGAGGATAGGTCTAGACGATGGTTTATTTGTGAGTTGCCTATATTCTCAATTTCGACACGTAATTGTGCAGGATATCCCTCAAAGGCAATCGGTTCTGAAATTAAGTTCCATTCTATAGCAGAAAATGCATCAACTTGGAGGCTGACGCTGTGCTCAGCGGTTATTCCCTCACCAACCATACTGAGAATTACTATTGGCTCTGTTCCAGCCTCCTCAGATATTGGAATAGTAATTGTGCACCAAATAATAACATTAGCACTCGGTGCTAAAGTTGAAGGAGTCGATGGACAATTTCCTGACCAAGCCTCATTTGGAAGTAAAATTGAGGTTTCAGGCCTCCAAGGAGATGTGCCTTCATTTTCAACGACCCAAGAAAGATCAAAAGGTTGTCCTACTGGATGTGGACCGAGCCCTAGAGGAGATCCTGATGTTGAACCATCAGAAAAAGCAACTTGATGGAATGCAATAGATGGTACTGCAGCTGAGAGGACATCAAGTGTACGATTCCAATCAACTGTAAAACCATCATCTGTAGTAAAACTAAGTCGGAAATCTCCACTTACTGCCCTTCCATTTCCTTGGAGAGTAACTGACCATTCTGCAGTTGAGTCTGCATTTACATTAATTGTCTGAAGAGAGCCCACTAATGACCAACCACCTGGAATTGCTCTCTGGATCGGATTTAATTCTAGATCTCTATTTCCAGTATTTTGGAAAATAATACTCAATTCTAATGTTGAGTCAGGAGGTACTTCATTCTCAGTACCATCACTCATGGGTGTCATTGATAATTGATCAATAACATCAACTACAATTGGCAAATCAATATTCCATACATCATTACTTACACGGGATCTAACATTGACAGCTGCATCAAATACAGTGCCGGCTGGAATCATTGCACCGGGTGGATTAATTGTAACATCCACTGCTCTTGTTTCGCCAACAGCTAAGGTTCCAGTAGAACCATGAGACGAACCCTCGAATGCACCTATTGCATCTAGGCCGAGATGCCAGCCTGATGGTGATACTAACTCCACATCATATGTCTGAGGACCATTTCCATCATTTGTTACATAAAATTGTAAATGAGTTTTTGTAATGGGGCTTGCATATACCTGACCACCTGGCATATCTACCTCGGCATCAGCTAAGACTGGCACCTCAAAGTACAAATTAAGCACAGATTGTATTGAATTATCGATATCTGTCCCAGTTATTACAATCTCATAGTTTCCGGGCTCAGGGGGTGCAGGGTGGATTAATGTGAATCCTATGTCAACTGTCTCTGCGGCTTGAAGATTAAATGTTGTAGATGTAAAAGATTTGAACCAATTTAGTTCGAGACCGTCATTCAACCTAACCGGATTGGATGCTTCAATAGTAGCATTGGTCTCGAAAAGGGCTGTATTCTGTAGATTAATTAACCATTGAGTAGAACTATCCGTTGCATCACCAAGTACTTTCATAACATCATCAGAACTAACTCTAACGCCGGGAGAACTAATTTGTAAATCATAACTAAGGAAGTTATTTGATTCGGAATTCTCATCCACAAGATTGTTGGGGTCAATATAGAATGTTAGTTCGATTAAACCTTCTTGATTTGGAGTCCAATTCCACATTAAATCGATTATTTCTCCAGGCGATATGGATATCAACTTTGTAGAAATTAGTGAGCCATCTGCACGTGCCATTACTTCAAGATCTGAGACTGAACCTGATCCAAGATTTTGTACAGATATACTAATCTGAACATTTTCGCCTATCTGTGGAATAGTAGGCTCTACTGATACGTCTTGCTGGAAAGAAGGATCTGGAGATAAATCATTCACATTTACTCCTCGGACTGCTATAGCATAAGATTGCCATACATTACTTCCGCCATGATAATCATCCTTAACGCGAACTGACCAAATTCCTGTGGATGCACTTTCTACTAAAACCACCTCAACATTGTTCACTGAATCAAAATTACCACCGGTTACTGAATGACCTGAATTGAATACATTTCCTTTGTATACAATATTGCCATTTGGATGTACAACTTCAAGATTCAAGTCATTTCTTAGTTGATCAGAAGACGTTGAAGAACCAGGATAATCAGACCAAGCTAGAACTACTTTCAGAGGTTCACCTGCACGTGTTACATCGAAAGTATATTCACGCGTCTCACCACTCTTTATTCGGCTTCTGTCATCTACAAATATACCCTCATCACTATCTGGAATTAATGAATTAACCAAATTTATTCTACCCCATCCTTCATCATTATTAGGTATTGGATCAGTACCTCCTGCAATATCTTCTGCTCCCAGAATTAACATTGCTTTGATTAGTGCACCTTGAGGGGCTGGTCGATTTGCAACTTCCATCAGATACTCACGAATTAATGCTGCGGAACCTGCTGCTGCTGGTGTGGCCATTGAAGTGCCACTATATTCAATATACCAGTTATTATCCCAATTAGATGAGGCCGATTCTGCTTCTTGAGAAAGACAAGAGCGAATACCATCACCCGGAGCTACCACATCGGGTTTTAGGCGGCCATCATCAGTTGGTCCACGACTACTCCAGTAATACATTTCATCAGGAGATCCTGAGTATCTGTTTTTGTGGCCACCTACTGTTATTACATTCTTAGCAGTACCAGGTGGTGAAACACCATCATCTCTCTCATTACCTGCTGCAAAAAGCACGGTCATTCCTTCATGACTCCAATATTGATCCCAAGTAGATGTTCGATCATCAGCATCTTCAGATTGAGTTGAATAAGAACCATATCCACTTCGTGAGCCCCAAGAATTTGTATGAATTCTAGCACCATCATCATATGCAGAATTCAACATTGTGTTTATTCCATAACTATACAATGAACCAGTATCGTCATCTTCCATAGCTTGGAAGTAAAGTGATGCTTCTGGAGCTACTCCCTGGTATATACCACTACTCCGCATTCCGGAACCAAGTATTGTACAAGCAACATGAGTTCCATGTCCATCACTCAAATCTGCGGTACTAGAATCACCAGGAGTAACTGATGTTCTAGACACTATTCTTCCATCAAAATCACCATGATCATGATCTATTCCTGAATCGCCAACTGCAATTGTTTGCCCACTACCATCAAGATCAGTAATGAAAAAAGATTCAACATTATTTATTCCAATATGATTTCGGGCATTATTATTATGGAATTTTAGAGCAGGAAGTGGAGAAATCCACGATACTGCAGGATGAGATGCAATGACATCAATATTGGACAAATCAATCTCACCCCAGAATCTTCCTTCTTCGGGGCTCCAATTATCTTTCATCCACATATCAGCAACCTCATCCAAAGAAGTATCGAGGTTCAGGCCGGGGTTATTCTGTCGAAATAGGTCATCATTCTTCCAGCCAAGAATCTCTATCATAATTGGTCCTTCTTCTACCACTCTAAGGAGAGGATGAACAATTATTCCAGAGGGCACTGAATGAATCGCAATTACTTCATCCAGATCATCGAGCATTTGTATTTGCTCTTTCTGCCCTTGAACAAGGAAACCGGATGGAGGAATTGTAGATCTTATCTCTACATTAGAATAGTCTTCAACAATTACACGAGCATCCCATATTCCAACATCACCATCAATAATTACCATAGCTAAATCAGGTCTCTCAATACTTAACTTAGATGAGATATGAACTGATGGAATCAGTCCCATTTCGGTCCACATACCTATTGTTGATGATGCAGTTTCTTCTCTTGTTCTTTCCAAGCCATCAATCACTGTAGGAGTACCCAGATCTCTGACCGAATCTGGATCTGGAAGTACCTCAATACGATTAATTTCCTCTACAAGTAATTCGTCTTCAGAGACGTTAGTAATTTCAGAAGTTGGACCAATTAAGGGAGCTGTTGCCAGTAATAATACTGCTAAGACAACTAGTGATGCCCTGTGGGTCATATATTGTCGCCGAATAAGTATACCTTTCAAGGCTCGGGTTAATTGTAGAGATGATGCATATACATTAACTAAAATCAAAAGAATCTGATTGGAGTCTTATCCGTAAACAACTCCATCGTCCATTGCCCTACCTCATGAGTGAACCTCTCATTGTAAGTTTCACTTCGATAGGTATATTCTAGGCTCAATTCAATTGTATAATTATCCCACACCGAAGACCCCTCGACCAATAATTCCAACTCATCTCCAGCGATTGATGTATGTGCTGGTATCTCATCCGTATAATATGTGCTTCTCACAATTTCTACACCTGAATTATCAAGGAAACGCATATCGAAGGTTACTTCCTCAATGGAACGAGAACCCTGATTGTCAATTTCTACAAGAACTACGTGTCCAGGACCTCCTTGCAGATAAACAACATCAATAGAGGTTTTATTGTAAGGAACTATCCAATTGCCAATTACAAACATGGCACTAAACATCAGCAATATTGCTAATGATGCGAAAATTACTCTACTAGGACTAACTATCTGGACCTTTCTACCGACAATCTCCAGAATCTCATGTGCTGCTTCTGTTTCCTTATCCGAAGGTGACTCACTCAGTTCTGAGATATCATTAGATTTCAAGCGATCAATTAAGCCCATTTCAGGAACCTCCCAAGAATGTAGCAAAAAGTGTAAGAATTCCAGATGAAAAAGGTTCAGGGGCAATTATGTGATGAGTCGTACCCTCAAATCCTGGGATTAAATTCAATAAAGAAAGATCAGATGCTAATCCATTAACACCTAAACTGGTACCAGTTGGAACTCCTCCTGTAGATTGGGCATCAAGAAGTACGCCTCGCAAATCAAATGTAGTTCCAAGTGCTTCAATCTCAGCAGAAGCTCGAGCTGAAGCAATTATTCGGCCACCTTGGACTTCTTCTATTTCTATGACACTATATGGTCCTACTATCTCTCTAATGTGAATAGTAGCACTACGCAGGTTTTCACCCAATGCTTCCATTTCTTCAAGAACTAGTGGAGGAGTGGCTGGGACTTTAGAAATTCGAATATATATAATTTCAACTCCATCGCCGCCTGAACGTATTGCTAGACCAAAATCATCTGTCGGTTTTATTGCCATCCTATCTGAAAGACCTTGGGCTAACAAGACTATGTCTCCGCGATTGTTAATTGCTCTTCCACTAGCTTCTATGTATAGTGACATTCCAGACTCAGATGCTGAGAAATCTAGAACTGGAGTTCCTTGGAAAGCAATATTTTTTGTTATATCGAAATCTAAATCTGGTTCAGTCGTCAGATTAATTGAATTAGGTACATCGGTAAGGAATATAGTAGCAGGCCACCAATTACCATCCATCCATTGCATTTGTTGCATCATAATTGAATCAACAGCAGGTCCATCTGTTCTGTATTCTTCGGGCACAGTCATATCCATAGAAATAGAAGTCCCGAGACTGGCTCGCAGACCTATAGATTGGGGAATATCATTAATCATCAACTCCGTACGTGCACCTGCTTCTCGATTTATCAGAAGTGCATGAATCCATTCTAAACGATTTGACATATAGTAATTAGTTGACGTCGTCACTTCTGTTATTCCACTAGATGATTCGCGTATCTCGAAATCAGAATCAATAAGAAGATCTGTTTCTTTATTGACTTCCAATCCATTCAAGGTCATCATAACATCTTGACCATTGATTCCGTTAGCATTAATCATGAATTCTGGTCTTGCTGGGTTCCAATTTTGTAACCCAATTGAAATTGACCAGTCCTGCCCTTCAGAATTAGGGGTTCTAGTTACTGAGAGATCTATTTGAGGAGGCAGATTTGGTATCCAACCACGAACGTGGAATCCATCGGCAATTCCGCTTACTGCTGCATTAACTGAAATACCATGAACCCAAGAAGGAGGGTCTACTGATCCATTTCCTTGATTCGCCTCAAAAATAAGGTCAAAATTAGAGTCTGCATCCAATTCCATTCCATATGAAAATGAGCCGTTTCCTCCAGCCTCTCCTGTCGATATATCAGAGGTAACTCCTCCCATTACTTGATTTATTGAAGCACCTAATTCAGCAAAGCCACCTAGGAAGAAAGCAACTCCTGAAACTCCCTGAGTTGTGTTTAATTCGGGAATTGCCAAATTATTTCCCGAATCAGAACCTGTAGGAATTTCAATGGAAATAGTTGACGGTAAGGGATCTATAAGAACTACAGCAGAAAGACTATTTCCATCTTCAGTAGGTGCCTGCTCAACATCTATACTCATTGATCGTTCGCCTAAAACGGTCATGAATGCGGTTCCTCTACCCAATGGCCCATCCGCACCTTCCTCCATAGGAGATATCCATCCTACTTCTTGTAAATCAGATATTCTAGCAGATATTGTCGCTGATCCAGCACCTGGTTGATTATGGAAAAGAAAATGATCTCCACTCATTGTAACTGGATTACTACTATTAGTCATTTGAGCATGTATTGAAGAAATTGGTGAAGAAGAAACAAATTTTGTGATATCTCCAAATTCAAATTCAAATGAGGCTGGAAGATCCAATATATGTGCAGCCTGCCTTTGTTTACCTTCTATACCAGTATAAGAAATACGATCTATAGAAGAACTTGCTAGATATGTTGCACTATCTGATGTCAGTTGTGCTGACAAATTGTCTGGGATGTCTGAAATTGATACTCCTTGATGGAAAGCATCGCTCAGATTATTCGGTTGATGATCAATATAAATGAAATTAAACTCCTCTTCGGCATCTGTTACAAGAGATACCTCTTGGGTGTTTATTTCAGAATCATCAATTAGATTGAAAGAGCTCAAGCCACTAAGATGCAAACTTGCAGCAACACGAACAAGAGGCTCTTGTTGACCTATTCTCCCTTGGACAAAATCAAGTGAACGATCGGTTGAGAGAATAAGATGATCTCCATTAGTTGTAGGGTGAGGGCTAGAACCTATTTGCAGGCCTATCTCCATTATTGATGTTGGATTTCTTTCTATAGTCCAATCGTCATGCATTTGTAGATGTATTCTACTACCCAAGATACCGCTATCCCCTCCTACGCCTCCACTAATTACATCTACTACTACCGATGGAATATCATTTAGAATCGTGCCAATATCTAGAAAAAGATCAACAATATTGATTAAAACAGTATCAAATATTCTGGACATGAAATCTAAATTGTCAGAAGAGTCAAGGCCAACATCCGCCTTTTCGGTTCCACCTATCTCAAAAGACCCAAAGAAAACTACCGCTGTCGGAATTTCTTTAGCAGTAATTTCTATTCTTCTATGATCTGACTCAGAACCTCCTCGTTTAATCCAAGAATGATACTCGACTTCTTCAACAACATCAACGGATCTGAAAAGAACTAATGATTTTGGGGGATAGGCTGGATTGATAGGTAATGTTGGATCATCTACATTTTGAGACGTATCACGTGTGAAATTCTTAACTGCGATAATTAAACCAAGTCTCTCAGGTTGACCACCTGGTAATTGGGGTTCTGATTTAGAACCTAACATTGTGAATACACGATCTATTTCTTCAACGTCTAACGAACCCGATGGTAAACCTCTAAGCCACCCTACAGAATCAGTAACATTACCATATACTCCATCCGAATATTCAGAAGGCACTTCAGATCTATTTTCATGGAAATGCAAATGAAGATCTGCTCTTCTATCTGCCCAATATTCAACTGTAGTTAGTCCATTTTCACCAGCATCTCCTGTACCATCGGCTAGGGTGCTGTCTGTTCGAATAGTTACTTCTAATGAAGTTGGAAGTTTAGTAGCTAAACCATTGGGGTGAACGGCAGCCTCTATGTAAGCAACTTCCCATACGTCTCTATCTCCCTGAGAATCTGGTGGTGAAAAGTGAACATATCCAAACCCAGCTGTAACTCCACAGCCTATCAAATGTGACGGTAGAGTCATTAATTCGATAGGAGAATAATTCTCTGGACAATCAACCTGTCCTTGATTATCAATTGATATTTGATATGGAGCAGATATTGATGCTATAGAAATTCCGGATTCACCAGCAGATCCACCAATTGCACCAAATGTCAATGCATTAAAAAGAGAGATTATCAAATCGCTTCCTGCGCCTGAAATATCAAAATAAAATCTTTCAAGACCTACTCCAAGAGTGAAATCATAAGGCGTATGCGTAAAATGAGAATCTATTACCCAAACATAACTCTCTCCTTCTGAAAGTAGACCATCTGAATATGCAAACGCCTTCATCAAACTAACTTCAAGAGAATCTAGATCTTCCCAATCGGAATCTGTTAAACTTGAATCTAAAACACTAACTTTGAAATCTAATTGAGGGGCCACTGACAGAGTTGCTCCATCCAATTCTGGATCATTAAGATCGATACTCAGACCTACTTGGATATCATCGTCACCGTCATCATCAATATCCATCTGATGAAGTAATGCATCTGTTTCCGAATCTAATAAGGACAATAGAGAGGCAAAAAATGTAATTGTTTCAAAATTTTCAACTTCATTCCCTTGCTTATCGGTATATCTAGTCCATATCACATAGTCTGTTAAATTGAATAAAGTAGACCATATAGTTGTAACTTCTCCAGGAGGTCTACTATTCTCATCTGTAAGAAGTACATACGGATCAGGATGTACTACAATAGGAGGTGCTGTTTCTATCATACCTACTTCATCGAGAACTTGATCTATGTCATGAAGCGGATCTGCAACTCCTGTTGGACCTACACCAAGTTTAATCTGATCAAGAATTGGATCTGCGAGTTGGCTAACTGAATCTGATTCTATTATCGACTGACGATTATCAAGCGCTTCGGATAATTCAGATAGAATCTCAAAGTCTTGAGACTCAATTCTAGCTTCTCCATTAACCGCTATTAGAGGTGAAATAGTTGGAAGAACGAATAAAGCAACTAAAATAATGCTTAGTCTATTAGGAGTCTTTGGTGGGGCTTGTAACAAGCGTACAGCGTCACCCTCCATGGACGCACCTCATAGAGGTGCGATTTAGGGTCTTGGGAGAACAGTGTGAAAAAAACGTCATATTCAGAAGAAAATAACCATTCTATATCTATGATTTATCTGTTAAACTTACTGTTTCTATAAATCCACATTCAGGACAAGCTGTTCGGACAACATCATGATCATCTGGTAAGGTCACTTCAAACCTCTGATTACAGTCACTACAGTCTTTCTGGACAATTCTATCATTGGCCTCTATTATCTGTGATTCTTGCTCTGAAGCGATATCTTCCTCAATTAATTCTTGGTTTTCAATAGGAGGAGGGGGGGTTGGCAATTCTTCTATTTCATTAGTCGGTACATCAAGGTCTTCAGAGTCCCAAGATGGAGATTCCGAATCTTCATGAGAGAAATGGACTATTTCTTCTCGAGATACTGCATCATCCTCAGAGAATTCAGCAAGAAGGTCTGCTGCAGGACTGGAAATTTTTGTAGAAACTATTGGTGACGGAGAATTCAGTAATTCTGAGATGTCTATTTCAGAAACATCTTCTTCATCAGATACTTGTGAATTAGATTCGATATTACCTGCCATACCTGTAGCGTACTGACCAAACGGGGATGCTGAAGCGGTGGCAGATGGCTGAGTCATCACAGATCCTCCACCAAACATTGCCTTCTGTTCCTCTACACTCAATTCCCTAGGCACTTCTTTTTCGACCTCAGCTTGTTCCGCTATCAACTCCTCTAGACGTTGATTAGCAGCTCTACGAGTCAATACTAGAAATACTAAAGATGAAATTATTACTAATATTAAGACTACTATGACAATAATATACGGATCAAACAATGACGTCGTGTCTTCATTTGCAGAAAGAACTGTGACATAATATGTGATCTGAGTAGAGATTCCTTCCTCATTTGTTACAGTACAGACTACCTGATAAGTCCCTCCACTTTGGAAAGTATAAGTTACTTCATTTCCAATTTGGTCAACATCATTAGTTGGGTCACTATCAAAATCTTCTCCATCATTTTCAACATCAAAGTCCCATGTAAAATTCAGAAATGAGGATTCCGGATCGATTGCTTCAGGAGTAAAAACATGAGGAGTTCCTATTACTACTGTGATCTCTTCAGTTGCAGTAGGGACTATTGGAGGAGATGAATCATAGAGATCTACATTAACATCTACTTTAGCCGTAAGACCATTAGAGTCTGTAACTCTCAGAGTAACAATATGATTTCCTGCTTCAAAACTTGGATCAAAACGGAAATTGAATGTCTTACCATCCTCCCATGACTGAGAATTATAAGAATTTACAATAACTCCATCAATCAACCACTCAACAGTACTAATCGCCCAATTATCTCTAATTCCTGCTGTAAGCAACAACTCGTCATCAAAATCCTTACGAATTATTTCTGAGTTTGTAAGTGTTATTTCGGGAGGAGAAATATCAGCTACTTCAACTTCGAGATATTGGCTATTACTTCTACCATCTTCCGACACTACTCGAAGTCGAATACTGATGTTTTCAGGTTGATCCCATGAAACAGTAACATTTACTCCCGTTAAGTCATCAATTCCATCACCGTCGATATCCCAATGAAAATTGTTTGAAAGTATTTGATTTGATCTATTTGGAGTATTAGAAGCATCAAGAAATACTTCAGAACCTACATTGATTTTTGATAGTGAATCCGAGTTACTTATTACAGGTAGGAGAATGGGTGTCAAACTGACTACCATGGTTGTTGCAACAAATCCTGTCCCTGATCCACCTCCTGCTGGTCCTGCACGATTATCCAGAACAATGTACAGATTTTCCCCTTCATATTCATCAGGAACTGTCCAGGACATTGTTCTCTCATCTGTTAGTAGTAACATCTCTGTTCCTGTTATGTATGTCGTAGCAGCACCTCCTTGGGTGTATAAGTCAACTTGAGTTTGTGTCATTATGAATGAATCTGGTGCGCCAATCATAGTAGTAGCATACATGTTGACAAGAGTTCCTGCATCAAGTGAAAGAGGTCCGGCGACAACTGAATAAGAGTCTGTTTCAAGACGTACAATCGAATCTACAATTCCAAAAACACTAGGAGTTACTGATTGTATATCTAGAGTGACATCAGCGATTTGTCCTCCCTGAGAACCTCCGCCCTGATCCTGAGGATGTGCCATGTTATCGATTACAATATACCAACGAGTTTCTCCTCTATCAGATGGAGCCGTCCAATGCCATGTTCCACTTCCAGTAAATTCTTCAAAGACTGACTCTTCTTGCCAAACTGAATCCTGACGATAATTTTGTTCATTTTGATAAACTGATATTGAAGTAGCATCAAACATTAGAATATCTATTTCATTGTCTGACTGTATATCAAAAGAAAGAATATCTCCTGGTGAAAGTAATCCCAAATCAATACGAACACAGGCTCCATCATTGATGTTCCAATTAGCAGGAGTCATTGATTCATCTGCTGGTGTGCAAGAAATTACGCCTTTAGTCGAGGACTGGACTGCAGCCGAAGAAAAACTAACAATAAGTAAGACAAGAACCGTCATGCAGAAGCGACGCATTGCGTCTGGGTTCACACGTTCCTTTTGAATCGTATTGTAACTTTGTTCGTTATTTGATTCTATAATTAAGATAAAAAAATATCTATTTCAGTTCAAGAATCACGAGGTATCGGAGTTGGAGGAAACCATCTTAGGACTATTACGTCACCAATAGAACGTATCCAATTCCAAGGAATAGCAACATGAACGCGACCCTCGACTAAATCTGAAGGTGGATCTGCAACAAATACATGGGTACAACGCCAAGAAGCGGTATCTACAACAGTATCATGAACAGTTCCTAGCAATCTCCCATTAGGCAAAATCACCGGTAGATCGCGGACTAAACTCACCTCATTCTCCGTCATTGGTTGATTGGGTATGCTATTATGACATGAATCTTCGTCTTCGAATCAACAATTAAATGATGAAATTGAACTTTTTTGTTAAATCCGATCAAGAAGTATTCAAAGATTCTGTGAAGAAAGATATCAAATTAGATTTGTATTCATCGGACTCTCCCCAAATAGCATCAACATGACCTCTGTCTTCAACATACCATGTAGTGACATCTCCACCATTCTCGATCATTCTTGCTTCAAAACGTTCAGAATGAACTACTGATACTCTTGGATCATCAATTGCATGTGTCAAGAAAACTGCTCTTTCACCTGCATCATCAGCTGCTTCCATGGGTGATCTAGCATCTAGACTCACACCAGCAAGCCAACCACCGACTGTGGTTGCTGGACCCGCGAAAACGGTTGGGAATCCCAATCTTGCAAGTTCATTTTTGACCACCAATGGGAAGTCCAAAACCGCACTGTCCAACCACATAGCACCGATTCCAGGTTCTTCAGCGAAGGCAATTGCAGCGCCGCCTCCTGCTGATATAGCAGTCATACCTACCTCGCCGGCCTCATATCCTTTCTCAGATATAAGCCAGTCATAAGCTCCAAGAAGATCCTTGTATTCTTTTTGACCTACTGCAATATAGTCACCAACAACTTCGCTTTCCCCATAATTTCTAAGATCAAATGAAAGTGAATTTATTCCTCCTTCGGCTAGGTAACCCTGCATTAGTAGCATTTCAGGTTTACATTTACCATTCATAGGCATCCCATGTGTCTGTATTACTACTGGAGCATCTGGATCTACCTCAACATACCATCCGCTTAGAGTAATACCCGAATTGCCTCTAGGAGAAAATGTAATTTCCTCATATGATGACATCTGATATGGTGATGCATCAAAATCACGACGAATTTCTACACGTTCTTCAGCATCAGGCCATGGTTCGAAACTTTCCCAATCATCGTCTACATCCCAATCAGAAGGAGTGTTTTCTGACCACATACCACAACCGGGGTTTACTGCTAATGCCTGAGATGCTACTACGTAGCCAATTCCTACATAACCCACTGAAAATATCATTACTCCAACTATTGCAATTGCTGAAATTTTTGTGTTCTTACTCGATGACTTCCACCGTTCTAAGACATTCGTCATATCTCTATGGGAACATGTCTCAGGTATGTGAGTTGTGGTTAAGAATCACTTTCCAAGATTCTTATTTGCTTTCAATGATGGACGAAGTTTCTCCGCCCCCTTACCCTTGTTGTGTAGTCCACGACCACGCTTACCTGCACTAGTCATACCACGTTCTGCACGACCTCGGTGACTATTTCCATCTGCTATCCAACCAAGTTGTTTATCTGACTTAATAGCAGGATGATGAGGGTCAACCATGATTACCTCGAAAAATTTGTTCTTACCATCTTCACCAACCCAGTAAGAGTTCAATACCTCTAGATTTGGATAACGCTTACTAGTTCTTTCTTCAGCCATTCGCTGAATTGATTTGGCCATTGTAATTTTCTTAATTCCAGCCTTTGATGGCTTTCTCTTCATGTGAATTTTACCCTTTCTTAGACCACCACGTCTTACTCTGGTTCGTACTACTGTAATGCCTTGCTTAGATCTATATCCCATTCTACGTGCTGCATCTAGACGTGTAGGACGATCTACGCGCTGGAACACAGGTTCACGACGCCATGACGCCATTCTATCACGACGATGATCTGAAGACATATTCTTCTTCGGCTGTTTCCAAGCCGAATTGATGTGTTTCATTACACCCATGACTATACCTCTAAGCATCCCGCCGACCTGACTCCCCTTTATGAGGCTAATCTACACAATGAGATATTTCCAAGGGAGAGTTCTGAATTGTTTGAGCCGTTTAGATTAAAGAGAGATGGTTGCCGGCGCCGGCTATGACTAACTGGATAAAAGCACTCACTGAAGTAGGTATGACACGAATTAGAATGGATGCAATTTGCGCATATCAAGAAATTGATAATGAAGCGAAAATGTTGATTTATACTTCCGATAATACATTATTCGAAGTTATTGAAAATTGTGATGATATCACAAGAATCTTAGATTCTAATTTCAATGTAGAATAACCTCGCTTGAATGATATTGGTCCGCGCTCCCGGACTTGAACCGGGGACCCCCTGATGGCTGCCTACAACCATTTGTTTCCAGTCTACAGTCAGGTGCTCTAGCCAACTGAGCTAAGCGCGGTGCGGTTCTCTGACCGACCCTTCGTATTTGTCGCTTTCCAGTGAGACTTGGCCAAATCGCTTGACTATCATAATCGCCCTCTTACCCCTAAAGTCATCCTCAACGGTTAAGAAGGCCAGAAAATCACTCGGCCCTCGTAGGCGTATTGCCATTGGGATGCACGGAGGATACGGAATGGGGGACGGTTCGTTTTCAAATGCGGCGGTAGACACTTCAAAGGGTCATGCTGAACGCATTCCCACAGCATTAACTGACCGTGAATTAGAATCATTCGGCCCTCCAGATCCGAGAATCTTAGTTTGTGGTTGCGGAGGTTCGGGTAATAATACGATGAATCGCATCACTCATATTGGAGTGGAAGGTGCTATTACCGTTGCAATAAATACCGACAAACAACACCTAGATCATACACGTGCGCAACAGAAACTATTGGTTGGAAGACACATTACTCGTGGACTAGGAGCCGGTGGAGACCCGATCACAGGAAGGCGTTGTGCTGAAGCCGGGCGCGATGTAATCACAAAGATCGTATCAGGTGCTGATCTTGTTTTCGTTACTGCTGGACTTGGTGGCGGTACTGGAACGGGTATAGCGCCAATAGTGGCTGAAGAAGCAAAGAGATCGGGGGCATTGGTTGTGGGAATTGTAACTACACCTTTCGCAGTCGAAAGAAGACAAAGAATGCAAAGAGCATTAGAAGGTCTAGAGTTACTACGTAAAGCAACAGATGCTATACTAGTTCTAGATAACAATAGATTGTTGCAATATGTTCCAAATCTGCCTCTTGATGAAGCATTCTCAATCATGGATCAATTAATTGCTGAAATAGTAAAGGGAATTGTTGAAACTATCACTCTTCCAAGTCTAATAAACTTGGATTTTGCTGATGTAAGAGCAATAATGAAAGGTGGTGGAATTACAATGATGCTTTATGGTGAAAGTGATCAAGGACCAGAAGAAGTCGTTCATGAGTCACTAAATCATGCTCTACTAGATATTGAGATTGATGGAGCTACTGGAGCATTGATTCATGTGACCGGCGGCCCATACATGACTCTTGAGCAAGCAAATCAAGTATGTGACTTGATGACTGCTCGCTTGTCACCCGATGCAAATGTGATATTTGGAGCAAGACAAGATCCCGCATTTGGAGACACGATTAAAGTCATGTCAATAATTACAGGAGTCGCGTCTGATAAGTTGGATGGAAAAATGAATAGTGCTGATATGATTGGTGATGTTCTAAATATATTAAGAAAAGGTCAACAAAGAGATCCGCAAAGAGAAGGCGGAAGTTTACAGAGATTTGATTGATCGCTATTTTATTTCTCAAATCGTGCAAACCCTCAAACAGGACCTTCTACCTGATTACATCATGAACGGGTCCCGCAGGGTACATGCTCTAGCACTTGTTTTACTAATGATTTTGGGTTCCACAGCAGCACCTGCTAGTGCGCAGGCTAATGACCCAAAGCAGCCATCAGTAGAAAATCCACATATGCATTTCTGGGGTACATCTCAAATGGACCAATGTTGGACTCATTTTGATAGAAATGGCTCTGATGGCTCTTCTAATACGGGATATGGTGAGAAAGAATTCACAGGAAATGGAGAACAAGTTGATGTCGATTTCACCTGTAGAATTCAATCTGGTGAAACTTTCAAGAATAACATGTATCTAGATGCTAATTCATCAATATCTATTGAATTAACATTCCAAATTCAAAATGCAGATTGTGATGATCAGAGAGAGTGTCAAGATCTAACTCTAACTCTATTCAAAGGAACTACTGCGGTCGCAATGGATTCATTTCCAATGAATAGTGATGGAGATGATCAGCCAGTCAATTGGATTATACCTGTTGCAAAAAACATGACAAGTTGGAATAAGTCAGGCGAAGAGCCATCAATACAAATTGAATTTTCAAAGCCGGGTTATACTTCCGCTTTTGGTTGCACATTCGTCTTGTGTGGAGGTTGGTTCAGATTCTACTACTCAAACAATGAAGACAATTATTCAGTAGAAGCAAACTTCCCTATTGTCAATTTAACACAACCGGGAGAAGGTGGAGATGATGACGAGGGGGGAATAGGTGGCGCTGTTAGTGATACACTTCCTGGCTTCGGTCTTTCAGCAGGTCTTGGCGCTCTTGCACTAGCTGCAGTAGCAGGTAGTAGATCTAAACGAGAAGAATAGTAATTTTACAATTCTTTGAAAGGTATTGTAGATTCATTTCCAGTATTGAGATCTTTGATTTTCACATTGCCATTCGACCATTCATCTGGCATTACCATGATTAATCGGCTTGCATTACATCTTTCAGCATGCTTGAAAATCCATTTCATTTTCTTATCCTCAAGGATTAAATCTACATTTCTACCACTCTGACGTAGTTTTCCTGCAACCTGCATTGCTGAACCACGAAGTTCTGAGCCCATTCCAAATACTACATCTTCTACTACAGATCCAATATTAGGAATAAGTCCCTTTTCTTGAAGGAGTTCCATCACAACCATATCTCCAAAACCAAATCCTGTTGCAGGTAAATTCTTACCGCCAAGAGTACCAATCAGACGATCATAACGTCCTCCTCCACAAATAGCACGAAGATTTCCTGCTCTGTCACGAACTTCGAAAACGGGCCCTGTGTAATATGCTAAACCTCGAACGATCGAAGCGTCAAAAGAAACCCAATCACTTAGTCCATATCCTTCAATCAATGTGAAAAGTGAGCGAAGTTCAGATACTGCAGAGCTACTTTTACCAAGTGAGTTTTCTAAGCCATTTAGATCTCTTATCGAAAGTGTGTCTCTGATTGTTGATATAGCATCTGGAGAATGTCCTAATTCGGCTAATTGTGCCTCTACTGACTCCTCTGGAAGTTTATCCATTTTATCAACAATAATACATGTTTGTGAAAAACTTTCACCCTCTATCCCAAGATTACCAAGAACCTCTTCGAGCACTTTTCTACTACTAATCTGAATTACTAGATCGTCGGAATCTAGTCCTACGCTTTTGAAGAAATGAACAAGAACTGAGAGAAGTTCTGCATCAGCCTCAATACAGTCAGTACCCCAAATGTCTACATTCCATTGATAATGCTCACGTCCACGACCTCGCTGAGTTCTCTCATATCTCCAACATTGAGGAATTGAATACCACTTTATTGGGAAAGCAAGAGCACCCGCTTTAGCCATAACCATACGAGCTAAGGATGGTGTCATTTCTGGTCTCAAGGCTACACTACGTCCTCCTTTATCTTCAAAATTATACAGTTGTTGAGTGATCTCTTCACCTGCTTTCCTAGTAAACAATTCTTCAGTCTCAAGAACAGGTGCATCGTACTCCTCAAAACCATGCGCTTTAGCGGATGAATGGAAGTGTTCAAACAACCAATTACGGATTCGCATTTCTTCAGGATAGAAGTCCCGAGTGCCACGAACCCCCTGACTCATAGTGTACTGGAGATATTCCTTGTTCTTCAAGCCCTACGCCGCTCACGATACTCAACAAGGCGTTCTTTACGGGTGATGCTACCTTCCGATAAAGGAAATGCATAGATTCTAAGACATATGAATGAGATGAATCCAAAGGCTGCAGTATTACCTGCCCACACCACATAGTGATTGTATCCAAGAGTGTCTGCAAACCATGATTGAGATGCAGTTGAAATCACTAGAAAAATTGCGTAAATAGAAAACATTATGATAAGGCTTCTACGATAATCTGATTGAGATTCAAAGGTAAGCCATCGATGAAGAAAATGTGACTTAATTGTCGATAAAGCATAGGCAATAGACCAAGCACTTCCTGATCTATATGTTGAATGGAGATCTACCTCATAAAGTAACCAATAGAGACCAAAGAAGATTGTCACATTGAAGCATCCAACTAAACAATACATCGCGTATTCTCTAAGAAGCTTAGACCATGGATAATCTTCACTAACTAACACTAATTTCCCTCATGCAAGTTCAGCCTCAATGGAACTACCAGAATAGGTTCGGGTATCGCCATAATCATCAACAAAAGTTGCAGGTAATGTATCTCCTACTTGTACAATAAATGGATCTTCTCCTCCGGGTAGAGTATCAATTGATACTTCTGCTCCTTCTGGAACATTCCTGTAAAGCGGTCGAGGTTCTAAATCCCAATTAGGAGGCCAAAGTGAGCTATTCATGGAGGTTACTCGGTTTACCAATACAAACTTGTTCATACTAATGAATAAGCCCGCAGTTACTCCCCAAAATAATAGAATTATTGAAACCCCATTTGCATTGGCCGGATTCCAAGGATCACTAACATTCAATATCAAATCGCTAAAGTAAGACAGAATCAAAACACTAAACATTATTGGAAATCCTAGATACATGATATAATCCCACCATTTTCCAATCCACCAATCATTATCTCCTGTATTTATGAAATCATCACGGAAAGAAGATACTCCATGATCTAGATAATCTCTAAATGAGAAACTAGTAATGTCATTTTCATATTGCCATACTTTGTAACGATTCCATCCATATTTCCAGATTGAATAAGCAATGAATAGTCCGCTGAACATTAGTCCATACCCCCAAATGTGATCTTGAACCTCCAAAAATTGAGGGAATGCAACACCTGTTTCTGAATCGACTAGGATCCACATAGCAGCACTTGGTAAACCGAATAAGAATATTGCAAGTGTTGTGAATCCTACTGCTTTTTGTCTCTCAATTCCATGATCAACAAAATTTCTCACACAAAGTTCTACTGTTGATATCATCGAAGTAAGTGCTGCAAATGAGAGTGCCAAGAAGAACATGGTTACCATAAGAAGTTGAACCACAGGTCCTCCGGGAGCCTTAGCAAATACTTCGGGAAGAACAAGGAAAGTAATTGCACTGCTTCCCCCACTTACAGCACTCAATGGGTCATCACTTACTGAGAACACTGCCATCATTACAGTGAGACCCGCAATAATTGAAATGCTATTATTTGCAAGACACATTGTTGCTGCATTTAGGGTAGTGTCCTCATCTTTGCGCATATAAACAGAATAAGTAATTGCCATCCCCATTCCCGCTGAACAAGACCAAGCAGACTGTGAAAGGCCATTTATCCAAGTTTCAGGTTGGACTAGATACTGAGGTTGAATACTGAACATGTAGACAAAACCGTCTAATGAACCATCATCTAGATCCATTACAAAGGCAAGGAAAAGTGCAGCGAATAATAGAATAAAAAGGGATACCATCAGTGTCACATTTACTTTTTCGATAGCCTTAGCACCCTTCCAAATTGCTGCCATTGTGATAATAACTGCTAATGCCTGAAAGAACACTACTTGAAGTGGATCTTGGAGAAAATCATTCCAAACTTGGACGGTATCGACTTCTGAACCTAAACCTCCGCGGATTGCTGTTTGAAAGTAATTTATACACCATCCAGTAACTACAGCATAATAGAAACCAATAGCTGTAGAAATCCAAGCAGTCCAAAGACCCATCCAAGCAAATTTGTTACCTGAAAAAATACGGAAAGTACCAACTGTACCCGTTCTACTGCGCTTACCCAAAGCAAATTCCGCTATAATTAGAGGTACTGACCAAAGGAATAGAAATATTAGCCACGGAACTAGAAACGAACCCCCGCCATTTGCTCCGACCATTCTTGGAAATCGCCAAATATTTCCAGTTCCAATAGCCGCTCCAATAGTTGCGAAAATTAGTCCTAGTCGACCACTAAATTCGTCTGATCCCCCGGATTGCATCAAACATCCTCCTCTGATTCGTAATCAGGAGGAAGACCGAGGACTCCACGCTCATCATCAAACATGGCTCTCAATGTATATCCTAAACCCCCCCACACCATTGTGGCAATTAGAGCAAACATCATGAGTGCTAGAATGCCTGAACCAAATGATGCCCTGTAAGTAATGGATAATTCATAATAATTCGAAGTATCTGGATCTGGATATGTGAATGGAAATGCTCCATTTGTGGTTCCAAGCACGGCCTTGTAGTGTATCTTACCAACAGCTGTATCGGGTGCAGGGATATTAGAGGAAATACGAGTGCCATTAGAACCATCAAGTAGAACACATGGCTCGTTTGTTAGTTCAAATGGAGATAATCTCCAATCAACTGAAACCCATTCTGTTGGACCAAAGTCATCCTGCTGTCTAGTTGGTTCTACTAAACGCCATTTAAGATGAGTTCGATTAATATCTGAAGTAAATGGGAATGATTCTTCAAGACACAAACCAACAGGAATCTCACCACGACTCGGGACCATTACTTCATCGGGAGAATCTACCCACTGAGTTCCAGTAGTATTTTGGATTCCAACTACTGCACGATATCTCGGATCATCTGCAATCTCAAGCATGTAGAATGGAATGCCAAGATTTCTTACAGAAATATGAGCGATATCATCTGGTTGCTCATGGAAATTATTTCCTATCTCTATTGTGTAACAGTAAGACTGATGCACTCCATATTGCCAATCACAAAAGTCGCCCTGAGTCGGATAGAAGTCTCCTGACTGAAAGGCAGCATAGTCGGTCATTTGGCCCATAATATCCCCATGGTAAGTTAGATACTCGTCATCTGGAGTTACGCAACCATCATTGCAATGGCCCCATGGCCATAAAACAAGTTCAGAGTATGAGTGCCATGAGAGTGAAGTCTTGAAATCGGAAGCCCCATCTCCATTATCATCATTCATCTCGGTCATATCTTGAATAAACTTGGTTTCTGGCTCGCTATTTCCACCCATCCAATCTTCATCCACTTCTCCATCTGCATCATCGTCTTTACCATCAACATGGTCTTCGTTGATTCTGCCATCACCATCATTATCAACGGTATCAATAGGCCCTGGATAGGTCTGTGAAAAGTCTGGATCTCCGAAGGTACAGACTCCTGGAACTGGAGTGACTCCGATAAGAAGGCCCCACTCGAACTGATAATTCCTGTTCAGATCTACGCCGTCGCAGCCCTCATTTACCTCCTCATCAGTATCTGGTATTGGTGTAATTCCTGTAACAGTATTGTCTCTGAGATTCTTTCTCCAACCAGGAGAGTTGGAGTCACATCCATTATATGCCTCGGGTCCACAAAAGACCTCTCTGTCATACCTGTTGCCATCAACGTTAAGCAGAGGGATTAGGTAAATCTCCCTTGTATTTACCATATCGGTAATAAATTGTTCAGAAAAATCTTCGTCGACTCCTAAATCACCGGGCCCACAGGCCACGCCATCTCCGTTAGAATCCTGAGCTGTTTCATTGAGACGACTACAGTCACCGTCATTATCAATTCCATCCCAACCATCTTCATCGACCAACCCATCACCGTCATTATCGACACCAGCCATTCCGTAGTAATATGCAATGGTCTCTAGGAAAAACATGGGTACTTCATATGACATCCACTCTCTGGCATGATGATTACCGACTAACATTATATCTGGACGATCTGCATAGTTTCCATCATCTCCATTAAATTCGTTGTAATCTCCATCTTGAACGTTACCAGTAATTTTCATCCATGGACTTAGATGATTATAGTACCATCCTTCATAGTCTGCTGAAGTCATTTCATTACCACGTGCATTGGTTCCACCGAGTAAACCTTCATGAAATTGGAAAAAATCAGGATTTCGGTCGGCAAGAACTTGCATTCTGGCCTTCATTGAAAAATAATCATGGTAGGCCCGGAATTGTAACTGATCATTATCAGCAGATGCCCAAGGAAATATCTGATTGGCATAATCCTCTGACCAGATATCCGAAGCAGGCTCACCCTGATCTATCTCATCAGTCTGTATACAACCAGGAGCAATTAGAGAAATGAGAAATAGCATTAGTAAAGCAATTACAGGAATTCGTCGCTTTCTAACAACTCGAATAGAAGCAGAAGATCTCTTGCTGCTCGCCATGGGAACGTTCCGTCGAGATACGGGGTAGTATTCAATATCTCGTAGGCCGGTCCTATGGACCGGGGCGGGGTTTATGGGTAAGTCGCCCTCGGCAAAAACATGGAAGAAGACTCCTTTCTAGACGAAATAATGGTTGGAAACGAGGTGTTACTCGAATTTTCAGGGGGTACAATTGCGGTATTAACTGGTTTTATCGCTATCTCGGTAATTGGAGGAATTATCTCAAGAAGATTTCTTTTTCCAAAAATCTTGGATCTTATCTCAAAATCTGAGAGAATTGATGGTAGAACTCTTCTTGCTCCAAAGTCACTTGGATGGATGATGGGATTCCTAATATTTTCCGAATTAATGTCGTGGCTAGATGATAATTTCAGTCCTGTTTGGAATGAAAATATTGCTAATCTCATGATTGACTGGTCGTTTACTTTCTTCTTACTAGGCATGCTGCTTGCAGCTTATCGACTTGTTGACTATCTAGACGCTTTCATAGTCGTAGAAGGAGAAGAGAATACTGCAAGCCGTCGGTCTCTTGCCAGTGTTGCTGAATCAGTTGGACATCTAGTGGTAGCTCTACTCGCTGCATTTGTTGTTGCTGGTCTCTTTGGTCTAAATTTGAATGGGTTAATTGCTGGACTAGGAATAACAGGTCTTGCTCTGGCATTGGCTGCTAGAGATAGTGTAGCAAATATATTCGGGGCGATTTCAATAATAATTGATCAACCATTCAATGTTGGTGATTGGATACTTGTTGATGGTATTGAAGGAGAAGTTATGGAAATAGGTCTACGTACCACTCTTATTCGTTCTTCGGCTGATACCATTATCACTATACCAAATTCAAATCTTGTTAATTCACCTGTAGAAAATTTCAGTCAAAGAAGATTTCGCAGGATTCAGCCTATTTTCGAATTTGAAGTAAACTCGGATATTGATTCATTGAAATTGTTTTGTGAGAAATTACTTGCTAAAGTTAAAGATGATCCACGTGCAGTAAAAGAAGAAGACTCATGGGTTAAAGTAAATTCATTCGGACCATCTAAGGTTACAATTTCTTGTAACTTCTACTCCGTTCAGTCGTCAGCATCTCAGAGAGAAATGAATGAAGATATTATTCTGAGTTCCCAAACAATTGCAAGCGAATGTAAATTAAAATTCCATGAGCCACGCCTAAGATGGCAATAGGAGAATTCAAAATGTCTGCTTTGGTACTGATTAGACATGGCCAATCTGTATGGAACGCGGCTAATCGATTTACAGGATGGACAGATGTTGAATTATCCAGAAAAGGAGAGGAAGAGGCCGCTATTGCTGGGAAAAAATTAGCAAATTTTCAATTTGATATAGTATATACTAGTGCATTAATTAGAGCCAAAAAAACTGCTCAAATAATTATCGAACATAACAAGGTTTCAGATAACCCTACAGTATACCATAATGAAAAATTAAATGAGAGGCACTATGGCGATTTACAGGGTTTGAACAAGAAAGAAACTGCAGAAAAACATGGTGCTGAACAGGTTCACATTTGGAGACGCTCTTTCGATGTCCCTCCACCTGGAGGAGAGAGTCTAAAGATGAATGCTGAAAGAACTATACCATATTTTGTTGAAAACATTGTTTCTGATTTAGAAAAAGGAAAAAATGTACTTGTTGCTGCACATGGAAATTCTCTAAGATCCATTGTCATGTTTATTGAGGAAATATCTCCTGAAGAAATTACCAAATTAGAAATCCCTACAGGAGTGCCGATGTTTTATGATTATTCGGATGGTAATATTGTTAGAATAAATAATTCATAATCAGTGGATAGGGTTCTCGGGTGGTGGAGCTGCAGCATTGAATCTATGTCTAAGATAGAAAAATACTCCAAACAACAGTAAAGGTATAGATGGAAATACTATCGTTCCATCGATAACCAAGTTTATCCAATTAGAAGTGCCAATAATACACAAAATACCAGCCATCAATGAGACTGCTGAAAGTATTCTTGCATTGAATAATTTCTTTTGCAATTTAGGAACCTTCTCAATAATTGTCACTGCAGGTTCTGGCCTACCTGACTGATTGGATACAGCTTCAACTACATCAAGTAATGACTGCTCATATTCCCAAATCACAGAGCCTCCAGTGTGAGCACTGAAGGAACGGTTAGAACACCAAGAATTTGGAGCCGTAAGTTTCCATCCCTCGATTAGAGATGAACGTAGGTGAGATAAATCAAGTTCCGTGTTAGCACCTCTATGTTGACGAGATAAATCATGTAGTAGTGATGCTAAATCACGTATTGCGGGCATATTAAATTGAGTTTGGATTAAGCCATGGGCTAAGCGAGATGGACCTATTCTAATTCCAATGTCGCCCGATGATGATTCACTAAACATAGAGAATCTAACATCTCCAATATCTAATGTGGCTGGGGCCCCTCTTGTGAATGGAGCACGCCATAGCGATGCTGCTTTGAGACGGGCTTCAATCTCATGAAAACGTTCATTCCAACGTTTCTGATCTGGTGGATTGGTCCATTCTGATTTTGCTAAAGTATGATATCTTCCTAAGGATGACCCACAGCGTTTGATTAATTCACACGCTTCTTCTAGATCATTACGCTCAAGATGATCAATTAATACATCTAAGGCATTTAATGATTCTAATCCTAATCTACGAAGAAGTATCAACTCAGAATCATTGTGGAGAAAACCTCCGCATGGAACGTCAAAGTGATCGGGAGAGATTCTTGCTCGAGATCTTATATTTGGTCCACCCCATGGTTGGACCTCAGCCAACCAAAGTCCTTCTTCAGAATGTATTTTATACACCGGGCCTCGATTTGTTGGAATTTCTTCAATACTCAATATCTGTTCTGGTACTTCACCCCATGAATCCATATTTTCAGTAATCTTATTCCATCCCTCTATTGTAGAAATAATCTCTTCGGGTTCCAGAAGATTTAGTCGGAATTTCAAACCTCTAAGTGTATGTGAAGTAAAACCGTAGGGTGGCTCTAAATCTGTGTCAACCTCAACAAGAAACTTGGGGCGCCAAGCCTCATTGAGTGATGATTCCGTACGCGACACATAATCTCCGAGAATAGATCTTGGCTTGATAGAATCGGTCTAAAAAACTCAGATTTATCCGAAGCCTTCAATCGGGATGGATTGGACGAATAATTGTGATAGATAGCCCCGTAGATATGCCACTCGCTGTGGATATGGATGGTACTTTGATTCTTACCGACATGAGTATTGTTAGTGCAAAGAGGGTTTTTCTTCGATATCCTTGGATGATTATAATCACATTATTTCTAGAATTGACTGGTCAAAGAGCAAAATGGAAAAAACTGTTAGCTCGTAAACTTATATTTGATCCGGCCGAATTAGTATATCACGAAAAGTTCGTTGATTGGGTGACCGGAGAAAAGGCTCGAGGAAGAACTGTCATACTTGCTACAGCATCAGACCGATTTCTGGCAGAAGTTGTTGCTGCACATGTTGGTTTGTTCGATGATGTTATTGGATCGGATGGAAAAATAAATCTCAGAGGAAAGAGGAAAGCTGAATCTCTTATTGCGAGATTTGGAGAGAAAGGATTTGGGTATGCAGGTAATAGTAAACACGATATTCCAGTTTGGGAACATTGTGGACAAGTAATAGTTGTAAATCCAGAAAGTGGGCTTCTAGATAAGGTTGGAAATTCCGCGGATCTTGTCTTTGAGTAGCAGGACCTACCGCCGACGACCTTTAGCGCAAATAGCATTTGGTGGGTACATGGGTCGAACACGTAAGGCGTTAGGTCGCAGATTGGACTCATTAGCCCACTGGATGCTAAAATTCAGAATTATTTCAATCCCCGCTCATAGGATTGCAAATTCTTCAATTGCGTGGAGCTTTATTTCAAGAATAGATCGAATTAGAAGAAATAGAATGAGAGATCGGATTATTTCTTTAGGACCTGAAATGATACCGCAACATATCTCCATGATTATGGATGGCAATAGGAGATTTGCGTGGTCTAAATCTATGAATTCTGATTCGGGTCATAAAGCAGGAAAAGAGAGACTGAAGGAAGTAATGAAATGGGTCTTAGAACTAAAAGTTCCTTATCTAACAGTTTACGCACTCTCTACAGAGAATCTAATTGGAAGAAATGAAGATGAGTTAAAGACTCTATTTGATCTATATGAAAGCGGCCTAGAAGAGATTTCAGTAGACCCTATGATTCATGAAAATAAAGTAAAGGTACAAGTTGTTGGGAGAATCGAATTATTACCGGAAAGGGTTAGAAACGCGATAGATAAAGCAAAGGATGCTACCTCCCACTATGACAATTTTTTGTTTACAGTTTGTCTAGCATATGGTGGTCGTGAAGAAATTGTGGATGCTGTGAAAAAAATTGCATCGGAACACGCAAGTGGAAAAATACAATTAGATTCAATTGATCCTTCAACAATCTCGGAGAGATTGTATACAGCAGATCTGCCAGATCCTGATCTAGTGATTCGTACTTCTGGAGAAGAACGTGTATCGAATTTTCTTCTCTGGCAAATTGCGTATTCAGAACTTTATTTCACCGATGTACATTGGCCATCATTCTCACGAAAAGACCTCTATGCTGCTATTGAGGACTATCAATTAAGGAAGAGAAGATATGGCGAATGAAAAATGTAACATTTGTGGAAGAGATGGCTATAGAAGTCCATCTATCACGGTCGATGCTGTAGCTATAAGGAATGGAGTAGATGGACGGGAACTTCTTATGATTGAAAGAGGACCTGATCCCCCTGTATGGGAAGGAAAGTATGCATTTCCAGGAGGTTTTGTCGATTATGGAGAAGATCCAGAAGATGCAGTACTTAGAGAAATGTTAGAAGAAACCGGTGTTAGGGGTACTAATCCTCGTGTTTTACACATATTAGGAGCCCCGGGGAGAGACCCGAGGAAGCATTGTGTTGGTCTATTTTACCAAGTCGATGCGAATCTAGATGATGTTCCTGTTGGAGCAGATGATGCTGTATCTGCGACTTGGATTCCTGTAGAACATTTGAGCAGTGAAAATGTTGCGGCTGACCATATCAAAATTGTGAATATGTTCAAAGAATAATCCTATGACTGGGATACCTCTCCCAGTGTTATGGAAAAGAAGCAAGCAATACAAGGTGGAGTAAAACCACTATTTCCGTACAATCCATGTATGACTGTCGGTAACGACATATGGGTTGCTGGACAGATAGGAATTGATGGAGGAGATTCAATCAGAGAACAAGCAACAAGTGCTTTAGGTAAAATAGAAAAATTACTAGCGGAGGCTCAATCGAATAAGAAAGATTTAGTTATGGTAACAGTTCTATTAGAGGATATGTCCGAATTCGGTGGATTCAACGAAGTTTATGCTTCTTGGTTAGAAGGAACTGTTCTACCAGCCCGAGCGGCATTTGCAGTCAAAGAGTTACCAGCAGGAGCAAAAGTAGAGGTTATTGCTCGCGCCGTTAGAGGTTCCGGTTCTGCATAATTACGTAACATCTCCGCGATGGGATGATGTAGAACTAGTATCTCGAGTGGGCCATGAGTGTGTTCAAGGCATATGATATTCGTGGCCTTGCAGGAAGTCAACTTGATGCTGATTTCGCTAGAAGATTAGGGTCATCATTAGTAACACATTTAGATGCTAAAACAGTTGCTGTTGCTAGAGATATTAGAGAATCTGGGCCTGAACTACATGCGGCTTTTATCGAAGGTTTGAGTGGGGCCGGTGCAAATGTTATTGATCTTGGAATAACAACTACGGGAGTTCTATATAGAGCAACTGTCGATCTCTCAATAGATGCAGCAGTGGTGATAACTGCGAGTCATAATCCTCCTGAATACAACGGTTTCAAGATTTGTAGAGGCCCTCTTCCTATGGCTGGAGAAGAGCTACAGGAATTGAAAGAAACCTTTGATTCAGGAGACTTCAACACGGGCTCGGGAGCAGTTATAGAAATGAAAGATTTCGAAAATAAAGTAATTGATACCATTGTGGAGAATGCTGGTAAACCCCAAAGAAAAATTCGTTTAGCGATTGATTGTGGGAATGCTGTACCTGGACCTCTTACTGTTAGATTGATGGAAAAATTAGGAGTTGACTTAATTCCCATACATTGCGAATGGGACAATAAATTCCCTAATCATGCGCCTGATCCTACAAGACAGAAGAATATGATTGACTTGGCAGCAGCAGTTGTTGAGAATAATTGCGAATTTGGTATTGGTATGGATGGAGATGGTGATCGGCTCGGAGTTGTAGATGAACAAGGTAGATTCATACATCCTGACAGGCTTATGGCATTATTTGCTGCCGATATTTTAGTTGATAGACGTGATGGTACCGAATCAGAACGTACAGTATTCTTTGATGTCAAATGTAGTATGGCGCTTGAGGAAATGATTGTCGAGAGTGGTGGCATTCCTAAAATGGTGAGAACGGGTCATTCTTTCATGAAGAAAGAACTTCGTAAAAATCCAGATTCGCCTTTGGCTGGAGAAATGTCAGGTCATTTCTTCCTTCGAGATAGGTGGCCAGGATTCGATTGCTCGCTCTACAATACTGCAAGATTACTAGAAATGATTGGCCGGGATCCACCTCCAGATCAGGGCGGGCCTAAGTTTAGCGAAAGATTTGCTAGAATGCCAGATTATCCTTCTACTGACGAGACAAAGATACCATTAGTTGATGGAAGAGAAGAAACCATGGCGGCTGT
>DAIJ01000021.1:0-3332 GCA_002498725.1 Euryarchaeota archaeon UBA23
AGATTGGAAGAATCAAAAGAATTGATGGATGATTTAGGTAACAATACCATCTTGGTTCTATCACATAGAAACAAGCTACTAACACAGGTTTCTGGACAATATCATCTTCTGCAACCGGTAGATCTTGAATTTCAATCTGAGGAGGAATAGGGTTGTCTGAAATTCCTATGGAATGGAAAGTAAAAATCTATTTTGAAGATGAATTTGATCCTAGAAGTAAAACTGGCAAATTTAGACGCTACAAAAAATATATTCATTATGTCCGTGATTATATTGAATCCGAAATGGAACATGTAGTATCTTATGATGAGAAATTACAAATCAAAGAATTAATTGAAGATTTTGAAAGAGATTACAATTCGAAATATAATCTCAATATGCATACAAAAAGAGAAGGTTTGGTTTTTCCGATATTGGTTGTTGATTCAGATGGGATGGATCCAGATAAAATACATCAATTATTTTCTAAAGTAATTAATGAAAATAAAAAACCAAAAATGATTGCCGGTGGTTTTGATATTTTAGAATTTTATATTTCTAGACATAGAGTATTTGGAAAATTTGGATTATTGATTCAAAGTGATAATCTTGAAACTTGTAATTTCGAGGGTTATAAGCCAGATAGAGAATTGCAAGAAGATGACGTTACTTCTGCATTTATTGGTCTAGAATCTAAAAAGAAGAGGAAACGTAGCAGATATGGAAATGTCAGTTTCCATTCAATAAAGGAAAAAATGATTGGTCAAAAATCTGTTTATTTGCCAGAAATGATGACAAATAACTCAGCCACAATATGTGATCCAGATAGTTTGCAGAGAGAAATTGGCAAATTATATGATTATCAAACAAGTTCAATATATCTTAACAAAAAAGGATTGAAAAAAGCTAAACAGAGTAAGAAACCAAAACCTAGTAAGTTGGGTTTAAGTTTAGATTTCTTTGAGGTTCCAAATCAAAATTATTGATTCATAATTCTGTGCCACATTGTGGACAAAATTGTAGATTAATTTCGGGTATTGACAATAATAATGAAAGATCTTTGGAACAATTTTCACAAATATCTTGTGATTTTTCTTTTTCAATCCGAACTTCACCGGTTGTTATAGATTCAATGGTTTTCTCGCTCTCTTTTTCTTCTAGATCCTCGAATTTAATCCGATTAGATTCTTCTAATTCCTCGACTGAAATTCTTCCAAGTAAAACCTTAGTCATATGAACTAAATTACTACTAGGAAGAGATTCTATTAATTCTTCTGGATCTATTTCAAATTTAGAAGACTCCATTGCTTTCACATATAATGAATAGAGCCATTGATCTTCTTTTTGTAGGTCATCAATTAATATTGATCTATCTAAAGATTCTATTTCTATTTCCCAGGCATCGGGTTTCGTATCATCGGACTTGAACCAATCTACTGATTGAATAATTTTATTAGAATTTTTTAATTCTAATGATAATACAAGATATGGAATGAGCGATCTTGTTGAAGCAATTAGATTTGCAATAAATTGATTGAGATTGTCTAATTTTTTGGATTCTTTGGCTCTTAGAAGATTCTTTTTTGTATTTCTAAAGTCTATTAGATCATTAATTATATCATATCTAACATTAGAAGATTGTGGAGAGGATATTGTGAATGGGATCTTTGGAAGTATTTTCAGAGAATCGTGTTTGAATGGACTTCGAATATGATTATCATATTTTATACGACCTATTGGGTTTACAACTAGTGGTAAAATCTTTGAATCGAGAGGTTGAAGACTTAACATACTTAGCAAGTCAGTTTGTAATTCCACTTTTGTTCCCCTTCCAGAACCCTTGAATTCCCATCTTCTACTAATTGTAACCTGGTCATGGAAAATTCCAGCTCTTTCTTGTAATGCCATTTGTATCATCTCTTTAGAATCTTGATGACCGAGGATTGCAAGAATTAAATCCATAACTGCTGCTTCACGATAGCATCCTGAACGACGGAAATTACCTCTTATTTGGATTAATTCTTTCTTAGTAAAAGATCCATTTCTTGGGTATATATCATTGTATGCAATAATCCCCGGATTATTATTACAAAACGGATTAACTGAGCCACTTTCTGATGTGTCTGAATCTTTGATTGACGGCATTGGTATCCTAGCAAATCGACTGAGAATTGGATCCTTTGGTCTTTGAGGGGGGACTACATTTCCGCCATAATATACAGGAATATTGGGTAAATCTTTGTACAAACAACCATCTGAAACTGAAAGTTTTTCCCTTAGTATTCTACGATAATATGTAGGGAATTTAGGATGACTTAGGTAATTCCAAAAGTTAATTCCTTCGCGATAAATAAGTCTCTTATCCCACTCTTTAGAATCACGCCTTGCTTTCAATTGATTGAGCTGATTTTTGGAATGCCAATCTAACAAATTTTTCATATATTTATTTTCATCATTTTGTAAACTGGCTAAAGCAAGAATAAATTTTAGTGCGGGATCTTCTGATGCATCAGATCTACCACCTAATCTTACTGAATCTTCAAATAATAACTCGAGATAGTAATTCGATTGAGAATGAGCAAAGTTTCGTAGTTTTCTTAGATAACGTTTTCTCTGTTTTTTATTGAATATAGTTAATGGGAAAATAATATTATTGATAATATTGATATCTTTGTTTCTACGCTTTTTTATCAAACGAGGGCCAAAAAATCCACCACCTTGTGCTTCTAAGAATTCACCTAAAATTATAGATGTGAATTTGAAGTCAATGGAATTTGAGAATGGTTTCCAGAATGTACTCTTTTCTTCATCTACATTCCATTCTTCCAACAATTGCCTAATTGCATAATTACTAGATTTTGAATCCCGATATGCATTAATAAGACCTATCATCGATTGAATTCTTGTTACAATTTCTGGATTCGGAGCTTTTGGTTGGCTATTAATTTCAAAAATTTGATTAATTGTTGAAAGCCTCTGAAGAAGTGGAATTATCTCGGATTCGGTAATTGAACTTGAGCGCAACTTTTTCACAAGTTTGTTAAGGTATTCTTCGTACCAATTTTCTATCATTTTTAGTACATCGGGTGAATAAATTAGATCTGACCAGAATTTCTTCAAATCATTTTCAGGGTCAATATCTTTCCGTAGATCTTTGTAACGATTTATGAAAATTTGACCGACATTAAGAACTTCGCGCTCCCAATCTTCGGTGTTTTCTTCCTTTCGGACAATCATCCATTTTGAAAATTCTGATATCAACGTGGCTCTGAAGGAAGAGGAAGAACACCAATGGTGAAGTTCCTCAAATAATGGAGTTGGAGCAATTGGTGATTTATTAGTTTGATTTCGAA
>DAIJ01000021.1:3731-35034 GCA_002498725.1 Euryarchaeota archaeon UBA23
TAATCCAAATTTCTCGTCTCGTTCTATAGCTTCTCTAGCGATTTCAATTAAATCATCACGTAAATCGGCATTTCTATGAATCTCTTGCTTAAGGTGAGATGATGCTAAAAACCACCGGACTGATAACCAATTTTTCCAATGAGTTGTAGTATCTTGCGACTTACCTTTTTTTGGTTTATTTTTTATCAATAGTTCTCGCATGTCGCTATATTTGGTGGTATATACACTTTCCATAACCATATCACCAAACACCCAGCGATGAGGTACTTCACAGGAATAATTACAGTTATCTCTTGTAGCACACTTAGGTGCGATTTTCTCAGATTCAAGGAAATGAAATGGAGAAAAATTAAGATTATCATCTAAAATTTTCTTTGTGAATTTATCTTCTGGTTTACGTTTTCTTGATTCGTTTACCCAATCTACCCAATCTTGCAAATGTTCAACAAGCCCAGTTTGAGAGTCACTATATTCAACAAAATATTTCCATTTCAAGAAGTTTAGAAGACCATCTCTTGTTTTGTCATCACCTTCAATAACCCAACAGGAGGATTGATCGATTTCATTTGCAGAAACTTGTAAATCTATTATTTCATCATCACTAAGGTCTCTCAATTTTTGTATTCTATCAAATAGAGCATTGTTATGGTAGTCATCATGCACCCCCTTACAGAAATCTACAAACTTCATACCTCTTTTTGAATCCTTAGAAGCTCTTGTAGCTATACTCCAAGAGAATTGATCTGGTTTACCATGTTCTTCAGATTTACGAAAGGCTATGAAAGCAGAATCCATTGCTCTAGAGAAAAACTCGCTAGGGTTGTAATCTATAGTATCAATTTCGATTAGTTTTCTAATCTCATCTGATTGTACCGCTTCGGAAGGAGTATATTCAATTTCTAGAGTAGATAATTCCATTTTTTCTGAGTCATGAATTAGAAGAGCAAATTGAGGTCGACTAGATGCAACTAAAAGATGAGAAAGACGAAGTAGAGACTCAGAATCGCTTTCACCTTCTTGAATCGCTTTCACAGCATTGTTTGCAAAATCTAGTACTATTGCAACTTGTACAGTTCTTCCCTTTATGCCTTCTATATCAAAAATTCCAGAATCATTGAGAACTTGTCTGTAGACTTCTCCTATCGGATTTTCTTCATCTATCAATTCTTCAATTAAATCTCCAATTGATTTATTTTCATCTGGTGGTTTATAATTCCAAACTCCATTATCATCCATTGTCTTCTCTAAATCATTTCTGGATAATCGAGGAACTATAAGCGCAGTAGTTGGAGATGATATGATTTTGTTATCTTGTTTACTTTGCAAACGATTTTTGATTTGATGGAATAATCGATTTAATGCAATTGTATGAATGTTAATCTCTTTTGAATTAAATTCCTCAGGCCCGCCTCGCAGAACTACTCCTTTCCGATGAAATGCAGCTCTCTGTTGACTGATTGTTCTTTTATCATATTCATTCATTTTTGAAATTACAGGATTCAAGACCTTTCTTACTATAGGTGCCGCATTACGATAATTAGCCTTCAATTCAGTATGATCCGGATCTCTTAGTCCTCGATCTCCTTTACCAACAGCTAAGTATTGTTTCCAATCCTCATATACAGCATTTATATGAGAGTGTTTGGCATTGAAAATACTACCCTCAATTGTCTGTAAAGGATCACCGGTACATACCAGAGAAAATGGAAAGTAACTGGAGGATTCTAATTTAGTTCGACGAGAAAATATTTTCAAAATACAAGAAATTTCTCTAACTGTAAAATCTTGGGACTCATCGATAATTATGACATCAAAGGAATTTCTAGAACCTCCGTCACTGGAGGATTTCCATAGATTGTCTTTTGCTCTGAAATTCTTTCTCCTCTCATCGGTAGATAGGTAATCAAGAACTGCAGCATAGGTCCAATTTCCTGAGAGCGATTCGTCGAATAATTTAGAAGAAAAATGTCTAACCTCTAACAATTCTTTGAGATCCCTAAGTTTTTCATAGCCTCGCTCCAAATCACCTTTTGAAACTTTTTCGTTCTCAGATTTAGGATATGGGTTCCACACTCTGAAAAGACGAAACTGGCTTCTACCAGTTGGCAGCGAATCAGTCAATGGGTCTACTAAATTCAATATTCTTTCATTATGAAATACCTCATACCAACCTTTGGCATTGGAGGGGTTAAAACCAGCTCTTTGTGGAGTTTGATTATACCACAATATAAAGTTAGAAATTGAGCCAAATATGCCGTAAACAAAATTTTGAATTACACGAAACAACTCACCAGAATTTTCTTTATTCCATGACTGATTTATTCTTCCAAATTTTTGAGGAGATTCATGTTTTATTTTATTCAATGCCTCTTCAAGAATTTTACTCATGATCTGATTATCTAATCTGCGATCTTGTTGAGGTAATTCACGAATTAAATCGTCTCGAGTCAATACATTGATTTTTGGCATAAATTGCTTGACTTGTGTGTCATTTAATGCATACACGCTTTTCATTATCGCGTGTATCTCCTCATATGCCTCTGATTTGAGATTACCTGTAGTAGTGACATACAATACTCTACGATCTGAGCGAGTACCACTACTACCTGCTTTCTGCAACGCTGCTTCAGCTGCTGCAATCTGGGCCACAGTAGTTTTTCCGGTACCTGGTCTACCAGTAATGTTGAGAATTGGACTTATTCCTAAATCGAATTTATTCATGGCCTTGGCCTGTTCTTCTGAGGGCTGACCACCTCTATCTGTGACTCTGATTTCAGCCAACAATCTCCTCAAAGTCTGCAATGTATCTCTAACACTATCCTCTTTATTTCGCATCAATAAATCAGTTGGTAGTAATTTTGATTCTCTAAGATCTCCATCGTTTATGTCAACAAAATATTCGTCTGAATTAGTAATTTCATCTTTATTTAATTTAGAAATATTAGATAAAGAAATAGATTTTTTATTGTCTTTACTACTAATCCATCTAACGGCATTCTTATCTTCTTCAAAATGAATTATTATTGGTATCTTACCGGGTTGTAGTTCTCCAGAAAAAAATTCAATTGGTGGAAATAAAATTACTAAACCATCATTATTATTTTTTCCAGAGGATTGTAAAAATGCACCTGTAAGATTTATCGGATCTTGCTCTTGATCAACTGTTTCGGCCAATTGACCATGTTTGATATACCACTCTCTATCTTGATTATAATTTAACAAAGTATCTTTAATTAATTTTATAATTTCCATCTCAGATTTTTCTCGTTTATTATCATCGCTTTTACTAACAATTCTAAGTCTATCAAAAGTTGGTCTCAGAAGAAAAACGACGAAATTGGAAGATTTAGCAAAATCTTCTCTATGAAATCGATCCCTCCATCTTTCAAAAGGCGAGGAGGGCACCGCTCGCGCCATAGTTGATCATGAAATCATCAGTATTTCAACTAAGTTAAATGAAAATTACGATAATTGTGAAATTAATATACACTTAGAAATCTTAATCTTTGATTGGAATGAATCAGATAAGCAAAATTGCGGCGGCTGTTAATTGGCATTTTTGGCCTCGCTGTAATTATGGTTGTAAATTTTGTTTCGCAACTTTTGAAGATATTCCTCTCAAAGATAGATTGCCAAAAGAGGATGCATTAAAATTACCAAAAATGCTAGCTGAAGTCGGCGCAGAGAAAATTACATTTGTGGGAGGTGAACCAACTCTTTGTCCATATCTTGGAGACTTATTGATTGAGGCAAAAAAAGCTGAACTCACCACATGTATAGTATCAAATGGAACTGGATTAACATCTGGGTTCTTTGATAAATATTCAGAATTTATTGATTGGGTAGGACTATCTATAGATGCTTCTAATGATGATTTGCATTACATGATGGGTAGAGGATTATACAAAGATCTGAATAAGGGCCATAGTGATCATCTAAAGGACTCAATTGAAACATGGGAATTGTGTAAAAGATATGGTATCAGAATGAAATTAAACACAGTAGTTTGCAAGACAAATCTAGATGACGACATGACAGAATTAGTTTCTAAATTAAGACCTGAAAGATGGAAGATTTTCCAAGTTCTTCCAGTTAAAGGTCAGAATGATTCTGAAATAGAAGAATTAATGATTGATTCTGCAGAATTCAATAAATGGGTCGAAAGGCACCGCAGTATAGCAAATACGGGGATGTCTTTTATTGTAGAATCAAACGAATTGATGAGAGGATCATACGCAATGATAGATGCATTAGGGAGATTCTATACTAATGTAGATGGAGGACACAAATATAGTCCATCTATATTCGAAAAAGGTGTATTATATGCATGGGAAAAAAATATTTTTCTGGAAGAAAAATTCGTAAATAGAGGAGGAATATATGATTGGAGCAAAAAGCTTCCAATACTAGTAATCTGAGTTTTAATACTCTTAATTATTCTAGAGATTGAAGAAATGAAGAACTCAAGAAATGTCGTTTTAGACGGCTCTAACATCATTGCTGGTGGGGCAAGAGGTAAAGACTCAGATGGTCGTAGACTTGTTTCAGCCATCAACCTCTATACTAAGAAAGGATACAATGTTATTCCAGTAATGTACCAGGGAACTTATACTTGGATGAGGAAGAATAACATTAGAGGATTTGATGTAATTGAAAAATTAAATAAGCAAAATTCAGAAATAAAACTGAGGTTATTTGGGAAAGGTGATGATCTATATATCATTCAAATCGCTATAGAATTTGATGCTTGGATTGTTACTCAAGACAGTTTTCAGTCGAAAGAAAGAGAATTATTTCCAGACTGGCCATGGGACAAAATTGATTCTAAAACTTGGGGTACTAAGAAGTGTAAGGATGGAAAGATCAGAACTAGCTCTGAATGGAGCATTATGGGTGCAAAATTTCTTCATCCAAGTCTTAAACCATGCAATAAAAGTGGATTAATTGATGATTACTGTGAACATCGTCGAATATTGAGCGAAATATGTGAAAAAATTAATCAATTAGAGTCCATAACAGATTCAGAAAAAAATAATCAAACATCTTTACTTGAAGAATTTAAAAAAATACAAGCTTCTTGTAAAAAAATATACCGAGATCTTCCTAAACCAAGAATTCCTAATATTGACGAAATGGATTCCATTCTTGTTCCTCAATTAAGAGAAATCTGTAGATCTTTAGGAATAAAAATTTCAGGAAGGCGTGCTGAACTTATTGAAAGGATTTCAAATTATGAACCAATTAAAGTGCACGATTGAGCGCTTTGGATACGAATGATATCATTAGAACAATCATAAACCAAGCTGTAGCATATTTGGCCCACGGAGTTTCTTTTCTAGGTTCTGGAAATGGGTCTATACCTGCTTCTATGGCCTCGGCAAATAATGCTAATTCTTCCTCAATAGTCTCTGGATCTCGCAATTATTCACCTCATGGCTCTGCTGTTGGATTCCAACCAGAAATATATACTTCATCCATACTAGAAAACGCTGATTCTGTTCCCTTTAAATCAATAGAAAGACTTTCTAGATTTTCTACTATACGATTAGGGTTACTTGATTTGGGGATGGTAATTGCTCCTGTATCATGAACCCATTTAATCGCTGCTTGGGCTGGTGTACAGCCAACTGATTCGGCTATCTTTGCAAGATTGCTGCAATTTAGCTTGTGCCCACGTGCAAGTGGAGAATATGCCATTACATGAGCACCCGCTGCTTCCGTAGCAGCCCTAAGAGCAGGACGTTGATTCCATGGATGCAATTCAATTTGGTTTACACAAGGCATAATGGTTGCATACGAACGCATATCATCAAGATGATGGGCACCATAATTACTGACTCCTATAGCCCTAGTCCAACCTCTTTCGAGACACTCTTCCATTCCTCTCCATACTGCCGCCCTAGAAGCGATATCTTCCGGTGGAGCGTGTACCAGATAGAGATCAATTTTATTCATACCAAGTTTTTCCATACTGATCTGACAATGATCAAGCACCGCCTCATAGGAAGTTGCGTGTGGACGTCGAAGTTTTGTGACAAGAAATATTTCTTCACGAGATACTTCACTATCGAAAATAGCAGATCCAGTTTCATATTCATTAGCGTAAGAACGGGCAGTATCAATTAATCGATATCCAGATGATATCGCGTGCTGAACTGCTGTTTTGCACTCCCCTCCTTCTGACATTTGCCAAACTCCAAGACCGAAACTTGGAATTTCAATCTCATGTACACGTTTTCCAGTAACCAAATTGGTATGTCCCAAAGTTATGGTCGCGAAATTAGGTTCTGGCATGTACCTCGCCAATAGTTCTAGGTCTTGAGTTTGCTGTGACGGCTGTATTGAAGGCATCTACCTTCTCGAAGAGATATGAACGAGTTGCCGGAGGGAGTAAATTTACCCATTAGCAAGGTTGCAAAACCGCGTCCATCTGCTGCTGCAGTGATCAGTAGATTTTTCGAAGATGACTTGGAAATTCTGTTATGTCACCGTGTCTCTGAAGTTCCAAGTTTCCCTGATTTTTGGGCATTCCCCGGTGGTGGGATTAGCAGAGTTGACAAAAATGTAGCAGAAAATAATCCATCTTGGTTTTCAGAAAGAGAAGATAGAGAATCAATGATTGCTCTGTTGAGAGAAATGGTGGAAGAAGTAGGAATTGCACCAGATGGAAATGGAGGGTTTCTAAACGTCTCTGTTGAAGTGATGGACAAAGTCAACGAAAATAAATCAGAATGGTCTAATTTGGTTATTCATGGTGAATTACTGATAGACAATTTCGAACCCATATTCATTACTGAAAGAACAACTCCCCCAGTTGCACCTATTCGACATAGGAATAGATTCTACCACATAGCTACAGGAGGAAATGGAATAAAACCAAAATTGCCTAGTGGACGCAGTGAATTTGATGAATTCCAATGGTGGAAACCTGCCGAACTACTCGATGCTTGGCTTTCTCATTCGGTCAAGTTACCTCCGCCACAAGTCACTCTAATCCGAGATATTGTGGCTCATGGATTTATTGAATTATCTAAAAAAACTCCAAGTGGTTATCACAGAATCGAGTATGCAAATGGTGTAGAAGTAGTTCCAATTCCAACAGCAACTCTTCCCCCCTCAACTCATACAGATTGCTACGTATTAGGACATCCTGGAGGAAACAGAATCCTTGTTGATCCAGCAGCTAGGTCAAAAGAAGCTCTAGAAATTCTCAGAGCTAAGGTTTCAGAAATAGAAGAGTCCGGGAGTAAAATTATTGCTAATATTTTTACCCACAAACATCCAGATCATATTGGAGATCTCGAGAAAATTTCTGATTTTTATAACGCGCCTTTTTGGGCAAGTAAAGAAACCCTGGATGCATTGAATTTATCCAATAGAAGCACAGAATCATACAGAATACTGGGTGAAGGAGATGTAATAGAAATTGATGACGAAACATGGAGAGTAATCGAAACCCCGGGTCATTGTCCTGGACATATTTGTCTGGTTGGAGAAGCAGGAATTGTAAGCGGAGATAATGCTGTTTTGTTTGGCACTATTTTAGTCCCCTCCTCGGATGGAGATATGAATGAATATCTCAACGGATTGGAAAGATTAAGAGCACTGAAACCATCTTTATTATTTCCAGGACATGGACCAATGGTGGCAAATCCTACAAGATTACTGGATCATTATCTGAAACATAGGAAAAAACGGCATTCAAGGGTTCTAAATGCTGTTAAATCGGGTAATATAGACTTGCATTCAATCACAAATAAAGCATATGAAGATACTCCAGATGCACATCCTGAACTAGCTAAAGATCAAACCATTTCTCATCTGAATGCATTAATTTCATCTGGAGAGGTGATATACGACTCTGGAAAATTCAAACCTGCTAAATAAGTCAAATTTTGCCGTGTCAAGGTTCAATACAGACTACTACTGGCGTGAAACATGATTGAAGTAATCCTAGTGGGTGTTGGATGTTTTGGAATACTTATCTTCCTTTGGATATTATCAGTATACAACCGTCTTATTATGATGGAACAAGATGTTATGGCTGCTTGGTCGAATATTGACGTTGTATTACAAGAAAGATATGATAGCCTATCAAGTATGGTCAAAACAGCGGAAAGATTTGCCACCGAGGTTGAAAAAGATCTATTTGAGCAATTTGCTAAGGTAAGAATGGCGGCAGCTAATGCTGCAAGTAGTGGAAATGTAGGCGGAGTAAACGCTGCAGAAGGAATGATGGCTGGATTAATGCCAAAGATTGTTGCGATCGCTGAGGATCACCCCGAAGTCACTAGCGGCGAATTGTACATCAAAGTTCAAGAAGAAATTGATGAGCAGAATGAAAGGATTGCTGATAGAAGAGAAGGTTATAATTCGAAAGTTCGTAATTGGAATGTTATTATTCAACAAATACCAACTAACTTCGTTGCAATGATTGCAGGGAAAAGAGAGAAAGAGTACTTCGAAGCAACTAATACAGAAAACCCTGACTTATTTGAGCCAGATCCAGAAGAGTCAATGGCAAAGAGTAGGGAAATTAAGCAAGAAGCAGAACTTGACGCTATCGAGCATGAAATTGCTATGCTAGAAGCTCAGAAGAGATTAGAGGAAGCTCGTCGTAAATAATTTACATGGAACGATAATCAATGAATACAGAAGATAGTTGGGGAACTATTCCTAATTTCGATGGAGCATCTTGTGAATCAATTTTTGTTGAGGGTCAAAATGGATTCAAACTTCGAGTTCTTAGATGGACTCCTGAGAATAATGATGCTAAGAATTTAGAAACAATAATTATGATTCCAGGGTGGAATTCTGTCCCGGAGGGATGGTATCCTATTCTTTCAGAATGGGTCAAAAAAAGACCACTGGTCTATATTGAGACTCGAGAGAAAGGAAGTTGCATTATTGAAAAGAAATTGAAAAAAGATATGTTTGAAGTTTCTTCAATAATGAGCGATCTGGCTCCGGTAATAGAAAAACTTGGACTAGAAGCATCTGAGTGCTATGCATTCGGATCATCATTAGGAGCAACAATTCTGCTAGAAGCAGTACGTGAAGAAATATTAAGCTTCAAAAGTATGGTAGTTCTATCTCCAAATCTTCATTTCACCCCTCCATTATGGGCTAGAATTCTAATCCCTGCACCTGTTTTTCTTTATTCGGCATTGGTTAAATTTGTCATCTGGTATCTAGATCGAAGACTCAATGAGAGTGGGCAGAGGATTAGATATCGACGAACTCTTTTAGCAGCAGATGTCAAAAGGCTAAGACTTACTTGTTTGGTACTTAAAAAATATAAAATGAATACTAATTTCAAATTATGTTTGACACCTATTGGAATTCTTCGTGCATCATCTGATACTCTTCATGACCATACAGATGCTGGATTACTTAGTCAGCAAATACCAAATTGTGAATTAATTGAAATTGTTAGTAATCAATTTGCTCATGAAGCCGATGCGATACCAATTATTGAGTCATTCATGACGAAAGAATAGGTGTTTATTCAAATTATTACTAAGCGATTGGCTGATGAAGTATTCATCGCCCCCCAAGTCTGAGAATCATGCGCGCGCAGTCTTCTTCGTTCGATGTCGCAAGGATGGTTTGTGAACTGGGTAAAATGATAGGAACACGCGCACGTAAAGCATACCAACCTCATCATGAACAGGTTGTATTAAGGCTGAATCAGAAAGGAAAGCCGGCCACTGATTTAGTAATTGTTAGAGGAAAAAGAATCTATTTATCGCAAAGAGATAGACCTATGCCAACAAATCCTTCTCCCTTTGCAATGATCTTACGAAAACATCTATCCAATTCACGTCTAATTGAAGTCAAACAGTTAGGATTTGATCGTGTTATTTCATTGACCTTTGAACACGGAGGTGGTCAATTAAAATTGATAATTGAATTGTTCAGAGATGGAAATGTTGTTCTTCTTGATGGAAATGATGAAATTATCCAACCGCTAACTCATGCTAAATATTCAAGTAGATCTCTTAAAAGAGGAGAAAATTACACACCACCACCAGCAACAGTTGATCCAAGGACCCTGAATCAATCTGATCTAAATAACATTCTTGATTCTTCAGATCATAGCTTAATTAGAACTCTAGCATCAAGAGTTAATTTGGGTCGCATCTATGGAAATGCAATATCTACAAGTGCTGAAATCGGATTAGATGAGCCTGCTAATAGCCTTGATAAAAAACAGCGAGAAAAACTCTCAAATTCTATGAAAAAACTCCTTACTGAGTTGGCCGAAGGAGACTGCTCATACCTCTGGTTTAATGATAAAAAATCTCTTGATAATTGGAAAAATGCCAATAATAATCCAGTAGCACGTGACTTAGCAAGTGTGGAAATAGAGGAATTTTCTCCTATTTCTTTACCCTTCATGAATGAAGGTCTGAAAGTGAAGATAGAAAGTCTCTCTGGAGCCTATGATGCAATATTTGGAGCATACGATGCTATTGCTTATATTAGACGAGAAGAAGAAAAATTAGTTGCTGCCGGAGAAGATGATGAAGAGCAAAGAGCGAAACTCAATAGAAGGGCAGAACAACAGAAAGCTGCGATAGAAAGATTTGAATCACAAGCTGTACTAACTCAAGAACTGGCAAAATCAATTCAAGATAATTGGACGCATGTTGATAATATTCTAAATCAAGTTAAATCTTTCATCAAGACAGATAGTTGGCAGGCACTTGAAGAAAAAACTAGCGATATCATTTGGATAGATCGTGTTGAACCGGCCAAGAGATCAATACTAGCAAGACTACCTGATGAAGATAATGAGCCCGGTTCAGGTGTTACATTAGATATTGAGAAATCAGTTCATCAAAATGCTCAGCAGTATTTTGAACAAGCTCGTACTCTGAAGGATAAGGCAAAAGGTGCTCGATCTGCATTAGAAAGAACAGAAGCTGCTGCAGCTAAAGAAGAAGCACGCCAAAAGAAGGAGGCGGCTGCAGGGAAAGTTAGAGCGACTAAGAGAAGTAAGAGGTTCTGGTTTGAAAAACATCGTTGGGGAATACTTAGCGATGGTAGAATGATTGTAGGTGGAAGAGATGCTAAAGGAAATGATACCGTTGTACGAAAATATCTGAAGTCAACTGACTTATACATTCATGCAGATTTACATGGTGCCCCATCGTGTTCTCTAAGATTACGCGATGGACTTATTACTGACAATAATCCTATAGGATTCATTCCGGAAGGAGTAACAAGTCTCCGAATTTCTCAAGAATTATCGGGAGAGATTGAGGATGCTCAAGATTTGCCGACCAATATCATCGAAGAAGCCGCACAACTAGCAATATGTTGGTCTCGTGCATGGGGTAGTGGAAGTGCTGCGGCAACGGCATTTCATGCTAGACCAAGCCAGGTATCAAAACAAACAGAAAGTGGAGAATCTCTTGGTCGGGGTTCATTTGTAGTCAGAGGACAGAGAACTTGGTATCGCGACGTTACAATGGAAATAGCGATTGGCTTTGCAATAATAAATGGCATACCAATTCCAGTATCTGGTACTTCTGAAGGTGTATCAAAACTTTGTAAAAGATGGGCTCGAATTACTCCAGGAAGAGAGAAAAAAGAAACTCTGGCTAATCGAATTGCTAAATCTACCGGACTTTCTCAAGATGATGTTCTAGCAGCCTTACCTTCAGGTAACTGCACACTAGAAAATCATGGATTAATTTAATTCGAAGGACTCCATTCAGGAGCAGTGATCGCATATAGTGCTGCATCAACGTAGTGATCATACAACCATTCTCTATCCTTGATGATACCCTCAAGGCGCATTCCTAGTCTGTCAGCAACTGCCCTACTAGAATGATTTTCAACACCAGACTCTAGTACAAATCTGTGAATTTTTAGATCTTCAAAACAATGTTCCATTAAACGAATACAGCATTTGGTTACATAACCATTTCCAGTTTGATTTTCTGACAACCAATATCCAACTCCACATCCATTATTTTCCCAATCAATCCAATTCAGACTTATGGTTCCAATTATACTACCATCAAGGCGGATTGCATAGAATGCTCCCTCTCTCTTTTCAAAATCTTCAAGACTCATTGAGATGAAGGAATTTTCATCTTCAATACTTTTTGTTCCGTCTAACCAGGGTAACCATTCTCTAAGGTATATTCTATTGGAATCAACTAATGTAAACAATTCATGACTATCTTCCATCAAAATCAATGAAATTTCTAGTCTATCTTCTACTGTCATTCGCATGGCAGGACGATAATTGCCACGTTCATCAGACATGATTCGGCGACTAATTCCTGTGATTTAGATAGTTCGTATTCGGAACTGTGGCTTGGGTAACGATTCAAGCGTGAAGTGGTATCCGCACATCATGAGCGGATCAGGCAGAGTCGGGAACTGGACCTATGGCGAATACTTACAATTAACAGATCTACTTAAGCTTCAAGGAGAGGATAGGAATGTTTCCGCTGATGAAATGCATTTCATAATTGTTCATCAAACCTTTGAATTATGGTTCAAACAAGTAATTAGAGAGCTTACTGAAGTTAGAAACATTCTTTCTCTGGATCATGTGTCTGAAGAAAAAATCCCTCAGGCTGTTGATAATCTAAATCGGACTACAGAAATTTTCAGACTGATGGAAAATCAGTGGAGTGTTCTCGAAACACTAACACCTCAAGGATTTCTAGCATTCAGAGATGGATTAGGAACTGCCTCAGGATTCGAATCATACCAAATGAGGGAATTTGAAATCCTATTAGGGCTATCAAATGAAGATCGTTTATACGGAATGGATCCTATAGAGACTTTCCGAAAGTTGGCTAGTAATTCCGAGAGAGATGCTGCTATTTTGGCCCGACTTGAAGATGCTGCATCTAAGCCGTCACTATCTGATTCAATACTTAGATGGGTATCTAGGACTCCAATAATGGGATCAATTGCGGGTAGTGAAAGGGACTCAGATGTAGTTAGTGAATATGTAAATTCACATCTTGAGGCACATGAAAAAATAGGAAAAATGGCAGCAGAAAAAATGGCAAATTATGGGTCTTCAAATCTAGAAAAAACAATTGCTAGATTCAAAGAATCACATTCGGCCACTGTTGATTATCTCAAACCCAAAGGGATTGTAAATCGCTCTCGAGCTGGTCTATTATTCATAGAATCATATAGAGAACTGCCGCTCCTAACTTGGCCACGAAAGTTAATAGATGCAATTGTTGAACTAGAGGAATCTATGGTTAAATGGAGACACTCACATGCTAGAATGGTTGAAAGGATTATGGGGCGACGTATTGGGACAGGAGGTACTAGTGGTGTCGATTATCTTGATGCCACTTCTCAGTACCGTATTTTCAAAGATCTTTGGGCAGTTAGAACCATTCTCGTAAAACCAGAATTAAGACCTGAATTAATCAATGCAGATTTCTACGGATATTCCTCTGAAAAGTGAATGATTATCGCATTAAATTTATCGCACCTTTCAAGGACTAGACCACTCTCGCGGGAGTGTGGCCGTACCAGTCATCTGCGCTTATGCCAGAACTCCATTTGGTAAATTTAGAGGGGCACTTTCTGAGTACTCAGCAATTGAATTGGGTATTTTAGCGGTTACTGAATTGCTAGAAAGGGCTGGAATTGAATCTGATAGTGGAATCATAGATCAAGTCTACATGGGTCAAGTATTGCAAGCAGGATCTGGACAAGCACCTGCAAGACAGGTCGCATTGGGGTCTGGATTACCATATTCTACTCCCTGTACTACAATCAACAAGGTCTGTGGATCTAGTCTAAAGGCAGTAATGATAGGAACAACAGAAATTATTTCTGGAAGAGCAAATGTGATCATAGCAGGAGGGATGGAATCAATGAGTAATGCACCACATTTCATACATGGAGCTCGAAGAGGAGATGAAATTTCTTATGGTGATCTATCTAGTATTCTTAGAAATGACGGGCTAAAAGACGCCTATGATGGGTCAATGATGGGCATTACTGGTGAGAATATCTCAGAAGAGGCAGAAATTTCTAGAGAGAAAGCAGATAATTATGCTTTAAGGTCGCACAATCTTGCAAAACTGTCTTGGGAAAACGGATGGATTTCCAATGAGTGTGTAAAAATAGATGAACTCGCCCAAGATGAAGGTATTCGATCTGATACATCCATTGAAGATCTTGCTGAACTTAAGGCAGTCTTCAAGGAAGGTGGCAAAGTTACAGCAGGCAATGCAAGCCAGATATCGGATGGTGCATCTGCAATTTTGATTGCATCTGAAGATTTTGCTATGCAAAATGAATTGCCAATATTAGCAAAAATTGTCGATTATGTGACGTCGGGAGTAGAGCCAGAACGAGTAATGGCAGCTCCTATACCTGCAATAGAGATGCTTCTTGAAAGAAATAATTTAGACATAAATGAAATTGACGTAATTGAACACAATGAGGCTTTTGCAGCCGCCTCATGTGCGATTCAAGAAGAATTTAAAATTCCAGATCAGAAATTCAACCCCCATGGAGGGGCTGTGGCAATAGGTCATCCACTTGGTGCAACTGGAACAAGGTGTCTAATGACTTTAGCCAACGCATTGAAAAGATTGGAGGGTAGGTTCGGCATTGTAACCATATGTTTAGGTGGCGGAAATGCTGTTGGTATGCTAATTGAAGCAGAATAATGTCAATATTTTCGCCCCCAAAGGGGGCGTTAACTAGCCGGTGACCTAATAGGGGTGCCTCCGGTGGCCGGCTCCCATGGTCAAGCCCACACGACAGCACACGCGCTTCGAGAAGGCCCGAATAATTGGTGCAAGAGCACTGCAAATTAGTATGGGTGCACCTTTGTACGTCTCTGAAGGAGAACTTAGAGAAAATTTCATGGAGGAATTAATCCAATTGTATGGAACAGAAGACGCAAAGGCACGATTCGTTTTAGACCCACTAAAGATTGCAATGCTTGAATATGAGTCTCATCGTATTCCTATTGATGTAGACCCCCATACTGAAGGGGAATGAGGGATATATACCATATTCCCCATTTATTCACTGGAGGATGAGCGATGTTTTTTCGCTTCGATACCAAGAAATTAACAGTGGCGGCTATTGGTATAACTTTCATAGTAATTGCTATGGGTGGAATGATTAGAATATATGACGCTGGAGAATCATGTCCGGACTGGCCTACTTGTTTTGGGTCCTGGTCATTTGATATCAGCCCTGAAGAACAAGAAGCATGGTGGGATGAAAATCCTGATGAAATTGATTCTAGAGGCGAACATCATAGATATACTACTTTTGAAATATTTACTGAATGGTTTCATCGAGTGTTAGCAGGAGTATTACTAGGGCCATTAATTTTAGTAAATGCATATCTAATTCATAAGAATGAAGAAAATGGAAAGAGATCAAGATTAGCCGCTTTAGTTACTGTTGGTTTGATAATTTGGCAAGGTGCAATTGGTTGGCTTACGGTAGAAATGGATAATGAGCATTGGAGTGTCGCAATACACTTAGCAAGCGCATTAATATTCCAATTATCACTAATATGGCTATGGTTATCTCTAAATCGTGATTCTATAACTACTCCTGATTGGATAAATTTTGACCCCATATTATCATATAAATGGAAAAATAAACTGATTTGTCTAGAATTTGGCTCCTTTTTATCTCTATTTGTTGGTGTTTTTGTTTCGACCACACCTGGTGCAAACTTTGGTTGTGGTGTTAATGGCTATGACTCATGGCCACTATGTCAAGGAGAATTAGTTTCTAGAATAGAAAATTTTGAATTGCAGTCACAGATTATCCATCGTTGGATAGTCGCAATAGTCGGATTTTTCATGGTGACAATAGCTTGGCTTATTTGGAAAGATACAGAACTGCATCAAACTGGAAAAAATCTCAGAAATTGGGTTTGGCTAACAGTTGGATTATACTTATTTAATATCTCAATTGGAGCACTGTATATCACATCTTACGCACCACAAACAAATTCATTTCAAGAATGGTTATCTCTTGTTCATTTGATGATTGGATCTTTGACATTCCTAGTTCTTGGTAGTTCATTGTTAGCAATTTATTCTTCGCAAAAAAATGATGTTATAATAGAGACCAAGGAATGAGTTGATTTGAAGTTCTCTCGCCTAAGGGAATGTTATGTCAGAAGTCGCGAGTGGCGCTCGGGCTTGGCTAGCACTCACTAAACCGAAAGTCGTGGTGCTTCTACAAATCACTGCGCTGTGTGCCGTTTTGTCACATGATTTAATCCAAGCTGGAAGCCCAAGTGGTGTTATTTGGCTTGAGACAACGGAGACCATGGTTATAGTTTTCATTGGCGGTTATCTAACAGCAGGAGGAGCTAATGCAATCAACATGTGGTATGATCGAGATATAGACCCAATAATGCAAAGAACTTCTAAGAGACCCATACCATCAGGAGAAATAAGTCCAAATAATGCACTTTTATTTGGAATTTCTATCTCGATCATTGGGATACTTTGGTTCATACAATTTGCTAATGAAGTTGCGGCCTTCTGGGCCGGTTTCAGTATTCTATTCTATGTCTTCATATACACAATCTGGTTGAAAAGAAATTCCGTTCAAAATATAGTGATTGGAGGATTAGCCGGTGCCACTCCTCCTGTAGTAGGATGGGCAACTGCTCTAGGAGATTTAAGAATTAAAACAAATAGTATTCAAGATTTTTTTGAATCTATATTTGACTTAGACAGTCTAATGCCCTGGTATCTTCTATTGCTAATATTTTTCTGGACGCCCCCTCATGTATGGGCATTAACACTTTATCGTTCTGAAGAATATGAGACCGTAAACATACCAATGATGCCTGGTGTGAAAGGTGCTAAAAGAACACTATTGGAAATGAAAATTTATGCGATTCTTCTTGTGTTTCTTTCTTGGGCTGCACCAGCGGCAATAGGTGGATTGGATAACTCGGATTTGATTTATCACGTATTTGGATGGACTGCCGTTATCGTAAGCATATGGTATGCTAGAACTGTATTCATCATTAATCCAAATGAGCCTCGTACTGACTCAGGTAGGATACCTAGCGCGGCTCGTTCTTTCTTAATTTCAATGATTTATCTTGCACTAATGTTTACTGTAGTAGTTACAGCAAGCGCTGGACTTGAAGGTAGTATTGTAGGAGCAATATTGGCAACTCTAGTCATCATAAATTATGAAATTAAATATTGATTATCATCACCGATACTCAGTAATGTAATCCGAATCCTTCAAACGCCACCTGTGATGTTGGAACACTGTATTGCACACCAGCAAGTAGGACGTTTGAACAAACGGGGTGAGGAAATGAAGGAAAGAGATCTAATCTATGATTGGAATATTATTGATTATGAGATTGATCGCAACCCGAATAATCATCCACATAGTGTATGGTTTGATGATGAGACATTACGGGATGGGCTACAAAGTCCTAGTGCTCGTAATCCTACTATTGGACAAAAAATCGAGTTAATTGACTTCATGGAAAAATTAGGGATACAAAAGGTTGATCTAGGACTTCCAGGTGCTGGGCCTTTTCATGTAAATCACATAGATCAAATGCTCAAACATATGGGAGATAATCAATATGAATTAAGACCAGGATGTGCTGTAAGAACTGTAGTTAGCGATATAGAACCGCTTGTAGACCTACAGGCTAAACATGAAACTCAGATACAGGCCAGTGCATTTTTGGGAACAAGTCCAATAAGGCAGTATGCGGAAGGTTGGACAATGGATCGTATATTATCTACAGCAGAAACTGCTGTTTCTTTTGCTGTTGATAATGATATACCGGTAATGTTTGTCACAGAAGATACTACCAGAAGTAAGCCTGGGGAAATAAAGGCGGTTTATACAAGAGCGATTGAACTCGGTGCTGACCGAATATGCGTATGTGATACCTGTGGGCATGTGACGCCTAATGGAGTTAGAAAATTACTTTCTTTCATCCAAGAAGAAGTTATTCCGGATGCAGGAGTAAAGAGAAGAGATATCGAAGTTAACTGGCATGGTCATCAAGATCGAGGGCTCGGTGTTGCAAACAACCTAGCTGCTGTTGAAGCAGGGGCGGATGTAATTCATGGAACCGCATTGGGGGTTGGGGAAAGAGCGGGTAATGCCCCTCTTGATCAAACACTGGTTAATCTATCATTGATGGGAGTTATACAAAATGATTTGACTGCACTAAATGATTACATGCGTAAGGCACATGAATACATAGAAGTCGCTTTGCCACGCAACTATCCTGTATTTGGAGAAGATGCATTTGAAACTGGCACAGGAGTACATGCAAGTGCTGTGATCAAGGCTATGAAAAAAGGTGATAATTGGCTTGCAGACCGCGTTTATTCAGGAGTTCCGGCGCAAGATTATGGGCTCGAACAAGTGATTCGTATAGGCCATATGAGTGGTCGCTCAAACATAATATGGTGGTTAGAACAGCATGGTTACGATGTTGAAGATGATCTTGTGGCTCATATGTTTGAAGTAGCAAAAGGTCAGCGAAGATTAATGGACGATAAAGAGGTACATGAGGCCATTTCTGAGTTTAATGAACGGTAAAAAGGTAGATGCAAGATTCGCTCACATCAAACTAACGGTTAAAACCCCTACAATTTCGAACGATGGATATGCGTAACGCATCTGTGATGATTGTCCTCATGCTATTGAGTCCTGTTGTTGCAGCAATTTCCGATGAACAAGAAGTAAATATTGATCTAGAAATTACTGATGATCTTATTATTCCAACCTATTCAAAGGCTATACAATACTCTTTCAAAAGAGTGAGTGATCTCGATCAATACTCATCTGAACAGATTGCTAACACAAAAAATTGGTTAGTAGTAACTCAAGTTCCAATAGAAAAACAAATTTGGACAACTGCAAATCCAAATAATGTTGAAGATGTTGATTATCTAGAAGGTGCATATATTTGGTATTTTGAAGAGCCGGCCAAAGCTGTAGAAGGCTTGCAACAATCTTTAGAAAATGGTCAGATTGAATCTTTTTCACCACTTGTTGAGAAATACCACGAGAAACGTGATAATCCTAATGATCCTGAATTTTCATCACAATGGCATCTAGATAATTATGGCCAAACCGGAGGATTATCTGGAGAGGACATTAATGCAACAGATGTATGGGATGATTATCGAGGAGAAGATGTCATAATCAGCATTATTGATGATGGTTTAGACCATCAACATCCAGATATTTCACCCAATTACAACAGTTCATATTCATACGATTGGTGTAATGATGATTCTGATCCAACTCCTAGTAGCAATGATGGGCATGGTACTGCTGCTGCAGGAGTAGCTGCTGCGTATGGAAATAATTCACTTTACGTGGCTGGTGCTGCTTGGGAAGCAACTCTTGCAGGTTCAACTATCCTTGCTTGCTGGTCTCCTGATAGTATGGAAGCAGATGCGCTTTCATTTGAAAACAATAATATCGACATATACTCAAATTCATGGGGTCCATCTGATAATGGACAGACTTTGAGTGCGCCAGGACCTTTGACTATGGCAGCACTTGAGTTTGACGCTTACAGTGGTAGAAATGGATTAGGGAATTCAATAACATGGGCTGCTGGTAATGGATTAACAAGTGATGACAATGCTAATTATGATGGTTACGCAAACAGTAGATATACAATTGCTGTGACTGCAATAACTCATCTCGGACAACAATCATACTATGCTGAACCAGGAGCCAATATTCTAGTTGCTGCGCATTCAAATGGAGATGGTGAAGGAATTACCACTACTGACATAGTTGGAAGTGGAGGTTACACTAATGGAAACGTTACATATGATTTCGGAGGAACATCCAGCGCTACTCCATTAGTTTCAGGAGTGATTGCACTAATGTATGATGCGAACAAATATCTTACATGGAGAGATGTCCAAGAAATTCTAGTACAATCATCTCGAAAGAATGACCCTAACGATTCTTCATGGAATATCAACGGGGCAGGTCATGATGTTTCACACAAGTATGGCTTCGGTGCAATTGATGCGGGTGCTGCTGTTTACATGGCAAAAAATTGGACAAATATTGATGATGAAATGAACTCAACATATGGGCCTTATTTTGAGAACCAATCAATACCAAATAACAATGATTCATGGACTCAATTCCAGATGGCCATGAATATTGAAATGCAACTAGAAAGTGTTGATTTGATGGTTGATATAGACCATGATTCCAGAGGAGATTTAGATATTGTACTAGTGTCACCAGATGGTACTGAATCTTGGCTAGCAGAAGAACATAATGACAATGGAGATGATTATTCTAATTGGTTATTCAATACAGTTCATCATTGGGGTGAATCTAGTTTAGGAATTTGGACATTAAAAATTCGTGATACTGTTGGTGGAAATAGTGGAAGTATTAATTCTTGGGAAATTATTTTTCATGGCATAGATGGTGATTTTGATCATGATGATGATGGTCTTTCTGATGAAAATGAGACTAACGTTTGGGGTACTGATCCTTACGATATCGATTCAGATGATGACGGCCTAACTGATTATGAAGAAGTCATTCAATATGGTACTAATCCTCTAATTGTAGATTCTGATATTGATGGACTTACAGATGAGCAAGAAGTGAATTCGGTAAATACTGATCCACTTAACTCAGATACTGATGGCGACGGCCTTTCTGATGGCGTAGAAGTAAATTATTGGAATTCAGATCCATTGACATATGATCCAGATGCAGATAGTGATCTTTTCTATCACTTCCAAGATTGTGATGATAATAACCCTAATGTAAATCCGGGTGAATATGAGAGCCTTGATGGGCTAGATAATGACTGTGATGATGTCTCTGATGAAGGTTATAATCTAACAGATAGAGATAATGATGGGCTAAATGACTGGCCAGAATACCATATTCATGGAACTGATTATCTTGATGAAGATACAGATGGAGATAATCTAACTGATGGCGAAGAGATCTTGATACATGGTTCCGATCCACTAAGCTATGATCAAGATGATGATGCTGATGGATTTCAGTGGTTCCTTGATTGTGATGATCAAGATGAATATCGTAATCCAGCGTTGCCTGAACTTCTAGATGGAATTGACAATAACTGTGATTTGGTTATAGATAATGATTTCTGGAATCAAGATACTGATTTTGATGGCCTAGATGACTATGAAGAATTCCACAACTACTCAACTGATCCATATGATGGAGACTCAGATGATGATGGTTTACCTGATGGAAATGAAGTAAACTTCCATTCATCTGACCCGCTTTTCCCCGATCCAGATAATGATCAAGATGGTTGGTATTGGTTCCAAGATTGTCAAGATGATGATGCTGATAGATTTCCTCTAAATACTGAATCTCTAGATAAGAAAGATAATGATTGTGATAACCAAATTGACGAAGATTTCTATGACATAGATTCTGATGACGATGGAATAAATGACTACGATGAATATCACAATGTTTCAACCAATCCTAATGATTCAGATTCAGACGATGATGGATTGAAAGATGGTTATGAATTGCTAATTTCTAAATCGGATCCATTAATTTTTGATTTTGATCGAGATGAAGATGGATTTTATGAATTTGAAGATTGTAATGATTTGAACTCTGAAATAAATCCAAGTTCTAATGAAATCTGGAATAAATTGGATGACGATTGTAATGGAATTACTGACGATGAGGATTACATAGATAGAGAATCAGTAGTTATTTCAAATCCTGAACGAAGTGATTTAATTATCTGGGATTCTGTAAACAGATCTTTCTCAGTTAATCTAGATGGAATACCGTCACAAGTTAATAAAAATATTATTTGGGAAATGGAAGGTGTTGAATTATCAGAAAATGTAACTCTGGATGGCCAAAGATTGCATATAATGAAAATTGAGTGTAAAAATCCTGATTGGGAAATCGCAATTATATTTTGTCAACGGGGAGATACTGTAAGTTATCTCAATGCGACTATTATTGATTCAAATGTAGAAACTAAACTTCAATGGATGGTTGATGTAAAAGTTCACCACCCACCTTCTACATTTAGTGACTCTTTATCCAAATTTTTACAGTCCCCTATTGGAATAATAACACTGATTTTCATTATCATGTCGATTGTAGGATGTTCTGCTCTAGTGGGCTATAGAATTGTAGAAAATAGACGTATAGAAGATGCTTACAATGAATTTAAAATCGATATCGGGGGTACTGTAAATGATAGTCAACATAGAGTTTCAGAATTGCCACCTGCACCTGATCTTAGCGCATTTATGAAGCCCAAAGAAGACCCACCTATGGTAATTGCAAAATCAGTCATAATACCTGATGATGATCAAAATTAGAATTGTAGATCAACCTTCATCTGCTTCTTCCTCGGCTGCAGAACTATGATTTTCACCCCATTCTGCATCAGGAGATCCACCTTCCCATTCTCCCTCTACCGAAATATCCTCAACTTCTTCATCATCACGCCACGGAGGTTCTCCATCAGACCCTGAAAGAACTAGGATTCCCTCTTGATCGAGTCTTTTTTGAACTGTTTTTACACCCTTCTTTATTGGAATTAAATGACCTATGGGGGTCCCAGTAGTGACGAAAGGATGAGTTGCAGTACAGATTATCAAACCCTGAGTTGGAGTTCGAATTTCCATTGATAAGCCGGGGAACTCTGGATCAGATACTGTTGCAACTAATTCACCTTCTTCGACAAATGAACCTGCTGGAGTCAATACATCTAGAAGTCCTCCTTGATCTGACCTCAGCCAAACAGATCCAGATGCTAGAAGACGGAATCTTGGTCTACTTGGATATCCTGGAATCACCTTAAGACTACGAAGAACATTGAGTATCCCATAAAGTGCTATCTGTATTGATTCGGGATCGGCCTCATCGGACCCTCCTCCTTCATAGGTAATGCAACTGATTCCGTTTTCATCTGCGGTACGTCGTAGAGACCCCTTAGGTCCCTGACTGTCCAGTATCACCTCTATACCAAAAGATCGAGCTACACGATTACTGTTTCTATTAGCAAGATTTGCTCTTATTTGTGGCATATTTGTTCTACCCAATGCTGCTGTATGTAGATCAATAATATGGTCACTCTTTGAAAATAATTCGTTCCATAAGCGATTAGCTACTCTTGATGTTGTGTTAGAATCTTCCTTACCTGGAAAGAATCTGTTAAGATCACGTCCATCTGTCATGTAACGCATTCTTCTACGATATGCTGGCATGTTGACTATTGGAATAATACGAATTGTACCAGCAACTGTTAATGGATCAATTGCTTGTCCTTCACCCATTATGTTAGATGATTGAAGATAAGTTAGGGCTAATGGTCCAACTAATTCATTTCCATGTAAAGCACCAATTATTGTTACAACAGGACCTGGACGAATTCCATGAATCACAGTTACAGGGATTGGCCAAGATTCACCTATGTCTACATCCATTAAATCAAATTCAAGGTTTCTTATAGTACCCGGTTTGATCAATTTCTTACCAATTCGATGAGACTTCCAAGAACTTGTACGAGACCACTTGCGAGGAGTGGATGAAGGCTCTTCTAAAGCTTTTTCAATTTCCATACGACGCTGTTTTGGTATCTGATTCGCTACTTTAAGTGGTTGATTACGTCTACGCTTGGGTCTGGTAACAGGTGGTTTTTCCTCACTCGCGGAGGGAGTGGATGTATCTTCTTGAGAATCGACCAATACTATTCGGTGTAAGGGGAACAATAAGAGGGTTGGCAAGGCTAATCTTGTTCTAAAAATAAGTAATATAGCCGTAATTGTTGTATTCCTAGTTTATTGTGGAACAACTGATGGAGACCCAGGGACGACTATCGGTACAAGAAATTCATGCCCCAAATAGTATCTGTTTTGGGTGTGGTCCCGCAAATAAAGATGGTTTGCAAATACGTTCTTTTAGAACTGAAGATGGCTTGGAAATGAAATTTAATCCCTCGCCGAAACATCAAGCATTTCCAGGAATGATTAACGGAGGAATTATTGGATCACTAATGGATTGTCATGGAAATTGGACGGCTGCAATCGCTCTGATGGACCAATTAGGAAATTCTGAACCACCTTGCACAGTCACGGCAAATTATAGTATCAAACTTCGAAAGCCTACTCCTTTTGGAAAAGAACTGGACCTAACTGGAAAAGTCATAGAATTATTCGAGGACCGCGCAAAAGTCCAGATTGAATTAAGCGCTGACGGAGAAATCTGCGCGATTGGAGAAGGACTGTTCGTTGCTGTAAAAGAGGGGCATCCTGCTTTTCATCGATGGAATTAGTAACATTTGAGTTTGAACAACAGTATAAATGTTGAAACGTTACTTGGTGACTATGATTGACCTAATAGTTTCGACACTCCAGTTGACGATTGCCATTGTGATAATCGCAGTTTGGATTCTAAGGCCAAAACTGGAAACTAACTTCCGTGCGGGTAATGCGAAGAATATTATCGAAGAATTTGCAGTATACGGCTTACCTGAGTGGTCGGTATATGTAATTGGGGGGACTAAACTGATTCTAGCAGGTCTGCTAATTATCGGGCTTTGGTACTCCTCAATAGTTGAATTTGCAGCCATCGGCATGGGAGTATTGATGGCTGGAGCAATTATCTGTCACCTTAAGACGAAAGGGGATCCTCTGATTAGGGCTACTCCTGCATCTCTAATGCTAGTGATGTGTACTTTGGTATTGTATCTTGGTTAAACAGCAAGTTCGGTATCCTTTAGAACGGCGGATTCTAAGTGAAATTATGGCCGCCGGTGAGGACCTTAGTCCGATATCTCTCGCAGATGTCAAAATAGACTCAAAAATCACCAATTTCTTATATTCAAATTGGGATATTAAGGAATTTTATCCACCTCAAAAAGAAGCATTAGCTTATTCATTAGAAGGAAGGAATCTAATGCTTACAATTCCAACTGCAAGCGGCAAGTCACTAGTTGCCTATCTTACAATGATTCATAGACTAAAAACGGATCTTGAAGGATTCAGAGGATTGTATATAGTACCTCTAAAGGCTCTGGCAAGCGAAAAAGTCGAAGAAATTCGTGAATTAGCAAAACTGGTTGGACTTACTGTAGGCATTGCGATTGGGGAAAGAAGTGGTGAAACTAGAAAGATAGAAGAGGCAGATATACTAGTTTGTACAAGTGAAAAATTAGATTCAATGCTTCGCTCACGTACGAATCTAATAGACAAAATAGGAGTTGTTGTTGTTGACGAGTTCCATTTACTTCAGGATATTAATCGTGGACCTACATTGGAAGTTCTTCTATCAAGGATAAGACACTCAAAACCCGATGCTCAAATTGTTGCTCTTTCAGCCACTGTAGGAAATCCTCTTGAAATGGCAAATTGGTTAGATGCAAAACTTATAAAATCAGATTGGAGACCCATTCAACTTCACTCTGGAACTCTTACTGGACTTGATATCAAAGTCCATCGTATAGATGGCCCGAAAGAACAAAAATGGCCGGATATTAGAACTATTGAAGGGAAATCCAGTAAGCGACTACAAGCAGTTCTAGATGATACGGTAAAATCTGAAGGTCAAATACTCATTTTTGTTAATTCAAGAGCATCAACACAGAAAGAGGCAAGAGAATTATCTAAACATGTTATTAGAGAAATAAAAAAGGGATCATTACAATATACAAAAGAAATGGAAAAAAAATGGACTTCTATTGCTAGTAGTTTGAACAGGAGAGAAGATATTTCTTCGATGGGGAGGTCTCTAGTTTCTTCTATTAAAGGTGGAATTGCATTTCATCACGCAGGATTAAGCCACTTTCAAAGAAAGATAATTGAAGAGAAATTTAGAAATGGAGAATTATTAGCTATTGTAGCTACTCCAACATTGGCACAAGGAATAAATTTACCAGCGCGTAGAGTTATAATTCGTGACTATAGAAGATGGAATAGTGTCGCTGGTGGTTCGATACCTGTTAGTGTCTCCGAGATTAGACAAATGTTAGGTCGTGCTGGTCGACCATCATATGATGATGCAGGAGATGCATGGATAGTTGCACGTGATACTGAAGAAGAGATTCAGATTGTTGAAAGATATCTTGTTTCTGATCCAGAAGATGTAACTTCAAAACTTGCAAACTCTTCTGCTATTAGGGCCAGTCAGGACCCTGCATTATTGACACATATATTATCCATAATATCTAATGCTGGAATAAAAGATCGAGATTCAATAAGTAGATTTTTTGCAAAAACATTCCTTGCTACTCAAATGGAAAAAAAGGTATTAGAACAGCGTATCGATGATGTAATATCTTGGTTATTTAACAATGGAATGATCTCAAAAACGGGAGATTCAGAAGAAGTGATGAAGCGTATTAGGAAGCGTGAAAATGAAGAAGAGCCAAAAGAAGAAAATTGGTATGATGATATGCCAACATGGGCTAAGCAAGGAATTTCAATTCCCGGTCTTGAGATTTCAAATAAAGAGTATAAACATAGCAGAAATTTAACACCACGTAAGGGTCCTGCTATCTTTGGATTTGAAAAAGCCAGTCAAAGATTAGATTATGAAGAACATATCCCTGATTCTGCAACTATGACTTATGAAGCAACTTCACTTGGTAGGAGAATTTCTAGACTTTACCTAAATCCAATTTCTGGAAGAATCATTCGTGATGGTTTGGGTGTAGCCATGGATGTGATGTCAGGTGATGATGAAATACATCAGATTTCTCCGTTGGGCCTTATTCATCTTACCACTTGTACCCCTGACTTTTTGTCTCTTTGGCCAAGAAAAGAAGAACTAGAAACAATATTATCTGCAATACATAATCATGAACGTGAGTTATTGGCAGAACCAGTAGATATGGAACAAGAAAGACGTATGAAAGGTGTACTTGTAATAAAAGAATGGATTAATGAAAAATCTATGGAAGAAATTGAGAATGAATGGAACGTGCAACCAGGTGATTTGCGTGGTAGAGTAGATCTCGTAGAATGGTTACTTTTTGCAATGCGTGAAATCTTGTCAGAAGATGAAGATCTCAGATCTCTTCAACCAGATGGACATAGAGAATTACTAGAAGCAATTAGTGAACTACATAGAAGAGTTAGAAATGGATGTAAAACAGACTTATTGGGTTTAGTAACAATAAGAGGAATTGGTAGAATAAGAGCTAGAGAAATGGTTTCTCTTCTAGGAGTTGAAAATGCTAGTGATGTCTCACTACTTACAGAACGTGATAGAAGCAGGCTTGCAGATTTACGAGGATGGAGTCCAAAATTGGTTGACAATATTGTCAATGAAGCAAAACGTATCTCAAAATGAGCTAATATAGCGGTATCCTTCATCAATAATGCGCTATCCCAAAACATGGCAGAAGAGCATCGTGTGCCGTGGTATCCTGCTTGGGGAATTCAATTCAATGAGAATTTTAATGGGAAAAATGAGATCATTTCTAAGTTCAATGAATGGAGGCCAAATAATCGATGGTTATTGATGGCTTACGATGCAGCATGTAGTGAAGCACACCTGTGGACAGTTTGGTATTCACTTCGTTATAGAGAAATCAATAATTCAATGATCGCTCGGTCACCTGATACTGAATTTATACGTTTAATATCTGGCACTCATCAGATTAGCACTGCATTTGATAGAGCCGGAATAAAAGAAGGTGATAAGAAAGCCTGGATTATTTATTTACCTAATTTAGAAGTAAATAATCAATTAGATAAAACAAATTTACCTAGAGATGTTTTCAATAATAATACTGACCAAGCAGAAAACCTAATATTACATCTTGAAGCATCATTAATTACTCTTAGACCAATGCCAATTAAAGAATCATTAAACAGATTAGAAATAGCAATAACAAAGAATAATCTAACCCCACTTGAGATTGAAAATTATCTTCTTAATCATGCTGCTATGGCAGACCTGCACAGTTGATCTCTAAGGGGTCAAACTGATAGGGTAGAATACCCTAGGGTATGCTGATAAGATGTCGAGATTCCATGGATATAGGACTTGTAGCATATGCTCAGAAGCATGCACTCCGGGAAATTTTCTCGATCATGAAGGTAAGCGTTACTGCACTGCTTGCTGGATTGCAAAAGAAAATCCAGATTATGAAAATATAGAAGAAATTAGAGAAGGAAATCGAGCAGATGCGAAAAAATGGAAGAGGCAAAAATATAGTCGTAATGAAGGACCCCTGCCTGTTGGCCCACAATCAATAAGAAAAGATTAATTTGAGGTCTTAAAATGTCATTTGTATCAGACGATTTAGATGCAACATCTTGGAAAGAAATTGAACCTTTTATGAATAATCTCAGAGATAGAGAACTAAATTGCTCTACCTGTTTGGAGACTTTTATTTCGGATAGATCAGATTTATCAGAAATAATTTCTGAGGCTAGAGCCAAATTATACATCAACATGACTTGTCATACAGATGATGAAAAAATACAAAAATCTTGGATGGATTTTGTGGAAAATGTATCTCCAAAACTTTCAGAATATAGTGACATCCTTAATCGTAGAATAATAGAACATGAATCTGTTAGTAAACTTCCAAAGCAATATGAAATTCTAGTTAAAGGATTGAAAACTAATATCGAAATATTTCGTGAAGAGAATATCCCACTACAAACTAAAGCTACTAAATTAGTTACAGAATACAATGAAATCTGTGGAGCACAAATGGTAGAATATGAAGGAGAACAGAAAACTTTCGCTCAAATGGCTATTTATCTCGAAAATACTGACAGAGAAATCCGTGAAAAAGCATGGAAGACTGTTGCAGAAAGACGATTTCAAGATAATGAAAGAATCTCTGAAATTTATGACGAATTGATAAAAATACGCCACAAAATTGCTAAAAATGCAGGATTTGAAGGATATCAACAATATATGTTTGCTGCGATGCATAGATTTGATTATACAATAGATGATTGCCTTGAGTTCCATGATTCAATAGAAGCAGTATGCCAACCTTTGCGACTTAAAAATGATGAAGAACGAAGGGAAAAATTAGGACTTGACAAATTAAGGCCTTGGGACATGAGTGTTGATGTTATGGGGAGGCCACCATTACAGCCATTCAAAGATGTACAAGAAATGGTAGATGGATGTTCAAGAATATTTCATTCAATGTCAGAAGAACTCGGAAAATACTTTGATCAATTAGATGCAAATGATTGTCTAGACCTAGATAGCAGAAAAGGAAAGGCCCCGGGGGGATACCAATATTACCTACAAAAAAGCCGAATGCCTTTCATTTTCATGAATGCTGCTGGGACACAAAGAAATGTAGAGACAATGATACATGAAGCAGGACATGCATTTCATTCATTCTATTCAGGCCATTTGGAATTAATTCATGAAAGAGATTCTCCAATTGAATTTGCAGAAGTAGCAAGTATGTCAATGGAGCTTTTAACACATCCTCATTGGGAAGAATTCTACGAAGAGAAAGATGCAGATAGAGCAAGACGTAATCATCTAGAAGACATTATTGCATTTATGCCATGGATGGCTACAATTGATGCATTCCAACATTGGATTTATGCAAATCCAGAACATACTAGAGAAGAAAGAGCTGCAAAATGGCTAGAATTAGGAGATCGATTCGGACCTGAAGTTGACATGAATGGATTTGATGAAATTCACAAAGTTTCCTGGCAGCGTCAAGGTCATTTATTCGGAGTTCCTTTCTATTATGTAGAATATGGTATAGCACAACTAGGAGCATTACAAATGTGGCAATATCATCGCCAGAACACTGAGGATGCTCTTTCTCGTTACAAAGCAGGTTTGTCATTAGGTTATACTCGTGGTTTAACAGAATTATTTGAAGCAAGTGGATTATCCTTATCATTCTCTGAATCCCACGTTAGTGACTTGATCGGTGAAATTGAGTCTGCTCTAGAAATTATTCCGTCCTGAGCGTATTCGGACTCCGAAAGGACTTAGAGAACTAATCTCTAAGTCCCTCGGCAGTCACGGTAAACACGGCCTCTCCTTCGGGTAGGTTAGGGCTGTCGACAAGACGAGCGATTCTTCGTCCTCCCTTAGACTTCCTCAAATAAAGGCGGAATGTGCTTGCGTGACCAACAATGTGACCACCAATTGCTTTGGTAGGATCTCCCCATAATGCATCGGGCTTTGACATGACCTGGTTTGTTACTAAAACAAGTGCATTATGAACATCAGATAACTGCTTCAGTTCTTTCAAATGTCGATTTAGTTTTTGCTGACGTGGAGCTAGCATACCTCTTCCCACATACTCAGCACGGAAATGACTAGTCAGAGAATCAACAATAATTAATTTTACATCAACATTCTTTGACATTTTCTTGATCTCCTCAACAAGAAGCATTTGATGAGCTGAATTGTAAGCACGAGCCACATGAATTCTTTCTAATGCTAGTTGTGGATCTATTCCTACTCCCTCTGCCATTTGTGCTATTCTTTCTGGCCTGAAGGTATCTTCAGTATCTATGTAAAAAATTTCTCCATCAAAACCTCCTTGTTCTAATGGTAATATTGTATTTACAGCTAATTGATGCCCAATTTGAGTTTTTCCACTACCAAACTCACCGTAGACCTCAACTATTGCTTGGGTTTCAAACCCTCCGCCGAGTAACTCGTCTAAGGCCGAAGATCCTGATGTAAGTTTCTGTACTTCTTTACGCCTTTCAAGCAAGCGTGTACCTGAAACGAAACCACCTATGTTAGCTAATTTTTTTGCACCCTGAATGATCTTAGAAGATACTGCTTCGCCTAATTCAGCCTGCTGTGATAGTTCACTAGGACTCATAACAGCAATTGAAAGAAGTTCATCGAATCCGGCTTCACGTAATTTTTCTGCTGTTGCAGGGCCTACACCTGGTAAATCGTCAATAGTTGCTTGTTGTTCATCTATATCTATTAGAATTGCACCGTCTTCTTCTTCGATCTTCTCACTCGCTGTTTTCTCAGTCATATCTCTCACCTTTCTTGTAGTCAAACTCAACATCTTTCAGTATATGAATAAAATAAGGACCCCTAATCATTTATTGAAAGTGAATGTGGACTATTTATTGCCCGCAGTAGGTCGTTTTTTTACTTTCACTTTTTTTCCATATTTTATTCTCGAAAAAAAATAATTATCATTAATGTTTAGTTAAAATGATTTTTTTTTGGTAGCGAGTGGTGGATTTGAACCACCGGTCTCCGGGTTATGAGCCCGACGAGATAACCTGGCTACTCCAACTCGCTACCCCTCGCTGTATACTGTGTTATT
>DAIJ01000010.1:0-77087 GCA_002498725.1 Euryarchaeota archaeon UBA23
ATATAATATCACTGTTTTTCGTCTTCCCACCAGTTTTCTTCTTCCTCAGTTTCTGGTTCTGAATTTGATGAAATGTGGTCTTGATGTTTATGACAATAATCTGTCATTCGAAAATTTCCTATGTTACATCCGGGTAATGAACACTTTCTTGACATTAGTGCTTGACGTTCAGAGGGAGAGATAGTTCCAGGGTTTGTTTTAGAATCCGGTATAGTCTCAAAGATTTTTTCTGTTGTTTTGGGCAATTTAGAGATGACGCTAAATGCGTACAAGGTGACGAATAGGATACCTAAACCTAAGCTTGACTGAAAACTCAAAATAAGCAAAAACAAACCGATCAAGTAAACACCCATCTTCCGGTTTCTTTGCTTTATTTTTTCGATTTCTTCCGAGATTTTTGCATACTCTTCTGGATTGTCTTTTGCGTCTTCGAGTTTCCTTTTTTCTTTGCTTTTGTGCATCGATTCTCCCGCAGCATCGGCGGCAATCGCTCCGAGAATTTCTATTACCATCTTGCTTCCTCCTAAGTATTCGTCGTCAAGGTTCTGGCCCCACCAAAACAGCGTATACAATCAAGACAACAAGGAGTAGAAGTACCTTCTTGTGTTGTTCTTGATTGGTTCTCTTTTGTGCATCGGTAACAGCAGAATCACGAGATTCCTCGATTAGGTCCTCTGCCTCGTCTACTGTGAGACCTCTTTCCTTAGCAGAACGGTTTGCATCGTCGGAGGCCATTTTAGCCGCTATTTCCTTTTCATAATCGGCGTAGTTCTTGTGTTCTCGAAAGGTTCCTCGAACTGTAGAACGCACTGCTTCCCTGGCCAAACCCTTGAGAATGGAGTCAAGTGGCATGACTTCTTGGATACATATGAAGCGAAAAAGATTACTCCGTCATTGGGGCATCGCAATCCAAATAGCCACTGCAAAAAGAGAAACACCTAGTCCAGCATTCAATATCTTGGCCTGTATTGGAGTAGAGAATATTTTTCTTAGTCCAACGCCAAAGGCCGACCATGTGAGTACAGCTGGAAAGCCAGCAAGTGCATTGATTATAACAAGTATTACCTTACTGTAAAAACCACTTCCAAATAGCGTTGCCCATGAAGCCATCATAACTAGAAAGTGAACCCAAGCCTTACCATTTACTATTTGTAATACCATTCCTGTAGTAAAACCTAATTTTTCAGTACTCGCTCTTTCACCTTCTTTAATTGGCTCTTGGAATGCTATCTTGAACCCCAAATAAGCAATATACGCTGCACCAACATATGTAAGATAGAGAAACAAGCCTTCATTTTCTTCAATGAACACCGTTGCTAATCCTACTACTAGGCCTAGTAAGGACCACCCAACAAGCATACCCAGAGTCAAAGGAATTGTTTCTCTAAAACCATGTTGCGAACCATGAGCGGCGCAAAGCATATTGTTTGGGCCGGGCGAAAAACACATTGGGACAATGAAAACCAAGAAGGCAACTAGCCCCTCATAATCCACGACATCACATCTCGCTATTTATTAAGCAAGGGTTGCGATATAGGCCTCACTTTGTGAAAGGGCCTTTGAGATATCATTCCAGATATCTTCGACATCTTCTATTCCTATACTCATTCTAACATATCCGGGGACAACTCCTGCCTCATGTCTTACTTCCTCTGGAACAAACATATGGCTCGAATTGAATGGGCATTCTACTAAACTCTCAACACCACCAAGACTAGTAGCCTCAAAAATCATACTTAAAGATCTCATGAAATGTAAAGCCGCCGCATCTCCTCCCTTGACTACAAAACCCAACATCCCTGTTCCCTTGGGCGCTATTCTTTGAGCTACATGGTAGTCGGGGCTACTCGGTAGACTTGGGTGATTTACTTGTGAAATCATTGAGTGATTATCGAGACGCTTTGCGATCTCTGCCGCATTCGATGTATGTATTGGCATTCGTGCATGCAATGTTCTCATACCTCTTTCCAAAAGATAGCACATATGAGGGTCAGCAGCGCCGCCAAAATGTACTTTCTTAGGGAAAATTTCAGCAACTAAATCTTTGCGTCCTACTACGAAACCTGCGATCAAGTCAGAATGACCCCCCAGATACTTCGTTCCTGAATGAATTACCAAATCAAAACCGTAATCAATTGGATTGCAAGAATAGGGGGTTGCAAAAGTGTTGTCCACGATAGCAATTAGGTTGTGCTTCTTTGCAATTTTGGCCATAGCTTCAAGATCACAGACTTTTATCACAGGGTTTGTAATTGTTTCAACATAAAGTATCTTAGTGTTGGGTTGGATTGCGGCCTCGTAAGACGATGGATCACGCATATCTGCCATTGACACATCTATGCCAAAACGCGGCAAATCCTCTGTCATCAATCCATATGTTCCTCCATAGCAATCGGCGCTTGCGACCATGTGGTCTCCTTTCGAAAGTAAGGCCATAAGTGTAGTTGATATTGCCGCCATACCACTAGCAAAGGTTTCACCGTCTTCTGCACCCTCTAGAGCAGCTATCTTAGCCGCAACTCCTTCTGAATTTATACTTGATAGCCTTGAATAAAGTGCCGTATGTTGAGCGCCATCGGCCCAACCTTGGTACCGTTCATCAGTTAATTGGTAAGTGGCAGTGAGGAACACTGGAGTTACGGCAGCGCCATCGACATTTTGTGTTCCGGACCAGACCGCCCTAGTAGCAAACTCCTTGTCGGAGTGTTTGTCATTCATAGCCCCCCGAAAGGGTCTACGAAATTAACTGAACCCCGAGTTGTTTGTGAAAATTTTGCTAGAAGTGAACAATCTTTGATCATTCACAAAGAAGGCAATTCTCCCGACCCAGAGATCTCTGCAAGCCATTTCATAGCACCAATATAATCTTCCTTTGCATCTAAATCGTCCTTTAGAAGTAGAGCTTCTGCAGAATCCCATAGAGCCGTCATGGCTGGAACCCAATCTCCTCCTTTGTCCCTGCTTGCCTCATCAAAGCGCCAAGCATCAGATTCGGTACGGTTGTGCACAACAAGCCAAGACCAACCCATTGCGGCCTCCAAACCCTTTGCCTTTCTGCACAAAGCAACAGTTGATGCAACACCGTCTTCAGATGCTTTACGAATCAGAGATTCGGCAAAAGAAAGCGGTGACGATAAAGCATCTTCTTCCCAAGGCAACCGCTCTAATCTTTTAGCGGCCGAAATAGAACCACTAAGTTCTCTCAAAAACGCGGCAAATCCCTGCTTTCTCTTAACCTGCTTTTGATAGATTTCCTCGGCGTCATCCCCAGTTAGCCCATACATTGATTTCAGTATTTCACGACCATAATCTTCCCACAAAGCAACAAGCACGGGGTGACAAGAAGTATCTTCAAATCTTATGGCATCGTTTTCAGAATTAAGTAAAACTCCATCAGCACGCACAAAAAGACCGCCCCGAATCGAATCTAGCACACTTGCTATGGCCTCCTTCTCGTCTTCACTACCTTGAAGATGATCAAGAAAACCTCCTCTATTATCTATTGAAAACCAGTGATTACCGGCAACAAAACCGTCTTCAATAGATCCAAGGATTGCATTACGACAAGATCTGGCAATTTTATCATCGGGTAATGAAAGATTCAACCAAGCGTGTATCACTTCTTCCAATCTTTCATTCCCCACTTCAGACAATTCTCTTTCTGCTGGCCATCCTTTAGGCCGCCACATCCAATCTACTTTCGAAATAGAAGAAAGTTTGGGAGGCATCATATTGAGGGCTATTGATGGAACAAATGGGTCTTCACTCGTTTTTGCTAGTGAAGAACTCGACAAACCGATGACAAAATCATCAATAATAAGTCTCATCCAACCATTATCAGTATTCACGCCATCTTCTACGATTTCTTTTTCTAATCCTCCAGAGTATAGCATCCCGTTTTCGGATAATGAAATACTAGAATCTTTCAAAACGGCCCTAACCCATTCTTCTGGTGGTTTTGCCTCCTGACCAGTACAAACAAAACCTTCATTCCAAGAGAAAAACCAATTCCCTGCCTTAGCATGATCGTCCCATACTAATAGTCTCAATCTGGGGTGCGTAAAATTTTGAATCCCAACCATATGAGATTGCTTCCCATTTCCTCTTCTAATGAAACTTGAAGCCCCATATATTGGACTATTATACACAGAAACGGTTGTCGTATCTTCTTCACCAGCAGCAAGCAGAGATCCAGCAAGCGACCTACAAACCATATCTCCTCTACGTTTAGTCATACGCTTAGTCAACCAACGTCGATCATGCCGCTTTGAAGATACAGCATCTATCTCTTTGAGAGTCAATGCCAGAGGGTCTCTCCTTGGTTTACCCAACTCACAATTTATTTCAGGCAGGAATATTTCAGGATTTTCTAATAACGCCTCAAGATTACGATCTAGGCGTTGTTGTATTTCTTTCGATGCCTTTTTTATTCCGCGGACTCTAACCTTTCTTCGTTTATTCTTATCACCAGGAAATCGAACTTCAGCAGGTGGTCTGGCCATATTCTCTCTCCATTTAGTGTTTCAAAAGCCTACGACGATAAGCTTCAGATTCCATCCCAGTAAATTCTGCTGGAAGAATTAGGCAATGGATGCGGCCACTTTCGATCATAGCCAAATCTTCAAGCCTGCCCGAGACAATCCTCTGTTCAGGAGTGCCCAAATCAGTAAGTAAAATACCCTTCCAATCTGCGACAGCCTCATCCATACTCTTCGGAATACTACTTTCTTGTTCAATCAATCGTTCATCCATTGCCTTTAGCAACCCAATAGCCTTTGCTGGCATCATAGGACTGGGGGGGTCAATACCCATTCCACTAGGGTCCAAGTCGAGCAGAACAAGAGTGTGCAAATTGTTTGCATAGTTTGCATAAATAAATTCCAATGGAGAAGTTGGTAGATAATTTCCGTAATCAAAAGGAATAGTCACCTGTCTCCCAAAGCGATAAGACTGTAGCCCGGAAAGAGAAATGGCCAGAGAAATTGCAGACAATCCTGGAATAATGGTAAAACTAATGCCCTCGTCATAGCAATGCCCTTCCAGATCTATATGTGTGGTTGCTTGCATCGGATCTCCTACAACCAAAATAGCAACCGAACTTTCTTTAGCCAACTCAAGGATATTTTGCGGGCTCTCAATTTGAGGTCTCATAACACGCTTCCAAGGCCCAATAACAGATTCAAGCAAAATCTCCTGATCAATCGGTAGAGTTGCTGTGTAGCCTTCTAGAAAGCGGTATTCGCATGCTCTTGCATGCTCAATCCCGTCTGCAGTCATCAGCCCAATATCTCCTGGTCCAAGGCCAATTAGCCATAGCCCCGCGGGGAGTCCGCCATCCGTCATGGTGAAGCGAGGGAGACGTCTGCCCTCCATCAATATGATGCGCCACCTAGTAGTACCCAACCATGAGGTCGAGGCCGTTTTAGGGCATATTAGAGCTCGTGAGTGGGGTGCTTTTTCGTTCAGAGTATTCTCAAGTAAGGATGGTAAATCTCGCCTCATACCACTTAATCCGAATTCCCCAACAGTTCTCCCGGGAGAATTGTCAAAGTACCCTATCGAATTTCATAAAGGCGTACTCGATGAAAGAATAGAAACAAATTGGCTTTCACTTTTACTTCAAGAAATAGATCAGGACGTAATTGACAGTAAAAGCGAGGCTTGGCCCTCTAACCACGAATTTATTGGAGACATGATCATAGTAAAAATAGACAAATCAGTTGAAGAATACACAGATTCAATTGCCAGAGCAAAATTAGGAGTACATCCTCATGTTAGGTTAATTTTAGCTGATGACGGAGTTCAAGGAGAATTTCGCATTCGTAACCTCCGTCCAATTGGTGCTAGGCTTTCGGGACGAATACTAACAGGCCCATCTCTGGATTTGGCCCCACCAGAAATCCTGTCGACCAAGGTTTCACTAAAAGAAAGTGGGAGAGTGATACGTTGTGATCCAACTCGTGCATACTTTTCCACTAAACTTCAAACCGAACGCTTGGAAACTCTGTCATTAGCTAAAGAATTACGAAATAGATTGGATAGACCAATTCGTGTAGCAGATCCATTCTGTGGAGTCGGACCTGCGCTGGCTCCATTACTGAATGAAGCCGATTTGGTGAATGATTTATTAGCTACAGACCTCAACCCTGATGCCGTCGAGTTGTTATTTGAAAATCTCTCAAAGTGGGATAGGAGACCATATCCAAAAAATAGCATCTCAGTTGAGAGGTTGCATAACAATCGTATCGTAGGGTTGGCCGACGCAACAAAATTGGAGAACTATTCAGAAATAAGGAGTAATTGGGACCTCTTAATCATCAACCTTCCACATAGGACTATAGAATATCTACCCTATCTAATACCTCTTTTGGATAGAACTGGCCCAACAATGATCCGTGGCAGAGTTATAGTTGAAGAATCAGAAATTTTCAATACAAATGAAAAAATCAACAAACTTCTCCCACCTTTACTATCAGGAAAACCAAAACCATCTCTCATGATCAAGCGAGATTACAGCCCTTCACTTCGTCTATGTTCATTCCAAGCATGGATTGCTCCAGAGTGAAATAGTGGCGCCCCGACCGGGATTTGAACCCGGGTCGCAGCCTCGACAGGGCTGCATGATAGGCCACTACACCATCGGGGCAGGGATTGGCACGACAGCGGTTCTCTTTTTCAACCTTTGAGAAGGGTATTGTTCATCATCCTCCTATCCCTGGTCGAGTTATGGAGGACACCAGACTCGTAATTGACGTCATAGATAATGGCGGCCAATGGACACATCGAGAATGGAGAATGTTACGATATCTGGGCGTAGATACTCAGATTCTAAATAACGATACACCATTAAAGAAACTTCGAGATTTAGATGGCCTAATACTTTCAGGAGGGGCTGCAAGGGTTGGTTTAACAGGCGAATTAGGAAATTGCGCAGAATATCTCAGCCTCGAAATTCCGATACTTGGTATATGTGCAGGACACCAATTCATGGCAGGTTATTATGGTGGAGAAGCACGTGAAGCACCAGCTCCGGAGTTTGGTGCGGCTACAATAGAATTGGTAAATGGAGGCGGTGCAATTTTTGAAGGCACTCCTTCAATACAAACGGTTTGGGAAAGTCATAACGATGAAGTTAAAGTTTTACCAAATGATTTCATAATAACTGCGAGAAGCGAATCATGTGAGATTCAGGCAATGGAGAACCTAGCAGGGGACCGTTTTGGCCTTCAATTCCACCCCGAAGTAAATGATTCTGAATATGGCGGAAATATGTTTGAAAACTTTGTTAAAATCTGCAAAAAGGCCAGAGATCGTATTTGAAAACAATGAGCAGATTGAAGAAGGCCGGCTAGGTCGGCGGCCCGATGGCGAACAGACTCACGCTCTACAAGTGCCGTTCTTGCAACCGTACAGACCGTAAGCCGTATGCGGCAGAAGGCGATGTTTCTTGTAATCATTGCAGTTCTCCAATGGAGGCTTTGGAGACACGATACAAGTGTCTACGATGTGGGCACATAGAATGGATAGAAGTAGGAGCAGTCGGAAAGTCCTGCCATAAATGTGGATATCGCATTTTTGTAAAACCCAGAAAAGAGGGTTCTGAATCTGGATACAAGATACTCAAAGCGGAGTAATTTTCCGCGGACTTCAAGACCCTTCACTAATCCGCATTACTATGGCGGGTTGGCTGAGTTCATATGCGCCACTCACGTTTGATGAATTAGCAATTACACCAATAGCGCGAGACGCACTGGCATCATATAGTACAGCGCCCGAACCACCGCATCTACTTATCACAGGTCCATCGGGAGTTGGTAAGACTGCTTGTTGGAGGCTAGTAGCACGTCAGATGCTAGGCCCTGGTTGGAGATCTACCACTCATGTGCTTCAGGCCAGAGACCTCGTGAGAACCAGAGGGGCGATGGGGAAATTCGAAGAATTTCTTCGACCTGGAGGAAAGGGTTCGGATGATACGTTAGCAGGAAGATTAAGCCTAGATGCGTATGATAGAGGGATTATTGATGCTGACGAAAAAAACCCCCCTCCAGCAGGGAATGAACTAGAGATAAGAGAGGGCCAAATTCCTGTTAGTAGATTACTAGTTATTGAAGACGCAGACTATCTCGGATCGATCAGGCAAGCATATCTCAGAAGAATGATGGAAACCACGGGAAACGCCTCCAGATTTATTTTAGTTGCGCGAGCCCCCTCTAGACTCATAGACGCCCTGCGTTCCCGCACTAGAATGATTAGGATTCCAGCAACAGATCGAAGCCAAATCGAAGCAACTTTGAAAACACTCGCCGAGAGATCAAATTCAGAAGCTGATGAAGGAGTGATAGGTGATATAGCCTATATATCACAAGGCAATCTCCGGAAAGCAATTTTTACTCTAGAAATGCTCAGTCACAGAGGCCTAGCAACTAATCGTTCAGCAGTACATGATCTTGTTCAAGCTACAACACTCCAAGCAGGCAGACACCTATTGGAATTAGCATTGAGGGGAAGAGTGATCGAATGGCGCTGGGAAAATGTAAACGGACGCCGAACTAGAGTGCTAGGTGGCGCCTTGGCAGAAGTAGACCGCTTGATGAATGATAATGGCTTAGATTCAGATGACTTGGTGTCACAATTGCATGAAGTTATGACTGGTCGTAGATTGTCTCTTACGGATGAACTGAGAACCGAATTACTTACTGCATTATCCGAATGTGACGTAGACCTCCGATCTACAATTCATTCAAGAATACCTTTCGAAAATTTCCTTCATAAAGTAGCAAATTCTGGCCGTAAACACGGCCTTGCATTCGGTTAATTTGTGGCGGGCGCGGCAGGATTCGAACCCGCGGTCCCTGGCTTAGGAGGCCAGTGCATTATCCAGGCTATGCTACACGCCCACTACGGGGACGTAGCCTCCCTCAAGAATTGTTAGGGTCTCAAAATCGATCTCTTAATGGTCATAATGTAGGGAGAGAATCAAGACTAAAGACACGTCGGCGGGGTGTGAGCAATAGAACCCTGCCTACTCCTTACGCGGAAGATAGTGAAAGGTTCAAACGACAAGAACACGCACTAAATATCCGAGTTAAAGCAAGAGATGCCGGCCGTAAATTCTGGACAAGAATATCTTCTAGTAATCCACAACCCCAAATAAGAAAGTTACTTTCAATAGTCTCACCAGTTAGTAGTGGAGTACTTCTTGTTGGTTGGGAATATGCATCTTTCCCAATAGCTATTACTTTACACTTCGGGTTAACAATTTTTTGCATACCTGCCCTACTTGCAGCCTCTTTTTCCAGAATGTCGGCTAGAGATCGACTACGATTACCCACTGTAGAAAAAATATCAATGAATGCTTATCCTGGTGTTGAAAGAATTTTGAATACTCTAGACGAGAGACGAATTAGAGAAAGAGTCAGAATTTTTTGCTCATTATTGTGCACAATTACACTTTTTTCTCTTTGGAACCTAGATGCAGGCGTAACTATTTCATCAATTCTTCTAGGTTTATGTTTCGTATTGGCCTCAACAGCAGCGCTAAATTCAATTATTCTTGAAAATAGTACCCCCATGAGATCCAACACGTTTCCACTACTTTCATTACACGCCCCCACTTTACACAACAGCGCTCTGAATAACGTAATGACAGACCTTTTAGTAGCTCATTTAGATCCAGAGACAGCAAGTCAGTGGGATCTTTGGATTAAAGATTTGAGTGAGGACGTAAGATCAGATCAAAACCCAATAGGGGCGGTAGAACATCTATTACAGGCCATACATCTCAATCATATCGGTTTATTGGACGAGAATGGACTATTGAGTGAAACTAGGCGTGTATTCAAAGTATCAGCAATTGATGGGCTAATTTCAGAGAATTCTAGATTTAATTTAACTACATTACGTAGACTTCTTGCACACACTAGAGCATGGCAACCAGGACTATTCCGCCTAGCAGATAGACTACAGGATTCTGTAATACATGGCGAAACAAACCTCACCGAAGAGAATTGGAGATTAGATCTAGACATACCTCCAAGATGTGGACAAGGCCAAGCGGATTTATTTGTAATGATCCATAACCACACGGAGAAATCACAAACTATTGAAGTAGAAATCCTCTCTGCTGAGGGAGAGCCCGAAGTACAAACAATAAGAATACCAACCAAACATTCTACCAGATCAAGAACAGAACTTGAATTTGGAGACGACAAACGAGAATTAATCGATCAATTTAGTCTCCTATTAGCCGATGCAACAATACTCTGGGTGGGTTTGGCTTGGGCAGATTCTGTCTCAGGGCCACATCCAATACAAGTCACAATAAGGAACGAATTAGGCGACACAGTCGAATCAATGGTTGTTCACACAATATTATCTTCAGGCGTTCAAGCAGAGAGCATGGGCCATAGAATGTCGGATGCTGCATCAGAAGTTAGAAGAATTGCTCTTTCTCTGGCAGATCAATAACGATTTAACAAATCTTTGTTATGATTTCGATAAAGTCCCAAGCGTCATATTCATTTCCAACGCATCACTCGCCAAGCCCGTTAACCATGGAGTCTTGGGATTTGGTGATAGTCGGTTCCGGCCCAGCAGCACTTAGGTCTGCTATAGCAGCCGCAGATGCAGGAACAACACCTCTTATCCTAAACTCGGCTGAGATAGGTGGAGGGCAGCACGGAATCGATCTTGCAGGGCTGGCTGCAAGCATAGACGAAATCGATTCAGGCGCACATCGTGATGATACGGTAGCTGCTGGTGGTGAATTGACAGACAAGGTGGCTGCTGCACGTGTTTGTGGAGAAGCAGTAGAAACGGTATCCGAATTGGAACGATGGGGTCTTGTTTTTCGTAGAAGAGAAGGAGGACTCCCACATACTTCACAGGTTTCGGGCCATTCAATGCCAAGACTGACTGGTTGTGGCGATTCCACAGGTCGGAATATAACCCGAATTCTAGAAGAACAAGCAATGAAGAGAAGGATAGTACGCCGCTCAAATATTTGCCCACTTTCTCTTGTTATGGACCAATCTCAAGTCAGAGGTTTAACCGCAATAGATCTTCATTCTGGCGAAATACTTGGAATCCAGACAAAAGCAATCATTCTTGCAACAAATGGATACCAAGGCATTTGGTCTTCACCCATTAATGGGGCCGGTGAAGGGGCAGCCCTTGCATCTTTTGCGGGTATCAAATTAGAAGGTATGGTAAATTTACCAAGTCATCCCCTAACTATGCGAGGTACTGATACCTATCTTTCATTTGACTTACTAGGTTCAGGCGGGCGAGTCAGAAGAGTTAGTGGAGAAGACATTGCACCAGAAGAAGTAGGTGCTGATGACAGTATTTTGGATCTCAGAGGAATTGATAAGTCCTCAGCAGTATGGTTTAATCAAACTAGAATTAGGGTCAAAAACCGGATGGGATTAGACATTTCTAACGAAGTCGTACCAATTACATTAGGGGTCGCTGCAACAACAGGAGGCGTGCCAGTAGATGAATATGGAAGAGTGACGATTGATGGTGGTAAGAAATGGGCCACAGGACTATATGCCGCAGGTCGTTCTGCCCATACCGGAATGCACGGTAAAGGCATTCTTCCTGGGAATATAATGTTGGAGAACTTAGTTACAGGTAAAGCCGCCGGTTTACATGCTGGTGCATGGTCTAAAGACAAGACATTCTCCGGCTTACAACTCATCGAAAAAGAGATAGAAAAATCACAGTCTAGAATAGAGTCTCTTTATTCCGACAACGGCAATTCAGTGGGACAAACCGCAGCATCTCTAAAGTCAGTAATGTCAAGTTGTATTAATGGTAAAAGAAATGAATCATCTCTTCAATCCGCCTCTAAATATATCTCTAACTTAAAATCCACGCAAATAAAAATAACAGATAAATCTCGAGTTATGAATACAGAAATGGCCACTGCATTACAACTCCAAGGGATGATCCAATTGGCAAGTCAAATCGTCCAATCATGAGTGATTTTTATGCATAATGAAGAAACCATCTTCACGAGAATAATTAATCGTGAAATCGACTCATTTATTTTGTATGAGGACGAGTATGTTTTTGCGATTTTGGATATTCAACCTCTTTCCAAGGGGCATACACTTCTGATTCCGAAAGAACCAGCGCCTTCTATGGATAAACTAAGCCCGAAGTCAGCAGCAGCACTTGGCAAGGCCCTTCCGGTGGTTTGTAGAGCAGTAATGGAGGGCACAGGAGCGATAGCCTATAACTTAATTCAAAATAACGGACATGAGGCAGGGATGTCTATAGCACACGTTCATATCCACATAATTCCTAGATATCCCGAATCAACACATTCTTTCCTTTGGAAATGTGGAAAAATAGATTCAGATGAAGCAACACACCTTGCTAAGGCCATTTCTTCTGCCATCAAATAGAAGCGGTGTATTCTCAACCTAAGCCCCTCTCCGGGTGCTGTGTCAGATCAAGCGGAGGCCCCTGAAATACTCCCTGAGCTCTCAAAGAGCGCAACACGTTTGAAGCGCGAAAAATTAGAGCGAGTGCCTTGGGACCACTCTGGAAAACACCCCGGAAATCGTTTCTTTACCTGGTTACTAGATCTAATGTTTGAATATGGCAACCGCTTCATATTTAGGAGATCAGAAAACGATCAACTCCCTGCAACAAAAGGCGGCGTAATCTATGTTTCTACGCATATCAACGGGCTTGTAGACCCAATGGTAATTACTCGAGTTCAAGATAAACGCGTAATATCTCTTGGTCGACATGATTTAATGACACGACCAATTATTGGTTGGTGGGCAAGGAAATTTGGTTCCCAACCTGTTCTTAGGAAAGCCGAGATAGAAGCAGGTATTGTTGATGCAGAATATGCTAAGAAGATCAATCAAAGAGGGATGTTGACAGTATCATCATGCCTAGCAGCAGGGCATTCAGCAGTAGTAATGCCCGAGGGTAAATCTCATCAGGATTCACAACTTCATGCATTGAGAACAGGTTCTCCTAGATCCGCACTTGCTGCAGCAGGAATTGCCTTCCAAAGAGATCAGCCATTGCCTGTAATTCAGACTGTTGGGCTACATTGGCGTACACATTATCTGGTCCGTACTGATTGTTATGTTGAATTTGGACCAACTATAGAGGTACCTCAGACATATGATGTATCCAGTAGAGAATCCCTTAGTTCTGGAATATGGGTAGAGCCATCTCATGAAGCAACAATTTCGTTGCGAGACGAGATGTTTGAGAAACTATCTCCATTAACCCCCGAGGCCCCAGATTGGGAGACATACAGGGCTTGGAAACTCATAGCTAATATGCAATCGAATAAGGCAGGAAAATCAATCAATAAATTGTCAGAAGAAATACATGAAACAAGAAAAGTAAGGGAGCGATTTAGCGGTGTTGACAACTCTCTTATCGATTCAGCCAAAACCGCTGCTAAAATTCTTAACAATAACAATCTCTATGCTAATGCAATTGGACCACACAATCGATTGAAAACCTCTTCTGCATCAGAATTTACATTAGGGTTTCTTGGCCTAATGATGATGATATTTTCAGGATTAATTGCAATTCCAGCAAACCTAATCCAAACAACTCTGGCATGGATTTTAGCAAATAATAGCGACGAGGGCCTCGATTCTCGAACAACTTATTTCATGTTGGCAGGTTTGTTCTCGCCGATTTTGTTTTGGTGGTTTCCAATTTTAATTACTATAATTTTAACAAGTGATGGGATTATCACTATGGACGACTTCCTCCTCCCAATTTTACTATTTTTATTGATTCATATTTGTTCTATGATTTTTATTTATGGCTATGATTTTTGGACTGATTTTATGACGTCATTAAGAAGAAGAAAGTTGACGAATAGTTCTGCCGGTAAAGAATTAAACAATCTTTTAGAATCCATCGACCTACAACTCGTTGCTCTCAAATAGTAAAGCGTCTAGGAGTCATTATGGATGATAAGACCGCTGCATCTCTTGTTAAGCAATGGCTATCCGCTGAGCGGCTAGAATTCAAAGAAGTTAATGATGCTCAGGCATTGTTACATTTACATGTAAAGTACCCCCCTACTAAACAAGGACACATGTTTAATGTAGTAATTCCCAAGAGTAGAAACCTAGTTCTCATTTATTCAATCACACGTGTCGATGAAGGTCAACAAAAGGAGATGATTGAACACAGTTCTAACAATCCCGATGAATGGGAAGAGTGGTTACATCTTACACGAGTACAATTAACAAGGGCAGATCTTGACTGGGTACTTCATGTAGGGAAGCCAAGGAATGAAACACCAGGTGCATTGCAAGCATTCAATCTTTCTCGCCCTGTATGGTTTGATGGTTTAACTCAGAATGAATTCATGCAAACAATGCGTCGAGTTTGGTTAACAAAACTCGAGTTAATCCACCAAGTCAAATTTGGTTATGGTCAAGGTATAGGAAAGCCGGGACCAGTCGACGATTGGGACGCTAAAAAATCTAAAAAGAAAAGAGACATGAAAATGAAGAAACAATCTTCGCCCTCTATAGATACAGATGAAACTGGTGGCTTTGGGTCCGGTTTTGACCCCGACAAATGGGTCTAAATGCGCATCATAACCCTTGCTATATCCATGACGCGTGAGGGTTGAGGTTAAGTATTGTAAACGAACCAATAGCAATATTCCTATCGTCGGAGGTCGGTGTATTATGGAGACAGTAAAAGCAAGAAATAGCATTACCATGGTTCTTATTATGTTAGTCAGTTTATTCGCAGCGGTAGAAATTTCAACACCAACTGAAGGAAGCGAAATAGTTTTGACAGAGGCAATACAGGTAGTCAATGGGGGAAATGCAAACGACAGAATGGTTGCTATGGATGCAGACTCAATGGGCAATGTCCATTTTGTTTGGAGTCGTAATACTCATCATTTGTATTACAAAATGCTCGATGCAAGAGGGGACACCCTAATTGATGAAACCCAAATTTCAGATCCAGGTACACACCGTGCTTGGCATCCAGATATAGCTGTAGATTCTAATGACAACGTACACGTCGTTTGGACAGATCAGACGGGCCAATGGTCAATAATGTACACACTTATTGATCCATCACAGGATGATCAAGATGGTACTTCAGCATTAGACAACGTCCTATCAATTGTTGGAGATAAAGTGATTGCAAGCGAAACACAAAATCGCGACTGGCCTGCAATTGCCGTAGATTCTCAAAATAATCCTCACATAGTCTGGGAAGACGCATATGAGGTTTTGGAAAAGTTCTATCAACAACCACAAATATACTACACAATGCTAGATATTGACATACCCGGAAGAGTGGCAATTGATGCAATAGAGGATACATTACTGACACCAATCATAGGCCATAAAGGCCATCCAGATGTTGCTGTCGATGCTGATGATTTTGTACAAGTAGTTTGGGACGACACTAGAGGCGGCAAGGTGGAGATGGTAGTCCCCATCGATACATCAGGATCTATGAATACCGAGTGGGCCGATATGTGTGTTGTTTTCTATGGCGGTAATTTCGCTAGTGGGGGCGCATTCCCCGGCCTCAAACCAATGTTGGAAGATGCCAACATGACAGTTTTCGAAACTCTTTACGCTCTCTCAGGCAACTGGCCTGCTGCCGCAACAAGTGGATATTGTGCTGCTGCATACAATACGGGAGGATCAGGAAGTCAAGGGCCTCGTTCAACCCATCTTGGTCAGAACCCACAAGATACATCGGGAGGGATCAGATATCTTACAGAAGTTGTTTACAATGATGGAGCAATAAATTTACCAGCAGATGGAGGATACTACTCTGAATTCTGGGGTCCAGCAACAACTTGGGCCTGCTTATCGTGGAGAGACGGCCAAGGAGGGATGGGAAATAATGCAAACCCGCCTACCCAATTAGACCATAGATGGAATCCAAATGCCACACACATCGTTATTCCAATTTCTGACGAGGGCCCATATGGTGGCGATCCAGCAGGAGATCCTGAAGATACTCAAAGCATAAATGAGGCCCACGACTCTTGTGTCAATGCTGATATAGTACCAGTTCCTCTTTTGGCAGCCGCATTTTCTTCCCCATCAAACGAAGTAGGATCTCACATGCAGGACCTAGCTCAGTGCCCCAATGGTATAGTGTCCATAGGATCTAGAACTTGTCCCGGAACAACACTCAGAAATACGCATGCGGGCGGCCAGATGTACTTCTTCCCAACATCATCCAGTACAGCATCAGACCTTCAACTAATGGTAGAAGCATTAGTATATCTGGCTACTAACAACTCAAGAGAAATTTTCTTATCCGTACTAGATCCCTATTCATTATTAGATAGACCACCTAGTTACTGGACATTAGGCCAGTCTGGCACCAGAGTAATCGATGGAGAATATGTCGAAGATATAGGCCCTTCAACGGATCAATTGGGTCGAGGCCACTTAGTAGTAGTTAATGATACTAGAATAACATTACAAGACGCATTCAGTTTACACCCCTCAATCGCAGTAGACACATCTGGAAATACGCATATTGCATGGATGGATGGGCGTGCTTACGGCTTCGATATCGATGTTAATTACGAAATATACTATTCTAGACTCAGGTTAAGAGGCACAATGGAATGGGATGGAGTAGCAGAAGGACTTCCATCTTATGGAATAAAACAAATTACAGACTCAGTCATTTCTCCAGTTGAAGGAGTTGATGGGTTAGATTCAGATCGACCATTTGGCGCAAATTCACATATGCCAGAGATTCTTACGGATTCCTTCGATAACGTCCACATAAGTTGGTTGGATAATGGCAATGAGACTCAGGGCGAGACAATCATGTATGTCCGTCTAAACAATACTAACGACCAATACCCTAATGGCTTCCCTCTTAATTCACTAGCACAAGGAATAATTGATGATTGGGAATACCATGAAGTCAGTGCGTGGGAATCTGATAAGTTGGGTCCGAACTCACCATTTGCTCCAGATCTCGGCCAACCACCAGCTTTCGCAAACGATTTAGGTAGTGGAGTTCATGTGGCTTGGTCAGATACTAACCGATGTAATGATCAGAACAATCAGGGCCAATACACAATTTGCTATGTCCATATACTAACAGGACTTGTCGATGTCTCTTTAGCAGATACTGAAACGTATTATCACACTATTGAACCTGGGCAACAAACAACTTACAATATGACAATTTCAAACCCTACCCCTGGTCCAGCAGAACTTGTTGCGGACACTTTTACTGTGACTATGAGCGGTGTTCCAAATAATTGGACAGCGACTCTGTTTTTCGCAACAAATCACACCCCAATATTTGACTCAACCCCTGTATTTCTAAGAGGTGGAGATGTTTTACAAGTTTACATGAGAGTTAGGGCACCTACGATTTATCAAGCCAATCAAGATGAATTAGCAGCAATTACAGTGACCGCCGTATCTGGAAAAGATCCGGCTATTACTGATGAAAGATTGACGTTGACCTTAATGGACGTTGTACACGGAATTAATCTCGACACAAGTCATTTCCAAGTTGACGTAGAACAAGGTCAATCAGCAATATTTTCAATCACAGTTACAAATACTGGAAATGTGTATGATTCATTCGCCTTTTATGACCCCTCAACTCTTGAAGGGCAAACAGAATGGGCCCTGCCATTTGGATGGGGAATATCGTTCCCAACAAGTCTCTCGTTAGACCCCAGCCAATCTGTAACTAGAAATCTCCAGGTAAGCGTACCAACGTCACAAGAACCCGGCACATTCGTAATTTATCTGAAGGGATGGTCAACAGGCGAACCAGTATTGTCTATTGATAGAGGAACATTTGACGTACTTGAGTTATGGGTAAATGTTTCAATTAGGAGCTCCGGAAATATCGTTTTCAATCTTGGTGATACGACTCAGTATGTGCTACCCGGTGAGTGTTCAGAATTCGACATAGAAGTTACAAAATATTTCACACCAGGTCATCTAATTTTCACTACACCAGGGGGTCCCGAAGAGAGGCCACCAGAAATTTCGGAATCAACATGGAGATATGATCATTGGACCATAGATCTTGAATTTTCAGATGGCATTACTAATTCAGGAGACGACAGCGATCCAAGATATTGGCCGGTCGAAGATCCCAAAACAGTAACTACAATCATGTGCGCCCCATACAATGCGACGGCTGGTTTAGGCCAATCTGTAAATGTTAGAGCGCACTTAGAAGGGGCTCCTCGTGTGAGGGACTCCGTTGTTCTCGTAACTAATGTAGTGCAGGTATACGACTTAGAGGCCACAGTTCCGCAGAACATTCTTCAACTACGTCCCGGAGAGAATTTTGAATTACAAACTTCGATAGAAAATACCGGAAATGGTGCAGATCGATTTGATATTTCAGTCAATTCAATCATAGATAGTGAGGGTAATTCAGATGTATGGGACATAGATATACCTAGGGTATTATTTGAAGAACTCAATCGTGATGAAACACAGGAAATCATAATTCATGTTAATGTTCCAGAGAAAACCTTCGCAGGAGATTATACAGTCAAACTAGATGTTCTGAGTGAGGAGCCTTATGAGGGAACTAGGCTAAGAGATAGCATAGTACTCCAAATCGAAGTAGTTGAATTCCATGATATGAGAATTGAACTAGATCCTTCTGTCGAGTCAAGAATAAAGACAACAGCACCTGGAAGAGTCGTGAGATATACTCTAAATGTTACAAACTTTGGAAATGTAGATGACCAACCAACTCTCCACAATCATACTCAAGATAGTCAAGGATGGGATTCCAACCCTGGTATGAATTCAATGTCTGGTTGGTCTGTTGATTTTGCAATACTTGAAGGGTTTGATACGGAATATCCAATTGAGAGACCTTGTATTGCACTTCTAGTAGGAGAAACACCAGAACCAAATCAATGTTTCAAAACAGCAGCAGGCACTTCACCAAATACAGTCACACTGCCAGTTATGCAGGCATATAGTACAATTCAAGTAGTTGCAATCATTACTATAGACCCTGGAGCTGCTCTCACAGATCGAGAACTTGGTATCAAGGTTCTATCTTCATTTGGATCTTCTGAGATGGATGGAGATTATGATGAAACTCCGATTTGGGATGACTCGTGTACATTAGATGCGAATTCAGATGGCCTACCAGACAATTACCATCCAAATTGTGATACTAATGAACAAATATTAGAATTAAGACTTCGAGCACCAGACTTGGTTATTGTGAGTGTTGACGTTGATGATTCAAGAGCATCCGTTGGAGATATGCTTTCTGTTAGCGTTCAGATTCGCAATGATGGAAATATTCACGCAACGGATGTGAATATTGTATTGTGTATAGATCAATCAGTAAAATCAATTGAAAGAAATGGCTGCCATGAAGAAAATATTGCTTATAGACAACTTGTCGAGGCTGTAATGCCAGAAGGCCCTGGAGGAGACGATAACCCTCCATCAATAACCCTGCTTTACATTGTAGAGGCCGGTAGCCATGATGTCGTGGTAGTGTTAGATCCTGAAAATATGATTGTAGAATCGGATGAAGGTAATAATGCACAGAAGGTTTCCAAGCAGTTGGGTTCTAATTATGGAATCCTTGATGTTGGAGTAGAGGTAATTGCACAGTGGTCAGTTCCAGCCATAATTATCGCTGCAACTTTTGCCTTGATGGGAGTAGCAGGAGTTGTAATGTATGGCCGCCGAATAGAGGCATTGGATCGGTATGCAGAGAAGAGTAGCCTTATGGCTAATCTAGATGATGACAACCAAGTATTTTGATCACTTGGCCAACCACCATGGCAGAGGGGTTCCTTCTCTTGCGGCAACTAAGTTGCCACTATGATTTGCGAAGTCTCTTAGTAGCCGTTCTCGCAACCCATCCATCATGTGTTCTGCGTGCATGGACTGGATACGAAGACCCTGACTAAAGAGATCTAGATCAAGAGGCCTTCTTGGTTGGTTCAGCATTGCATGAGCCAATTGCCTTTCTTCATATGATTCAGAAGAATCATCTATTTCCGGTGCAACTTTTTGCATCACTTGTTGATGTAGAGCAATAATTGCATCCCGCTGCTCATCTATTCTTTCTAATGCAAAATCCATTTCAGAAAGCATACTCATAGCTTCAACCATCGGTAACTTTCTCCTAGTTCCGATCTTCTCAACTACATTGCTAAGATCTCTAGGTAATCTAGAAGATAGGCGCATAGCTCCTCCACTGGGCATTTTCCTATATTCGGCACGGAATAGGTTAGGCCCCAGATCAAGATGTAATGAGAAAGACTGGTTTACAGTGTACATCTTCTTAGGCGGTCCACCCTTTTCAGAAGGTACTTTTTGTGAATCTACAAATCCTGCACCTTCGAGAACTCGAAGGTGTTTTACTACTGCTTGCTGACTAATGTCTAATAATTCTGCCAATTGTAGCGGATAGTGAGGTTCCTTAACCAAGCGCTTCAAGATTTGCCTTCTTGCATTATTCTCAAGAATGTCAAGTGCCTCATCAAAGCCCACCACGACTATCCAACCTGAAGTTGTGTACTGGAGGGTAGATAAAAACCCAATTACTCATCATTTCTGAAAAGTTGTACCAAATTCAACCTTCATCCCATTCTTTCCATTCACTCTCAGATGTAGGATTAATTTCATTTTTCACTTCAGGTTCTAGAATTTCTTTTTCCAAATTTTTATTCACGAAAGGATCGGCTACAGCACCAATCTTCTCCTCATCATTTAGTTTATGGTAAGTGCGATAAAGCTCGTCAGTACTCATTATATCGTCGGACACTACTATTCCAGTAACTTTCTCTTCAGTAATCCTTTGAAACCTCAGAGACAAGATTGCAAGAATTATCGCCATAACCCCTGAAATCAATCCAAAGCAACAGGTAGAGAACAACAGCAAAACGGTTGGAATTGTCAACATTTTCAATTGCATAGAACTTTCATCAACTAACCAGAGAGTATCATCTCCATCATTATGGAGTACATAACTTCCTGAATCATACAGAAAATATATTTTCACCGGCCTATATAATGGCCCCTCTCCATCTATTGGCCTATCGCCAAACCAATTAGACGACAGACTCTCTTCCATTTCTTCACCTTCAGAATCAATTAGTCTCACCAAAGATTCAGTATCTTCTCCTTCAACTATAATTCTTAGAGCCACATAATATCGCCCTTCAATTAGATCTACAGAAAGCGACTCACCCGCCTCTACTTCAGCAACATTTTCTTTTTCAGGATCTTGCAAAGGCTCAATTTGGTCCATTGCAGGTCCAAACGAAGCAATTGCCACCAATAATAGTACAAATGAACCTGCAGAAGTCCATTTAGCCGCCCGACGCCAGTCTGCACCCACACTCATCTCAAGGCCCTTTCACATTTGATGCTTGGCCGCTCACAGTCGAGTGAAACCAAGTTCTCTTAATTTCTCAGGCAGGTACGTATCAGTTACGAAATCAAGTCCGTACTTTGCTAGTGACTGCTGCTCAGCTTTCTTCCCAATTTCAAGCATTAAGTTAATCTCATCTTGCCATTCAGAATCAGAAAATCGAGGATCTGATAATTCTGCTTTAAGTGCTTGAATATCTTTACTACTCAAATCATCTGATGGCAAATCATATGCTTCTATATCTCCAGATCTTATACCCAAATATACAGCACTTGGGGTTGCTAAGTATTCAGAAATATGTGCGGTCTTAATCGCCCCATATGCAATAGATGCATAAATTCGATATGACCAAGGATCGCCATCAAGGAAAACTAAAACAGGAAGATTCCACTCCTCATTCATTCTCTTAATTATTCTCCGGGTCGATCTAGCAGGTTGTCCTTTTAGGTGTATCAAAGCACACTTAGCATCTTCATCAAATCCATTCTCCACTAATCGATCAAACATACCTCCTGTCTCTATTGCCATTATGAATTCAATATCATGATCAACAAGTCGTAATTTTTCTGCCTCGACATTGTAAGGCACACCATAACCAGAATCACCTACGTCATCACGGCAATTTATTCTCATCCATTCTCCTTTTCGATTACGCTCTTCAAAAGTAATATTACCAATTATCCGGGCTCCATCTTCTTCAGGTCTAAGTTTGAAATCCTCGCGCATACATTTTGTTATAATCTCAAGATCTTCAGCCAAGTTATTACTTTCATTTTGAGAACCGAACTTACCATGACCCCATCCTTCTGAAATATAGTACATTTCTCTTAGTGTAGAAGACTTACCTGCATCAATCATCTCTTCGATAAATTCAGTCACATGAAGTGCACGTAATAATTGCCTTGCGGAACCAAGAGATGTAGCATCTCGAGTAGATTTTTTCTTCCCATATTTGTAAACACCTAATTTTCTATCAAAGGCTATATTCTGTTTGGTTCTTACGGGGAGAGTCATCCGGGGAGGTTCTCCCTTTGTCATACGATTATGCATTTCAGATGCAATATCATGTAGTGCATCAATCACTTCTTCTTTAGTAAAACCATTTGCACTCATTCACTACCACCTTCCATGCCGAACCAATCGGTATTCGGAGCCGGCTCAAAGATTTCTTTTTCAGGCACATCGATAATTTCAGAAGATGTGGAAGGTTCTCTATGTATTTCTTCTACAGATTCCGAAATTCTTTCAGCCAAATGTTCTATTGATGAGCCAGTAGATTCAGAATGTTCTGCTTCAGCCGCAGCAAGTGCATCCATTTTCCTCATTTCGTCTAGAAGTTTTTCATCTATCCTAGTCGCACCAATAATTTCTCCATTTCCTCTGAAAAATATGTCAGCCTCTGTCCAGTCACCCTTTGAAAGGCCAGAAACAGAAAATCGAATTTCTGCAGATTGACCCGGGTCTAAAGTATCAAGACGCCAATTCCAAAGTCCGGTAGTTTCCTTTCTCCCTCCTCTTGGATTATCTGTAATAAAAATACCATCTGCTTCAGGCCATTTAGCTAAAATCGTATATGCACGAGCACGAGCCGTATAATTGTAAATTGTAATAGAACAGACAGTGGTCTTATTTTCTTTATTCCAACTTATTTCATCTTCAAGAAAAACAGCATTCATAATTTTTGTTATCACAGGAGATAAATCTGGTTCTTCTCTTCCAAGAAGTTGAGAAGTCTTCTTCGATATTTCTGGTAAAATTATGTTTATTAGGTCAAATTTTTCTTGAGCCTTTTTACGCTGAGAACTCTTTTTTAGATGGTTTCTTAGCCCCCTGCCAACTTCCAACATAGCCTTTCTTATTTCTTCATACACCTCTTCGTTATCGGCCACTGCTTCTTTTGCCTCACTTGTGAACTGGACATTAGTGGATGCGAGATGAATTAGAACTGCTGCTGGGCCTTTTGGTAATCCCTTACCTCCGGGATGATCTAGCCCATATTGTTTCCAATTAACCGATTCGAGAGCCTTAGTCAACAGACAACCTCCTTGTTGGTACATTAATGGCACTCTATTCGCAAATCGTAAAACTTCAATTGGTCCATCAGCCTGTAAATCTCCGCCAAAAACTAGACCCACTTCTATTTGGAAAGGATTTCCCTGTGACACAGTTGGCAATCTAGTAACTGTAGAAGCAAATCGAGAATCAATTGCTTTTGAAAGTCCCTTCTTAATCAACATCTCCTCAATCGGAGATAAACAATCTGTCGGTGGAGCTAATAGTTTCACCATTTGAAAAGCGGTAATAATTGATTGCGCCTCATCAGTTTTGACTCTGGCAGGAGTTCTACTTTCTTCCAATCCTGAAGTAATTAGAATCTCCCTGGCAGCCCTCTGGCTAACTCCAGAAAAGTTGTGTCTTAGGAATGAGGTTAGTTTACGTTCATCTGCTTCTTTGAGCATACGCTGCAGTTGACCAAGTTGTATTCCATGAGGGTGTGGTTTTATTTCTTTAACAACTCTAGGTAATCTATCAGTGGTCCTAATCCAATTCCCTTGTTCTATAATTTCTCCTTCTTTATCTCTCACAATCAGTTTGATTGTTGCATGAGGATTAACTATACTAGTCATCCGAAGATATTGATGAACAGAACGCCTTCCCCGTTGATACTTTGCCTTCATCACAGTTCTAATTTTTAATCCATGATTTATTTCTTCACCATTCTCAAACCAGGTATCTCTACGTTCACCAGATTTAGTTGCCTTATTTTTTCTTGTATCCAACCCAAGATCAACATAAACGGCCGTTGAATCAGATTCGATTTTTGAAACAACACTTGTTTTCGATCCTGTTGTAAGTTGACTGTACATAACAACTCCCGTTATTCCAATACCTTGCTGACCTCTTGTTTGACGTATTGCGTGAAACCGAGATCCCAATAGGAATTTTCCAAATACATTTTCAATAGAGTCTCGAGGTATACCGGGGCCATTATCCTGACAAATTAATTCAAGACTATCACCAGCGACCCTATTTATTTCCACTTTTATTTCGGGTAATATCCGAGTTTCTTCGCAAGCATCTAATGAATTATCAACCGCTTCTTTAACCGCAGTAATTATAGCTCTTTGTGGAGTATCAAAGCCCAGAAAATGCTTATTTTTTTCGAAGAATTCACTTATTGAAATCTGTTTTTGTTTACTTGCAATTTTCTCTGCATCTACCATTGCTAAATCCTCCTCTCAGGTCCTCCCGAAGTCCTGATGACTCGGGGCCTGCTTGTGGATGAGGTAGCCCGAGAGTAGAAGACACTTAACCATGTATGAAAGATAACAACAAGTTGGTGTGGATTCCTCTACTTTACTTAGTGACCACATTCTATTCAAACAAAGAAGGTCGCCATGCTGTAATCTTGCCCATGAAGGCACTTGCCATCACAGTTAGAGGGCTTGCGAGATATAATTTTCCTGGCCCAGAACGCCCTTGAAAATTCCTATTAATTGCAGATACAGTGACTTGCCCCTCTAATTCAGAAACACCCGGACCGGCACCAATACAGGCACCACAACCAGGATCAATTAACTTAACACCGGCTCGCTCAAACAATTCGTTCCAACCGTTCCTCTCCGACAAATCCTTGACAGCCTTTGAACCAAATTGAATGTAACAATCAACGTCATCAGAAATCGTTAGACCAGCATCTAGAGCAGCCCTAGTTACCATTGCGTAGTATGCGAAATCATCATCTTTTCCAGCAGTACAAGAGCCGGCATATGCAATATCAATTTTGACATCTCCCAAGTCTTCGATATATGCGCCATTCGTTGGGTCCGATGGGATTCCAGCATCAGGATCTCCCGGATGTGCTACCATTGGACGAATTTCCGACAGATCAATCATATGGACACCGCCATGGTATATTGCCCCCTTATCGGGAAGAACAAACGAAGATCGAATCTCATTTTTAGTTAAATCATCCCTTCTATTCAATAGCCACTCAATGGTCAATTCATCAGGCTCGCAAATTCCAGTTTTCGCCGAACATTCAGTTGCCATATTACATAGAGTCGCCCTTTCATCCATCGAAAGCGAGGCTAAACCAGGTCCTCCAAATTCCATTGATCGATCTAACGTATCCGACTTTGCCGCATATTTCCAAAGAATATGTAGAATAACGTCTTTTGCAGTGCAACCAGGATCTAGAGATCCAATTAATTCAAATCGAATACTTTCTGGAACCTTTACAAAAGCGAATTGATTGTGAACTAAGTTTGCATACTCCGTGGATCCAACACCATATGTCAGGGCGTTGCTAGCACCACCCATACAGGTGTGGCTATCTGTAGCTTGTATGAAGTCGCCAACATCAATGAATTCCTCACGAGCAACCTGATGACAAATTCCGGGACTGATTCCATCAACAGCGGAATAATCTCTCACGCCAGTATGTTGTTGGAATAACACTTGTAGGTCTCTTAGTGTCTGAATCTTATCTTCAAATCTACTGAATCTTGCAACACCGGTTGCATATAGGAGATGGTCTTCAAATACTGCAAATTTTGGTGGATTGGGCAATACATAATCATCTCCATATTCGGCAGATAGGAAATTATGAACCTGAGCCGTAGTGAATTCATGAGAATAGCCCCCATCTACTTGTGCTAGCACCGCATCACCTGGTTTTACATATCCACGAACTCCGTCCTGTCCTAGTAGCTTGTTGGAAATCATTTTCTCAGCCATTGTTTGAGGGATGGCCTTGGTACTAACTACTGGCAAATCCACATCTCCGGCTTTCAATCGCTTAGCGAAAGGAAATATACCACCATTCTCAACAATTAATCGAGTAACAGGATCATATTTTCCTGTAAATTCCGACAATCCAACCTCCTCTCCATTCTGCAATCTTTTGAGCATTTCATGATCGCCCATAAGTTGACCAAGATTAATATTATTACGCTCATGAATTGGAGCAAAGGATGCGGCAATTACGATTCTAATGCCCGACCACCTTTCACACTGAGCAGCAGTTTCACGACTACTCCCAGTACCTTTACGATGCCCAGATACAATCACCTCAAAATTACCATCCATCAATGATCTATGCTCAAATACACGTCTACCATCATGCATTAGACCTGCATACGCATTTTCTGCGAGTACCGCAGGATCATGATCAAAGCAAACCCAAGCCGGAGTCATAACATCTGTATTTATGTCATCCAAAAGATCCTCTATACGCAGATCAGCCATGTTAAGATCCAATCCTTCATACAATTGCTGACGAATCAAATCAAGATCTTTAGTAAGAAAAAGAACCCTTTTGCCGGGGGTCAAAGAAATTTGATCTGTAGGCCAATCACTGGTCATAGACAACGCCTCTTCAGGTACTCCCAACACATGTTGCTATTTCACCTTGGCGAAATTAATCAAATGCAATCAGAACGATATTAACACAGTTGATTATTAAAGTATAACCTTTAAGTATAAGTTTAATTCGGAATATATTACCTTTCCTTAGGAAAGGGTGGTGAAGTAAATGTCAGAGTATCTAGTTGAAGATATCGTTAAATGTAGTGAATGCGGGTCTAGAAATCTCAATAGAGACGAGACTCGAGGCGAAGTCGTCTGCGATGACTGTGGATTAGTCTTAGAAGATAAGGTAATAGATCAAGGAGCCGAATGGCGTGTATTCAGTCCAGAACAGGGAGATCAGAGAGCTAGAACAGGTGCTCCAATGACAGTCATGCTGCATGACAAGGGGCTTTCAACAGACATTGACTGGCAGAATAAAGACTACTCGGGTAAGACCATCTCCAGTAGATACCGTTCACAGTTTTATCGAATGCGAAAGTGGCAGAAGCGTTCCCGCGTAAGTAATGCTACTGAACGTAATCTTGCAATGGCATTGGCCGAATTAGATCGTATGGCCAGTCGTTTAGATTTACCAAAAACCATCCGCGAAACCGCAGCTGTAAATTACAAGAAAGCGGTAGAAAAAAGGCTCATCCGGGGACGTTCAATTGAAGGTGTAGCCGCAGCTTCTCTCTATGCTGCATGCCGTCAGTGTAACAATCCAAGAACTCTTGATGAAATAGGCGATGCAAGTAGAACAGGTAGAAAGGAGATAGGCAGAACCTACCGATTCATGGTACGTGAACTGAAAATGAAAATACCTCCCACTAAGCCAGAGGATTACATTCCTAGATTCTGCTCAGGACTAGATTTGGATGCAGAAGTTCAAGCAAAGGCATACGAGTTAATTGCTAAGGCACAAGAAAAAGAACTCACAAGTGGACGCGGACCTACGGGGATAGCGGCATCAATTATTTACATTGCATCTGTTTTATGCGGCAAACGTCGAACTCAAAGAGAGGTTGCCGAAGTAGCTGGAGTTACCGAAGTAACTATCCGAAACAGATACAAAGAACTGATCCAAAACCTGAATATTGAACTAGAGATTTGAGTCGGTCACTATGACCAGACGTGAAGGCAAGGCCTTGGTCTGGCAGATGACTGACGAGAAACTCAAACAAGCGGTGCGAGAAGCATTCGAGATTGCACCACTACCAAACCCCCCTCTTGAATTACCAGATTTCCCAGCAATCCCTCCAGATGATGCAAACTCATTGGTGCGACAGGCAGCAGGAATTTTTGCTGTAGATCGTCAAGGATTCAATATGAGATTGGCAGAGGTTTGTGAGAGTCATATTCCAAATCATGTCAGTCGTTCAATTGATCCCGAGCAAGCCGAATCACAATGGCTAGAATCGAACTCTGAGGATGTTGCAGAGAGAATTTTAGCAATACAGGCCCGAGATTGGTTAGCAGTTGCACTAGACGAAACCACTCCAGATACTGATCGCTGGTATCTTGGAGTATCTTTACTACAGGGTTTAGCATTGGGGGGAAAAGAAATCGCCAGAGACGATTGCTACTATTTACTTGAAGCGATTGCATATGCGGTAACGCCAGGAAATTTGCCTTATGCAAATGTGGTTGGACACCACCAAATTGCTTGGTCTCCTCAGATGGAAAATAGTGATGCCATTCCTCCACACCCTGCTGGTGTGATGGCAGCGACAACCATACTCGATACATTGTCGATGAAACCTGAATCCTCGAAAAACATCCTACCTAAATGGCTCGAGAATCTATCCGTATCACCACATCTATGCTTGAGATTAGCGATCCCATCTCGTGTCATTGCTGCCCTTGGGCTTGCAGATGAAGATAGCAGTCCGTTTGTTCGAGCCGGTTTGCAAATATTGTCGCATTCTTCAGAGGAGGCAACAGATATTCTAGTAGCATCAGTCGATCATCGCTCAGTAATTGCCCGCAGAACAGTGGCTGCATCACTATCTCGTATCTATATCGAAAAAGCAACCCTTGCATTAACACTTGTAGATCGGCTATTAACCAATGAAGATGAATCCATCCAGACACTTTGTGCCTCGTTCATTGGATGGCTTGCTCGTATATCTGAGGAAGAATTCCTTTCAAGGGCACAATTGATTGTAAAAAAAGGAAATCAAAAGGCCATACAAAGACTGGTAGAAACCGGTCTTCGAGATTATCTCTCCGCTAATCCGACAGACCCTTATTCACTCCTTTCTTTGGTATGGATTTCTTCCTCCGAAATTGGTCAATCTCGTATTGGGAATCTATTTGTCGAGCAAGCTAGGGTTGCACCTAAAGCATTTCAAAGAACATGCGAATCTGTTAAGCAAATCAATCCAGAATCCTTTGAAAGGTTGTCGATATGGATCAAAGTAAGAAGCCCCGAGACGTTCAGATTATTGTAGCCACAGATTTACGAGCATCCAGTAGTTGCACCACAGGCATTACACTTCAAACAGGTTCCATTACGCACCATTTGACTACTTCCACAATCAGTACAGATATCTCCAGTGAACCCCATCTCACGTGCTGCTTGACGGACTTTTGTTTCTGCATCAATGTTCTCTATTGGTGCAACAGTTGCCTCCAATGTCATCTGAACTTCCCGTTTTTCCCCTTCTGTTCTCATAATTCCCAGATCCGTAACTTCTGGTTTACTTATCGAGAATTGGTTGAAATCCTCTACCGCCGCTACATGAGCCAAATCATCTCTTCCAGAGTATTCAATCGCTAATTCTCTAAAGATCCAATCTACAAGGCTTGAGGCCATTTTGACTCTTCCACTTCCACCTTCTACCATTCCACTTGGTTCGAATTTCTGGAATGTGAATACCTTGACAAAGGCTTCCAGCGGGACGCCATGTTGAAGTCCAATGGATACAGCAATTGCGAATTGATTCAACATAGCCCTCCAAGCAGCACCTTCTTTGGAAGTAACAAGTATAATTTCTCCAAGTTTTCCATCAGGATATTCTCCAGTAATGAGGCGTACACTGTGCCCTCCGATCCTAGCCTTTACATTGTCCCCCTTCTTTTTGTTTGGTAATGGTCTCCTAGTTGCGATATAATTAACGAAAGATTCAGCCAAAGGCTTGGCTGCCTTCTCTGGCACAGGCAAAGCTTCAATAGTTTCTTCGACCATCTTCTTAACAACAATTTCTTCTTCTGAAATCTCTTCGTCCATATCAGAAGTGTCTACTAACTGACCCATTAATGGCTGAGAAAGTTTACTACCATCTCTGTAAACAGCGCAAGCTTTGTTCATGGTTGTGTAACTAAGGTCATACGCCTCTCTAACATCTTCAATTGTACAATCATTTGGCATATTAATTGTCTTAGAAATCGCTCCAGAAATAAATGGCTGGGCAGCAGCCATCATCTTAACATGCCCTTGAGGGGCAATAGATCTGCTACCTTTTCCAGGAGATGCGCAATCAAAGATTGGAAGATGCTCTTCTTTCAATCCAGGAGCTCCTTCTATTGTCCCTCTGCCTATAATCTCTGTATTTGCTGAATCAATTTCAGCATTCGTGAATCCAAGATGGCCAAGAACATCGAAGAAAGGATCATCACACTGATCTTGTGTCATGTTTAGAGATTCTTTACAGAATTCTGGGCCTAAAATAGACGCAGTAAAGGCACTTCTAATGTGGAAAACAGTAGGTAGTTTTGACTCAATCTTTTCGACTAATCCTGCATCAAATCCGTACTCGGCTAACCGACTCATAGAAATCGTAGGATTTATTCTTCCGGTTCCCACAACATATTCTTCAATTTCCTTAGCCGTCTTTTCAGAGTATCCAAGTCTTGAAAGTGCACTTGGTATTCCTTGATTTATTATTCTAAGAGACCCTCCGCCTGCTAGCTGTTTGTATTGTACCATTGAGAATTGTGGCTCTATTCCAGTTGTATCTGCGCCCATAACAAGGCCAATAGTGCCTGTGGGCGCAATTACGGTAGTCTGTGCGTTTCTATATCCGTGTTCTTCGCCTTCTCGAACAGCCCGATCCCAACATCCAAGAGCAGCATCACGAAGTCCCTTTGGACACTTCTTTGAATTTATTCCCATTGGATATACAGACAGCCCTTCATATTCCTCCTGAGGTGCATCATAGGCTGCTCTTCTGTGGTTTCTCATAACCCGAAGCATCGATTCAGCATTTCTTTCATAGTCGGGAAACGGCCCCAAGAAAGAGGCCATTTCGGCACTGGTAGCATAAGATTCTCCACACATTATTGATGTTATAGCGCCACATATTGCAAAAGCGCGCTCATCGTCATAGGGTATTCCCATATGAGTAAGAAGCGATCCGATATTACAATATCCAAGACCAAGTGTTCTGTATTCATAAGACCCTCTCGCAATAGCCTCAGAAGGGAATTGAGCCATCAGCACACTGATCTCAAGAGTGGCAGTCCAAAGTCTAACACTATGCTTGAAATCTTCAATTTGAAATTCATGCGTGTTTTTATCATAGTAATGGAGCAGATTGATACTCGCAAGATTACATGCTGTATCGTCAAGGAACATGTACTCAGAGCAAGGATTTGATCCATTTATCCTACCCGATTCTGGACAGGTATGCCATTCATTGATGGTAGTGTCAAATTGCACACCAGGATCAGCGCAAGCCCATGCAGTGTATGCAACTTTATCCCATAGCCCACGAGCGTCAACAGACCGACAAGGTTCGGGCTCTCTCCCTTCCTTCTCGGCTTTTTCCAACTCGGTTCTCCAATAGAGCCCCCATTCATCTCCGTTTTCGACAGCATCCATAAATGCATTAGGAACTCTAACTGAATTGTTACTATTTTGACCGGAAACAGATGCGTAAGCCTCTCCTTGCCAGTCGGTATCTAGAATTTCAAACTCCAGTCCCTTGTATCCTTGTTTTGCTAAATCTACGATTCTCTGAATATGTGGTTGAGGGACGCTATCTCTTATTGCTCTAATCATAGACTTTTTTAGAGCGGAATTTTTGTTTTGATCGAATCTCTCCAAGTCATCATCAGAACTCCATATTGCTTCCATTAGAGCATTAGCATGTTTTTGTAGTATATTGCTACCTATTACAAGCGCTGAGACTTTTTCTTCCTCTGTGGTTTTCCAATCAATGTATTCTTCAATATCTGGATGATCTAAGTCCAGAGTAACCATTTTTGCTGCCCTCCGGGTTGTTCCACCCGACTTGATAGCTCCAGCAGCCCTGTCACCAATTTTTAGGAAAGAAAGAAGACCACTGGAAGTCCCACCTCCAGACAGCGGCTCGCCAGCACCTCTAATTCTTGAGAAGTTCGATCCAGTCCCAGATCCATATTTGAAAAGCAAGGCTTCTCTGTTCCATAATCCCATAATAGAATCAGAGCCACCCACAAGCGAATCGCTAACAGATTGTATAAAACAAGCATGAGGCTGTGGGTGCGTGTAAGCATCTTCCGAGAGACGAAGTTCTCCAGTAACCGCATCCACATAGTGATGACCTTGAGCGGGACCTTCTATTCCATATGCCCAATTCAGTCCAGTATTGAACCATTGTGGGCTATTTGGAGCAGAACGTTGACTGGCTATTAGGTAACACATTTCATCGAAGAATGCACGAGCATCATTTTCACTAGCGAAGTAGTTGTGTTTGTATCCCCAATAGGTCCAAGTTCCAGCTAACCGACGAAATAATTCGCGTCCATCAGTTTCACCAACATATCTTTCCTCTACAGGCATTGTTTGTAATTTTTCGTGATCTGGTTCACATTTCTGCAACCAAACAGGAACATCATCCTCAGATACTCTCCGAAGAGCAGCAGGGACTCCAGCCTTTCGAAGATACTTTTGAGCACACACTGTCCCTGGGACACCAGAAAAACCAGAAGGCATTTTCACTCCGTCAATAGAATCCGCCATTGAACCATCTGGATTCCTAATCTCAACATCCATTGTGATCCATTCAAACTGATCAAAAGGGTCAGCACCAGCAGTTGTGAATCGACGCTCTATAACAAGACCATTTTCCGCTTCAATTGATTCTCCTCCCGCAGTTTTGTCTTTGGTTCTAGTCTGCATAAATTCACTTCCCTTGTATTCATTTTGGCCCCGATTCGGATACTTCCCTTGCGCGAAGGATTCGGTTGTGCTCAAGGAGGGTGTTTAATGATTGAGGATAAAGTGACTTGATTTAGACAACAATCAATATTTTTTTTCTTTTTTCAAAAATACCCTTGGTGTTATTATTTCACTAAGTCAAGAAAATATTTCTAAACTCCAATCAAGTGAAACTCCAGAACGAGTAATCATAATACCTACGCTACAATATTTTTCATGACTACTTTCAATTAATCTTCTAACCAAATTTTCCGGTACATCGCCTTTCACAATGTACTTCATATTGATGTGGGTAAAAACACGAGGTGCATCCGCAGCCCTTTCTGCTTCAATATCTACTGTTACATATTCAATATTTTCAGTCCTATGTTTTAGACCACCAATGATGTCTATCAATGAGCAAGCCGCATGCCCATGTAGAACCATTTCCATCGGACTTGGCGCAGACTCTCCATAGATGTCAAACCTCTTACCACTTGCAGTAGTACCAACGAAACCATCAACCTTCGTCCATCGCACCTCACCGTTCATGATTCGATGAGTCTAGGTCTCACGCTTGAAGGGTTGGCTTCATGAATAAGTGCTAGGTGGAGTTGGTGAGGAACATGACCGAGGGCCAACCAATTACAATAACTGAAGGGTTACTTAAAGTTCCTAAAGAGCCGATCATTCACTATATTGAAGGCGACGGAATTGGCATCGACATAACACCAGTTATGATTGATGTAGTCAATTCTGCAGTTGAAAAGGCCTATTCTGATTCATGTAGAATACATTGGAGAGAAGTTCTAGCTGGACAGAAAGCATTTGATAAGACAGGAGAATGGCTGCCTGAAGAAACATTAGAATGCATGCGTTCTGGACTAATATCAATTAAGGGGCCACTTACCACTCCGGTTGGAGGAGGTATACGTAGCCTCAATGTGGCCCTTCGTCAGAAACTGGATTTATTTGCTTGTGTAAGGCCAGTTCGATGGTACTCAGGAACACCTAGTCCAGTTCGTAATCCTGCAGACGTAGACATGATTATATTTAGAGAAAATAGTGAGGATGTATATGCAGGGATCGAATGGGAGTCTGGTAGTAAAGAAGTTCAGAAAGTAATTAGCTTTCTTCAAAATGAGATGGGCGTTACAAAGATTAGATTTCCAAAAACATCAGGAATTGGGATTAAACCAGTCAGCATAGAAGGAACAGCACGAATAGTTCGTTCAGCAATCCAATATGCAATAGATAACAACAAAGATTCTGTTACACTTGTTCACAAGGGCAACATCATGAAATTCACAGAGGGAGGATTTCGCGACTGGGGTTATCAATTAGCGAAGGAAGAATTTGGAGCAGTAGAGTTAGATGGAGGACCTTGGTGTTCACTAATTAACCCAAAAACAGGGAATCAGATTGTAATCAAGGATGTAATCGCCGATGCGATGTTACAACAGGTACTAACTCGTCCAAGTGAATATGATGTTTTGACAACAATGAATTTGAATGGAGATTATATTTCAGATGCTCTTGCAGCCCAGGTTGGTGGGATTGGAATAGCCCCCGGTGCAAATATCAATTATGACACAGGAATTGCAATTTTCGAAGCAACTCACGGCACGGCTCCAAAATATACGGGGATGAATAAAGTCAATCCTGGCAGCCTAATTCTATCTGCTGAAATGATGTTGAGGCATATGGGATGGAGTGAGGCTGCAGATCTAATCGTAAAGGGAATGGAAGGCGCTATCTCGGCTAAAACAGTAACCTATGATTTTGAAAGATTAATGAATGATGCAACACTATTGTCTTGCTCTTCTTTCGGAGATGCTATCATATCTCATATGTGATGTTGATTAGATATGGACGAGGTACGCCAGAATGCTATGAAAATCATAGATGAAATTGGAGAAAATCGTCTTGATTGGTTTGAGAAATTATACTCCAATGCAGCCGGTAATCAATATTGGATTCCTTGGTCAGATGGTGCTCCACATCGTTTTCTTGTTGAATGGAATTTACAAATCAAATCCAGAGGTAGTGCCTTAGTTGTTGGCTGTGGTCTTGGCGAAGATGCAGCATATCTTTGCAGAGAGGGATGGGAGGTAACCGCATTTGACATATCCAAATCAGCAGTCGAATGGGCGAAGAAAAATCACCCAAATGAGGACATTAAATGGATGGTAGCAGATTTACTTAATCTCCCAAATGACTGGAAAAACTCTTTTGATTTAGTAGTTGAAGTACATATTCTTCAAGCAATTCCGGAACCAATCCGAATTATTGCGGCACCCAAGTTGGCCCCACTTGTCAAAAAGAAAGGACATCTTGTTTGCATCGGAAGGTTGAGCGAAAAAGAAGAATATATTGATGGCCCTCCTTGGCCCCTAAGCCGTTCATTTATTGATTCAATAGGTAATTCTTTACAACCTGTGGATTTTGTAGAAGGCAATTTATCATCAGATGAACCAACGACTATTCGGTTTAGATCGGTTTGGAGAAAATAATTCATTTTTTCTTCAAAATGTCACTAAAAGGACTATTGCGCCGGTGTAAAAAATTACACCGAATGTATTTTTTTGTAGTAGTTGTATATTTTATCACTTCACGGTTTAATTATTGCACCGAGTGTTGGTATCTGTATGTCTCTAATAGCCGGATATGCAAGATCCCCTTTTACACCTGCGAGAAAAGGAGAGTTGGCAAGAACAAGGCCGGACGATATAGCTGCAATGGTAGTAAATGGTTTGTTGGAAAAATTGGACATAGACCCCTCTCTTATCGATGACATAATTGTGGGAACAGCATTTCCGGAGGCTGAGCAAGGATACAATATCGCCAGAATAATAACTTTCTTGAGCGATTTGCCTGAGACAGTTCCAGGCGTTACAATAAATCGATTTTGTGGTTCAAGTATGCAGGCAATACATGATGCAGCAGGTCGCATTGCAATGGGCTCAGGGCACGCATTTATTGCTGGAGGAATTGAATCAATGTCGAGAATACCTATGACTGGATTCAACCCTATGCCCAATCCAAGATTGTCAGAAATTTCGCCAGAGGCATTTACGTCTATGGGAGTTACAGCAGAAAACCTTGCGGTTAAGTATGGGATTGACCGCGAATCTCAAGAGGAATTTGCAATCGAGAGTCAGAATCGTGCCTACCGTGCTTCTAATGAAGGGCTACTAAATGAAGAAATAATAAGTATTGAAACAACTGATGGCACAGTAAACAAGGATACTTGCATTAGACCTAATACCAACGCCGAGGAATTGGCTAAATTAAGGCCAGTTTTTGATGCCAAAGGCACAGTAACTGCGGGTACCTCTTCACCACTAACTGATGGAGCAGCATTCGTTCTTGTTTGTAGTGAAGAATTCGCAAAACAGAATGGAATAAAACCGCTTGCAAAAATATTGTCAGCAGCAGTCACCGGGTGCCCACCTGAAATTATGGGAATAGGTCCCGTCTCCGCAACTAAAAAAGCAATAGAAAGGGCCGGAATTTCAATCGAAGAAATTGACATAATAGAATTGAATGAAGCATTTGCAGCCCAATCTCTTGCAGTAATTGAAGAACTTGGTCTTGATTTATCCAAGGTCAATGTTGACGGTGGAGCCATTGCATTGGGACATCCCTTAGGCGCTAGTGGGGCTCGAATTACGGGCAAAGCCGCCAGCTTACTTCACCGCAATGAGGGTAAGAAAGCCCTTGCGACAATGTGCATAGGTGGCGGCCAAGGAATAGCCACTATTCTTGAAAAATATGAATGAGGAAAAGAAATGTCGCAGGAACTTTCACCATCTTCTGTTATAGAAAAAGTAGCAGTTATTGGTAGTGGTATAATGGGTGCGGGAATTGCAGCGCATTGTGCGAATGCGGGTTGTGAAGTTCTTCTACTTGACCTCGTTCCAAAAGATTCGGAAGATAGGAATTCACTAGCCAGAGATGCTATCCGAAAGATGCACAAATCTAATCCTGAGATGCTAATGCACAAACGAAATGCAAATCGAATAACTCCAGGTAACATAGAAGACGACTTGGCCCAATTAAATGACTTCGATTGGGTAATAGAGGTAATAATTGAGAATCTCGATATTAAGAAGGAACTTTACTCCAAAATATCCAAACATATTGGCCCTCAAACCATACTTTCATCTAACACTTCGACCCTTCCCAGATCAGAACTCATTTCTCAATTATCTAGTGACATATCATCTAGATTCCTAATTACACACTTCTTCAACCCCCCAAGATATCTACCCCTTCTGGAAATTGTAACAGGTCCAGAGGTAGACCCAGAAGTAGTTGATAGATTCTGTAGATTCGCAGATATCAATTTGGGAAAGAGAGTGACTATGTGTAATGATAGACCAGGATTCATTGGCAATAGACTTGGAGTATATTTCATCCAAAGGGCATTCAAAGCAACTCTAGACCATGGATTCTCTATAGAGCAAGCCGATGCGATGTTAGGGCGTCCAATTGGTCTCCCAAAGACAGCTGTCTTTGCGTTAATGGACTTGGTGGGAATCGACCTTATTCCACATGTAACGGAGAGTCTACTTTACCATCTTTCAGGCGATGACCCGTTTCATCAGATAGCAGGCGCAGGAGAAGAAATTGTCACGGCGATGATTCAGGAGGGATATACTGGTAGGAAGGGCAAGGGTGGTTTTTACAGATTAAATCGCGAAGGCGAGAAGAAGGTCAAAGAGGCTAGAAATTTATTGACAGGAGAGTATGGTTTAGCCAATAAAAGGGCAGCATTTCCATCTGCTAAGATGGGTAAGAGAGGTCTCTCTTCTCTAATGGATTGCGATGATCAGGGAGCAAGATTCGTATCAGACGTCCTCTTAGATTCTCTTTCCTACGCAGCCCACATAGTCCCTGAAGTTAGTGAGGATATTTATTCAATTGATGGGGCCATGAAAGTAGGATATAACTGGAAAAGAGGACCATTTGAGATGATGGACTCAATCGGTGTATCTTCTATGGTTGAGAGGCTATTAGCCACTGGAAGAGAGGTCCCTCAATTCCTTTCATTAGCAGCTGAGAAAGGATCATTCTATGGAATAGAGAATGGTGAAATAACAAGATTGTCACCAAATGGAAAAATGATAGTCGTGGAAAGACCAGAAGAATTTCTTAATGTATCCGATCTGAAGAGGCGAGGAAAGCCACTAAAGAGAAACGGTTCGGCTAGCATTTGGGATATGGGAGATGATGTTCTTCTGGTAGAGTACCACACCAAAATGAACGCAATGGATCCGATGAATATGGAAATGCTTCTCAATGCAGTTGATATGGCTGAGTCAAAAGGAATGAAAGGAATAGTCATTGGTAACGACTCCTCTAACTTCTGCGCAGGAGCCAATCTAGGATTGGCTTTATTCGCCGCAAATCTCGCAGCATGGAAGGATCTAGAGGACTTCATTACACTCGGGCAAGATACGTATCAGACGATTAAGTACTCTGAGATTCCCGTGGTTGCTGCTTCAGCAGGCATGTGTTTAGGCGGAGGCGCCGAGGTGCTAATGCATTGTGATGCAGTCCAAGCTCACTCAGAATCGTACGTTGGCTTAGTTGAGGTTGGAGTTGGGATAATACCAGCGTGGGGTGGATGTAAGGAACTTCTAGGGAGACTCAATGAATTCAGGTTAGTCAGCGAAGGTCCGATGGGATCGGTGATGAAGGCATTCGAATACATAGGGACAGCCCAGGTTGCAAAGTCGGCCGAACAGGCGAAATCTATGGGTTTCATAGGTCCAAAAGATCGAATTTCAATGAATAGAGACAGACTTCTAGCAGATGCAAAATCTAGGGTAATTGAACTCTCAGATGGGTATCAACCCCCAGAGCCAAGGAGTTATTTTCTTCCGGGCTCTTCAGGAATGTTGGCTCTAAAATTGGCTCTAAATGATCTGGTGCTTTCGGGTATGGCAACTCCTCATGATGTGGTTGTTGCTACTGCCTTGGCTGAGATACTTTCAGGAGGAGATACTGATATTACGAGGAAAGTTGACGAGGAAGAAATACTCTCCTTGGAAAAGTCTGCGATTGCAAGACTCGCACGTGACACAGGGACTCTTGATAGAATGCAGCATATGCTTGAGACCGGCAAGCCATTGAGAAATTGAGGTGATAAAGTGGTAGAGTACAACGCACCAATCAGGGATTATGAATTCTTGTTCAATGAAATGTTCGATGTTATTCCAATAGTACAAAAATTAGGATATGATTTTGACAATGACTTTCTTTCAATGTTAACAGAGGGTTGGGGCGAGCATGCAAAGGAAGTCTGGCTTCCAATAAATCAGTTAGGAGATAAGAAGGGTTTGGATTATGATGATGGTAAGATTAAGATGCCAGAAGAATTTAAGTCAGCATATTCCGAAAGCATAGAAGCTGGATGGCTTTCAACTTCCTGTAAACAAGAGCATGGAGGAATGGGGGTTCCAATATTCTTTTCTGCAGTCACATGGGCAGAGATAGGAACTTCTACAAACATGGCAATGAGTGTACTGCCTGCTCTGTCTATAGGAGTTTATGAAGTACTAGTTGAGCACGGAAGTAAAGAATTGATTGATTACTTCGCTACTAATCTTGCTACAGGCAAATGGGCCGGAACGATGTGTCTTACAGAGCCTCATGCCGGCACAGATTTAGGAATAATCACAACCAAGGCAATTCCACAGGATGATGGATCATACAGAATCACTGGAACCAAGATTTTCATTACATATGGCGAGCATGATATGACTGAGAACATCATTCACTTAGTTCTAGCCAAGACGCCGGGGGCACCAGAGGGGACCAAGGGGATATCGTTATTCTTGGTTCCAAAATTCCTTCCATCTGACTGGGTATCTGGAGGCGTCAAAGACCTCTCTGAAAACCTCATGTCAGACGATAATGGAGTTACTTGCTCAGGTAGCGAGGAAAAAATGGGAATCCATGCCTCCCCAACTTGTGTTATGAATTTCGACGAAAGTATAGGCTGGAGAGTCGGAGATTTGCACAATGGGATGCCATTGATGTTTCAGATGATGAACAGAGAACGTCTTGCTACAGGAATGATGGGTATTGGCCTTGCAGAGATAGCTTATCAAAACTCCTTGGCATGGGCAAAGGAAAGGAGACAAGGACGTGATCTGAAAGGACCACAAGAGCCCAATGAGAGCGCAGACAACATACTTGTTCATCCTGATGTCCGAAGGATGTTGCTTGAAGCAAAAGTAAACACAGAGGGCAGCAGAGCCCTCGCGGCTTGGACAGGGATTCTCCTTGATCAAATGCATAGTGAAGACATTGAGGAGGCCGAGATGGCCGAAGCATTAGTTGCATTGTTTACTCCTATTGTAAAGGCACACTTCACAGATCTTGGCTGCGAGTCAGTTAATACATGCATGCAAGTGATGGGGGGGGCAGGATATTGCACGGAATATGGGGTAGAGCAATTCTATAGGGACGTTAGGATATCGAAGATTTGGGAAGGGACAAATGGGATTCAAGCCCTCGACTTAGCAGGTAGAAAGATCACACATAATATGGGTAAAAACCTACGGTATCTAATGTGGCCTCTTACAGAATTTATTGAGAATAACAGAACAATACCTGAGATGGAGGAATTCAACAAACCATTACATCAAGGCGTCCGAGGTCTACAACAATTGACTTTGTTAATGATAGCCGAGGGACAGGCTAATCCACATTTTCTAGCCGCAGGAGCAACGGATTACTGTCGTTATTTTGGTAACGTACTTCTTGGGTACATGTGGGCTAAAATGGCGAAAATTAGTCTTGAAAAGAGCGGAGATCCTTTCTATGACGCAAAGATTGCTAGTGCTAGATATTTCTTCAAGAGAATATTTCCAGAGACAGCAGGACTGGCGGCCAGAATACAGTCAGGATACAAAAATCTCATGGACTATCCAGTGGAGATGATGTAATGTCAAAGGAAGCAAGTCAGTCTCTAAGGATGAGATTTAAGCGCGCTTGCAAGAAGGTCTGGGATCTACAAACCAAACCGACTAATGAACAACTATTGAACTTGTATGCATTATTCAAGCAGGCCACCGAAGGAGACTGTGAAGGAAAGGCTAGAGGTAGCCTTAAACAAAGAGCAAAGTGGAAGGCTTGGAATAGTATTTCAGGTACTAGTCAGTTAGATGCGATGAAGAAATATTGTTTGTTAGTTAATTCATTAGCGGAGTGAAGTCATGTCAATAGATGAGGAGAAATTAAACTCCGAATTCAAGGTTTTGAAAAGCCGAATTAAATTCAGAATGTTTGCAGCAATGTCAATGCCCGCCGCTTGGTTCGCTGGACTCCGTATAGATAGACTAGATCAAGAATCCTGTGTGACTTCACTTCCAGGGGGCTGGCGTACACAGAATCCATTCAAGACTATGTATTGGGCTGTTCAGGGAATGGGGGCCGAATTAGCAACCGGGGCAGTACCTTTTGCAATCTCGAGGGCAATGTCTGAAAAACTCAGGATGTTCGTTGTTAGTACAGAGGCTAAATTCATTAAGAGAGCCAAGGGAAGAATAACATTCACTTGTAATGATATAGAGGCGGCCCGCATGGCCATTGAAGAGAGTGCAAATACAGGAGAATCGGTAGAGAGAGATTTTTTCGTTGTAGGAAAGGACATCTCAGGCGAAATCGTATCCGAATGGATCTTTAAATGGAATTTTCGCATCATTAGCAGCGAGTGGGAAAAATGATTAGAACTCGACTAACGGAGCATGCGGATATTGAATATCCAATAATTTGTGGAGCCATGTATCCCTGTTCAAATCCAGAACTTATTGCGGCCGCTTCAGAAGGAGGAGGAATAGCTATTGTGCAACCAGTGTCGGCTACCATGGTGCATGGTTATGACAAACCAAATACTAAAGAGGGCCTAAGATCAGCTATCTCCGATATAAGAAAACTAACAGATAAGCCAATAGGATTTAATGCATTAATTGAGAAAGGAAGTGAAAAATATATCCAGAGAATGTCGGATTGGATCGATATTGCCTTGGACGAAGGCATTCGCTTCTTTGTAACATCTTTGGGTAAGCCAGACTGGGTATGCGAGAGGGTTCATTCCAAAGGAGGGGTTGTCTACCATGATGTTACCAATAGATTCCATGCAGAAAAGGGAATTGAATGTGGAGTTGATGGTTTAATATGTGTAAATGATAGAGCCGGAGGACACCTTGGTCAAATGTCTATGGAAGAAATGTACGAGGATCTTTCAGACTTAGGATTGCCTCTGATTTGTGCGGGCGGAATAGGCAGTGAAAAAGAATTGAATGCAGCATTAAATTTAGGTTATGATGGAGTTCAAATGGGCACTAGATTCATAGCAACGGATGAATGTAGTACACCCCAGGACTACAAGGTTGCTATAATTGAAGCAAAAGAAGACGATATTACTTGGACAACTAAGTTAACAGGAGTCCCAATTGCCATCATAGGTTCAGAAGAGTCAAAAAAACACAGTAATTGGCTAATAAGAAGCCTCCTCAATAGCCGATTCAAGCACAGAACTAGAGTATTGATTACAGGAATTTCATTTTGGAGAATGCGAGCATTCGCTAGAGGAAAGAAAAAATCATCTAAGGATTTGTGGTCTGCAGGAAAGAGTGTAGAGACGATAAATAGCGTAGAGTCGGCGACAACAATAATGCGAAGACTAGGAGATTCTATACAATCTTAAATTCATAGGACTTTGCTGTTAAGTTGTTGAGCATTGGAAATTACTCCAAATCCAAAACTATCTTGTAGCGCCCTACTAATCAACATAAAGTCAGAATCTCTAGATGCTACAAGAACAGATCCTATATCCGGAATAGTAGAATTGGCATGAATATAACAGTCATTCATTAATTCTATATCTCCATTTTCTGGATATATCTCATTCCCATCTAAGCTTGTTCTTTCAGGTATATTATCCCGAGCCAGCATTTTAGCCTCAGTTATTTTAGAGAATATATCCTTGTGTCTAATAAGGAATGAATGAATCATTAATTTTCCTCCTTCTCCAATAGGGTTTTTTAAACTACTATTATCAAATGTTTTGAGTATTTTCAAAACTCTTTCCTTAAGCAACCCATCTGTTATTGTATTGTTCCAAATTTCATGATTGATATAGACGTCATCGAATAGAGAAAGAGCGACATCTGGTGATTTTGCACGATTAAGGAATTCTGCTTTCGTAATTTCAGGAATATGTAACTGAACAAGACCTTCTTCGCAACGACGTTTTAGCGTCCATACAAAAGTGCGTTCAATTGACCAGTCAAAAACACCAATGCTATCTTGTGAAATTTGACTCAATAAATCATCTTTTAATGCATCGATCAAAATGTTAGTGTCTATTACAACCAAAGGTTTCAGAGATATATTTCTTAACGCACGACGTTGCTTTATTGGAATTGTATTATTATGACGTCTAAACATTGCTTTTTGACTTCTAATCAAGGCCTTTATTTGATTAGGATTGAAATTGTCAGAATCAATTGCTATCTCGAACATCCTCAAGCCCCTAATCGGAGAAATTTCAGCCACTTCTTCAGCAATTAGAGTGATTTCGAGAACATCCCTCTTTTCCATTTCAAGAAGAAATCTACCTTCCAACTCGTTTCTTCTACTACTCTCACTTTTCCGTAACATCATTCTTGCGGCTCTAACCCTTCCACGAAATGGCTCTTCAGGCAATCTATGATCTGCAGCATAACTCATCGCCCTATCAAGCATTTCAATCCGTCTTTTTATAGCATCCTGATCTATTTTCCCAACAGGACTTTCTCCAGGTTCTCTTTCTGTAATATATTCGATAATTCTTTGAGTAGCAATTTCGTTCTTACCGGCATCCGCATCCGCACAAGTTCTCAGATACAACTGAAACCTCGAAGTGATTGAGGCTGTAAGTTCTGAATGTAAATCAATCAAGTTTACAGCCTCTTTCCAACCTCCAGCATGTGCGAATTCGATTAACGATTTTCTTAGTAACAATGATGACTTCTCAAAGTCGTGTTTTGCTTTCATTGCAGCATCTCTATAAGCTCTAGCAGCATTAATTCTATCATCCTTAGAAATCGACAACATTGCTCTTACAATTTGATGTTCAGCGGATCCATTCTGATTAACTCGATACCACAATTCTAATTCAGGTATTGCAATTTCATGTTCTAGAACTAAATCACTTGTATTACGGATAGTACTCATTGTAACATTTGGTTCCGAACATAAGATTCTAAGACTTTCCAATGCCCTATCGTTTCTCTTTAAATTCAAATCCATAGTAGCACGATTTAGTAATAAAGAAGTGACCAAGGCAGAGAATAAATCATTTTCGAGAAGAGTTAGTTCAGCATCTGAAACAGATTGTTTTAATCTTTCAATTTTTGCTTCCTTAACTACTCCATCTCCATCTACAGATAATGCCCTCCGAACTTCGTTCAACGCCAAAACACCGTCAGAATCTAATTTTTCATGGACCGCATCCATTGAAGAAGGAACACCACTCATGAGTGCAATTAGAGAAATCGAAGCCTCAGTCATTGCCGAATCAAGTTTCGAATCCGTCAGAGAATTTATCGCTAATCGTCGAATTTCATCAAGAGAATCTATGTCATCAATTGCATTACTAGCCGGTACCAAATGCCATACTAGAAGAGCCCTTTGAGGATATTTAGTAGAGATACTGTTGTCAGCAAGCAAGTATCTTTTGAGACCCTCAATATCTGATGATTGAGTGAATATATCTAGTATCTCATCAATTTCGTGATAATTTTTTTGAGATAATATCCTAGCGGCTCTTTTTCGAATTAACAATGGATTTTTTTTATCTTGCATAGCCTCAAGCACAATATCTGGATTTGATTTTTCCAAGGTGTTTAGGATTTTCTCTAGAAGATTTTTATCATTATTTTTTTTCACAACATTAATCGCAAGCGACATTTGATCGGAATTTTCTATAACAATGTTAGAAGTATATCTTCCTATATTTGTTAAATCTTCAAATTCGAGTAAACCAGATATGAGGTCCCATAATAATTCTTGTTTAACATTAATTCCAGCATTAATTAGTAATTCATAACCAGAAACTAATTCATCTATTTCGAGATTATTATTTGTTTGATAACGCAACCAAGCCTCAAACAATATTGTTTGACTAAGAGGATTGGTATCTTCAATAGTTATTAATTCGGACCAATTAGAAACATTATCTTCTCTAAGTGTGATTAAATCCAACTGCGCCTTACCAATTTTCGCAAGCTTTGTTTTTCCCTTAGCTATATTGGAAAAAACATCTGCTGCCTTTTTGTCTGAGGTCGCTGAAAGCAGCATGCCTTCCAACATTGCAAAATCCTCTTTCATATTAGTCAAAGAAGGATTCATCCATTTTTTCCATTGTTTGGGTCGGGGCTTTCCTGACCGTAAATCTCTAACTATACGTTGTAGAGAGTGTGCCTGGTGTTGATCTAACTTCAATGGACAAGATTCTAACCACTCTAGTAGTGCAGAAGAATTTTGAGGATCAAATTTAGTAAATTCAAACCACTCCAATGAGCCTTCTTCCAAACGGTTGGAATTTATTGAAGGAAATCTTCCTAGTTCAGCAATAATTGGAGCCTCTCTAGCCATTCTTTCCCACACAGGGTGAATACCATCTTCACATTCTTCACGCAAAAGAGTTAGAGTCTCATCCCAATCCTCATTCCAACTTTGTTCCATTCGACTTTTTTGTGCAATAAGTACGGCCAGTCTGTATGGTGCAGAACTCTTGGGGTTATCAATTACGTTTTGTGGATGTTCTATACGATCTTCAAGACTGAAGTTTGCCCCCCTCCCTCCTCTTCTTCCAATTCTTGCTCTATGACTGCGATTATTTTTTTCAGATTTTTCGATTGATTTAGGTGATGCATTTGTTGCTGCTAGCATTGCCAAAGCCTTCCATTCAATGCTTAGAAGTGACCATGCTTTCGGTCTCTGTAATTCTCTCTTTCTTCGGCCTTCGTCGTCTCCCGCCCTCTGAAGGCGATCGATACACTCTAGCAGATAGTCCTCCAATGACTCCACTCCGGGAACCATCGCCCTCTACTTCAATACATCAAGACATCGCCTTGCAATGCAAGACGTTATAGAGAGTACTCAAGAGCCTAAACCCTCACGGTTGCCCGTGAATCCTATCGACTTGGTCATACTTTCTCTCCATCCGATAGTGGCTATATTCGCAATCATGTGGATTATTCGCCGTCGTGGTAAAAATCAATCAAACTCCGTTTCAAATGAAATACAAAATAAATCATCGGGACTGAGTTCTGAAGATTTTAGAAATACAACATATAGAATTGCTTGGATACTTGTAATAACTGGTTTTATCGCAAACATCGTCTACAGTTTACGTAACGAGGACGTTGAAATAATCCAATCAATATTTCCAAGTGGCGTTGGATCCTTACATGCCGGAGGAGGTATCATAGGATTGCTATTATTGTCTTATTTCAAATATCGTGATAGTAACAAATTAACAAAACCTAGAGATATTCCAATAAAGGAAGAAAGGAAATCCAATAGTAAATATGAAATTATAATGATAATAATCATTCTACATGCCTTTTTAGGTTTTTTATGGCTCCTTGAGTTAATATCTTAATTCTATTTATTTACCCACATATCTATCCAAATTCGCAGATTTTCGTCAATATCTGAATGAATAACGTTATGTCTAACAACTCCTCCTTCAGAAATTGGTTTAATTCTACAGCCACAAGCATTAGCATGCCCCCCTCCATCTTTATCAAAACGCGTTGCTAGTTTAGTCAAATCAAAAACGCCTCCATTTCTATGAAGGAATGAATTAGTGTAAAAAGAAGCAGAAACTGGGTAACCATCAGGATCACCAAAATCAACTCCGACGTCACCGTGAATTACAATACAAGCATCACAATCCTCTCCAGCAAGAGCAGTTATTCTATATCCGTTAGATCGAACTCCCAAGTTTTCTAAACGAACTATAGCAAGCCGATTTATTATTTTCAAATTATCTTTTATGAGTACATCAGTTGAATTAATTTTTTCTTTTTTAGTTTTCAATATATCACGAACTAATTCACTAGATAGGATACTTTCGACAGATTCGCCCTTGGCTAGCGCCTCAGCAATGTAGAGGCTAATATTGTCATCCCCCCCAATCACTCTCCCAAGCCAAATAATTGAATTATCAGAGAGATATTCTTCTTTAGACACAGAACCTCCATCTAACTTATCCACCCACTCCATCAAATCTTTCATATCATCTAGGTCAACAACTTCTCTTACTAGATCGAACGCAATTCTTGCAGCCGAAGGAGTGTTCCTCCAGACAACAACCATATCTCTACTTTGTACACCAATAGGCTCATTTGATTGATGATGATCAATACTTAATCCGCATTTTTCATGCATTGGCAAATCACACACTGCAGTATTCCTATCTATTATTTGATCAAACATCCCTGCACGTAAAGCACCTGGATGTCCAAAAATGATTTCACAATCTGGCCACCACCTTCTCAAAATAGCAGCAGTAACCACTCCATCTAAGTCGGAATCAGTTAGGATTTTGTTAATCTCCAGCCTCAACGCGGGGTGCGCCATCGATGTCATCCGAGGCCTCTCACATTTGATTAATTCCTAAACCTAATCCAATCAGAATTGTGATCGTTGTTAAGAAGAATCGAAATATGTGTGTTTTATTTCTAGATACATGGAGACCTCCTGCGGATTCATTCTCCTCAACTATGACAGTATTCTTTTGCTACAATACCCACAGGGACACTGGTCTTTTCCAAAAGGCCATGTTGAGGGCGATGAAGATCATCATGATACAGCAAGACGTGAGTTATTGGAAGAAACTGGAATAGGAAATATAAACATAAATTCAGGCTGGCAAAAAAGAACAGAATACAGTTTTTCGCATAAAGGAAAAGAAATTCAAAAGCAAGTTTACTGGTATATTGCATCAACAGATGAATTAAAGGTAAAATTATCTCATGAACATACAAACTATCTCTGGTTAAATTTTGAGGAAGCAAAAGAGATGCTAACATTCGATCAAGAAAGAGAATTGCTTCACTCCGCCCGAAAGTACCTGCAAAAGATGGAATAGACAATCCAATTAAGCCACTAAATGATTCAAATAATGGATGCAAAAATGCCTACAACTAATAGAATACCAATGAAATCCATCGTCACCATCTTGACCCTCAAAATCCACTTTTGTTTTTCACTTAGTTCCGACCAACAGCTTACCTCTGGAATATGCGCTCTTGCGTATTTATCCAACAAAGACATAAGATCAATTACCACGCTTACCTAATGGAGTCCAAAGAGTTTCACCTTCATCTCCGGTAAGCCAGCGAGAGAGGACAAAACAGTGGTCTGAGAGTCTGTTGAGGTAGCTGATTACCTCAGGCCGAACCTCTTCACGAAGAGAGCATGCTTCTCTCTCTGCCCTTCGAACAATAGTTCTAGCCATGTGTAAATGAGCAACAACAGGATTTCCTGTTGGAAGTATGAATGAAGAGAGAGGTTCTAGATCTTCTAACATGTAATCCATCTCCCGAATCAATCGATCACCAGCATCAACTCCGATTATTGACATCTGTTCAGGGATGCCTCCAGGTGGGCATGCGCACTCAGCACCAACATCGAATAATTCCTGTTGGATTATATCGAGCATTCTATCGGCCTCAATAAGACGAGAATTAATTCCTTCTGGCTTAATGGATCTATTATTTATCTCCGAACGGACAATACCAAGTGCTGAATTAGCCTCATCTATAGTTCCGTAGATCGATACTCTCGGATGCTCCTTTCCTACGCGGGTACCATCTACAAGAGAGGTTTCACCACCATCTCCGCCACCTGTATGTACCTTTGTGATGCGAACCATATTACTACCCCGATTATTCATTCTCTTTCAATCGTCCGTAGTGATGTTTGAATGATTAAGACGATCTAATGCATTTTTTATTGCTTCAATCCAAGCATCATCTACAGCACCCCAACCACCAATAGCTTCCAATTCATTAACATGTTCCTTGTAATTATCTGATTTTTTCAGATATTGATAAATTAGAGCCAAGGCAGCATGACTCATTGCGTTTATCCATTGGTCTTCCATGTCCCACGATCTCTCAAAGTGCGAAATGGCGCCATGCGGCCCTTCAAGCAGTCCACGATTTACTTGTCTAAGCCCCGATTTAGACCAAGTAATTCCTTGTACTCCAATCACGAGACCTCGGAAGGCAAGATAGATTTCCATACCGATTACAATTGATACCAATATGAATGATACAATCTGATCAACTCTATTCATTTCTATCCATGCCTCGGAAAGAATACTCATTGCTCCTATGCTCAATAAGACGCCCCCAAATGGTGCAACAATTACATCACGTTTTGTGACCACCATTTCTCTAACTCCATAGATCACCGAAAAACCCCCTATTATCGATGCAGTAACTGAGGGTGCGAATACCGAAGTGTCCCTTGGCCCATTCTCGCCAAGTAGAAAAATAAGTCCAACAATTAGACTAACCCATCCAAATGTATTTCCATACTCAGGAAAAGGCTGATGTCTAGCATAATAGAGAGATACAATACCTACCCCAATAAATAGTCCAATCCAGAAATCAATAGAATCTAACAATCCCATCTAGTTTACCTCCTCTTTATTTTCTTCACGCCACCCTGGCATCCAAAAATCTTCATCATCTAGCCACTTTAACCATTCATCATTGTCAGCACGCAAAAGCCTCAATGCACGCCTATCTAGGCCCTCTAAAAGAGCCTCATTAACGTCTCCAGAAGTATGTGCATCAGTCCATTCAACTTGCATTTCTCGTACTAAACGTTGACCTTCAATAGGATTATCAAAATGCCGTTCGCAGACCTCTCTCAGATCTTGAATCCAGATTCTTGTGCCTCTGATGTGAAGATCATCTTTGAACGTACGATCCTTACGTTTGAATGGCCACCAAGACATGTTATCCAATATGAACGCACATGCTCTTACCCTTGATGCTTACGAATAAATCAAGATGCGTCAATCTCCCGCCATGTACATGGGGCGTATAGTTGTGCACCTACATGGAAAGGCTAAAGATGCCGCATTTCACATGGCAATATCGGATTACGCAAATAGATTATCCAGCGAGGGCGTCTCTCTTTCTGAACATCGAATCCGAACAGATCCAGAAACCTACCTTTCCAAAATTGTACAAAAGGCTGGGAAGAGTAACGTGATTGTACTTGAAGAAAGAGGAGAAATGCTCGATTCAATCGGCTTCGCCGAGAAAATGAAAAAATGGCGTCTTTCGACTGACGACATACACCTAATCGTGGGTCCTCCAGGTGGTTTTGGTGAAAATAGCAAAGGTATGAATGCCCTATCTCTTGGATTAATTACACTTCCACACGAATTAGCTGCGGTGGTATTATTGGAGCAATTATACCGCTCTTCAACAATAATCAAAGGACTGCCATATCATCGTGCTTAGTTAGATCTTACTACCTTCTTGCAAAAATTCAATTTGACCGAATTAAAAATTATTCTCATTAGTGGTAAGATCAATGACTTTGTTGTTTCCATCCACGTGAACAATGCATGGTTCATGAGCGTTAGTTTCTTCAATTCCCTGAAAGGTCAATAAAATAACTAAATCTCCGGGATTCACTAAGTGTGCGGCTGCTCCATTAATACAGATTTCACCCGAACCTCTTGGCGCCTTAATTGCATAAGTTTCCAGTCGCGAACCATTTGTCACATCCAGAACCGAAACCTTCTCCCACTCTGCAATACCCGCAGCGTCTAGAAGGTCTTCGTCAATTGAAATAGAACCGATATAATTTAAATTCGCTTGCGTTACTTTTGCTCGGTGGATTTTAGACCTCAGCATCCATCTAATGGGTTCCATCAAAACGTTCGATTATCTCAACACTTTTGAAACCAAGGGAGTTAATAATTCATAATTTATCAAATTAAAAATTGAAGTAATACGAGTTGGCTAATGATACTCGAACGCTTTGGTGATACGTTTACGCACATACGAGGGGTTTTGTTGATAAGTCAAATCATTTTGCAGAGGTACTTAGGTGGTCAGAATGAAAGTAGAGAGCAATACGTGGTATGATACTGATTCGTTGAAGAAAAGTGGGCCAGCCATTCTAATGGTGGCTTTGATGTTAATGAGTACCCAAATGTATAGTTTCATGGAATTCGACACAATAGAGCCGGAAAGAAATGAGAAAAGTGTTGTTGTAGAACGATCGCCCTATCAACAATTCTACCAAGAGAGCGGACCAATTGCTGGAGCCACTCAAGGCCTACCTGCAGCGATGCCAGACTATACTCATCCAGCCTTCATGGATCCGACATGGAATGACCCCGCCTCAATGTATGGAAAAATTTCCGACCCTTCTGTTTTACTCAATAATCCTGGATATGGCTTCTTCCTTGAAGAAACAAATACTGAAGATCACGATAACGATGGAATAAACGATTTAGACGATTTAGATGACGATAATGATGGAATCAGCGATTTGATAGAGTTATTTGATGGATGTTATGGAACTGGTCCATTCGATCACGATAACGATGGCATAGATGATGAAGATGATTGGGATGATGATAATGATGGTATTCTTGAGGGACCAATTGATTATTCACAAGGGGCAGACCCTTGGAATGTATCTTCTGACAGATATGTAGAGCCGTCTACGGTTCATCCCTGGACAGGTAGTGCCGTTGGTAGTGGATATAGAGTTGATCAGAACCCCATGGATCACGACAATGATGGAGTAACAGATGAGGATATAGATGGTAGTGGAAGGGGATCATATGATGAGGATGACGATAACGATGGCCGAATAGATCAGTTTACCTGGCCGTGTGATTTTGATGGTGATGGCGATCAGGATTATTTTGATTCTGATGACGATAACGACGGAATTGAGGACTTGTGGGATTCTCACCCTTGGGATCCTTTAGTTACAACAAACATAACCTTAACAGCTCCAATTTGGGACGATGCTTTTCCATGGGATTCAAGGGAAACTCTAACCATTTCATTAACCCCATCTGGTCTAAATCCTGCCACTTTGAGGATCGAAGAAGGCGACACTGTTGTGTGGACTAATGATGATAATAGAGACCATAATGTCACTGCTGATGACGGATCTTTCGATAGTGGAACAATGGGCCCAGGAAACTCATTCTCGTTTACTTTCGATTCAGTAGGAAACTACGATTTCTCCGATCCGGCTTCTGGATCTCCTCTTTATTCAGGTAGTATTGATGTAGTTCCCGAAACAAGTCAACAATTACCAGACGCATTCAATCTTCCTGCTGACATATATGGGGCTGACAAATTTAATTTCGTAAACAAGGAGAAATTCATATGGCATCCTAGAAGCCAGGCCTTTACCCAAGTAATAGATGGCGATCTTGATGGCGATGGAATTCCAAACTTTGTAGATCCTGATAACGATAATGACGGAACTCCCGATTCAGCAGATACCGATGATGACAACGATGGACTAGCAGATATGTATGATGTAGATGATGACAACGATGGAATTCCTGACTCTTGTTTACAGTTAGATACTAATTCAGATGGTAATGGTGATTATCCAAATTCTCACTCGATACAAATCCCGGGCATAGACTGCGAACTTGATTATGATAGAGACGCTGATGACGATATATGGAGAGCAATTGATTCCGATTATGACTTAGTGTGGGATTGGATGGATCCAGACGTCGGAGGCGCATGGCCAGCAGACAATTTACTCGGTAATCCTGGACTAGATAGTAGCGACTTGCCCTATGATTTGGATAATGACGGTATCGTGAATGAAGAAGATCCATTCATGCTAGCGGATCAAGCACAGGTAGGTGCTTGGGATTGCCCTACTACGGAGAACCCAAACCCCTCGTCTTCGGACATGAATTGTACCGTAGCCCGAAAGTCCTACACCGGGAACAATGACTGGGATAATGATGGAATTAACAATTGGGACGACGTAGATGACGATAATGACGGAGTTCTCGATTGGCTTGATATCGACCCTAATTGTGATCTCGATGATGATAACGATCTACATTTACTAAATGGCTCCAAATATCGTGATGATGGACCGAATGACATCGATACAGACATCGATGGAGACGGCTTATCAAACGATCAAGATTGGGATGACGATAACGACGGCATTTCAGATCTCTATGATCCTGATGATGGTAATTGTGGAATCGTAGATAATGACAACACAGATTCTTTCTCTACTGGAAATGGATATTCTCATGGCGATGGAGATTTCATCGATGGTAGCGACGACAGCACAACCTACACAATGTTACAACCTTTGAGATGGGATCAATTCTGGCATTTCAGTCCATTCTTCGCTGAAGAACACGGATTTATCCTTCCTTATAACGGATATCAACAATCCACAGACCCGATCACTAATCAGGTTTCTTTAGTCTCCAATGGAGTTGTTCCAGAGATGTACTGGCATGTAATGATGAAATGGAGTCCTTGGAATGGAAATAACTATTTTGACATCGATATGGATGGAGACTCTCTAATCAATGGAATAGATGTAGATATGGACGCAGACGGAATGCCTAATTGGTGGGATCAAGATGAAGGTTCAGATGGTAAACTAGATGTTAATGACCCCGGATTTGGCGGCACTCTAGATGACGGAGAGTGTGACTTATCTCTTTACTACATGTACTTCCAAATAGGATTCCAACCAGTAGCCTGTGGTATTCAATTAGCTTGGCTCTATGGTTGGCCCATTCTTGATGAAACTCGCACACAACAGACTATCTACACTCTACCATATTCAACTAGACCCGACTCTCAATTTTCCGAGGGCCCTTACAATGGTAGTAATTCTCAGGGGCAATGGACTTGTGAAAACAAGTGTTACCACTTTGACTTCTTACAAGAAGGAGATGCCGGCCCAAGTGCTGCAGTAAGTTACAACCAAATGAGAGACAATCGTGATTTATTCACCGCATGGGTTGGGATTAATTTCAATTTATTCAATTGGAATTCAGATTCAAATGCAAATTTATTCCCCGATGAAGTTGCCGATTTACTGAATAATGATGTTGATCCAGATGATGACTGTGGCGCTCCAATAGCAGGTAATATGGACCCTCAATGTATGTTTAATGACACAGCTGATTTAGACGATGACTTTGATGGAATTTATGATCACTGGGATATAGATGACGACAACGATGGGATCTGGGATTATTTTGAAATTGATAGTAACGACGATTTAGATGATGATTCGGGAACTGAACCACCTGGTAATTTCTTCACAGGATTCAACTGTGAAGATAATGATGACGATGGTACTGACACAGATCCCGATGACGATGGATTCTTCCAATCCGTTTGGGATAAAGGAGTACTAGGACAAGGTCTCTTATTCCCGATTTATTATGATGTTGACAATGATAACGACGGAGTCCCCGATGGCGAGGATCCTGATGACGACAATAATGGAGTAACGGATGAGGACCAAGAAGTCCTCTGTTTCTCCGGCGAAGAACAGAGTGTTTGGGATCATGACAATGATGGAGTGCTTAATTGGGCAGACGATGATTGGGATGCAGATGGAATTGTAAACACTCTAGAATTGAACAGTGCGACTCCATTCATATCCGCATGGGATCATGATAATGATGGTCTACGTGATGATGTAGATCTTGATGATGATTCAGATGGTATGCTAGATAAGGACGAAATCATGCTCTGGCCATCTCGGTTCGATAGTCCATCTACTAACCCATGGGATCATGATGACTACGGTAATGGAACCGGTATTGCTAATCCTACAGACCCTACCACAGGTCCTGACGCAATTGATGAAGATGACGATACAGATGGTAGGCCCGATAGAGATTGGGATACACTCGAAGAAGATCATGGATCATCCTCTGATTGGGATAGCGATAATGATGGCATCCTAGATGAAGACGATAAGGTTCCAACAAGAATCAACTTAACTACTCCAGATGTAATGTGGCTTGATGCTCAATATCCTGCTCTCTTTAGAGGTAATGTGAATTGGTTAGATCCGGATACAGGAGTATTCGAACCAGCCCCCAATCTCCCTGTTCAGGTTTCTATTGAATGGGCCAGAAACGGGACCTTAGCACTCGAAACAGTAGATGTTCTTACAGATGAGCAAGGAGAGTTCCTTGTAGGACAATTCTTACTACCAGAAGATTTGGAGGTCGGACCAAATACAACATATAATGTGTATGCAGAAGTCACTGAGATGTTTGTTCATGATGGCTCCTCTACAGATCCAACACCTCTGGAGATACGTGCAAATACAACTGTTGATTATGTTGCATGGACCTATTTCCGTAGTGATGAGCAACCACTCTTTGTGGATTACAAAGTTCACTATGCTGCAGATTGGGATAGAGGTATTTTTGATAATAGAATAACTCATGCTCCAGTAGCTTTCCGTGTTCATGGTGGGCCTTTTGGAAATTACACTCATCCAACAGTATTTGATGGATATGGGTATGGTTATCGAGCCGATTCTGGAGGCTGGGCTTCTCTCACATTTGTACAGACAGCAGGTGCACAGGGGCAATGGAAACAAGTTCAATGGAACTCTACCATGGACAATGGTCAAGGCGTACTTCCAGGTGGCTATGAAGAAATAGTTTGGAATGATAACGAAAAGAAACACTTTGTTTTGACCAGATATGATTACACGAATACGAGTTTGCCAATCGGTGATTATTCCTTCATTGGATACGCTCGTCCGGATTTAGGATCAGAATGGCCATTCCCATATCTAGAAGGCTCTGAGACCGAACCATTCGCTATTCGATCAATGCACAGGATGTATATCGAGGCAGATATGTTCACTAGTTCAACACGCCCTGTATATTATTGGGACTCAACTCAGTTCACAGGGTCCTCTTTCGGTGCTTGGCGTGCTTTATTCCACACCCCCTCATTAGATTTAGCAGGACTAAACTTTGCTGATGTAAGCCTCGGTAAACCGTATGCCCATCAGTGGGATGGGACCCCTGAAGGCCTCACTGGAGAGAGTGCTAGATTACGACCATTCTTGACCTCTAATGATACTCATTGGAGAATTTCAATGCAAAATGGTGGTGACTTCAATTCTCCACCTTGCGGTCCTGTTAATCCACTAGATCCAGATAGCCAAGTAAGGTGTGAGATAATTCCTGAAATGTTTACAGGAGAGACATTGAGAGTAATAGGAAGTGTATGGAACCGTACTATGGTGGCATGGCCTCATGATCCAATGACTCTACAGGTCGATCTAGATAAGAATGGAATTTTTGCCGGATCCCAAGAAACAGGTTATGCTCGTGCACCTCAAATGATAAATGGCATAGCTACATTTGATTATAATTGGACTTGGTATTCTCAATACCCAGCAGGCCAATACGGAATAAGGGCTGATTTTACTAACTCCAACTTCTATTTCACTGGCAACCAGAGTTCAGTGCTTTCACCTACTGGTGCATATCTGAATGTATCAGTAATTGGAACAACTCAATTCAATGAGATACTTCAGCCACGATTATACAGAGGGCAAAATCGTACAGTTGATATCCAATTATTAGATAATTCATTGCAGCCACTTGCAAATTCACAGGTGAACTATGTTTGGTCTGCAGATGGAACTAATGGAATTGCCGAAACAGATCTTCAAGGTTATTTCACAATCAATTTGACTATTGACCCCAACCACGAACTTGGTAATTTTACTCTGAATTACAATTATCCGGGAGACCCATTACACCAAGGGGTGGCAGGAGAAATGTATCTATGGGTTGTTTCTCGTACCTACATTAGTCTTCAAGATACCACACCAAATCTTCGAACAAATGGAGATATATGGGAGTTCACGGCCCAAGTTACAGACGACAATCGTACAGCATTAATCAAAGATTCTGGCCAGGCCTTAGATGGCTGCGGAGAAAACGGCGGAGAAGTCCTTTTGATTATGGAAGGAACAGACTTTGAGGACAGAACACATAGACAGATATTGGAAACATTATGTCCAAATGCAGGTAATATATATCATCAAATGGTTTTGGACCCTCAGTTACTTCGTGACGACCCAGAATCCTTCCTACCAGATGGTTTTGGACCAGTGAATGTAATACTGAGATTTGAAGAGAATCTTCCTAACGAAGGATGTGACCCATTAGATGCAGACTCTCTGAGTACATCAGGAGCATGGGATCCATGCGTTCAGACTGTCAATAGTGATCACTATCGTAAGGTAATGCAATTCCAAGTTGATGGATTTAGTTTGATAGGTCGTACAACTCTGAATGTAGATGACCAAATAGTATACACATCAGAAATGGATCCTACCACAGGTCAGCCAATCGAAAAACCGATGGTAGTTACAGGACAACTTGTTGATGAACTCGGAAGCAACCTCTCCAATCGCGCAATACGAGTTACATACGAAATGGTGGGTGCAGAAACTGGTGTTGTTGGCTGTATACCAGACTCCTCTGATGAGAATGGATTCTTTGAAATTACTTGTCCACTGAATGGTGTAGAGGCGGGCCAAGCACGTGTCAATGTGGAATTCAACTCCTATGAAAATAATGATCGTTACCGATATCAAAATGCTAGTGTGACAAGATTATTCCCAGTATTTTCTAATTCTACCATGACTCTTCAGGAAATAGGCCCATTCCGCAATGATGTTGATTCTTACACATTCCAGAATGGATCTGAATTCCCAGTACTTTATCTAAAGGAATCATTCCATCTGGATGCCCGGTTGACTCAAACAAATGGTAATCCAATTGGTGGAAAGTGCCTCAATATTTATCTTGACCCGGATGTAAATACACGTCCAATAGCCACATCAATTACCCGTGATGGAACTGGAGAGATTGAATGGTTTAGTGGTGATCCTGATGATAATCCAAGTCGTAGAGGGGTAGAACCTACTTCGGATAAAATGGAAGGTTTTAGAATAGTCAGAATCGCTTACGAACCCAATAAAGAATTACCGGGAGGCTGTCGTGCAGAAACAACACCGGTAGTTAACGGCTCATACATAGACATCGAAGTTCTCGTAAGAAGTCGAGTAGATATACTTCTGAAGGATCATTGGGCAAATCCTGACGGCTATCAGCCGGGAGACTGGATTAATGGTTCAGTTGCAATATTGCGTGATCGTCTGGATCTTGCAGTAGAACAACAGACTGTAATATTCACTTACCAATATTGGGATTCAGCATTAGCTGATTGGATACCTCATAATGTGGTTTATTCTACTACTAATGAATTGGGAGTGTCTACATTTAGTTTTGAATACACAGGATCAGATATTTCAGGAGAACTAGAATGTGATTTAGGCGGTCCTTGTGTTGAAGGCGGCGAATGGCAAGTGATTATCCACTTCAAGGGGGATCATGAGTTTGAAGAGGAGTATCTGAACAATACGCCCGCTATATTTTTGGGCAACCCTGTTGAAGCAGGTAGCACTAGTTTCTGGAGTCTACAGGTATTTACCATATTAGGAATAATTCTAGCCTTCACCGCGCTGATTGGAGCAATCATGTATAGAAATTACATTGAGAGACGTCGAATTGAAATTCTCCGTGGTATACTGACAGATTCTCTAATGGCTCTGAAAGCTAGTAATGAATACATTGAAACAATTTTCAAGTGTTACAAGGAATTAGTTAGATTCTTCAGGAAAAGAGGTGCTATGAAGAAGGTATATGAAACCACACGAGAATTCGAGGATGCTGTTACAAGTATGTTAGGAGGAATAGCCCCTCCTGAAGATCTCAGCATCTTCTTCTCTTTATTTGAGGAGGCTCGCTATTCCGACCATGAAATAGGCGCGGCTCAGCGTGATCGCGCCATAGCTTCACTACAATCGATCATCAATCATATGACAGCATCACTTGGAGATGGAATGCTTAACCGCACTTCAGTTAACGAATCAGGACTCTATGGTTCTGTTGTAAAGGCAGGATCTTTCGTAGATTCAGAAGGTCAACAAAGGATTGCAGGCATTGACGATGGATCAAATGATGACTCAGGATTCAGAATCTGATATACTTCGTAATTGACTTTGAGTCACAGAGGCCCAACCTCTGCCTCTCAATCGCGTCGTGCAGGATCAATATGCCCCGTAGGGGCACCCGCAGCATTCATAACAGGCGGTCAGGTGGGCGCGCTACCCAAACAATCGTCGAGGGAGTCATAATGAGTAAGAATATGAGAAAGACCAACAAGGCCTTGATCGCCCTAATAGGAGATCTCAAGGACCAGAGCAGGTCAACCGGTTCTGCACTATGGCGAGACGTAGCTGTTAGGCTTGAGAAGAGTCGCAGTAATTGGGCTGAACCCAACCTTAGTCGACTGTCGAGATACGCTGCAGACGAAGATTTCATCCTCGTTCCAGGTAAATTACTCGGTAGCGGAGATGTTTCTGGGAAGCCCAGCGTCGCAGCCTACAGTGTAAGCACTGGTGCCCGCTCAAAGATTGAAGCAGCAGGCGGACGTGTATTGTCAATCCGCGAATTAATGAATGAAAAACCAGATGGTAAGGGGGTGAGGATACTTGGTTGAAGCAAATACATTAGTCTACGATGCATCTGATAAGGTGCTAGGGCGACTCGCCAGCCATGTAGCTAGCCAACTTCTTACTGCGCGTAAATCTGGCAGTCAGAGGCGAGTAATTATTGTAAATGCCGAGAAAGCAATAGTCACAGGCCCAAAAACAGCGGTATTTGCTAAGTATGACAAAAAATACAAATTGAATCATCCTAGGAAGGGCCCGTTTTTCCCTAGAATGCCAGATCAAATTCTGAAGAGAACGGTACGTGGAATGCTACCTTATCAAAAGAATAGCAGTGGTCGAAATTCAGTACGTGATCTAAGAGTAATGATTGGAACTCCAATTAACCTATCTGGCGAAAATCTGCCAGAAGGGCACTCATGGGGGAAAACCGAATCATTCGAAAGAGACCTTCCTCAGAAATTTGTCCGTCTTGGTGATATTAGTGCACATTTAGGAGTAGACAGCAGCAGATGGGGAGGTGACCAATAATGGCTAAGAAAAAGGCGAAAGTAGTCAATATGAGTGGAAAGCGGAAGACAGCAGTTGCACGTGCAACCGTTCGTAAAGGCGCTGGACGAGTGAGAGTCAATCATCAACCCATCCACATCATGCAACCTGCCTTAGCTAGACGCAAGGCCCTCGAGCCAGTACAAATTGCAGATGCCATGAATCGCTTGGCAGATGTTGATGTCGTTGTTGATGTCCAAGGTGGAGGTCAAATGGGACAGGTTGATGCAATAAGAACCGCCATTGCTCGGGGACTAGTACACTACAATGGCGGTGCAGAAGGAATTGATGAAGAATTACGTGACGAATATCTTCGCTTTGATCGTAGTTTATTAGTTAATGATCCAAGACGTAAAGAGCCAAAGCACCAAATGGGTCGAGGGGCTCGCAAGAAGTGGCAGAAGTCATACAGGTGATCAAAGATGCTTATACCAGTTCGTTGTTGGAGTTGCGGCAAAGTGGTCGCACATTTGTATGATCAATTCAAAGCAGCAGTTGATTCAGGCGAAGATCCTCAAAAGGTTCTCGATGACATCGGTCTAGAGCGCTATTGTTGTAGAAGAATGTATGTAGGGCATATTGATTTGCTCGATGAAGTCGCACCATTCAGTATAGCACGTGAGAATTGATAATCATTAGCCGTCAAGGCTTTGTGAGATTAGGATCTACGATAGAGTGATACAAGGGGCCTGTAGGTTAGCTTGGCCTATACTTCGCGGCTGGGGGTCGCGCGACCCAGGTTCAAATCCTGGCAGGCCCACCATCACCCCAAATGTCTAGTTTAATATAGCCAAATTAGTACTCAAATGGGCACCTTTTAGGCCCCCCCCTTGTCTGCCCAATCATGGTTAAGGGCGGGTCCGGCGAACGACCACATAGCGCCCGTATTGCTCAACTTGCGGAACTCATTTCTCATCATTCAAATCTCTACTATAATCATGCAGCACCCGAGATATCAGATGCTGAGTTTGATTCTCTCTGGAATGAATTAAAGCAACTCGATGCAGAAAATGAGGTTTTACATAGAGTAGGTCCAGAACCATTACCTGGAACTGTAAAAGTACAACATATTTTCCCAATGCTTTCATTGGACAAGGGAACTACTGATGAAGACATTTCTCACTTTGTAACTCATTCAACATCAGGCGGACATAGATATTTGGCACAACCAAAATTAGATGGCTCAGCATTATCGTTAGAATATGTTGCAGGCAATCTTTTCCGAGCTGCAACCAGAGGTAGCGGAGAAAGAGGAGAGGATGTCACTTTGAATGCTAAATCGATCCAAAACATCCCCCTCCGACTAAATTATCCCGTAACCATACATGTAAGGGGTGAAGTAGTAATGCCCTTGGATATTTTTGATAAGAAGTATAGTGAAGAATCACCCAATCCTAGAAATCTTTGTTCTGGTGCATTACGTCAAAAACATGGTGATGGGAAGGCGAAAGCGTCCGATTTGGTTTTTTTTGCTTATGATGTTAAATTTCCAGAAGAGCCTCAATCTGCAAAATATGATAGTGAGTTATTAGAATGGCTACATAAAGTAGGAATTGAAGCGGCGCCATGGAAAATATTTGAATCGGAAAGTCCACACTTTGAAATGATAGATTATACAAATGAATGGAGTTTGAAACGTTCTACATATGATTTTGAAATAGATGGCATCGTTTTCAAATTAGATGAATTAAAACATCGTGATAGATTAGGTGTCACCGCTCATCATCCTAGGTGGGCATTAGCATGGAAATTTCCTTCTGAAGAGGCGAAATCAGTTTTACTTGGTGTGGACTGGCAGACTGGAAGAACTGGTACCGTAACCCCTGTGGCACGCATAGCCCCCCAGACTGTTGGAGGGGTTACTGTAGAGAACGTAACTTTACACAATGTTGGAGAAGTCAAGCGATTGGGTATTAGAATTGGCGATTTAGTAAAAATAACTCGTAGAGGAGATGTGATCCCTAAAATTATAGAAAATTTAGGTCCAGCATCTTCCAAAGATCTAGAAGATAGATTTCACTCAGATGGAACTAATTTTCTGGGAAAAATCTCCTTTGATGAGATATCGATTCCCGAAAAATGCCCTTCCTGTAATAGAGTATTAACTATGGAGGGGGCATTCCTGAGGTGCTTATCTTTAGATTGTGGTGCTAGAAATACAAGATCTCTGATATATTGGTGCCGCACATTAGAGATGGATGGTGTTGGTGAGAAATTAATTGAAACTCTATTGGATCGGGGCCTAGTTGTGACTATAGCAGACTTGTATAGACTGAATCACAAACAAATATCTAGCCTAGATAGGATGGGTGATAAGAGTGCGTCTAATGTAATTCAAGAAATAGCCAAAACTAGAAGATTACCCCTATCAAAGTTTCTTCACGCATTAGGAATGGAAAGAATAGGTCCTGAAGTAGCTACTGCAATATCCCAGCACTTCACATCCCTAACAAATTTACTTCATTGGGTTGATGGAGGGCAAGATGAAGAGCTGACTGTTGTAGATGGCATTGGAGATAAAGTAGCTAATATATTTAGAAGAGGTATTTTGAAGCGTAGAAGTTTAATCCTAGAACTAAAAGAAACAATAATCGTAACTGATGAATCTGAGATTATGACTGGAGTTTTCGATGGCAAGTCTTTTTGCATTACTGGGTCACTCTCACGCCCTAGAAAAGAAATCATTTTTTCTATCAAATCAGTGGGGGGAAAGGTAGTTAATAGTATCTCTAAAAATTTAGACTATCTTGTTGTTGGAGAATCAGCTGGGTCGAAGTTAGAAAAAGCTAAAACTCTCGATATAACTATTTTGAGCGAAAAAGATCTCTATAATCTAATAAGTTCAAATCAAGAAAAATCAAATCAACAGATGTCTCTAAGTGACTATTAATCATCCAAACATAGCAGAATTATCGCCAGAAGAACCCTCTTTTTGCATCTGGTTTAATTGTACTGCCATCATTTCTCTAATCTGATCTTCAATTCTCTTGGCTTCATCAAGAAGAGGCTCTGGATCTAATTTTATTGCGGGTAAGAGACTATCCAGTCTTTCAATAATTCGAGCAGCGGCTCTTGCATCTGGAATTGCGCCGTTTGCTAAATCTCCTCCAGACTCAGCAAGTACTGCCATTGCATCAATTCTTCTTCTCCGACATTCTCCTAGCATTACGCCAGTCATCCCTCCTACAACACCATGCTTCAGCATTGAAACCCCCAATCCATTCAATCTTTCATGTGCTTCATCAGTAGACCCAATTCCTACCAAAGTTTCTTCCGAATTATCATCATCAAAAATTGAATGTGCTTGATCAGGGCCGTGAGAAAAAGAATCAATCATCATCATTTGCGAAGCACCACTATTTTCAACCCAATCCAAAATAGTATCAGATAACGCTAAGCTTTGTTCTGCAGATACTTGTATTTCAGATGCAATTAATACAATCTTGTCACAACGATCTACAGTGCATATTGGTTCGCCAGCGTAGAATCTAAGAGGCGGTAGTGGCTTACCTTCCTGAACTAGACATACAGGCGGCAAACCTTGACCACGTACACCGCCTACAAATTGTAATTCTAATTTGTCTACTAGAAAGTGCGCAACTATGCTGCTAACGAAACCAGCAGATGGAAAACAAGTGACTACCAAGGCCTCTTCTGCGTTCAAACTTTCATCTACTCCTATCACCGGCGTCCCACTCATTGGTACCCACTAGACCGAGATGCTGTTAATCATTGGCCTTCACAGGTAGATTATGTCTGACACCGACGAGGGCCATTTAGATATGGATAATGACTCTCTGAATAATAGTATGGCTGATGATTTCATAGCTCATCAATTATCTCCTTCTTCTTGGAGCAGGTATGAAGAGTGCCCGCGTAAATACTGGCTTTCCAGACAAGGTCTTCCCAGAAAAGCCAGTATGCCAGCGGCTCTTGGAAATGCAGTTCATAATTCAGTTGAAGACTTATGCAATCTTGAACTTTCTAACAAAATTGATGAAGATATTGGCTGGCTCCCAGCAACAGCGAAAGCAATTTTAGATAGACATTGGCAAATTGAGAAGGATAACTTTCTCTCAACTCCTCGTCATCCACGTTGGAAGGATGAACAGATTACAAAAGCTCATGATGGATTAATTGGTGCCCTTAATATTCTGTTCAGCAAGACTCAATTGCAGGTTCAAAATTTATCAGAGGTTAGTATTGGAATTTGGAAACAAGTTCAATCAATAGTACTTGCTAATGAGGGCACACTTGTATCAGAATGCGGACGTTTCATGGGTAGATTAGATCTTCTTGTAGCCGATATAGATGCCAATGGAGATTCTCGGGGGTGGATAGTCGCCGATCTGAAAACAGGCCGGCCCCCCAGCCCCTCTCTTCCTGAAAAAGTGAGCCGTCAGCTTCGCTTTTACAGAGATTTATTGAAACAAAACAACCCAAACCACCCTAAAGTTACTGCAGAAGGATGGTATTCCGCTAATCAAACAGTGCATGCAGCAGAGGGTCCTTCTGTGCTGGATGCCGCCTTAGATGCATGGGAGGGTATGAGGCCCTCATCTAAACCTCTGGAAGCAACTCCTGGCGAGCAGCAGTGTGGTTGGTGTGAATGGAAGGCTTGGTGCCCAGTTTGGTGGAACGCACGTCGGGATGGATTTCTATCCCCAGGTCATATGTTTAGAGACGAAGTTGTACAATTAATTAGATTTGATCGTGAAGCCGGAGCAGCACTTTTTCAGCGTATGCCTCCTATTGGTGAACAAGGAGAATTAGCACCATCTGATCACAAATTTGGAGCAGTATTAAGGGATCAAGCACTGGTTCAACTAACTTCTTTGTTAGATTCAGGCCATGAGGGTGCTATTTTTCTTGGGAGTGCTAGAATGGACGGTCGCGTTGCACATTTGGGTGACTGGTGTGAAGTATTACCTTGGAACCCTATCAATGAAGGTCATGCATATGATCACTCTCGTTGGGTTCGCAAAAAATCTGATACAATATTTGAGGGAATCGGAGATGACGGAGAACACAACCAATCAACGTAATGCGAATCAATTTTGTAAATCTCTGTAAGAGACCTCCCTTTGTGCTTTCCAAATGCTAGAATGATTTCGTTTTCCCAATATCTTAATCTTCCTTCAGACCCATTAACTGGTTCTAAATCAGCTAGATTTTTACCTATTCCTTCTGTTGAAGGAATTCTACTTAGTAGATCCTGTAAATCATCAATATCGCCTCTGAATTCTCTTGGATGATCTTTCATCATCATCCATAGTAAAAGAAGACAAGCCCCTGCATCGGCATCAGCAGTATGCGCTCTAGATATCTCTATACCATATCGGTCACAAAGATGCCCTAGGGTATGCCTTCCTGGAATCTTCAGCCTTTTTGCTAGTGTCAGAGTATCAACGATTGCTCGAGGGGCGGGGGCTTCAATTCCTGCACGTAAAAACTCAAGTTGAATGAACCTCCAATCAAATTTTGATACGTTATGACCAATAACAATCGCCCCATCCATCAAATCTTTAATTTCGTTTGCGTGTTTATCGAAAGATCCAGAACCTTTCACGTCATTATCATTGATTCCATGGATTTTTGTAGATGCAGTGGGTATGGGGACTCTAGGATCTACGAATGATGTTTGATTAATATGAGATCCATTAACATCACTTCCAATTAGAGCATATTGGACAATCCTATCTTTTCTAGGATCTAGTCCTGTAGTTTCTAAATCGAAACCAAGGACTCTGTATCCAGATAGCATCTCTTCGACCATGTTGTGGCCAATGGCAGACCCCCCATGAACTATCTCTGAAGCAAGTTTGATTCCGTCATGCATATTTGCCTTGGCTTTGGCCCGGTTCTCAATGACTGCCGGGAGGTTGAGTACATTATTGATTTCGACTATACTATTGGTTACATCCTTAGCAGGGTGTACTGGACTAGCAACAACCACACCCAATGCTTCTATTTCTGCAGATCAGGAATCAATCACAGTAGGTGAAACCGTAAACTTTGATGCGCGTGCATCTACTACTCCATCTCCAACCATAATCGATGAATATGTTTGGGATTTCGGCGAGGGAGAAAAACGCACTACAACGACTGGTATAACATATCACACATTTACACAACCCGGTAATCACGATGTAGAAGTTGAAGTATTCAATGACAGAGGAGAAAGCGATAGAGCGAGTATTTCGATATTTGTAAACTCTCCACCGGAGATTATTCTTAGCATGCCCGGATATGTTCGTACAAACGAGAGTGCACTAATTGATGCCTCACAGTCTTATGATTCAGAGGGAGGGGCCGTAGAATTCATTTGGGATTTAGATCTAACTTTTGATAGAAATGGAGACGGTGATCCTACTAACGATGCTGATGAAACCACCTCTTCAGTAGAGGTTTCATATTCCGACTCAGGAAACATGTCTGGAACTGTAACTGCTATTGATGATAGAGGTGCAACTAGTACTATGTTGTGGTCAATTATGGTTGTCAAGAGAATGTTCAATGTTGTATGGGAGGAGCAGAAAATTGAACGAATTATCGATGGCTATACAGAACAGGGCGAATACACAATCTACGAAGATGTACCAAGTCAGGGAGCCCGCCTTATGGAATTCAATGCCACGCTGATTCTTGATAGAGATTTACTCCCAATTCAATGGCCTGAGGACAATTTTACTTTGCGAGTAAATGTTCCTATGACTGGATGGTCTGCTAGTGTACAAACTACTCAGGGAAATATCACCCTTAATACAACAGCATCTATTGAGAGAGGGCCATTAAATCCATTACCAGATAGCGATTATACTGTTAGCTCAGACTCATCCCAGACCCTAATTGATAGTTTATTGAATGAACCCGGTGCCAGATTTGGTCAAGGCGATTGGATTTGGGTCGTTACGGCAGATCAATGTGACCCAGATATTCCAATTGATGGAGTTGATCCGGATACAGGTAACGACTGGTCTCTTCTAATAGAATATACAATTCTCATTCCTCGAGTCAGTGAAGTTGGAATTTGAAAAAACTCTCTATTGCAATAGATAAGGCCTTTCAACTCAGGGCCTTTCGAACATTCAATGGTGCACTCCATCAATATCACTAAGGTATCCGTTCGAGATCGTTTAGTAGCAGATGTAGAGGTCTGGATGAATGATCCCAATGACTTTGATTTTTCTCCTCGCGCCAAACTAGAAGATAATTGTATAAAAATCCATAATGAGGGCGATGAATCAGTCTCTACAACTTTTGAATTGGATTCCGAGCAGATGAATGTTGCGGAAAGAGATAGAATGGTTGAACTCAGGGTAAAATTTGCAGTTCAAGGAATGCATGGTGTTTTACTTCATAAAACACCAAACCCAAGAGATGGCCCCAAGTCTAAGAAGTTAGCAGAACCACGTTGGAAGACAGTTTTACCCATTTCTATGTGAATTTCTGAAGCACCGTCGAAATTAAACCAGAACCATAGGTCGACTGGTTCACTGGACCCATAGTGTAGCCTGGATATCACTGGGGCTTGCGGAGCCTTAAACCCGTGTTCGAATCGCGGTGGGTCCGCCATAACAGCCTTCAACCCGAGTATGCCTCGATGTAGCATGGCCTTCGTATCCGAGAGACGAATTGACTTTCCCATGGTAGATCTTGCCAAGATTGTATACTACCCTCAATTCTGGGATCTTGCTCATCGTTTTTACGAAGAATCTTGGGAATTTTCATGTGGGATGCACTATAATGAGATACTAATGAACCATCAAATTGGCTTTCCGCTTGTTCATGCTGAAACGAATTTCATTCATCCACTGTCTTATGGCGACACTGTCAAATGCTGGTTAACAGTAGTTAATATTGGTAACACCTCAGTTACTTGGAAGTATGAATTTCGCAATCAGAATAATACTCTTTGCTGGACCAGTGAACAGGTTACTGTGTGTGTGGGGATGAATGACATAACAACAAAAATACAAGTTCCAGATTGGATGCGAAAAGGCCTGTCTAAATTAATGAAGAATTAATCAGATTATTTCTTTGGCCATTTTTTGGTTAGGGCTTCTCTTAGATCGTCATTCATTCTTGCGTCCCACCAATTTGCATCTCTCCAAATAGCATAACGCCCACGAATTCCACGTAAATCGGCTCGATCAAGACGACAACGCTGAAAATTTGAAAGATTCATCTTTGCCTTAACAAAACTAGCATCTCTCATATCAGCGTCATCGAACGCCGCCTTCATTAGATTAGCACGTTTGAAAGAAGCCCGCCTTAAATCAGCCCCTGATAGATCAGCACCTTCTAAATCGGCTCCATCAAAAACAGCTCTTCTCAAATCAGCTCCGGACAAATCGATACCGCGAAGATCTTCACCTATGTGCGAAGTGAAAGACCAATCCTTTGACTCAATATCTTTAGATTCTTTCACGATGATAGCCTCTCGAGATAATCACGCCCTGCATCAGTTAGGACCACGAATCTATTTTTCTCCATTCCAACTGGATAAGCTAAAAGTGGAGGCCGACCTCTTTCCACTGAGTCTTCTAACATTCTATTGATGTACAATGAAAGATTCCATTTTTCAACTTCTTCTTCTGTCCAACGACCAGTTTCTGATAACAATCTCTTTACTTCTCTAGGAGGCGTATCACTTTCCTTTTCAACAGATCTGAGATAGTGTATAGACGCAAGTACGATATCTCCAGTTCTGTAAATATTACAATTTTCAATCAATCTCCTAAAAGTAGAACCACGTTCTGGAATTCCTTTTTCTCGCATTGCCTCTCTTGCTGCATCTATAGCATCTTGTCTTGCAGACCTGATTTTAGAAATAGCAGAAGCCCAAGTGTCTTGCTCTTTCAATTTAAGCCAAGAATCATTGACTTCTCTAGCCGAGCCAGATATATCTACCTCCGTAGAACCCACTCTAATCCAGATTCTACCTATGTTAGAATCATCATCCTCAGACATAGTATGAATTGGACCAAAGGGTCATGAATGATAAATTCGACTAATGAATCATATCAGCCTTTTCGACCGTTTGGTTCAAGAATTACAGTACTAGAGCAGCATCTAATGGCAGGCAACGACAACTCGGGCTACCCCTTGGTTCTTCATTCATCAGCAGACCCGACTCAACTCGGTGGAACGGCAATTTGTGGTTTCTCAACAGTCGGATCTGTTGGCGTCATCGCGGTTTCTCATATAATTCAGACAATGGAATTGGAACCAATGGGTACCGTGTTGCACCCCGAGTTTCCAGCCATAGCACTAATTCATGACTCAGTTCCAAAACACCCAGTACGTGTATATCAGGGAGATGGTATTGGAGCATTTATTTCGGAGATTCAGTTTCCTCCTCAGAACGATGTTCATTTTGGAGAAACAGTACTTGAATGGTTCACCAAGGGCGGTTTTGACAGACTAATTGTCATAGATGGAGTAGTAAGTAATGACCTAGGGATAAAAGAAGAGAGCGATTTGTGGGGGGTATCTTCTACATTAATAGGCCGAGATACTCTTGATAATTCTAGAATACAACGTATTCAGCAAGGTATAGTGTCAGGAATATCTGGATATCTAGTTGCAGAGGGTGAGCGAAGAGGCTTGGATGTAACTGCTCTGCTTGCTGAATGCAATCCTATGTATCCAGATGCTAGAGCCGCTTTATTGGCTATAGAGGGGTTGGCCGATCTCCTTGACTTAGAAATACCAGTCCAAGGACTTCTAGAAGATGCTAGAGCAATTGAAGAAAAGGTTAGGGAGGCCTTTGAGCGAGCACAATCCAATGCTCTTCCAGCCCCTGGAGAAGACAGAGATGATGATGAAGTTAGGATGGTTTATTGAGCTTCAGTAAAATGGATTGGTCCCAGCAGCATGATCAGTTGTATCAATGACTTCTAATATTTCTGGAATCTTATCTTTGATCATAACTTCGACACCTTGTTTTAGAGTCACATCAGCCATTCCACAGCCTTGACAACCCCCGCCAAAAGCTATGATTGCCTTATTTTCATCAACCCCAATTAGTTCAACCACGCCTCCATGGCTGGCAACGGCAGGATTGACCTCCTCGTCAATTATTGCAGCAACTTTTTGTGATAATTCATCAACCCAAAGAGGATTAGGATTGTCGAATGTAAATCCTCCTCCCATCAGAGTTTCACCCCAATCTAAAGTGGTACCATCTATGTATTGAACACTGCGAGAGGCTATACGTACAGTCATACCATCAACATCATTAATAAAATCATCATCCTGACCTCCGTCAGAACCAACAAATTGCAAATCATATTGGAACCCTTTAGCCCCTCGTCCAATGATTTCAACCCTCAATGCTAAATCGTCTCCATTACCTTCTTCTTCAACTTTAGCCATAAAGGAATCAAGCATCTCACGTGCTCTTGGAGTGATCGCTAGCATGACTTTCAACTGTCTTGGAGGGATCATCTATTTTCAACCTGTTCTTTTAAGATCACATCTTTATTTGCTAGATTCCACCACGTTAAACCCATTAGCGAGGATGTAAAGGGGTCGATATGGAGTCGTATTTGGTAGATACCTTAGGGCGCCAATTAAGGGATCTACGAATCTCAGTAACGGATCGCTGCAACTTTCGTTGCACATATTGTATGCCAAGAGAAATTTTCGGCTCCGACTTTCCTTACTTAGAAAGAAATCAAATAATGTCTTTCGATGAAATAGATCGACTTGTTAGTATTTTTGTTTCACTAGGAGTTAGAAAGGTACGTCTTACAGGAGGTGAGCCACTACTTCGCAGGAATCTCCACGAATTGGTCTCAATGTTGGCACTTAGACCAGTAGAGATTGCTATGACTACAAACGGCGTTCTCCTTCCTAGGTACGCTCCTTCGTTATCTGCGGCGGGCCTAGATCGTATTACTGTAAGTTTGGATGCGATTGATGAGGCAACTTTCGCATCAATAACCGACTCCGGACATACAGTGGCTGCAGTAATGGCTGGAATTGAAGCAGCCGAATCAGTAGGCCTTGGGCCTATTAAGATCAATACAGTAGTAAAAAGAAACTCAAATGAAGAGGAGATTTTAGATCTTGTAGAGAGATTTTCCAATAGAGACATTGCAATACGATTCATAGAATATATGGACGTAGGGACTACAAATGGGTGGTCTCTGGATGAGGTTGTTAGTGCAGAAGAAATTAGAGACATGTTCAATGATTTACAACCTCTTATCCCAAAGAATGAGAGTGATGTCGCAAAGCGCTACAGGCTTCCTAATGGAAGTGAAATAGGTTTGATAACGAGTGTAACAGAACCATTTTGTGGTAATTGCACCAGAGCCCGCCTTTCAGCGGATGGAAGATTATTCACGTGTCTTTTCTCTAACAAGGGATTAGACCTACTTACTCCACTAAGAGCCGGAAATTCAGATCAGGAAATCGCTTCTCTAATTAAGTCAAATTGGAGCCATAGAGAAGACAGATACTCTGAGATTAGATCGGAATCAAGTGATGCAATGAATAGAGTAGAGATGTCATATATTGGTGGATGAAATCCTCTCAAATGCATTGACCACAATAGACCATGGTGCATCAGTCCTGAATGAAGGCTCTGCATAATGTGAAATGGCTGCGGAAAAACCCAGATTTTGAATTTCCGCCACCATTCTACCCGGGCTAGGCGGACCCCCTTTACCAAACCATCCCGGTAACTCATCCACTGCAATAAGATGACATCCATGAATTACAATTGCTTCTTGAGAAATATTGCGTACCGAACGAATTATTTTCTTTCTTTCATCTTCAAATTGTCTTTGATCCCATCCAGCAGGATCATTTTCTATATATTCTGGCCCACAAAGTTCCAAAGCTCTTTCTTTACTCATAGATTTCATTGCCAAGGAATTTCCTATTGGACCAATCCATAACGGGCCAGAAATCCGAGGATCTTGACGTTCAATGGGGTAGGAAAGTGGAAGCATACACCTGATTGGAAGATCTTCTCCTAAATCTGAAGGGAGAAGCCCATATTTTATCGAAAAAGAAACTTCTTCTTTAGTAGGAGAATAAACTCTCCAACCCAGAGACTGCTCAATATTATTTGCTCCAGTCATTACTTTCTTTACCTCCACAGATACTCTCAAATGATGTGAGTCCCAAATTGATAACAATGGTTTGATGCTTCTATCATGTCTAGCAGCTGCTCTAGCAATATTCGCAATTAGAACTCTAAGACCCGAATCATGTTTGAGTTTATCAAGTCGAACTCTTGCACCATATCTACGCATGAGAGGATTCTTTGAGGATCCACTCAAAGCAGCAGTATCCGTTGCACTTACCTCTAGTACACCACGTCTAGCCAGTGCCTGAATTGCAGTATCTAAGAAAGAGACAGGAGAGCCAAAAGGATCTATGTCAATCCAATGCCAACCTTGAGTTAGAACGCTACTTCTTAAATCACCGTAAAGAACATTCAACTCTCCATTTTTCGATGGAAATTCGGTGTCTAAATTTTTTATCAATTCCAATGAGGATTTATCCATATCAGCGGCAGTTACTATTAGTCTTGATGATACATTCTCCGGGAGTTCATTCAACCATCTTCTCGCCCTCAGTCCTGATGCAGACAAACCGTCCAATGCACGTATTTTTGAATGCCCAAGCAACCCCTCTTCAATCACATGTGCCATGAGAAGAACACTGCGTGTACGTGATCCACTCATAGCCGGATTATGGAACACAGAACCGTAATTTCTTGCTAAAGGTCCTTTATTGGTCAAATCATTATTTTTTGAAACTCTAGTTAGAGTCTTGCCTTCTCTATGGATCTCACTAGGTCCAATAAGGGGTTGATCTGAATTCCCCCGCTCCTCATTCACACCTCTCCGAGAAGCAACTCACAAAAGTGTTTGACTACTCAATAGTGTTCGAAAACAATCTCCGGATCGGAGTGTGTAACTCTGTGGCCATCGTTATTGATGAAGCCTACTTTGCGTGTTCCGGGTAATCTTTCAGCAAGCCATTTTTCGACATTTTCAGCGACATTGCTAGAGACAGCTATACACATCCCCATCCCCATATTGAAAACACGATGCATTTCCAATTTGTCAATAGGTCCAATCTCTGCCATCCATCTGAATTCAGGTTGAGGAGGTAACGGATCAGATATGTGCCACCCTAAACTTTCATGCAATCTGAGAAGGTTAGATAATCCTCCTCCTGTAATGTGGGCGATAGCCTTCAAATCAACAATATTACAAGGACCAGAACCTCCTCTACAAACTTCAATCAAATCAATGATTGGATCTACATAAATTCTAGTAGGATTCAAAAACACATCTCCAAGAGTAGCACTGTCTTGACTCACTCCTTCAATTTCTCTTCCAAAATGAAAGGTATCGAATGGGGCTTTTTCTTTCAGAGACAAGCCAGATTTTTCTACAACAGCTCTTAGCAAAGTATACCCATTTGAATGAACGCCACTACTAGGCAAACCAATTACAACATCTCCTTCCTCAAGATTCTCACCCGTTATTGCATTCCCAGCAGGAAACCATCCAAGTGCTGTTCCTGAAAGGTCAAGTTCTGTAACGATACCTGGTAATGTTGCTGTTTCACCTCCCGCAAGAGTCACCCTAGCTCGCCTGCAAGCTTCTGCAAGAGATTTTCCAATTACCGCATGAGTCTTAGGGTCTGTCTTTGGAACTGCGATATAATCTACAAAGGCCAGAGGTTCTGCACCTACACACAATAGATCGTTGACATTCATAGCAACACAATCTATCCCAACACCTTCATATTTATCTAGAGCATTTGCTAATTGCAGTTTTGAACCAACTCCATCAGTTGCAAGCGTTAGACACGAATCGCCAAATTCAATGATCCCGCCAAAGCCACCAGGAAGAGGAACGGGTGCTCCTTTAGTTCCTGAAGTTCTAACTGAATCACTCAACGCTCCAATAAGACTGGAAATCGCCCGACTTTCAGCTTCTATGTCTACGCCGCTTTTAGCATAGTCGATAGGTGTGTCTTCCACATTACGTCCCGAGGCACCAACTTCATCATTCAATCGGTATCTAAGGCTCATATTTTAGGATGTATTTTTGTTAAAAAAACCTTTTTTTTTATCTTAGAAGAGATTAAGGACTTATTTTGTTAAAAAAGAGTGTAAAAATTAACATATTTTTTGTTTATGGGGCTTAGTACCCTTTTTTTTTGAATAAAATAAAATTTTATAATAGCATATATAATCACATACTTCCAACGAATCAATTTGCGAAATACTATAACGAATAGGAATCGTGGTTAGAGGGCTAAGTAAGGTGAGATAACGCCATGTTAGAAAAGAAAATGATTGCAATGCTGATGACGCTCAGCATGCTCGCGGCTGCGTTCGCGGGTTGTTTGGGCGGGGATGATGATGACGACGAGCCAGAGTGGAACTTGAGTCCTGCTGATGATATTTCAGCGGACATAGTAACCTCTGACTGGGACCCCATCATTCCGAATTTGAACGGCGGCGAGATGTGCGATGCCATAATCTCGGCGATGACGAAGACAGAGGAGCGCGACCAAGTCGTTGACTTCACTCGTGGTTACTACACAAGTAGCCAGGGTGTAATCGGCGCAGATGGTTCAGCTGCTATCTCAGATGTCTCCGAACTGAATATGACTGGAACTAAGGTTGCAGTACAGACCGGAACGACTTCTGACCTCTATGCTCAGGAGAACTTAGGGATGGCAACCATCGTTGCGTACGATGATTTCCCATCCGTAACTTTGTCCGTCACAAACGGAGAGGCTGACTATGCAATGGGTGATTCACCTGTTCTTGCATTGTCCGGTACTCTGATGACGACATTCTCCGATGAGACCTTCGGACTCGCAGTCCGCGAGGACTCGGGCGAATTGCTCGATGCCCTCAATGTGGCGATCACGGCGATCGTCGACTCGGGTGAGTACGATCTCATCTTTGGAGCCTGGTTTGATGGCGCAGTTGTCCTAACCGATGACCGTGACGAAAACACAGCAGTCGCGTACCCAGCAAGTCCAAGCGAAGGATCAACCCTGTCCGCTGTTCTTGAGTCCGGCTCTCTGAAGTTGTGTTCAGACACAGCGTACCCTCCTTTCGAGAGCATCGATGAAGACGGCAACGTCGTAGGATTCGATGTCGATATCGCTAACGCATTAGTCGACGAAATCGCTGCCTTCTATATGGGCAACGAAAATCCAATGTTCGTTCCTCCTGTGCAGCCTGCTGAGGCCCACAAGATAGGTATGCTAAATCCAATGACAGGACCAATCGCTGTTTATGCACCACCATTCACATGGGCTGCACAAGCCGCAATTGATGACTTGAATGCAATGGGTGGTAACTTCGAACTTGTTGAGGCCGACTCTGGCTGTGACGGTACAACAGCAGCAGCAGCAGCTCAAACATTAGTTGATGCTGGTGTTGTAGGTGTTGCTGGTGCAGCATGTTCCGGTGCTTCCATGGCTGCTAACGCAGTTCTAAGCAGTGCTGGAGTAGTTCAGGTATCTTACGCAAGTACTAACCCAGGTCTATCTGACTCGACTGCTTACCCACACTTCTATCGTGTGGTTCCAAGCGATGCAATTCAGGGACCTGCCATGATGGCTATGGTTATGGCTGCTGGAGCAACTAACCCTGCTCTACTTCACATGACTAACGATTACGGATCTGGATTAGCAGATTCGTTTGAGGCTGCATGGGGTGCTGACAACCTTTGTACAAAGATTGGATATGAGGATACTCAGACTGACTTCGCTGCAGAGGTTCAAGCAATTGCTGATGCAGGTTGTGGATCAGTAGTAATGGTATCATATGCTACAGACGGCGCTGCTATTCTTGAGACAATGGCTTACCTAGGAGTAAGTGCACCAACATTTGGTGCTGACGGAATCGCTGACGCGGCTTTCCTTGACGACTTTAGTGCACCAGGTGCTGCTAATGGAGTTCAAGCAACAAAGCCTCGTGCCGGATCCGGTGCAGGTGACTTCGGTGAACGCTGTGCTGCAGACGGTGTTTGCGCAGGTGGAATTTACACTTTGGAAACATACGATGCAGTAATGATGATCGGACAAGCAGCTATGATGGAAGATGGCGCGAACATGCCAACTCACATGGGCATGGTAGGTACAGACTATGCTGGTGCATCAGGAACTCACACATTCGATGAGAATGGTGATGTTGCAGGTGCAGGATATGATATCTGCCGCTTTGATGCTCTATCAAGCACGGATGTATTCTTTAGCTGCAGAGCACACTGGACTCGTGATGGTGGAGTAGCAGCTAACGAATTTACAGGAATGACAGTAAAGATTGGATTCCTGAATCCAATGACTGGTCCAATTGCAGTTTATGCTCCTGGATTCGGTGCTGCAGCTAACATCGCTCTTCAGATGATGAATGTTGCAGGATATGGCAGCGGTCTACAGTTCGAGTTGGTTATGGCTGACTCAGGTTGTTCAGGTGACACAGCAGCAGCAGCAGCTCAAACATTAGTTGATTCTGGTGTAATAGGTGTAATCGGAGCAGCATGTTCCGGTGCAACAATGGCTGCTAATGGAATACTATCTGCAGCAGGAATCCCAATGATTTCGTATGCAAGTACAAACCCAGGACTCAGTGACGCAACAGCTTACCCACACTTCTTCCGTGTGGTTCCAAGCGATGCAATTCAGGGCCCAGCACTATCTGATGTAGTTACAGCAGGTGGACACAATAACATTGCTCTAATGCACATGACTAACGATTACGGCGCAGGTCTTGCTGATTCATTCGAAGCAGCATGGCTAGATGCTGGTAACACACTATGTGCTAAGGCTGGTTACGAAGACACCAACTCAGATTTCACATCACAAGTTCAGCAAGTAATGGACAATGGATGTGACAGTGTAATGCTGATTTCATACGCAGCAGATGGAGCCGAGATCATCGAAGAACTCGGTGTTCAAGGATTCACCGGAGCTATCTATGGTGGCGACGGAGTTGCAGAAGAAGGTCTTGCAG
>DAIJ01000010.1:77441-91040 GCA_002498725.1 Euryarchaeota archaeon UBA23
CATGTCAGACACATCACTAGTTGATGGTGCAGTAGCAACAAAGCCTGCGTCCGCAGTGCCAAATGAGCGCTCGATGGCTTTCGCAGCTGCTTGTGGTGCAATCCCTGACTGTGACAGCGGTATCTACACTGCTGAAGCATTTGATGCAATGATCATTATGGGATACGCATATTTCGCTGGCGCATCAAGCGCAGGTGGAGTATCAATGACTCAGTTGATCGCTGCAACAGGCCAAGGCTTTGTTGGTGCATCTGGAGTACACAGTTTTGACGCTGCAGGAGATGTAGCCGGTAACGGATACTGCGTTGGTACATTCAACGTAGCCGCAGATGGCACAGTCTCTTTCGATTGTGACCGATATTGGTCACGCGATGGCGGCGTAGTAGACGCTTGATTTAGTAATAAATCAGATCTGGGAACGTAAAGCACCCCAGCGGGGAACCGCTGGGGTGCCCCCCCAACTTTTATTCAGTTAATTCTGAATTTGAGTGATTGTTTATTTGGCGATGATATAGATGAATTATTTCAGGTCAAATTTCAATAATCACTTATCCCCCCAAGGCCAAAGAAGATTGGCAATAGCCATGTTCCTAATTTTGGATTCTCTTCTTGGATTAAGGTATCAGAAAGGAACTCTGAATTTATTTGATTTCTTTGTGGGAAATGGAATACCGAATGATATGGTATGGCTCTTTCAAGTTGTGATATCTCTTTCAGGCTCCTTCTTAATTATCAAGATCCTATTCGATGACCTACGAGAGAGTTGGGGACGTACAATAAGTATTCTTGTTTCTCCTTTGTTTCTCTTACTAATGGTTTGGCTAACTCTTGATATGTTATTCAAGGGTCTTTCAAATGATGCAATTATCACTCTTGATTTAGTTTCAATTGGTGTTGGAACCCTAACTTGGTCATCCACATATCTTGCAATAGCAGTTGGTCTGACTCTAACTTACAAGGTGCAGCAGTATGGTAACTTTGCTCAATCTGAATTTTTTATGATAGGTATGTACTTGTCAATAATCATGGTATTAACGGATCAATTCTTTCCTCTAGCTGATGCTCCTCGAGATGATGTTTTAGTATGGTCATTATTGATTATTACTATAGTTTCGGCATTTGTATTAACTGGTATCTCTGGGATTATAATAGATCGTTTAGTCTATCGCGGATTCCGAAATAAGAAAGCATCGCCTCAAGTTATGATGATCGCATCGCTTGGTGTTGCATTAATTCTAAGGGCAATAGTGTACTTACGTTTTGGCGCTGGAAAGAAGATGTTTGAACCAGATGCAGATTGGCGCCTACCTTCTTTGCGTTGGGATATTCCCACTACTAAATTGAGAATGTATATCGGAGATCGTGGTATCGAAGATGGTTCTTCATACACTCTTAATTCCTGCGAAAATGGTGAACGAGTTACGGTTGAAGGAAGTAAACCAATGTTCGAAGTTTATGATTTGGCAACAAATTGTATTGATCAAGCAACAACAGGTTATGCTTACTACAAGGGCGCAATGCCAGCAGTAATATTTAGTTCAGTCATTCTCCTGTTAATTCTTCTAAATAAAACTAGACTAGGTCGCAGAATGCGAGCAGTTGCTGACAACCCCGAGCTCGCAGCATCAAGTGGCATCAATGTAGAGCGGGTTCAGATGACTAGCGCTTTCCTTTCTGCAGGTATTTCAGGAATGGCTGGGGCAATATTTGCCATGACGCTTCGCTTCACCCCTGAAACCGCCTTCACCCTCCTCCTTCCTTCCTTTGCTGTAATTGTTTTAGGAACGATCGGATCAATACCCGGTGCCATAATTGGGTCAATCATTGTTGGTTTTGTTAGGGCTCTTTCATCTCCAGTTTTGATTGGAATAGGTCAACCACTTGGCCGATCCAATTACACAGCTCTAGATGGTGTTATGCCCTACATTTTCTTAGTTGCGATTCTAATGATTATGCCTGAGGGTATTGGCGATGCATATGAAAAATGGAAAGTCAATCGTCTACGAAAACGTGCTGAAGAAAACCAATCCCCCTCTCCTAAGATAGGCGCAAGTCTTGCCTTTTCCCCTCTAGGTGCTTTAGGGTTTCATAACTTCCAACAAAGGAGAGAGTCTCGTGGCCAATCCATGTTAATATTGACAATGGGTTCCTATTTGATAATGCGTCTTTCTAGATTTATAGGTAAGAATTCAATATCTAAAGATGCATGTTCTCTTGGTTGTCAGGAGAATGAAGGCATATCAAATAATCTCGAATTTATCACAGGAAGAGCTGATGGCACCCTTTCAATATCTGATGCGCCATTTAATGAATCAAATATTGCATCTCCCCCAAGTGATGTCGCTCCTTTCCTTCATGATAGTTGGATTGCAGATCAAATTGATTACATGAACCAGACTTGGTTTGATTTAATGAATATAGAAATGTTATTTCTCGAGATTATTACTGCAGTTGGAGATATAGTTTGGCCAGCCATTCCAATCATGGTTTGGCTAGTAGCAATTGCTGAGGGTGTGAACCTTGTGAAAGGACGTGATGATGATGTCCTAAAACCGATTTTCTCAAGAATGGAGAGTATCTCTATCCCAAGAGGAAGTATAACTACACCTTCTTTATTTATTACAATTCAATCTAGAATCAATTCATTACCAATCCGAGTAAGGGCGAGTTTCGACGATGTAATTATCCGAACTAAGTCCTCTCTGTCATCTAAGAAGTCTCTTCAATCCCTAATTCATATATCTCCGTATGGCCGAGAGAGTCCTAAGGGATCTTGGATTCTTTTTGGATTCCTAATTTCACTTCTGTTTGCATTCCTGGTCTGGTTGCCTGTAGCGGAACAAGATGGTATGCGATTCATCAAAGTACTCCAAGTTTCAAATGTGCTTGTGACTCTCTCAATATTTGCTTTAATGGCATTCTCACTAAATCTCCACACGGGAGTAACTGGTATGGTAAACTTTGGAGTCATCTTTTTCGTAGGCATTGGGTCAATAGTAGTAGGTATCCTTTGCGCTCCAAAGGATTTGCATGGTTACGGATGGCCCGTAATTCCAGCAACTATGGTAGCAATTCTAATTTCAGCGGCCTTTGGTTGGCTTCTGGCTTATCCAACCGCAAGATTGCGTATGGACTATTTCGCAATTGTAACAATATCTCTAGGCGAAATTGTGAGAGTTTTACTTGCAGGTGAACCACTTCTACGTGCTGGATCATGGGGGTCTTCTATAGGAATTTCTCGATATACACTACCGGGTGAATCTTGGTGGTTCTGTGGTTTTGACGTACCAAATAAGACACCTTTAGCAGGACCAGATGCAACTCTAGGAACAGCAGATGATATTATTCAGAAAATGACTCCAGGAGACTGCAAAGATGTAATTGAAATTAGTAGTCCGGCAAACTGGTTCGGTGATCTTCTTAGTCTTAGCGAACCCGCTCCATATATGATGCTTCTTGCCTTCATTGGAATTGTAGGCATGCTCCTGGTTTGGTTGATATTAGACATTATACTCGCTTCACCTTGGGGAAGAATACTTCGCGCTATTAGAGAAGATGAAGAGGTGGCTCAACATCATGGTCATGATGTTCTAAATCACAAAGCCGCCAGCCTTGCTCTTGGCGCAGGTATTGCCGCCTTTGCAGGTGCTTTGTGGGCTTGGAAATTAACTGGATTTCAACCATCTCACATGGCCCCAGCACGTTCTACATTTCTTGTTTGGGCGGCATTCATTATTGGAGGTAAGGCCAATAACAAGGGTATGGTAATTGGAGCATTCATCATAGTTCTGATGGAGTTTGTTTTCAACGTTCTAGTTGCAGGTCAAGGGTCTTCAGATCTTCCATTACATACAACTGCTGGAAATATAGATTCATTATTTACTTGGCTAGTTACAGAGTCTTGGGAAGTAGTTCAAGTATTCTTGTTGTTAGCATTATTGGGCTGGATCTTCGCAAACAATGGTTTGAAGGAATTGGGATTATCTGGAGCCATGATTTTTACATTTACAGGTTTATTCATGGGTCAACGTACAATTGATACTGTATTCATTACTGGCCTACAAGCAGATATGGCTTATGTCAAAGTATTACTAATTGGCTGTCTAATTCTTTTCTCTCTAAAATATAATCCGAAAGGCCTCCTACCAGAGGTCCCAAATCGCCCGGAAAGACCAACAGGTGGTGGAAATATTGAGTAATACGATTCTAGAAGTAAAGAATTTGCGTAAGGAATTCGGAGGATTGGTTGCAGTAAAAGACGTATCATTTAGCGTCGAAGCCGGAGAATTCATAGGGCTTATTGGTCCAAATGGTTGTGGCAAATCTACTACATTTAATTGCATCAGTGGGTTGCTCAAACAGACATCTGGAAAGGTCGAAATATTTGGTGAAGATGCATCAGAAATGAGGCCGGACGAAATTCAGAATCTTGGCTTTACTCGTACATTCCAGCACACACGTCTATGGCGTGAGATGACTGTTGTTGAGAATCTATTGGTACCTCCTCGAAATCAATTCAAACCCAACTTAATCAGAGCTCTTTTTCAACCACATACTCGAGATGCAGAAAAACAACGCCTCATCCGTGCCTATGAAGTATTAGATCAATTAGAAGTTCCTCATATGGCTCATAATATGGCAAGTGAACTTTCAGGAGGCCAATCTAAACTGGTAGATATTGGTAGGTCAATGATGGGAGATCCACAACTTCTGCTTCTGGATGAACCAGTAGCAGGAGTAGCGGGCCCATTAGCCAACAAGATTTTCAATAATTTGCGGCGTTTGGTCGATGAAACAGGGATTTCCGTATTGATTATAGAACATAATATGGATTTCATCCTTCGACAAGGCGTAGATAGGATTGTAGTTATGAATGAGGGAGAGGTATTGATGATGGGAACTCCTGAAGAAGTTCGTAGTAATAGGGCGGTAATTGAGGCATACTTGGGTGCTGCTGGCGATGAGAATATTGGCGGTGAAAATGAATGACTGAACGCATATTGGACGTAAAAGGTCTCAACGGAGGATACGGTTCAGTTCAGATTCTATATGATATAGATCTCTACGTAGAAAAAGGAGAATTTGTGACTATAATAGGTCCAAATGGTTGTGGCAAATCGACTTTCATCAAGGCCATCTTTGGAATAGCTACACATTATTCCGGATCTGTAGAGCATGAAGGAGAAGAGGTATCTGGTTGGAGAACAGATCAACTGGTTAATCGTGGGATTTCTTATGTTCCACAAGTAAACAATGTATTTCCTTCATTAACTGTACACGAAAATCTTCAGATGGGAGGGAATCAATTGTCAAACAAAATTCTCAATGAAAGAATCGAGAGAGCATTGGCTATGTTCCCCGATCTTAGTGATCGGGTGCATGATTTGGCAGCATCATTATCGGGCGGTGAACGTCAGATGCTTGCAATCTCGCGTGCTCTGATTTCAGATCCTAAGTTTCTTCTTTTGGATGAGCCAACAGCGGCATTATCTCCATTATATCAACAACAAATAATAGAAAGAATTGACTCTCTTCGAGACGAAGGAATTACTGTCTTGATAGTTGAGCAAAATGCTAGATTGAGTCTAGCCAGATCGGACAGAGGATATATTTTTGCAGGTGGAAAGGTAGTACACACAGGAGATGCAGAATACATTCTAACAGATCCAGAGATTGGCGAGTATTTCTTAGGATCACATTGATTTCATTTTAGAAATAGCCCTCTCTACTGCTAGTGGGATATAATGCAAAGAATTAGCAAGTCGATGTCCATCTTCAACTTCGATTAACTCGATTAAATCATTTTCATTTACAATTTTATAGGAGTTGGAAATAGGAACAATATCATCCATATTACCGTGTATTATGACAGTAGGATGGTGCAATCTAGGCCACGACATAATCTCTGCTTTTTCTATAAAATCCCATTTGAAAAAAATGTGTTTTTCCAAACCATGATGGAAATATTCTCTCGAATTTTTTTCTTTCCACTCACTAATACCATCTTCTCCAATTACATTTCTAAAGTTTTCAGCAAGCCCAAATGCCGGAGCCATCAAGACTAGACATAAATCTCTGTCTTGCAACCTTTCAGATGCATTCGCAATGGCTAATCCTCCATATGATGAACCCATAATAATCCTTAGATCTGGATTTGAATTTATGATATCAATTATAACATCGGTCTGATTTTTAATTGTCCAACCATTTGTACTCATAATTGGTGCAGTCACTTTCCATCCTAATTTTTCAATAATCCAACTCGGTTTAGAGCCGTTAGGGCTTCCTTCCAATCCATGTGCCCACAGAATATGCATATTATCAGGCCATTTCTAGTCAAATTCCAGACCCAATAACTCAAGGTCAGCAAGAGGACAACGTGTCATGGTCGCGCGATCCATTACTCTTATGTGGATTTCAGCGACAACATGAACTGTTGCTTGAAACAAATGACCAGCATGCACATTATTATCATCATCCGACCAGCAACAGTGTATATGGGTGAAAGCATCTCCTTTCTCCGTGCGAGCAATATTGCCGGAGAGACTTACTAATTCCGATGGGGCGTCTAAAGGTCGCCTCTGATATACTCCTTCAGCATCCATGTATCCATATTGATTGTCACGAGTTCGTCCAATGCCGCTAGTGATGGCAGCCGCATCAAATCCAAGATCATCTGCTAGTTCCCGCAGGGATGCATGGATTTCTTCACCGGGATCTAGTCTGACAAGAATATCACTTCCTGATCGTGTATGATCCATATACTTCGTATCCCACTCATTGATTTCAATAAATCGCAACCTAGGTTTCCTTTGTATTTGGCGTTTGAAGATATAATTTCCAGTGGAAGCCTTCAGTGATCCTTTTCGTAGCCCTAGTCTTGTTAATATTTCCAATGGAAATGTAGGGGTAGGATAATTCATCCAAGAAGTTCATTAACCGTATCGAATCACTTCAGTTGCCGGGCGGAATAATCTATGACAATGGCAGCACATGATTCGTCAGCTCGATGGAGGACATATTTGGAGTCCGCTAAAGAATCTGAGATCGTTATGCTACTTTCTAAACAACTTCTTTCTCCAGTAATGAATGTTAATTTCAATGACCTCCAAGCCTTTGATCCGGAGTTTGCTGAAGATGTACTATCAAATCCTCGTAGTATCCTTACTAATGGCCGTAATACGTTAAATGAGATTTGTAGAGAAAGAGGAGAAGATATTGATTGTATATTACGTGTTGGAGAGTTACCTAAAGATAGTCGTCGAGAACTACGTGATGTGGGTAGTGCCGACATTGAGAAACTCCGAAGTTCCGAAGTTCTTGTAACTAAAATCAGTGAAATAAAGCCACGCATACATAGAGCAGTTTTCCAATGTGAAGCATGTGGCCATACAGTGGAGATGTTACAAGAAAATGAGAGAGAATTACAGGAACCATTACGCTGTCCTCCAGAAACTGGTTGTGGCGAAACTGCTGGCAGAGGAGGAGCAACCCGATTCAATCTAGTAATGAATGTCTCTAGGATGGTCAATAACCAGTGGATTGAGGTCCAAGAAGTTCCAGAAAATGTTCCAAGTGGAGCCCAACCAACTCGTAGTCAAGTACTAGTTGAAGGTGATTTAGTCAACCAGCATCTTCCCGGTGAACGTGTAATGGTAAACGTAATTCCAGTAGTTCACTCTGAGATTAAGAGAGGCCGAAAGACTCCGATGTTTGATATAATTTATCACCTTGTTAGTTCTGAACATGAGAGCGCCCCATTTACTGAGATAAATATTAGCGATGAAGACAGAGAAGCAATACTTGAGGTGGCATCACGCCCGGATCTAATGCAATTAATGCAGCGCTCCATTGCCCCTTCGATTTTTGCCACTGGTGTGATGCACTATGTCAAACGCTCTCTTGCTTTGCAATTATTCGGAGGAGTCTCTCGAATAAATGACGACACAACAAGGTCAAGAGGCGACATCCATATATTGCTAATGGGGGACCCTGGGGTGGCGAAGTCACAACTTCTGAACTATATGTCGAAATTATCCCCTAGAGGGATGTTTGCTTCAGGAGGTGGTGTTTCTGGAGCGGGGCTGACTGCCGCTGCTGTAAGGGATGATTTTGGCGGAGGAGGCCGCTTTGCTCTAGAAGCAGGAGTATTGCCTTTATCTGATAGAGGAATGGCTGCAATAGACGAATTTGACAAAATCCAAGCACAAGACAGAGACCATATTCTTCCAGCGATGGAACAACAGAGACTTAGTATATCCAAGGGGGGTGTAAAGGCTACATTGAATACTCGTTGCTCCATCCTTGCAGCAGCTAATCCTGTTGAAGGTCGCTTTACTAGGAGAGGCCCTAATGAAAGTGTCATGACTTCTTTCAAGGAAACCGGATTACCTCCTCCTCTTGCATCGAGATTTGATATAATTTGGATGCTTAGGGATGAAGTAAGAGCTGAAGATGATGAAAGAATAGCACGTCACATTCTCCAAGTCAGAACGAGGGGTGTTTCTGAGACAAAGATAGAGGGCGGGACTGAATTTGATATAAGGGATTCAAACGAAGGGGAAATATTTGATACTGGAGTAGATGGTTCAGATCATTTGACAATTGATTTTCTGCGCAAATATATTGCTTATGCTAAGCGCAACATACATCCTGATGTCAGTGAAGACTCAATCGCTATAATTCAGGACTATTATACAAAAGAACGTCAATCATTTAGCAAGAGTTCTGCAACGTATCAGGATACTGAAGTGATACCTATAACACCTCGAGCACTTGAGGCTTTAATCCGCCTTACAGAAGCTCATGCTAAGATGAACCTTCGTGAAAAAACAACCACAGAGGACGCAAAGGTTGCTTTGGCAGTATTCAGACATTGGCGTGAAGAATCAGGTATTGAAGACGAGTCAGAATTACATTCAGGAGTTTCTGTTAGCCAGCGAAATGCCAGTATGATTGTACGTAATGCTCTGAAGGATCTTTGTTCAGAACGCGGTGTTGCTGAACTAACTGCATTACTGAATCGTTGTGAATCAAGTGGCGTCAGTGAATTCCAGGTTGAAGAAGTTGTGAAGAAAATGCTCAGAGCAGGAGAGTTATTCGAGAAAAGCAATAATCACTATTCGTTTGCCTGATGACTCTATGAGTAATGTCGCATCGCTGCATAGCGTGAGTGATGCTGCACGGGCGAATATCCATCGCCCTTCGACACTTGATCCAGAGGCTCTTGGCTTCATGTGTGGGCTAGAGATTCATCAGCAACTTTCTACAGGAAAACTCCATTCTCGAATGCCCAGTAAATTATTTGATGTTGGTATTGATGATATTCCAAGAAATTGGCAACACAAAGAAAGACGCTTAAGGGCCTCACAGGGCGAATCAGGAAGAATAGATGTAGCAGCGCGATTTGAGGCCCAAAGAAACCGCTCATTTATTTATGTTCAGCCTCCAAATTCAGGCCTAATTGAATTAGACGAAGCCCCTCCACTTTCTCATGACAAGGAAGCAATTGATGCTGCTCTTACGATATCTGCAATGATGAATGCTAAACCCGTGCCATTCCTTCAAGTCATGAGGAAAACTGTAGTTGATGGGTCTAACACTAGTGGCTTTCAAAGGACTACCCTGATTTCTACTGAAGGATCAATAGAAACTCAATCTGGTTCTGTTGGAATAGATGTAATATGTCTAGAAGAGGATTCTGCTCGCAAATTAGATAGCAGATCAACTAATTCGGGAGAGGTAGTTACCTATACCCTAGATCGCCTCGGAATCCCTTTGATTGAAATTGCTACTGCACCAGATGTCCAGACTCCGGATCATGCTAAAGAAACAGCTCTAGCGCTGGGAAGACTACTTCGAGATACTAGAATGGTAAGGCGTGGACTTGGAAGCATAAGGCAAGATCTGAATGTTAGTCTTGCATGTGGCGATAGAGTCGAAATCAAAGGCTGTCAAGATCTTGATTGGATACCACAGATAATTAGATTGGAAATGGCCCGACAAATCCATATGTTTCGTTTAGCAAATGAATTACGAGAAGAAGCAGGACTACCTCTCCTTCCAGATGATCGTAGAGACGACAATAAGCCAATTGAGAACCGTGTTTCACGAGCAGCAATTTCAAGAATTCCAATGAAGTTGCATGATGTAACAAATAAATTCACAAAAAGTAATTCTACAATGATCGAGAGATCTCTTATGACAGGTTGTTCTGTTATAGCAGTTGTATTACCTGGTTTTTCAGGCCGTCTTGGTTCCAAAGAACTCGATGAAGAAGGATCCCAATTGCCTAGGCTAGGCCGAGAACTGGCTAGTGCAGCCAAATTAGCAGGAGTCGCTGGTATAATTCATTCAGACGAATTACCAGCATATGGAATAACAAAAGAAGAAGTAAACTTAGTAACAGATTCCTTAGGCACACAAGGGAATGATGCTTTTGTACTCTGTGTTGCACCTGAATGGCAGGCTAATTTAGCTTTAGAAGCAGTAATTGAGCGCACACGAATGGCCTATCATAGAATCCCTCAAGAAGTCAGAAATGTTGTAATTAAGAAAGGGTCACCTGAAGATGGAACAACCACTGCTATGAGGCCTCTTCCAGGAGGTGCGAGAATGTATCCTGAAACAGATATTCCAATTCGTCAACTTAGGGAAGAACATTGGGAATCAATCAACTCCAATCTACCTTTGACACAAATAGAAAGGATTGAGCGCTTACAATCTTATGATATTTCTGAAAATCAAGTCGAGGCAATCATTGGAGCCGAGTTGGATGATATTTTAGTTGCTGCTGCTGATGGTAGACAATTCGGCACACCTAGTTTTTCTGCAAAATCTATGGCTTCAGCATTGCTCGATAATACTCGAAATGAAATTGCAGAAGGTATTGATAGACAAGAAACAGATGTCCCCTGGTCAGTTATAGCAATCGCACTATATGCTTGTGAGAATGGAATTATTACCAGAGATGGAATAATTCCTATGGCCATAAAATACTTTCTAGAGGGTCCAATTTCCCTTCAAAATACATTTGAAGATCGATTAGAATGGTTTCAAAATACCGCCAATGATGAAGGCTTCACTCCTGCTGATAATAGTGCAATTGAAGAAGCAGTAGATGCGATTCTGAAGGACAGATATGAATTTGTAGATGAGCGCGGTATGGCGTCAATTGGTCCGCTGATGGGTATGGTTATGGCCAAGCTAGGGGGTGCTGCTGACGGCAAAGCAGTAAGCGAGATGTTGAAACAAAAAATTAGTCAAATGACCGAAAAATAATATTTTTTAAGAGGTAGATTATCAACTAAGTTATTAGACTCTATATCTAACCATTAAACTCCATGTCGAACGATAACTACCTTAGGACCGGATCTATAATTGCAGTTGTATCGCTCATGTTACTTTCTCCTGCAATAAGCGATATATTGAATAATGAAGCAGCGAAATACGTCAATGATAACGAATCATCACATAACGGTTTACCAACTGAATGGGATAATAAACAGGTAATTTGTGTATACTTCCCAGTAGAGTACCCCCATTCAGAATATTCATCAGGTGTAACTATGATTGACTCTGATGGTTCAGAAATAGGTATTAATGACGCTCTTAATTCTACAGGTGCATGTGTTGGTGGTTTTGATGGTTTTAACGAGGGGCTAGAATTTATGATGGATGCAACTAGGGTAACCGGGGGGCAATTATCAGTAGGGTATACAATAGATCCTAATTGGGGTCCATTTGTTCATACAATAGGTGGACTCAACATAGATGAAGTCAAGGGAGATTTCGGTGGAGTTTACTGGAGCCTTCTTCATAATGGCGAATACTCAATGGTCGGAATAGGCGATCTTGTATTGTCAGAGGGTGATGTAATTACTTGGGAGATAGCAACCTGGTGAGAATAATCACTCAGCAACTATCAATAATCACCCTACACTCAGGTGAAGCGAGGTTACAACATGTATGACTTCCATAACGTTGGCTTAACTCCTTTTGAGACGATGTTCCTGAATGTCTGTATCCTGTCAATCATTATATTTGCATTGCTTCATAGTGAGCGTAAATTAGGTGCCTCGAATCAAATTGCGATGTTAGTTATATTAGCAATTTTTGGCATATCAGGTAGAATCCTAATGGAACCACTACCCAATATTCAGCCAGTAACGGTGATAATTATTCTAGCTGGAGTTTACTATGGGGCACCAAGAGCAATTGCTCTAGCAGGTGTTATTGCGTTATTCTCGAATTTATTGGTAATGGGACACGGCCCTTGGACTATATTCCAAGTCATTGGGTGGGGATTGGTAGGTTTATTTGGCGCCATAACCTCAAAATATATTCTTGAAAACGGAGAATTAAATCTCCATCGCCTCGGCTTAATTGCTATATTGTCCGCATTTGCATTTGATTGGGTAGTTTCTTCAAGTATACTTCTGAAAACAGATCCTTCTATGCTGATGCCCTACCTAATTAATGGGCTACTTTTCGATCTCTACCACGCAGTTGGCAATTTATTATTCGTAGCATGGTTGGCAAGCCCACTCGGCGAAATAATGCATCGTCACAAGGTTGAGCATAGTCACAAAGCGGTGAATGATATTGCCCACAACTGAAGAATTAACCATGGTCTTAGTGACTCGGGCCGACCTCAAATTATCGAAGGGTAAGTTAGCCGCTCAATGCGGTCATGCGGTCCTAGAATGTACAGTTCGTGCGAAGAAGACAGCACCTCGTGATTTAGATAGATATAGACGCGGCGGAGCTAGAAAAATAGTATGTAAAGTTGAAGACGAAATCAAATTGAAGTCAATATTAAGCCAAGCAAAGTCAGCAGGTCTAGTATGCTATTTGGTGAAAGACGCAGGCCATACTGAAATCCCACCCGGTACTGTTACAGTAGTTGGAGTAGGACCTGGTCCACGTTCAGAAATAGACAAAATAACTGGAAACCTACAGTTAGTCGGATAACATAATTCGAAACGAGAGAAATCCCACAGAGAGATTTCTCTGTGGGGGGGTTTGAGAATCGGCGAGACTGGGGAACCGAAGTTCCCCAATCTGCCTTACGTGGTTCAGAATCTAATTATTTAGATCTTCAGAGTTGTTCTTCTAGTAGGCCGCCTAACATAGCACCAAGGCCAATGACTATTCCGTCCATTGCCCAGTGGCTGAATGTATCAACAAGTCCACCAGAATCGTTCATCAATGTAGCACTCATGTGATGAGCACCATCGAATCCCATTCCTAGAGATCCTACAAGAGCAACAACTACGAATGCAGTCATCCAGCCCTCACAGCGACTGTGTACAGCACCTATTACGGCACCAGCAGCTAGCATTGCTAGAGCAGTCCATAGGTCAAATTCCCACATTTCTCCAGCAGTGTAGGTGCTTTCGCCATCAGCAGTAATCAATACCGCAGCAGCTCCAGCTCCAACTATCTGCATAAGCCAGCGCATGCCGTTACCCATCCATGCGTCTGTGTCCTGCAGATCACCAGTCATTGCACTGATCCAGGTGAACATTGGCAGAACGTGTGCTCCTGCCATAGCAGCCATAGTAGCAGCGAGCAATAAGCCCATCATTACCATGTCAC
>DAIJ01000010.1:91376-92243 GCA_002498725.1 Euryarchaeota archaeon UBA23
TCACCCAGAACCAACCATGACACCATAAAGGCGCCACCTAGTTCAGCCATGTTCGTTTTCCAATCCATTTCCATATTTATTCCTCCTCACCTAAGTGAGTGTTGCGCCGCTATTCGATGACTATATAATAAGGCCGGAGAATAACCTGCGAAAAACGGCTGTTTTAGCACTTTTTGAAAAAAGCCGGTGTTGTAAAATACACTTGATTACGGTAGACAAATCGAGTGTACTTTACAGTAATTAACAATTCTGAAAGTGGTAATTGTGAATAATCACCCCCTCCTCTGAATGTTCATGGTGGTACAGTCCTCGCTGGATGAAGAGGGGCGCAATCACCTTTTTTCTCAATGTTCTGGCCTATCAGGACTAGTTAATTGGCTTGATTCCATAGATGGTCGCCCTGGTCTTTCTGAAATTGGAGAACATCTTCAATCAATGAAAGTTAATGTTGAGGCTTTGAAAGGAAGCATCGGCTACGCCGATGACGGATATATGAGAAATATTCTGAAAAAAACCGAGTTCTACGAACTCGTAGCAATATGCTGGACACCGGGCCAGAAAACATCGATACACGATCATGTTGGTTCTGATTGCGCCTTTTTGATAGCTGATGGAGTTTCTACCGAAACAAAATATGAACTAAATGAAAATGGCTTGGCGGTACCTGTTGGAGTTAGGAAATATGAAACTGGAGAAATTTGTGCAGCAGACGAGCCAGATATACACAGAATATCCAACGAATCAAAAAAAGAACTCATTAACATCCATGTCTATACTCCTCCATTATATGCCTATAAAACCTACTCAGCAGCCCCTCAGTAGCCCTTTTATAGATAATTTATTAACCTGTAACAAAACCTGTAACAA
>DAIJ01000010.1:92571-139354 GCA_002498725.1 Euryarchaeota archaeon UBA23
GTAACAAAACCTGTAACAAAACCCGTAACTGTGTAAAAATTCACTGTTCGTTTCTCATTTCATCAAATACTTCTCTGAATATTTCGATATCGGATTCAAACGATTCAGGTAATAGTGGACCAAAAGAAAAACGGAAAAACCTCTCATATGGAGTTTTATAGTTAGGGTTTTTTGAGTGCGGGCGTGCCATATCACAGTCCGAAGCGCATAGAATAGCGGCGCCACGTTTGAACAAACGATTATTCAAGTCTTGACTAGTCATTCCTTCTGGCAATTCTAACCAGTGATAGAATCCACCATTACCTGTGTAGACTTCGAGGCCCATTTCTTTGAACGCCTTTCCATAACGTTCTCTCTGCCAATTATAGTGCTCTTCTACTGCCTTACGTGCCTTTTTTACTCGTTCTGGCTCTAGAAGTTTAACAGCATAGTGTTGAGATGGATGACTTACACCACCCATTCCAAAACTCGAATAGTTAGCTAGAGTTTCGATATTCTTCTTACTTGCAATAATCCACCCAACACGAATCCCAGGAGATTGAAGCCCCTTTGTACAGGCTCCTGCAATGAACACATTGCTATTATCTAAGTCTTTGACATATTGAATTCCACTTACTGAAGGAGAATGAAACATTTCGTAGGCCTCATCCAAAAGTATTCCATTCATTGGTTGTTCAGCCATTTCGATTAATTCCTTTAATTCCTCTCCATATCTCGTTTGCCCTGATGGATTTTGAGGATTTGAGATCACTGGCATAAGATGAGTTTTTGCATTAAGTCCAGTACGATCAAAATATTCAGCATTACTGGGATGAAAGTTATTCTCTTTAGTAAATGGAACAATTTGAAAATCTGTATTTGTTTGCTCCATAATATCTAGATAAGCTGGCCATTCTATATTCCCAATTCTTACCTGTATATGCTTTTTTAGGAATGCCATTACAGTATATATTCCCGGTCTCCCACCAGCAAAAATCATAACATTATCTGGCCTAATATTAGAGTTATATTGGGAGTTATAGTATTCAACAATCGCTTCACGTAAAGCCGGGTGCCCCCATGCTTTTGGATAGAACCGGTCTTCCCAAGTAACCTCAACACTTGCAGGTAATGCAGGGCCTCCGAATTTTTCTAATGGAGTTGTAAGTGGAAACCCCTGTGACCAAGGATGCGTACCTTCGGTACCCATAAAACTACCAAATGAATCTCTGAAAGCATAGAGCGTTTCGTAAATTCCCATTGGAGGACAATTATCAGAGAGGAATGAATCAAATTTCTGACTTTCTAAAGAATCACCATATACAGGGTTGCCATCCATACTGGTCCGTTAGATAATTCATACATCATAATGTTCCTTCCCTATTTTCTTTTCAAAGACGGTCGAGCCAATGATTAAGTAAAACAATTTTAATTCAACAATATGTCCGAAGTCTCTGTGTTTAAGCAACTAATCAGTTTTTCTATAATTATTCTCTTTTTAGGCATGTCAGCATCAATGGGAATTGGTCCTGAAGACATCGAAGAACTTGCTGAAGAGGAATCATCTTTCGAAACTCGAACAACCTCTAATATTAACTGGCCAGGATCTCAATCAGGATCTATTTACACGTATGATTCGGTTGACATAGGTCGTAATCATGTATGTGCAGTTGCTAGTGATAATACAGTAAGGTGTTGGGGTTTTAATAACCAATATCAATTGGGAAATCAATCCTCATCTCAGAGCGAAGAAGTACCATCTCCTAGAGTAGTAGACTATGTCGGTAATTTTGATACTGAGTGGAATATGGTGCAGGGTTCAGGCACCAATTTATCTGTTTCAATAGCTACTGGTTCATACCACAGTTGTGCTCTTGAAACAGATGGAAGTTTGAAGTGTTGGGGCGACAATGACTTTAGTCAATTGGGTACAAGTGTCAATAACGACTTAGACGTCACTTTCCCTTTTCCAGTTTGGGATCTATCTGATTCTAGTGAGATGGAAGTGAAAGCAATTGATGCAGGAGAGTTTCATACTTGTGCAATAGTAGACCAGACATCTACTGACAATGACTGGACTACATTAGCAATAGGTAGAGTTGCTTGTTGGGGTAGGAATAATTACGGACAAATAGGCACGATGTCGGGAGCAGGAACCTACCAAACTGCTCAATACGTTGTTGATGAAAACTACAATGCACTTCAAGATGTAACTGCAATATCTTCGGGACGAAATCATAATTGCGCAATTGTCGATGGTAATGCAATGTGTTGGGGTGATAATCAATACGGGCAAGTGGGTAATGCAACAGAAACCAACTCCGGCCTAACATGGGTTCAATATGCTGTGAATGTGACAACATTATTACATACACAACGTGATGTCGTAGCAATAGCAGCGGGAGAACTTCATACTTGTGCACTTCTCGACAATGGTAGTATCGGTTGTTGGGGGTATGCAGGTAATAATGAATTTGGAGATGGCCAGGGTCCCGATTCAGAATTTTTTGATGCCAGATATGTATCTCTTCCTCAAGGAAGAACCGCAATAGCACTTGAGGCCGGAGATAACCACAACTGTGCAATTCTTGATGACAATAGCACTTGGTGTTGGGGTGCAAATTCCGATGGTCAACTAGGAGATGGGGGTTTTGGTGGAACCATTCCAACGCAAGTCCTAACATCTGGCTATTATTTCACCAGTATAAGTGCTGGGCACAGAAATACATGTGGAATATCTAATACTACGAAAGTCTATTGTTGGGGTGATAATTTTTACTCTCAAGTTGGTGTCGGCTCAACTTCAAACTTCGATTTTTTTGCTCCAGAGCAAGTGAATCTAGGTCCTTCTAATCATAATGGTCCTGATAAATTACCATTGATTCATGACCGCGACCCCGATTATGATGGAATTGTTTCAATCTTTGATAATGATCCATACCTCCCTGACTGCTCTCCCGGAACTTATTATATTCTTGGAATTGGTTGTGTAAATACAGACCCAGGATATTACCAGAATATGTCCGGACAAGATTTCCAAATCCCTTGTCCGGTAGGCACATATCAACCTAATTCTGGGTCACCAACATGTCTTGATGCTCCACCTGGATATTATGTCAATTCCAATGCTTCCAATTCTGCAACTCCATGCCCTCCAGGAAGTCAACAACCACTTGCTGGACAGACTGGTTGTATAGGTATCGATGCTGGTCATTATACACAATCTGGCACCTCCAATCAGACGCCATGTGTTCCCGGAACATATCAACCTCAACCCAATCAGAGTTCATGCATGCCTAGCGACGTAGGTTATCACGTTCCAATAGAAGGACAAACCAACCAAACAATTTGCCCTACTGGCACCTATCAGCCAGGATACGGTCGTCCAAGTTGCTACGAAGCAAGTCCTGGTCATCATGTCCCAATAGAGGGTTCTATTGAAGAACAAGAATGCCAACCAGGATCTTATGCAGATGTGTTTGGACTTAGTGATTGCAAATTAGCCTCACCCGGATATTATGTTAACAGCATAGCAGCTACAAGCCAGATTGAATGTTCTTCAGGAGAATACCAACCAAATTCCGGACAAACTTCCTGTTTAGTAGTAGATGCAGGACATTACAGTAATTCCGGTTCTGATTCAATGATACCTTGTGAACTCGGTTATTATCAAGGATCTCAGGCAAGTACTAGTTGTATAGCCGCAGACCCCGGATATTATGTTGATTCAGAAGGCTCATCTATGCAGGAAATATGTATTGCAGGAACTTACTCGGAAGACTCAGCAAGTGTTGAATGTATAGAGGCCGATCCCGGATACTATTCTCTTAATGATGGTTCGACAGGACAGGAAATTTGTGACCCAGGAAGTTTTTCTTCCTCAGGATCAAACTCATGTCAATTAGCAGATTCAGGATACATAGTTGAGGCGGCAGGATCTTCAGAACAGATTGCATGCCAACTGGGTACTTTCCAACCTAGTACTGGTTCAACTGAATGTATAGTAGCAGATCCAGGACATTATGTTGATGTTGAAGCCAGTTCAGCACAGATTCCATGTTCTGCAGGAACATACCAGCCAGATTCGGGGCAAGTCAACTGTATCCCAGCACCATTAGGTAAATTTGTATCTATTGAGGGAGCAACAAGTTATTCAGATTGTGAAGTAGGAACTTATCAATCATCTATTGGGCAGTTATCTTGTGATGAAGCAGATCCTGGACATTATGTTGATGTTGAGGGTTCTGATGAACAGATACAATGTAACTTTGGCACATATCAGTTAAATTCAGGACAAGATGATTGTATTGATTCAGACCCCGGACACTTTGTTGGCTCACGCGGATCTAATGATCAAACACCTTGCCCACCTGGAAGCTACCAACCAGGATCTGGAATGTCATACTGTAACGATGCCTCACAAGATCATTACGTTGAATTAGAAGGTGCAACAGAACAGACAGAATGTGATAGTGGATATTCCCAGCCAATGAGAGGACAGACATCTTGTATACAAGACGAGACTGCATTCCCTATGACTATTATTTTGGGAGTAGGAGTTGTATTAGTTGCAGTTGTAGGTGTAATGATTATGCAATATCAAAACAAACCGGTGGAGAAAGGCATACGTCGACCACCACAGGGTGCTAAACGTAAGAAGAAAGTAAAGGGCAAACATAAGCCTAAGCAATAGTTTTGTTGAAATGTAAACCGGCCTAGGGTAGAATATGCGAGAGTATCCCTCAGAGCGAGTAGATCTCCGCTCAGACACTGTTACTCAGCCAACCGCGGCAATGCGACGATGTATGGTAAGTTCCGTAGTCGGTGACGATGTATTGGGGGATGACATAACTGTAATTGAATTACAAGATCGCTTAGCAGATATGTTTGGTAAGGAAGCAGGTCTTTTCGTACCTAGTGGCACTATGTCAAATGCTATTGCAATACGTGCTCACACTAATCCAGGAGATGAAATTATTACTGAGAGTACTAGTCATATCTATGTTTACGAGGGTGGAGGTTATGCTGCATTATCTGGATGTTCAATAGCCCTTGTTCCCGGAAAAATGGGTCTAATGAATCCAGTAGATGTCGAGAAGGCTATTCGAAAAGGAGATGGTAGTTTAGGTCATTATCCTAATGGGTCACTAGTTTGTGTTGAGAATACTTCTAATCGCGGTGGAGGTTCTTGTTACTCACAGGAGGATTTGGATGAAATAGCCCGTATAGCTCACAAGAATGACTGTGCGGCTCACATGGACGGAGCGCGTATTTTCAATGCATCTATTTATTCAGGAGTTGATGTAAAGAGAATGGTTAGAGATTACGATTCTGTTTCAATTTGTCTTTCAAAAGGTCTTGGCGTTCCAGTTGGAAGTGTATTGGTAGGTAGTAGTTCATTCATAGCTTTGGCTCATAGATGGCGTAAGATGTTTGGTGGTGGTATGAGACAAGCAGGAATTCTTGCATCTGCTGGCCTATACGCATTAGACAACCATATTGAGCGTCTTTCAGAAGACCATATTCGAGCAAAGAAATTGGCTGAAGCAATTAATAATCTCGAAAAATTTAGTGTTAACCTAGATACAGTACAGTCCAATATGGTTTACGTGTCAGTACCAGAAAAACAAGCAACACAAACTGTAGAGGCACTATCTAGTCATGGTGTAGACACCATAGAAATTGGAGATTCAACAATACGTGCTGTAACTCATTTACATATAACCGATGAAGACATCGAACGTACAATATCTGCATTTGCATCAATCTGAATTTGATGTATTTTTGATGCCTATAATACGAATCATTCTTGATGAGTTAGTTAACGGAGGATCAATGCGAGCACTATTGGCCATTGCTCTGACACTCCTTCTGCTTGCACCTAGTGTTTCACTTGCAGAGAGTAATACAATATGGGAGCAGGCTCGAAATGAGTCTCAGTCAGGAACCTTTGGTGGACTGAGTTTATCAGTTAATGATACAGATTCTAATTTATCTATAAATTATCAAGACTTACCTCGAATTATTGAAACATATACTGCAACTTGGTGCGTTAATTGTGTGACGAGTGAAGAGGCGATGAATCAGGTCACAGATGAATGGAATGATACAGGCAAAATTATGCCTGTTCAGATACATTATCATAGACATTGGTATGAATTAGAAGACCCTTTTGGGTCCAATAGTACGGAAGAAAGGTGGGTTGAATCTTATGGAGAATCATCTGCTCGATACTCTTCAAAAGGCGACGAAAGAATAGCCCCTAGCTCAGTAATAGATGGTCAGCGTTTACATATTGGCTCTATCGCCAAAGGTGTCTCTTTGGAAGATGATTATTTCCAATCACTTTCAGTTGGTAGTTTGGCCCCTTTTCTTGATGGATTTATTGATTTCAGATATGATTCTCAATCCTCGACTTTTTCTTGGGATTTTAGTTCTATAGTTACAAGTTGTGAGGGCTGTTCTTCCACTTACACAACAACTCCATGGCTTATGTTTGTAGAGGACGAAGCACATTTTGAAGATGGCGGGAATCGTCAGGAATTTTATTCTCATGTTCTCCATTCATCTGTTGAACTTCAGGGAGATAATGGAACTATTTCTATCACAACTCCTTTACCTTGGGATGGTGATGATATGACTGTGATACTACTAATTGATTGGGAAATCCCAAGTGAAAATCAAGATATTTTTGGTGCTGTTCCAGGAGTTGGAATTGCTACTTTATTGTCCCTTTTAGCAGCCGTTCCAGTAGCTAGGCGCTCCCAAAAGGATTGAATCTCATTTGAGAATAATAATCGACGAGTTAAAGTACCGAGGAAGTGCATCCCCGATGCTCACGAGGCTTGGTTGTGGACGATATGGAAGAGATGATCACGAGTGAGGAGATAAAACCGGGCGTATTTCCGGATTGGCTTTTCGATCAAATGATTGCTCAATGTAGAGACCCTCGCCCACATTCTCTTGGCGGACCTGCAAGGATTCTGATCATATATCCAACAAATGAGTCAAGAAAAGAATCTCTCGAGAGATTGGCGGATCAAAATCTTGTAATTGATAGGACACTTCATCACACAATTGACTCACTTGAATTATCATTACTCGAGGATCTAAGGCTCCCGCGTGTCCTTTCTACTTCTGGAGCATTCTCTGTTGTTCTCAATCAGGCATGCGCGGAGGCAGCAAGTCAACTTAAGTTTCCAATTCTAAATCCGATTGAATCATTTGAATGGAATTCAAATAGAACTAATGAACTTAATCAATTACATTCTCTACTTTCCAAAGAAAATCGACTTAAACAATTTGAAGGGCCAGGAATAGAGGCATTTTCCAGAGTACTTAAAAATTTAGAAGATAAATTAGGGGGCACTCATCCTAATTTCGTCACTTCAAAAATAATCAAAAAACTAAGGAATTCTATAGAACCACCATTCAGTATTAGTGATATCGATGGTATCATAATGCTTGATCATGCTCCTGTCCTTTCCCGATCAAAACATAACCTTCTAAAATCAATATCATTACATCGCCCTATCCATCAGTTAGAGTATCCTGGTAATTTTAGATTGGGATATCACGGAGAGCAGATAATTGATCAACAATTAATTAGGTCCGCAAAAGATTTACCCAATTGGGTTCCTAATCATAAGGTGTTTAGTATAAACGAAAATAATGATTCTCAAATAATTGAAAATATTCTAAGGATTCAGAGAGAGTCTCATACAATTCCTACAGTCATTAATTTACTAGAGGAACTCCTTTCTAAAAATCCAGATACTAGAATATTAATTGTTGATCCGGCTTTAGAGGATAATCAATATAGTTGGAAGAGATCTCTTAGTAATCTTGCTATAGAATTTTCAACAAGTGATATGATGATATCTAGTCTACCACTTGGTCATTGGATATCTGCAGCTGCAAGAATCAGTCATGGCCCGAATTCATTCGCTTTAGATAATCTTAGATCACTGAGTATTCAGAAATCAATCACTCTATTTGAAGAACCCATAGATCATCCTACAGATTCACAAATTGTTCCTAAAGCGGATTCAGATATTTTAACATCTATAGCCAGGAATGAGCATATTTTAGCAGGACCTGGTTCACTTTCTCGTTGGTTAGAGTCTCTCAAAAGAGAACCAAATAACCCTCATATCAATCCTAAATCTAAAGAATCATCTCAGTGGTTCCTCCTTTGCCTTGCATATTCCAATCGTCCTCTTCTTGATCCACATGATCGATTAGTAATTGATGATGATGATATGTGGATCGGTTGTCATAGCGGCGAAATTTTACCACGACCAAAAACAGTAATTACAGGAGATGACTGGTTAGATGCTATAGTAAAAAGAGCAAATACCGACCATACTGGATTTGAGGATTTTAGTCCACTACCTGCTACAGTTATTCAAACTCTAGTTGAGACACATAAGAGACTTAGATTGATACAACATACTTCTGGCTATCAGCCAGTCAAAGAAGGCTCAGGCTGGGTTGAAGAATTCCAAGCATTGATTTCTTCAACTCCGCTTCCAAGTAATCGTAAAAATATTACAAGTAATGTTCGTTTACTAAGTCCCAAAAATGCTCTTGGATGCACTGCAGATATTGTAATCATGGCACATATGTCGTCTTTAAGTTGGAATCTTAGTTTACCTCGATATGCTTTCCTTGGTGACGAGGATCGACACGAATTAGATATTCTTCGTCCAGATACTCCGATTCGTCAGGCACGTCACTATTTTTATCACCTCCAGTCCGCTTGTCAAGAGTTATTTGTGTTAGATCCTAGTTTGGACAATGCCACACCAGTTTCAGCAGTAATTGGAGAATGGATTAATTCATTAGATTCAGAAAATCAAATCAAAGAATTAGAATCTTCATCTCATACTTTTAGTGATCCAAGACTTCACCGTAGAAGGGATGGAGAAAAACTCGTAGATATGCAATCTCCATCACGACCGCCCCTAAACCCTAATGCAGTCAGTATTCCAATAGATGTACTAGTTCAGCGAGATATAGAAAGAAGAAGACCCGAAGAAATAGATGAAGAAGGATATCTTAAAGAAGACTCTAAATTTATGATCAGTGGCCTTCTAAAGGATGAATTATTGAGAAAAATAGTCAAAGGCAAACCCTCTCCAAGAAGCGCACAAAAATGGCCTGTTATTGGTGGTTATGTTTCATCTAATAGGGCTACTCCTACGATAGATCCGCGACCCTTTATTCCGCTTGAAACAAAATCAAACTCTTTTGATTCTCGTAATGGACGAACTAAAGAGGCCAAACAGGAATTTCAGACATGGTCACCAAGCCGAATAAAAGAGTGGCAAATTTGTCCTCGACGTGGATGGCTAAAATATGGTTTGAAAGCGAAAGAAGACGAATTACAGGAAGAAGACATAGATCCAAGAACACATGGTGATTTACTGCATAATGTACACCATGGTCTTCTTTCAGAGGTTCTTGGTATGGAAGAAGGTAAAGAGCGTACATTAAGTGAGATTATATCTGGAGATAATCCATTCAATCTTTCACATTCAGAAAAGAGTGATAGCGAACTTCAGGCAATAGCACTTGATGAATTAAATCGTCTAGCACCTTGGCTTGATAGAACAGATGCAGTATCAACATCTCGTCTTCGTATGCTTACTGGGATGAATAGGGTTCAATGGAATAAATGGCTTATTGATCAATCACCATCGATTCCTTCAGGTCGGGTTGGGACTATAGTAAAGGCTGAGAGGCTATTACAACATTCAATTCCTATTGCATATGAATGGAAGGCAAAAGAATACGACAATAAAGGAATATTAATTTCTGTACCACATGAGATTTCTTCAATTTCTGGTATCAAACCAATACGCTTAGTCGGAGACATAGATCGTGTAGATCTTCTTCCGTTTAGTGATGATATGAACGATTTAGTTGATGAATCCGGAGATAAATCAGTGGCACCATTAAGAATTAAAGGAACCTCGTGGAAACCACGTCGTCTTGTTGTCATAAGAGACTTGAAAACAACGGAATCCAAATCAGGTTCAGATAGACATGCTATCGGTATTCTTGACGAAGTCCAAGTTGCACTATATGCAAGAGCGTGGGAAGAGGCCCACCCCGGTGATCTTGTTGTTGCAGCAGGAATTAGTGCCATCGGCCATGAAACAGATCATATTCTTGAAATTTCTAAATATGCACCGAATAAATACTCCTTTGGAGTAGGGCAAAAATCAGATCTGACTTCTACAAGATTTAGATTCCCTGATGAAGACTCGAAAACCAGTAGTGACCCGTTCCGTGCTTGGCTTACTCACAGACTTTCAACCGCACTCGGAGTTGCTACTAATGCTATGCAAGGATCTGTTAATCCTACACCTTCCAAAGAAGCGTGCCGATGGTGCTCAGTGAAGTCTCTTTGCCCAGTAGAATTTGAGGAGGGAGATTCTTGAAAGGATCTGAAAATCAGAAGTTTGAGCCAAACACGGCTCAGAAATTAGCTCTTAACATAGATTCCCATATAGCCGTAGATGCAGGTGCGGGAACGGGTAAAACAAAAACAATAATCAATAGAGTAATTGAGCACTATCTTAGTATAGATCAGAGAGCAACAAGAATACTTCCTAAACCAGACAGACCAAGTAGAATCTCAGGTGGATTAATTATTTCTCCAGAGTCTGATAGAACTAATCTTAGAGAATGGGACGGAATGCTGCCCTCTGAAGTAGTTCTCTTGACCTTCACTAGACAAGCAGCAGAGGAAATGCGAAGTCGTCTACGGGATAGGATTTCAGAGCTAAAATATGGTTCTTTGATGGGCGGAGAGAATCCAAACTATGATCCAAGAGTTCCAGATAGTGGCTTTCCTGAGCAATTACTAATGCTCCTTGAAGACGCTCCTATTGGAACAATAGATTCTTTCCTAAATCAATTAATTAAACCATATAGAAGTCTACTTGGTGATTCACTTGGTAACGATGTAGTAACAGAATCTGAGCAAATGAGGCTGGTACAACAAGGAATCAATACACTTTGGCGGTTACCATCAGGTTCGAACGCCGATGGTCCAGCAGTAGATGCAGGTATACCCGCATATTTGGTTAGAGATGTTCTCGAATCCCGTGACCGAGTAGCAAGCCAATATGCTGGTCGTAGGAGAGCAACTCGAGTTCTTAATACATTAATTTCTAAATCTATTTTCATAGATGTAAGTCAGCGTGGTTTGAAGGATGAATCGGGCACAATATCTTCTGAGAGAGTTAGATCACGTCTTCTCGAACAAATGGATCACTCAGAAGTTGATACAGTAACGTCCCTTTTTGAACGAGAGATTGCTGAACTATGTGATATTGTTCGAAGTAACAATTTGTATTATCCTTCTAAAGGCTGGAAAAGCGATTCACGTATTTCGGCACTCACTCATGTCTCGGATAATGGTAGACCGAGTGAGACTTGGAAACGTCTGATTTGGCTCGGAAAGATATTACAATGTATTGTTAGTTCCAAGTTGTGGAAGAGTGACCCAACCATTTTACCTGGTACTAAGTTGCCAGCAGGGAAGTCGTGGGACTCAGGAATGCTATCATATTCCACACTCCCAAACGGTCCAAATAAGGATGATGTGAAAGATCGCCTGAAGTCTATTCAGACTAATTTGAAACAAATGATATCATCTCCTACAGGACAACGTGTGCTACACTTCACTCAATTATCAATGATCATTAGTCCTGAACACCCCTATGGGGCATCTCCAGAATTAACACAAACAATTGAACATTTACCAGATGAACTGCCAGACAGGATGCCCTCTGGAACAACCGTATGGAAAACGGGATTTTCAATTAATGCAGATACTAGACATATGGATGATATGCGTATACTTCTAAGTGGTTTAATTGGAATTATAAATTCATTAAAGGAAAATGCGAAGGTTCATGAATTCCAAGATATAACAAGAATTGCTGGAGATTTGTTAATCCAAAGATGCCCGGAAGTATGTCGTAATTTTTATCCTCATGATATCATAAATGCTCTTGATTCATCTCCTAACGAAGCTTGGAGAGATGATCATATTCATCGTGCATTCGCAATCCTTGAAAATTTAGAAAAAGATCATTCTAAATTACACCAGCCTATAGAGAACCTAGTTAAAATCCGTGCTGATCTTGAACGCCGATTTGAATTGTTAAAGCAGATAAGAAGACGTTTTCGAGCATTTATCATAGATGAAGCTCAGGACAATTCACCATTACAGTGGAGGATACTTGGTAGACTGTGGGGTCCTAGAGAGCAACGTGAGGGAGAAGGTGATTTACCGGATACTGATTGGCAACCGACTATATGTTATGTGGGAGATATGAAACAGTCAATATATGCATTTAGACAAGCAGAAGTTGCGGAATTTCGGCACCATACTCAAGTTCTTAGACAAATTAATAGACACGAATTTAATTCTCTCCAACAATTACGAAGAAAGCCTGAATTAAGGAGGGAAGATGCATCTAGAGATTCAAGTTTAGCAGGGACAAAACCGAAAATTCGTAGAGCATCAACACTAACTAATGAACGTGCAAGAGAATTTTCAGAGTGGATTCCTTTTGACCAAGCAGAAGGACACATAATACCCAAATTCAAAGAGGTTGAAGCCCGCAAGGAGGGGCTCATCTCTTTGAATATCAATTACAGAACAGCCGGTGGAATTTTACAAGTAATGAATAATTGGTGGGCTGATATTTTTTCAGATAGACATCATTTCTTCAAACATTCTGATTATTATGCAGATCCTCAGGAGTTACAGTCAAGTGTCCATAATAGTGAAAATGCAGGAATAATCGAATGGATTTGTCCAGTAATGGATGGCGGTTCTGGAGATCCACCAACGGATCTTACTGAAGTAATAGATCCTTTTTCTGCTGGTAAACCCGATTCAATAGAACGCCAAGCTATGATGATTGCTAGAAGAATTTATGCTCTAAAAAATGGCGAAGCAACTAAGGTTATGGGACCTAATGGAGTTAATCTTGAGATTGAGCAGGAAGAACCCGTTGAATATGGCGAGATTATGATTTTGATGGCTAGCCGTGGCAGACTTAGAGATTCAATAATGCGTAATCTACAACAGCTGGGAATTCCTGCCCAAGCAGATCGCGAAGGTGGCTTAATGAGTAGGCCAATCGTAAAAGAATTGGATGGTTTAATCCAACTAATTGCAAGACCTAAATCTAGATTCGCTGCAACCTGGGTAGCCCGTTCCTCATTAATTGGAATGACTGACATAGAAACTCAGAGATTCATTAAAGATGGAAGCAATGAAGATCTTCTAACTACGATGCTAGACCATACAAAGTCTAGTGCACAGAAAAGCCTAGTACAGAGATGGATAGATTTACGTTCTTCAGGAAGAATAATTGATATCCTTGATGAAACTATTGATCAATCAGATTTACTTACAGCACATCATGATTCAGTATCTATCAAAGATGCTGAACAGTTTGTAGATCAGGTACGTAGAATTTCAATAGAGGTTGGTGGAGATCCTATTGTTATAGCAGATCGTTTACGTGATCTAAGAGACCAATCATCAAGAGCTTTAGAGGCTCAGAGTATTCCGGATTCAGAAGCGGTTCGTGTAATGTCAATACATGGATCTAAGGGATTAGAATCTAAGGTGGTGATTCTTGCTGATATATTCTCTGGGAAACAAGTTTCGATGACCATTGAAAACATGGATCGTTTTATTGTGACGCCTGAACTGTACGCAGGCCACCCCAAACCATGGTCCATAGATGACACTCCAAAATCTGCTTTATGGCAACATGTGAGACGTCTTCATCAAGGGCGTAAAGATGCAGAAGCCCGGAGACTTTTGTATGTTGCAGCAACTAGGGTTAAAGAGAGATTGATACTGGTAGGATCTCCATCCGGCACAGAATGGAATAATGAAGAAGGTCTAATATTACCTTGGAAATATTCTCAGAGCCAGACACAACTTGGCCAGATGTGGATAGAATCTCTCAGACAAGGATCTTGGAGGCGTCATGAGTTAGGAAGTCCATGGCTTGATGGTAGCGAGAATTTAGATAGTTCGAATCCTCCACTTTCAGAGAGCAACAAAAATGCCCCTCGCACACTTAATCCTGTGGCTCTAACAATTAGTGCAAATTTAGGAGGAGAGTCTCTTAACTCCCTTCAAATATATCATCATCCTGATTGTTTTTCATCTGGAAAATCAACACTTGCAATGTCTCCACTTGTTAAACAAACACGCATGTCTTTAGAATCTCTAGATATAGATACGTACGAACCACAAAATGAAACTAGAATGCAAGGTTCGATGAGAATTCGTCTTGCACCTAATAGACTTTCTTTAATTGACGAATGTGCCAGAAAATATTGGTTAGAGACAAGAGGAGGTTTACGTTTCGATAGTACATCAATATACAACCAAAATCGCAAGTTAGACGAAAGAAATGAATCAAATATTTCATCAAAAGTCCCAACTCCTGCCCAATTAGGATTAATTATACATAGAATTATTGAGATTGGTATTGGTAATCCTGGTTCTGATAATCCTCTTAGTCATCCATTACCAGAGATATGGACAAAATCGGTAAAGAGTCGTTTACTGGATTCTCATTTGCATAATCAGGTATTTGAAGAATTGATGCCTATTGGTATTGATTATGAATTAACCGATAAGATTGTGAATACTATTCTTCAAAGGATACAATCTGGAGTCATAGGTCGTTTAACTGATGGAGAAATGGTTAACGGAGAGAAGATTCAAGGAGTAAGAACCGAATATCCATTTACAATATCTAATAAAATTACATTTGAGCCAATTCCTCAAACTCGTTGGACACCCAGTGGTGTTGAAACGATCACTTCAACTGAGAGTGCATGCGTTGACATGGATGGATCTATTGATCTGGTATTATGTTCAGATGGCCCTAATGGTCCATCTATCCGCCCTATCGATCTAAAAACAGAACAATCGACATCAATAGTTAATGGAAAAGGACCCCTACTTGAGACTCTTGGCGAGGATACAACAGAGCCAATTAGCATTGAAGAAGAAGAAATTCTTAGGCATCATCGTTTGCAGTTAGTACTCTATCATAGAGCATTAGAGATGATGGAAGAAACTCGACCCAAAGGAGAACGTCGATATGTTCAACGTCCAGCTATACTAATTGGGGTGACTGGTAGACTGGTGGTGTATCCTGAAAAGATGTTTAATGATGCTCAGATTGAATTGGACAATATTCTAAGAATTGCGTCAAGAATAAATTTAACAACAGAATTATCATTTGATGAAGTCGAGAAATGTCAATTCAATGAAAATAATCCTTGTAGTGTGTGTTTTGCAGAACATATTTTGTAGTTTTTATTTTGTAGTTTTTTTTGAGCATAGAGAAAGGAAGGATCCATGTGTGTGATACAACAGCGGCTTACATGGATATTGACTTGGACAGTCTAATGGAACGTTCAGACGAAATTTGGGAGCAATCCATACTCCCTAGCCTATCTAAATTCATAGAGATACATGCACTTTCTCCTGATTTCGAACCTAATTGGGATGAATTGGGAGAATTACAAGCCACAATCAATATTTTTTGTAAATGGCTCGATTCTCAAGGTATTGAAGGTATGAGTTATGAGATTCATAGAATCGATAAAAGAACTCCAGTCTTACTTGTTACTATAGAAGGAACAGGTCCTGGTGAGGTACTCTTCTATTCACATTTAGACAAACAACCAAGTAGGCCAGAATTATGGTCAGATGGTCTTCATCCTTTGAAAGCGGTTCGTCATGACCCATTTCTTTTTGGTAGAGGTTGTGTAGATGATGGCTATGGGGGATATCTATGTGCAACTTCAATTCGCCTTCTTCAGGAAGCAGGAATACCTCATCCTAAAGCCACATTTTTGATAGAGACTTGCGAGGAATCAGGATCGTTCGATCTACCGCCTTATCTAGAAAAATTAAGTGGAAAATTAGGATCACCAGATCTTGTTGTAGTTCTTGATAGTGGAGGACCAACTTATGACCATATTTGGATAACTGAGGCTCTTCGTGGTTTGGTATCCGGTACTCTTAGTGTTAAGGTATCACATGAGGGTGTGCATTCTGGTAGTTCTGGAGGTGCGATTCCTTCATCATTCAGAATCCAGAGAATGCTTCTTGATCGCATTGAAGATTCTCAAACTGGTAAAATATTGATACCACAAATGCATGTAGAAATTTCAAATAAAATAAAGCAGGTGGCTAAGGAACTCGGAAATCTTCTTGGTGAAGATATGTGGAATTCTTTACCAGTTGTTGAAACTCTTGGAGTCGATTCAAAAAGTCCGGATCAATTACTTCTTGACATTAATTGGCGCCCTGCCCTTTCAGTAATTGGTGCAGATGGGATTCCTTCAATACAAAATGCTGGAAATGTGCTTAGAACTAATACAGATTTGAAATTAAGTTTCAGAATCCCACCAGGAGTTAATGCAGAAGAAATTCAGAATATAATTAAGGAAACCCTTGAGTCTAATCCACCTTATGGCTCAGAAGTGAATTATTACCCAAATGAACCAGCAGATGGTTTTCATGCACCACCTCTTCATACAGGAGTTTCAAATGCTCTTAACAGGGCAAGTGAACATTTTACAGGTCATTCATCAATGGTAACTTGGGTTGGAGGAACTATCCCATTCATGGCAATGATTCAGAATAAATTTCCTGACGCATGTTTTCTCTGCACAGGATCTTCTGGTCCAGGAAATAATGCTCATGGCCCTGATGAAAAATTACACATTCCTCATTCAAAGAGACTGAATGTTGTGCTAGCATCTGCAATTGCGGGTTTAAGCAATTAAATTATTTAAAAAACATATTTCTCTTGCTAAAAACCTCAAAATCAATGATTAACAGATATGCCATAAACCCAATGCATCATGATTCTGAATCCGCCGCAGTTATAGAGGACAAGACTCTCGAAGGGTTTGGGGAGTACTCGTGAGCGAAGAAGATGAGGCGATTCCATCTGAATTGAGGATCCGTCAACTTGAGGAAGATTTAGCTAAGGAGAAGGACCGATTAGACAAGCTCTACTCTGGCTATCAGACCCTTAAGCAAGAGACTGATGAAAAGTCTGCAATCATTGATGTTCTTGAGAAAGAAGCAATTGATAAGGAAATTGAGCGAGAAGGTTTAGAATCTCTTCTTGAAGATAAAGATTCTCGAATTAGAGATCTTGAGCTTGATGGCGCCAAATCCACAAAAAGAGTTGAACACTTAGAGCCAGAACTCCAAAAGATGGAGGAGATGTATTCTCGTGAATCTGCACGCCTTGGGCGTGTTTTTGAGGTCGCGGAAGATCTTGATGAGGCACTTAGAGTTGCAAAGGCCGAATTAGGAGCTCGTGATGACTGGTATGTTCAGCACATGCAACTTTTCGAAGATCTATCTAAGGCAATTACCACTCGTTACGATATGATTGATAGCGCAATCGAGACAATCCGTCAGCAGGAACTCAAGCAGGCCACTTTCCGTGAGCGTATGGACGAAGCTCTAGAAGCAGCGGCTGAAGTTGGAAGTCAGACTTCTGAAGATGACGAAGAAGAAAATACCGATGAGTGATTTAGTAATCAGTCCGGTTTACTTCCGTCAGCAAGTCGAATACGCTTTGCAGGTATTCCACCCCATACTTCTCCATCAGGAACATCAGTCCATTTTGCAACTACCGCTCTTGAAGCAATTACTGTTCCAATCCCAATGTTACATCCAGGCTGTACAACAGCACCGGTTCCAATTAACGCGTCATCCCCAATTGTAACGGGAGCCATTACCAATTCTCCTTTTTCTGTTAGATGAGCATTAATAGTCGCATTTCCGCCTAAAACAACACGATTTCCAAGTATAACAGATCCAGCATCATTGAGATTTGGAGTATTTAACTGACAACCAGAACCAATTTTTGCTCCTGCCATTCTATAGTATAGCGTTCCTATAAATGAAGGCACTAGAACATGTAAGAAGAGTTGTGCTATTCGATGGAAAACCATCGACCATGCCCATTGAATTGTAACAAAGGATCGAAGCGGATAACGACCTGTTTCAAGCCTTGGGCGAAAAGCCCCACCAAGAAATCCACACAATAGAACCAAACTGATCCCCCACATCATAGATGACATACCAAGAATAATTCCAGTTCCAATTAATTCAATAAATTCGCTTTCATTAACTAATATTGCACGTACTTCAAGAAAAAACCAAACAGCGGGTATTGCAGCGACCCCAACAACAGTAGCAAGAAATGGGATAACCAATAAAGTAAGAAAATTTTGAACAAGATCAAAGGCTCTCATATACACACCCTAATCTCTTGTACCTTCTTTTCAGTCATCAAATTTGGGTAGTAGACATCCTAATTTTTTCATTTTTTTTGGGCGGTAGAATGAAGCCTCATGTTTTGTCCGCAATATCATGACAGATGCCTGTGGTATACTCGGAGATGGCTCTAAAGCAGTCAAAATCCACAATCTTATCAAGGCACCAGAAAATACTGCAGAGTCCATATTGAGACGTGAGTCATGGGACGCAAGTAAACCAGCTACCGTCTATATCACTCCTGAGAGAATGCCAGATGGCTCTCCTTGCAAAGCAGCGACTGTAATACTTAGAACTCGAGGTTGTGCATGGTGGTGGAAATCAGGTTGTACTTTCTGTGGTTATTTCAATGACGTAAGAGATGATGTTACCGTTGAAGATTTATTTCAACAATGGGACGAGGCAAAGAGAAAAACTAACAATTTTGAAGGCTGTTCTATGGTTAAGGTGTACACATCAGGAACCTTTTTTGAGGATTCTGAGAATCCTGTTGAATGGCAGGAACATGTACTTAGAGAAACTTACTCTCTTGGTTTGCATTTGGTTGTTGAGGCTCAAGCCCATTTGTGCAAACCAGAAAAGATGGCTTGGCTTGCTGAACGTCATCCGGGAGCAACCATCGCTATAGGATTAGAAGCATATGATGATTCAGTATTGCGATTTCATGTCAATAAGGGATTTACAACAAAAACTTGGAGAAAAGCAGTAACTAACCTTCGTTCAAATGGTCTAAGAGTCAAAACCTACTTGATATTCAAACCACCATTTATGTCAGAAGGTGATGCTCTTGAACACACATCGAAATGGCTTGTTGATGTTGCTCCTTTATCTGATGAAGTTTCTGTAAATCCAATGAATATTCAGAATCGAACGGTAGTCGATCGACTTTTCCGAAATAGAGAATATCGTCCACCTTGGCTTTGGTCACTTGTAGAGATGATTCAGAGAACTCATGAATCTACTTCTGGAAATAATGCTAGAATTATTGTTCATCCCACAGCAGGTGGTAAAATTCGAGGGTCGCATAATTGTGGTCTATGTGATGAACAAGTAGTAGCGTCAATAGAGCGTTATTCAGTCTCAAAAGATATATCCGAATTTAGAGGTCTTGATTGTGATTGTAAAGCAATATGGAAGACAGAAATAGAATCCGATATCAATCTTCCAACACCTTTGGGTAGTGGAAGAAATCGGCGCGGTCTTGAATTAGATCTAATGAGAGCACCTTAGAGGAGGGACTACGTCCCTCGCCTAACGCTTAAGGGCAAATCTTCTGTGGTCGCCTCATCCTGAGAGTGTCAGGGGGTTTGTGTGTCTATGTCAGATGATGATGGATTCCTCCAAGGCGATAATGAACCGGCAGCATCGAAGGTAGTTTTGGTAGGCGCACTGATTTCTGCAATTATCTTCATGATAATTTACAATATACTGTATCCAGGTCAGGATTATCCGGTTATTTCAGACTTCGAAACCTTTGGACAGTTCAGCGGTGGGATTTGGTTCTTCATTCTTGGTGCTATGTTTGGCATATTTTCAATCTTAGCTGCTATGATAACAGAAGCAACTAGGGAGTAGGTGATGTATATGGATTCTGTATTAAATACACTCTTAGTTTTCTGGTTTTTGCTATTTATTTTCTATGTTCTAGTTCATAGAGGACTCTGGATTTTCTCTGACGTTTCTCGCACTATGGGTATTTTCATGCTGGAGAAAGCCCTTGGACCAGGTATTGATCTTGTAGAAGGGAGAACTGGTTCTGCAGCCCGATCTTGGATAATCCAATCAGCACTTTGGCTATTTTTAGCATCAATATTTACCTTTGAAGGACTTTGGCTAACTCATGAGCCCAATGCTCTTCATGCTCTCTCATCTTGGGGGTATAATCCCTCGTCATCATCTCTCATGGCTACTGGAAAGGTAGTAACAATGTTTGGCGGAGTATCTATGGCTCTCATAGGTTGTGGATTCCATATACTTCCTAGATTACTTGGAACCGAATTGGCCAGTGAGCGAAATGGAACATTAGTTTCATTCCTTTGGTCCATTTCTGTAACATTTTTCATAGTAGGATCTCACGATCCTGTTATTTTAGACATCAAGATAATGATGATTGCTACCTTAATCCAATCTCTTGCTCTCACTGCAGTAATAATCAATCAACTGTTGACACTATCTAATCGATCTGGATCAATACCTTTGCCCGCATGGCTTATCATATTCGGATTAATGGGCCAACCTCTCGCTCTGATTTCGTCACTATTGACAGGTGTTTTGTCAACAGGATCGGGTCTGTGGTTGTTGTACCATGTGTCTGCCAATACAATGTTCTTCCTTTCAATAGCAGGTGTTGTTCTATACACTACTAGTGTAGTTAGTGGAAATCCTCTATGGTCCCGTTCTTTAGTTGGCGCTACTCTAATTGGAGGTTTGATGACCCTTTCACCACTTGGTTCTCCTGATGGCAATCTAACAGCCTCTATGTTGGGAATTGAAAGCCAAGAACTGTCATTTAGTGGTGGTTCTGACATAATAGTAAGCTTCCTTCTTGCTCTTGCTATGGTTCCATATGTTGCATTTGCAGTCAATTCTATGCTTACAATGCGTGGTGGAAACACATCAAAGGAGAACCCAAATACGGCAGGACTTGCTGAAATTAATCTAGGAACCATCGCTTTAATTCCAGTATTTTTAGGTTCATTATTCATCCAATCTGATGCTATAACCAATACTAATGCATTATCTGGAATGTCTTTTACTATTGAAACAATGGCTAGATGGGCAGTAGTTGTACCACTAACATTTGGATCCGCTTTGGCTTTATATCCATCAATTACTGGACGCGAACTCGTTTCGGCAGATCGTGCTCGTTATGCTTTCTGGCTTATGTCTGGTGGAGTGCTGTTAGGACTAATGGTAACATTAATGTCAAACGTTATTGACATCGCTCTCATAGATGCAGAAATTGAAGACCCATCTTCCTTATCTCACGAGTTAGCAGTTGCAGGCTCTGTGATTTTCTACTTTGCAGTAATTTCTATGATTCTTCACTGTCTCAATATGGTAAGTGGACTTTTCAGAGGCGTAATTGTCGATAGCAAAAGTAAGACGTCCTCAAGTATAGAAGCTCAATCTTACAATTTATCATCTCCTACTAGCATTCGTCGAATACTTGGCTCAGGTGCCGGAATGGACACTGTTGTGGTACCTGTAGGGGAATCTGATGAGGCCGGTTCAGCCACGGATTTGTGATTATAATCATGAGAATAGGTCTAGTGGGTAAACCCAATGTTGGGAAATCTACAACATTCTCTGCCTTGACACAGACTCCGGTTGATATTGCTAATTATCCCTTTACAACTATTGAGCCGAATGTCGGAGTGGCTTGGATTCCTCTTCGCCAACCGTGCGCTTGTGCAACTCTAAGGTCTAAGCGTGAAGATACTGGTAGACTAGATCCAGTTAGTTGTGAAGATCCAAGAAAAGGTAGTATTTGTATGCCAAATACTGGATCCTGTATAGCACATCATAGATTGATTCCAGTAACTATGGTTGATGTTGCAGGTTTAGTCCCGGGCGCCCATGAGGGTAGAGGTAGAGGAAATCAATTCCTATCGGATCTGGCACGCTGTGATGCATTGATACAAGTCATTGACGTTTCAGGTTCGACAGATCTAGAAGGAAACCCCGTTGGATTAGGTGGATCTAACCCTGTTGAGGAACATGAATTTTTACTTGGAGAATTGGATGCATGGATACGTGGAATCATTCAATCTAGTTGGAAGCGCGGGGCTAGAAGAGTTCAGTCCGAAGGAGATAGGGCGTTATTGACATATTTACTGGATCAATTGAGTGGAATAGGAGCCGATGAGAATCATATCTCAGCCGGAATTGCTTCAGTATTGTCCGAACATCCAGATTCAGGAGTACCATGGTCTTGGGGAGAGTCTGAATTGATAACTCTTGCAAGGACCGTCAGGACTGCTCTATTTCCTATTTCAGTAGCAGCAAACAAAGCAGATAAATCCGAGATGGAATCCTGGGCTGAACTATCTGCATTAGTAGAATCTTCTGGGGGAGTTTTAGTACCAACAAGTGCAGAAGCAGAACTTGCTCTAACTAGAGCAAGTTCTGCTAGATTAATTGCTCATAGACCTGGAATTGAGGGGTTCACTATAACTCAAGAAGGAGAGGATAAACTTTCAGAAGAACAAAGGCAAGCACTCTCTTCAATTAGTGCTTCTCTTTCTAAATGGAAAGGAGGGGGATTAGTAGGACTGGTTAGCGAGGTTGTATTTGGTAATTTAAACAAGAAAGTCGCCTATCCAGTTCAGGACGAAACACACTGGGTAGATGGCGAAGGCAATATTTTACCAGATGCGATCCTAATTTCAGAAGGCACAACTGCCAAAGGACTTGCATATGCAGTACATAGCGATCTTGGCGATGGATTCATCCGCGCAACCAATGCACGCTCTGGCCGAGTTATTGGAGCCGAGTATGAAGTTGTGAATGGAGACGTAATTCGAATCCATGCTAAATGAGCGTCAATAGGTAAAGTGCTAGCACTTATTGTGAGAAGGTGAGTTTTCTCTTCAAAATTATCATCCAGCATCCGCCAATCAACACTCATTGCTGAGCAATGAGTGTCAGATTATTCAGTAGTAAATTGCTTTTTAACCGAATAGAGATCCAAGACCTTCGAAGCCTGCTCCGTCATCTTCCTCAGGCTCTTCAGCAGCCGGAGCTTCTTCAGCAGCTGGGGCTGATGAACCTCCACCACCAGAAGCAGCAGGTGCAGCAGCAACTGGTGCAGCAACAGCAGTAGCCATGGCTTCACCAATATCAACTTCACCTAGTGAGCTAACAAGTGCCGAAACTCGTCCCTTGTCAGCATCAACACCAGCGGCCTTTAGAACCGCGGTAACAGCTTTGTCGTCTATATCTTTCTCAGCAGAGTGCAAAAGCATTGCAGCATATACATATTCCATTTTTTCTCACCTTATTTTTTTTTAACCAAAGAGATCACCAAGTCCACCGAACGCGGCTTCCTCTTCTTCCTCCTCTTCCTCTTCTGCCGGAGTTTCCCCAGCCGATTCGGCCGCATCAGAGGTTGCGGTTTCTACGCTCACTGTAGCTAATACAGCACCTAGTGCTGCTGTTAACTCGTCATCGAGTGCAGAGGAATCTAATTGGCCAGCCAAGGCCAGTGCACGTGCGTTAGCACGAGATATGAACAGTGGAATTGTTTCATCATTGGTGATGCCGGCTTCCACCGCTACAGACATTGCCTCCCCACTTGCCTTGGAGACAAGTGTAGGCATTGTAATTGGAGTAAACCAACGAATATTACAAGCGAGATTGAAAGCACCAGATGTTGCATTAATAATATCCGATTCAAATCCTTCAATATCAAGATCTAATGATTCTGCATTAAAGAGAACACCATCTTCTACAGCGCCAGTTAGTATGATTCCAATTTCAATAGGATTTATTCCCAGTTTAGCCAACATTATACCAAGATCAGCAGATATCTCATCTCCTTTTGAGAAGGTAGTCGATTTCTGAATTGCAACTTTCCCCTTGTCTATCTTTGCAGGAATGCCAACGGCATTGAATTCACCAACAATTGGACCAGGTCCAAATTCTGTTGGACCAGCCGGAACTGTAACATCTTCTGGAAACACTTCACCAGCCTTTGCAGCACGCCCCTGTCTAGTTTTAGCTAACTCGCTATACAATTGAAATGCATTCATTTGATCTGTGTGAACAATAGCTGGTTGGATAGCGCCTTCTAGAAGGGTTTCCAATTCAGCAGCATCGCGACCAGATCTTTCCCAAGCCAATTTCATCAATGTCTTCTTTGCCATTGTGATTGTCATCGATTGTCGCAAATCTTTTCTCATATCTAGCATGTTTTTTGCCGGTACTCCGCTAATATCTACAACACCGATTACGCCATCTGAACTTAGAATATCAGCAATCTCACCGACTCTATCTTTCTTCCAATGAGCAATCTTTGCTTGTATCATTCAACCACCTCTATTTTTACAGAAGGCCCCATTGAAGTCTTAACATAGCAAGATCTGATATTTCCAATGCCACGTTCTAACTTTCCAGTTACACGGTTCCAAATTGCCATTGCATTGGCAGTTAATTCGTCAATAGATTGTCCACGAGACCCAACCGCCGAATGAAAAGTCATACGATCTCTACTACGAACTATCGTAGTATCTTTCAAACCGGTAGCAATCATAGCCGGGTCAAGAGTTGGAGGAACTGGTCGAGGCATCTTACCTCTAGGTCCTAATACCACACCTAGGAATCGTCCAACAGTACCCATATGGGGGATTTCAGCAAGGAAGAAATCTGTACGGTTGGCTAGTTTACGTGCCTGTTGTCTATTTCCACCCAGATCCTCTATTGTGGTAGGGTCAATGACATCGATTCCAGCGGCTCTGGCTTTAGCAGCCATTTCTCCATCAGCAAACATTGCTATCTTCACTGGTTTCCCTCGTCCTGAAGGAAGACGAACTTCTTCCTGAATACGATTTGCAGGATTCTTTAGGTCTATATCCTTCAAATTAAAGGAAATTTCTACAGTTTCTGTGAACTTACGCTCAGGAGCGCTGCTCAGTGCCTCTTCAATTGCTGTCTGAATATTTTCTATCATATTACTCACCTCTGCGGTCAGCGAGGTCTCCCTCTCCCGCAATTCGTGAAATTTCACTCAAAATGCTTGTTAAATCTCCCTTCTTTCATTGCCTTTAATGCAGCCTTAGGCTCCATGCCTTCAACCTTTACACGCATGGCTACACATGTACCCATCACTTCTCGTGAGCGTGCATATAATGTTGCACCAGTCAAACGGTCCTTTTGCTTTTCAGCAACCTGCTTGACTTGATCCATTGATAGATTCTCAGTGGCCGCTTCCCAGTCACCATTACACTTCTTCTGGCCGAGGGTTTGTAGAATCACGTGAGGTGTTTCATTACGCGCTGACATCCTTGTTACCCCCTTCTGAAGTGCCTCGCCGACCCGCTTTCCATATTTGAGCGTGATGTATGGGCTCCAGAAATCTCCTTTTGATAATTATTGTACGCGTTGAGTAACTCTAACTTGATCAGCACGTACAGTTAGAGCAACTGGTACAGCCGCCTCAAAGAGTTCTACAGTTACTTCTTCTTTAGATTCTGTAACACGCACAACACGAGCTGCTTGACCCTTAAATGCACCACCACTAATCTCGATAATACATCCTTCTTCAATTCCAGCAGTTGCTGCCTTAGGTTCTAGATAGGATAGTGTATTTTCAAGAGGTGAAGCACCAGGTAGAACTTTTCGACAGTTTTTCAGACGTGTAGTAGTCATTCCAACCATACCAATTAATTTTTCAACATGATGAATTGCAGATGCTTCAACAAATATATATCCTGGTATATTTGCAACAAGAACACCAAAAATCTCATCTTGGATGTCCCGAAGAGATCCAGTTCCAGACAATCTTGCCCGTATCTCATTTGCAACATTCTGCTCCTGACCTATGCTTGTTTTTAGGATGTAAAGGAATGAAGCAACATCTCCATACATAGGTCCAATTTGAGGTATTGCATATCTCGGTGCTCCAGAACCATCAGCAGTTAGTGATTTAACATTCTCAATATATGCTGGATCCACCCAGTCAAAATTTTTGTAAATAGTTCTAGAACTTACTTGATCACTATCGGTTAAGAAAAGAAGTGGAGTTACATCATTCAAACGGTTTCCGAAGGCTAGTCCTCTAGATGGCCCCGATCGAACAAAAGTAAGAGATTCGGATTCAATTCCAGTACACTCTGTTATCCTTGAAGCAACCAATTCAATATCTTGAGGATCTCCAATTCCATATATCCCGTCCCATGCACCAGGGAAGTCTGCAACTTCGTCTGCTCTTTGCATTAGAAGTACTTTCTCACCATACCGAACATAAGCAACAAATGCATCTGACATTTTCACACCTCATCAGTTAGTTAGCCAGTCAAAGAAAGAAGGCAGCATATTATCCATCAGAACAAGCATTGCAAAACCAATTGCCCCTAGAACAAACATACCTATTCCACAAACAATAACCGTCTGTCTAAATTCCTGTTTTGATGGCTTTCTAGCCATCTTAAGGATACGTGCCATAGAACCAGTTTGAATTCTCCTTAAACGCTCCTCAATACCATCTTGCCATCCCTGCACAGTCTCCTCTACAGGTCCAATATCTGAATTCTGTATAGCCATGACTCTCCCTCAACAGCGACTGGGCGACAAACCATCCCTCTTTAAGCACGCCGGGCGAACCCCAAGGGGTTCGTAATGCAAGTTAGAATTACAATAACTTACGTTTAATTTACGAATTCTACTGTTCGACTTCGTAGATTACGCATTTGTGTGTGTAATTTTGCACCATGTATTTGCTCAGATTTTACACCAGTCAAGACCAGTAAAACACGAATCTCATCTCCCATTGATGGATCTGTTGTAGCGCCCCAGATTATTCTTGCATAGGGGTTTATTCTGTCTCGAATGATTTGAGCACATCTTTCGGCATCTCCAAGAGAGAGAGTAGGTCCACCAACTACGTTCACTAATGCTCCTCTTGCATCTGAAATATCAATATCAAGAAGAGGCGATTCAAGTGCTTCATTAGTTGCTTTCTCTGCTCGGTTTTCACCATTTGCTTCACCTAAACCGATCATTGCAACTCCACCACCATTCTCCATAACAGATCTTAAGTCTTGAAAGTCGAGATTGACTACTCCTTCTTTTGCAATCATTTCAGAAACTCCAGAAATCGATCGCATTAGTAATTCATCAGCTACTCTAAATGCAGCATCAAGTGGTAAATCACGCACTCCATCCACCTCAAGTAGTTTCTCATTAGGAAGCACTACTACGGTATCACAAACTTCTCTCAATCGTTCCAATCCCCACTCTGCGTTTTGTCTCCTAAGAGCGCCTTCAGACAAAAATGGATATGTTACCACAGCAATTGTTAGTGCCCCCTCGGCTCTAGCTAATCTAGCGACTACATGAGCCGACCCGGTACCTGTGCCACCCCCCAATCCAGCAGTAATAAAAGCAAGATCACACTCTTCTACTTCTTTCTTTAATGATCTTTCAGATTCAAAGGCAGCCTGCTCTCCTTTCTCAGGATCGCCACCAGCACCTCTTCCTCTAGCACTTCTACCGATCAAAATTTTATTATCCACTCCAACTCTTAGTAGGTGTTGTGCGTCAGTATTAATGGCCATTCCTTTCACATATTCTCCATCAAATAAATTTTCTAGTTCTAGTCTTGCTACTGTATTTGATCCACAACCTCCACATCCAAATACTCGAATCCTAGGTTGCAGAGACTGTAACAGGTCCTTTAACTCAGGATCGGATTCTCTCTGGACCGGAGCCACCGGTGATTCTTCCCCATCCTGAAGCTCGAGAACTCTATCGATAAGGTGCTTCATAATCGAGGCTGCCCTTAGTAGCAAGCATAATGCTTCCCCTAGTTACTGAGCCCGTAGGGCTCATTTAGATACCATATTTCATTTAGCCAGAAGTTGCTTTCTCGTTTCCACGAATCGAACAAAAAAGGTGTATACTCCTCCCCAGAAAGACACTGCCAGAGCAAGTGTCATTCCGTTCAATTGTGTATTCCCTAACAAGACCCAATGGGCATATTCGTGAATTGATGATATATCCATCATCGTTCCACCAATACCAGCATACCAAGCAGCCCACAGAAGACCGCCCAAAGTTACCACTAATCGGTCTGCTCGACTGAAGCCACCATATATTCTACTGAGTCCAACAGATTGAGCTTGTGTTCCCATGTATGAACCAAGTAGGGTCAAGAGTGCCGCGGCCCAACCAGCCATTGGGTCAACAACAAAAACTGAGTTGTAACCTATGGCAACTAACAACCCCACGTCGACAATCCGATCAATTGTATGATCGAGAAAATCTCCGTATGGTCCATCAGTTCCCTGATGTCTGGCTAAAGCTCCATCCAAAGCATCAAAGACACCAGCAATCAGGATAAGCACAACAGCTCCAACAATCATCATACCTCCTTCGCCATCACCATCTGCGTACGCTATTAGATAAAACGAAACAATAGAAATTACCAATGAAGTCCAAGTAAGAACACTGGGATCTAGATTTCCCATTCTAACAACTAGAGGCTGTATCATCTTGGTCCAGGTATCACGCATTTTCTCGAACATCAGCCCACCCAGTCAATTACATCCTCAGGGCTAGTTGGTTTGAAGCCATCTGCAATCCAAGCAATAATCTTTGAAACAATCACAACCGGCTCATCATACGAGGTATCAAATTCTGTCCAAGGTATTTCGCCTTCTCTTTCATTCCAAACTCCACCTAATAATTCCCATTCGATATTCCCTTCTGTTTTGAGATTACCATATCCTCTTGTCTCTAATCGTTTACGTAGTATTTCTGGTTTGCATCTTAGAACTATAACAGCATCGACAGGAAGGAAGTGAGAGAGATGTCCGTCAACTAATTCTATTTCCGAAGGAGATTTTTTCCATGACTCATTGATGTGTTTTAACATAATTTCCATATCAATGGGATGTGCTCCATCAGAAGGATCCGTTTCTTCAATTGCGTGTGCTTCATTAGCTATTTTTTGAATACTTGAAACCTTAAATCCGTGATTAACGAGGAGTTCTGCTACACTACTCTTGCCGGTTCCTGGAGTGCCAGTCAGAGCGACTCGGAATGCACCATCCATACCTCCCGGCTGTGGATAGAACGAATGAACGGTTCGGGAACCAAGCGTAACATTGACCGTTAAAACCGCCTCGCACATGCTAATGACTGAGTCTGTTAGCGTGATGAAAGCCTTTGATCCTAGAGAATCAAAATTGAATTTACTTCTTGTAGCGGTGCCAATTACTTGCTATTATACATATATTTCTCACGATGAGTCGATGGCCTTCTTCGCATCTCTAGTCGCAATCATGCCTCTTGCATTCTTGATGGGTAGGGCGACAGAGGAGATAGCTCTCTACACATCAGAATCATTAGGCGGATTACTAAATGCTACTTTTGGAAATGCTGCTGAGATGATTATTGCTTTACTCGCAATATATGCAGCATCTCAGGCTGACACATCCTCGCTAGAAGGATTAGCAACTGAGGAACTCATGGTCAGTCTAGTACAGGCTAGTCTAATTGGTAGTATTCTTGGAAATCTACTCCTTGTAATGGGCCTTGCATTTTTGTGGGGCGGAATCAATTATTCTGAGCAGAAATTTTCTGATACACAAGTAAGTTCCAATGGTTCTCTGATGTTGCTGGCGATGATTGTGCTGATAATTCCAACTGTATTCAACCTAACAGTTGGCGGTACTGAAGGAGAGGAAGGTGTAGAGAAACTAAGTCACATTGCGGCAATTGTTTTGTTATTACTCTACGGTTTATTCCTCTTCTTCCAGTTCAAGTCTCACGTAGATCTATTCGCAACAGAGACACATCACCATGAGTCTCCAGAAATGACAAAGAGAGATGCGATTATCCTTCTCGTCGTAGCAACAATCCTAGTGTCTTGGATGGCAGAGATTCTTGTCCACTCTGTAGAGTATGCAGCCGATGATATGGGACTTCCTCACTTATTCATTGGAGTCATCTTGCTTCCTCTATTCGGAAACGCGGCCGAGCACTTCACCGCTGTAGTTGTTGCAGGCAAAGACAAGATGGACCTTTCATTCGCAATTTCAATGGGATCATCAACACAAATCGCTGTATTTGTTGCCCCCGTAATGATTCTCGTCGCATGGGCGATGAATGTACCACTTACCTTTGAATTTGGAATGCTAGAAACTGTGGCCGCTTTCCTTTCTGTACTAATTGTCAATATCATTGCAGCCGATGGTAAATCGAACTGGCTAGAAGGAGCATTGTTACTTGGAACCTATATTGTTCTTGGTGCCGCATTCTTATTTCATCCCTGATATTTTCATAACTTTCACAGAGAAGTAGTTATCATCAAGAATTGGTCCGATTAAATTATGAAATTACTATCATATCTCTTAACTATGCTAATTCTTGTTAGTACAAGTATGATTGCAGGATGCTTAGATGAAGAGGCAAAATCGGATGATATTAGTGATAATCTTGGGAAAATGGCCCCCCTGATTTCTTCTTATTCATTTAATGGATTAGAATGGAAGCTATTTGATATTTCAGAAAACTTTTCTGACGAAAGGGAAGAATGGTTTTTGATTCAATATACGGATGTTTCACCAAATTGTGGACCATGTAATAGTACTATAGATGGAATGAGGGAGTGGTCTAATACGTATGAGAGTCATATTTATTGGGACATTACATTCATAGCATTGGCCAGTAATATTACAGATGATTCTAATCGCACAGATATAGAACAATTTAGAGAAAGTAATAATCACACCTTTTTGTATGTTGATGACCTCAACAATTCTCATATTGATGATGCTACTGTAAATTTCAATATACCGGGTGTACCAACATTCTTCTTAGTACAACCAGATGGCGTTATTGCATGGCAGCAAGTAGGTACAAATCCTCAAGACTTTGAATATTGGGATGCATCTAATCAAAGTGTAAATTCTGAAGAACTAACAGATCAAAATGGCGATGATCTAATTGATATAGCAGATTCAATCGAATATATTCTTCCAAAATATGATAATCAAAGTTCAGAGTAGTAATCAATTACTACTTCATCTAATGACTGAATTGCTGCCCTTTCATCAATAGTCAATGTTTCCCCATTTCTCCTTAGTGCTTCTCCTTCTACGAATACGTCCATTACTCGTCCACCTGAATATAGTACATTAGAAAGAAGTCTTCTACCATCTCTACCAACGGGCCTCATTCTAATGTCATCTAGATCCCAAGTAATCCAATCTTTCGAACCTCTAGTTGCTAATTTCCAAGTTGCAGAAGGGTCAAGCACACGTGCATTCCAATGATCGTGTTTCTGTACTAAACTAGCCGCTTTTGCTTCCGCACGCATATCAAGAGAATTGTTGCTGGCCGAACCATCAGTTCCCAAACGAACATCCACCTTTGATTCCTTCATTGCAGGATAGGACATAGTGCCGCCACAGGCGAGTTTCTGGTTGGAGGTTGGACAATGAACAGCATGAACTCCATGCCCTGCTAGAATTCTCATCTCTTTCTTGGTCACCCAGCCACAATGAGCACAAACAGTCCCTCCTTCTTCTGCATCTTGAAAGTACCCTATGGAGTCGAGATATTCGATTGGATACATTCCATGTTCAGCGTGGCAGTCGGCAACTTCTTTCCGAGTCTCAGAAGTATGGATATGTAACATGGAACCCGTTTTCTTTGCTAGTTCTGAACCCCTGAGTAGAGTATCTTCATCGCACACATATACCGAATGTGTACCAACTCCATATTCGATCCGACCCGGTCTAGGCGATGGGCCTGTAATCAGTCCCTCCATGTGTCGTAATGCATCTCCTGAACCAGGCTCGAAGTTAGGTGTTAATCCATCTGTAATTGGACCACATAAAGCGGCCCTGACTCCAGTTTCCGCTAATGTCTCACCTATTGTTTGAGTGTGGAAATACATGTCACAAGCAAATGTAGTCCCGGTAGCAATCATTTCTGCAGCAGCAGCTCTAGTTCCAATTTCAATAAGTTCTGATGTTAGTTTTTTTTCAACAGGGAAAATTGCAGATTCTAACCACTCCATAAGAGGTAATCCTTCTCCCATACCTCGATTCAAAATCATTGCTAGATGAGTGTGCCAGTTTTGGAAAGAACGCGTAATCATTAGATTACTCCCATCAATTGTTTCCAAAACGTCTTCGTCACCATTGCTTAAACTGTATGAACCATCTGGATGCAATAGGAAATCCCCTTTCTTGGGTACACAATTATCATCAATCAGCCAAGTATTAGTCAGACGTCTGGGATCCATATCTCTCACAGCCTCATCTCTATTTATTGACTTGGTTGAGGTAAGAATGGAATCAGTCGATCTGCGAGAGACTCTATGTTTCTCGTTTGAATCCAGACTTTTCCTTCCCCTGTTAATTGCAATACTAAACCTTCGCCTCCAAACATAGTACTCTTCATTCCACCAGAAGCGGCTATTCCGTAGGAAACTCCCTCTGTGAATGCCACTAGATGTCCATTGTCGACTTTCATCGGTTTACTCGGAGAAATATCATATTCTTTTATAGCTCCATATGAGCAGTAGAATACCTTTCCATTTCCTTCTTCCGAGAAAGCTCTGAGGAAGAAAGATCCTTCTTTAGAGAATAGAGATTTTGCACCTTGGAACTTGGTATCATATTGGACATTATTACTGCAAGCCATGAAAGATCCTCCTTGCATAAAGAGATTCTGTCCTGGTTCAATATCGAAAGTTTTGATGTCTCCTGGAGCGGAGGGTGCCATTGAGATCCAACCTCCGTTATCTCCAGCAGTGAATGTATTGAGCCAGAAAGACTCTCCTCCTAAAGCCGATTTAGCCATGCTCTTCAGGAATCCTCCAAGACCCCCCCCTCCGCTCATTCCAGTTTTCATCTCCAAACCGTTAGATTGGGCAACCATTGCTCCAGGTTCTACCTTAATTGATTCACCCGGTTCTAGATACGCAGTCATTAATGTAAAGGATGGTTCAAATTCATATTCGGTATTCATATAAATTCCTAACAAACTACTTGGTTTAGTTTTATTGAATCAAAGAGATGCCTTACATTTAGCATATAATTTACTGATTATTTCTCCATTTTCATTTGTAAGTCTACATTCAACTAAGTCATCAGGATGCATCGGACCAACACCTTCAGGCGTTCCTGTCCATACAAGATCCCCCGGTTCTAAGTCATACCATCTAGAAAGATGTTGAATAATTTCACTAACAGAGTGTATCATTAATGAAGTAGGTGCATTTTGACGAATTTCACCATTTACTGAGAGGCTTAATTGCATTACTTGGTCTCTGTAAGAGGTCCATGTTCCTAGAACTCCACTTCCTCTGAATGCCTTACCTTCAGTCCATGGCCATCTCTTTTCTTTTGCATAACTTTGTCTAGTTCTGTTAGTAGTATCGCATCCAACACACATCGCTTCTGGTTGCAAATCTTCCCCTAGTCGTACTACCAATTCGACTTCGTGATCTACATGCTCATCTGTTTTCAACAGCTCAATTACATTCCTACCATTATTATCTGCTTCTACGTGAGCACTAGCAGGTTTCAGAAAGAATCTAGGATATTCTTCGGATATGTCTCCGCCTATTTCTTTTGCATGACCTGCGTAATTTCTGAAGCAACACCACCCTAGTCCCATAATCTAATCCAAGCGCAGACGGGTCTTGATGCATGCGCTTATGAATTAAGCATCCAATCTCTATTTACGACCTCAGCATTCAAGGAGTTGAATGGTTTGAAGATGTATAATGCCAGATGACCCCTATCGCATACTTGGCGTATCTAAAGATGCGACAGAAGCAGAAATTAAGCGGTCATATCGTAAATTAGCAAGACAGTATCATCCAGATCGCAATCCGAATGACGCAGCGGCCGAAGAGAGATTTAAGTCAATTCAAGCCGCTTATGATAGCATAGGAAATGCAGCAGCAAGAAAAGAGTATGACCAACAACGTAGAATGGAAGATATGTTTGCTAGAAATGGTAATCCGTTTACTGGATTTGGTGGTGGAGGTGGAGGAAGTAGTTTTGATTTTTCTGATATCTTTTCTCAATTCATGAGTGGAGGTGGTAGTTCAGATATTAGATTTGAACAAAATACCACCCGACCTAGTTCAAACCCACCCTCTTCTCGCGGCCCAGATATTAATGCAGGAATCGACATTAAAATCCCTCAGGCATTATCTGGAACCGACATTGAGTTTGGTCATCGTCGATTAAGAATTTGTAAGAAATGCAATGGTAAATCATTTCAATCGAGAAGAAATTGCTCAACTTGCAATTCTAAAGGAGTTGAATCTCGTTCTTCTACAATCACAGTGAAGGTCCCAAAGGGCGCTCAGCATGGTCAACAATTGCGTCTCAGAGGGATGGGTCATGAGCATCCAAATGGAGAGGCCGGAGATCTAATAATTACTATTCGTCTTGATGCTGAAGAAGGTAGGAGATGGGAAGAGGGACGTCTTATACAGGAAGTTTCAATTCCATATTCAACTTTAATGCTTGGAGGAAAGGTAAGAATTACTACACCAGCTGGAAATAGGATTCAAATCGAGGTACTAAGTGGTACTAGAATTGGAGATCGTAGAAGAATTCCAGGGCAAGGTCATGATGGGGGATCTCTTGACATAGAATTTGTTCTAGAAGAGCCAGATGAGGTTAACAATCAGCAAAAAGATGCGCTAGATCGTCTTAGAGATTTAGGGCTTTGAAAAACATCAATTAAAAAATGGAAATCAAAGGCTCATATCATGCTAGAGGTTAGGGACTTTGCTAAGGTGGCTGACTTCTTACTTCCAAGGAGTACAAAAGTACATGCAGCAATATTACTTATTAGTCTCCTCATGATTCCGGGTTTACTAGCTAGTTTAACTCCCATTGATGTCAATTCCTATGACATGGAATCTCCCGAGTTAACTGCTTATCAAGTAGTCAATGACGAATTTGAAGCCGCGGAGAAAACACATGGATTTGCGGTCTCAGTTCGACAGATTAATGAAATTCTTTCATCTTCAAACGCACCCCACTTGAAAGATAATGGAGAAATAGATTTCGCTAATCTTCCTCATCCATCAGAAAGAGTTGATTATCAAGGTAAAAGCGCAGGACTTGTAGGCGATGAAATCCCGGTCGGCGGCATTCTAAATCTAACTGTTCTACACGAAATAGAAAGAAAAACCGAAATAGCAAGTTCACATTATTTGTTGAATTTCACTAGGCCATTAGTAACGGAGTTAACCGGCACTGGATTTATCGGGCCTATGTCTCTACCCGATCTACTAAGGGCCTTTATGGCTGGAGAATCATTACTCACACAACCAACGGTAAATTTCCTTGGTATGCCTCAAGAGCCTAGAACAAATTGGGATGATTGTGGAGAATTGGAGTGCCTAACTTATGATGACTCTAATATTACTCAAGCACACATCGATCTTGCTGCTCATCGAATGATAATGTACTCAGATGGTGCAATGTTACGATGGTTCTCAACGGATAGAGGTTTTACTTACGACGAGAATAGCACTCTTATTGGTCCAATAGGTGGCACAATTAGAGAAGATGGAACTTTCGACTCAGATGTCACATGGGGTCCCGGAAGATGGTCCGCATCAACTACCTGGATACTTGTCCAACTAAGCAAAACTGATTTAGAAGAGAATGGAATAACTTACTCTTGGGCTGATGCAAAAAACGAACGAAACGGCTATCAATTTTCAGGTCTTAATTTAGTCACTACACCGCCAGATTATACGGTAGATTTGTGTAGAGAAAATAAAGAAAAGGGAGAGGAAAGTTGTAGTTTTGAATGGGCAATAATTGACCTAGAAAAAGAAATGCGAACAACAGACCAACTTACAGTGACCTTCTCTATTAATGAAGGAGTAAATGTTGAGTTAAATCGCGAATTACTTGAATCTAGTTTATTGGTTATCGCGATGGCAATTGCCATTACTGTACTACTTTGGTTTAGTCTTAGACGGTCATCAGATGTAATTATAGTTGGAGCCACACTGATAATTTCTCTATTGTGGATGCAAGGTTCAATCGGTTGGATGATGGTTCTCGGAGAAAAATTAAGCTTCAAAATAATTAGTAAGAGTCAATTCTCAAATTTACTTCCAATATTGGTAATTGCTCTAGGAATCGATGATAGTCTTCATGCCCTACACAGATACAAAGAAGAGAGGAGAAAGGGGCGTTCTCCTGAGTCTTCAGCCCATTCTTCTCTTTCTCGAGTTGGAAGGGCAATTATGTTGACTTCATTAACCACAATTTCTGCATTTGCAGCCAATCTCACATCTGATATTGCTGCTCTTCGATCTTTCGGAGTTGAAGCCGCTCTAGGAGTTGCAGCGGCTTTCATACTAACTGGTATTTGGGCGCCATTAATTCGAATGGATTGGGACAAATATCTTTCGAAGAAAGAAAAATTACCAGAAGAAGACAATGCTCTCATCCACATGATCAAAGAGGACAGTTTGATTTCAATTGCACACAATTCTTCAAAAAACGCCTCTCTTCTGATATTATTCATCTTGATTATTACGGCTGTATCTTTCCCAATGATGATGAGTCTTGAAGGTGATTTCAAGGTAGAAGATTTTCTAGATGGTGAATCCGATTTTGCACAAGCGGTTGAACTAGCAAATACTAGATTTAGTGATGAAGGAGAGCCCGCGGTTGTAATCATCGAAGGAGATATGCTGGATCCTAGAGTTTATGCATCCTTAGCAGTCATTAGAGATAACATGGCAAATCCTAGTCCAAATGATCCTGGAAAATATACCACAACTCCTCTCGGTAGCCCGGAGATGCATGGAATCGATGAATTGGTTAAAATGGCTAAAGCCAGCATGTCAACCAATTTTACTCCTTTTGAGGAAGCAGGTTGGGAATCACAATCTTTAGAATGTGATAAACTATCAAACGGATTACCCGATGAGTACGATCGCGATTGCTTACAATTCATGTATGGTTTTGTCTACACGCATGGAATTCCTGCAGGAGGTTATGTTCCAGCAATTCCCCCCTCATTGTCCGCACTTAATATAGCTCCAAGTTGTGATCTAAATCCAGAATTAGTACATTTATGTAAGGATGGTACTAATCCAGAATATCCTAGAATGACGCTTCGTTGGGGTATAGCCAATTCTGAACAATTTATTCTTGTGGAGCGGGTTTTAGCAGAATTAGAATTAGACATGGAGCCATTGCAAGATCTCGCTGCCCAAGATCTTTCAATCAGAGCAGACATAGATTCTGCATCCGAAGAATTTCCAGTCACATGGGCTATTGCTACCGGAGATCCTGTTACTCGTTATGTAGCCGCTTCAAGTATGCAAAATCAACTTCAAGGCACTCTTGTGTTAGGAGTTCTATTCTGTTTGATAACTCTATGGTGGGGCTTTAGAAAGGTAGATTATGGATTAAAGGATTATTCCATAAAAGACTTGATAATTTCTTTACCAGTAATTATTGCAATAACTTCCTACATTCATATTACAGTAAGTTCAAATCTTGCTTTAGGAATCGCTTTGTTTGTTGTCATTGGAGCCGGTTATTGGGGTACTAGGGCTCTATCTACTGCTATTTTCACAACAATTCCGATAGTAATTGTAATAATTTGGCTGTATGCTATAATTTCAATAGCAGGATATGGATTGAATATGGTAACTGTAGCCATAGCTGCTATGAGTTTAGGAGTGGGTATAGACTATGTTATTCATGTCGTTGAGCGTTATAGAGAAGAACGATCTACCGGTGCTAATGTAGAAACTAGTATCAAGGCTATAGGTGGTGCGGCAGGTCTTGCATTATTTGGATCAGCAGTATCAGATGTTACAGGATTTCTAATTATTTCACGATCAGCAATGGGATTCTTTGCAAGTTTTGGTCTATTTTGTGCAGCAATGATTGCCTTGTCTCTATTTGCAAGTCTTGTAGTTACTCCAGCAATGCTTGGGGCAATGTCAAGAATAAGAAACTATAACTCACAGCAGGTTGAAGGTATTGGAACATAACGGAGAGATGATTGTTATGGGCAAGTCAGTGACTCTCACAGATCTTGAGCGAGAAAGGGAATACTGCACTTTACGTTTTGAAGATGGCAAATCATTCAAACTTGATTATGTTGAACTTAGGTTGGGTTGCCCATGTGCTAAGTGTGGTCCTAGACAAGAAAATCAACAACGTTTGATTGAGTTTAGAGAAGAAGTTATGAGATTACGTCTTGATAAACCGAAGGCTGAACTTGTAGGTCGTTATGGGTTAAGGTTCGGTTGGCTTTCTGGATGCTCAAGTGGCATATATTCCTTTGAATTATTGCGAGAGATTTCAGAGAAAAGTGGCTCAATAATTAATTAAAAAATAAATATTTTTTCAAACCGAAGTACTGAAAACATAACCTTCACTCGCTCGACTATCGCAATGTGGGATCCCCTCCCTCGCGGCGATTGGTGATCAAATGGATGGAGATGACCCTAAGGATGATTCAGTAGAACCTAAAGAGGAAGATTGGACCCTCTACTCTACAGCGGCTTATGCTTCAGTTGATGATGTCTGGGATGATTCAATTGATGATTCAAAAAATGATGAATCCGAAGAAGAATGGTTTGATGGTGATGATTTTGATACAGGTTCATCTTCTGTAGATTGGGACTCACCTCCATGTCCAGCTCCATTGGGAATATCACATTTGATTCGCATAGGTGTTTGTAATCACTGTCTGCATAGAGTCAGTGGCCGAAGAACAGAGAAAGATGGCGCTGAAGGTGGGTCAATACTACGCGATGAAGCATTTAATCGAGACGCAGAATTATCTTCTTCGGAAATACCAGAATTGTGTCCACTTTGTGAAAATTTATTTGATGATACTGAGAATATAGTCGAAAGAATAGCAGAACAAACAGGACAAGTAGATCATGGCACGATTCAAATCGGAGTCCACATACCTAAGGATTTGATACAAGAGGAAGATAGGATAAGGACGCGCCATGGCGCCCCAGGTAGTAGACCACTGAAATCCTCTTTTACAGAATCTATTCAATTGGGTCTCAATTCTATAATGGAGGATGTTAGATTTGTAAGAGAAAGGCCAGATCTAATGATTCTAATAGATTGTCTGACACTTAGAGTAGATGTTGACATCCGACCAGTGTTTGTTTATGGAAGATATCGCAAATTAGATCGAGGAATACCTCAGACTCGTTGGCCCTGCCGTGCATGTAGAGGGCGTTCAGACGGTTGTGAGTCTTGTGAAGGCACAGGATTACAATATGTAGATTCGGTTCAGGATCTTATTGGGATTCCATTTGTGACTGCTCTTTCTGGAGATGACACTTCATTCCACGGAATGGGTAGAGAAGATATCGATGTTAGGTGCTTAGGGCGTGGAAGGCCATTTGTTCTTGAGATAAAACATCCTCGTAATCGACGTACTGATCTTGATGAGATGATTAAAATCGTAAATGAATCAGCCAATGGTAAGGTAGAGATAAATGAACTTAGTTGGTGCAATAAAAAAGAGGTTAGCCGAATTAAGGAAACACGTTCTGAGAAATCTTACACAATCCGATTCAAAATAGATCAACCACCTGAAAATAATGTAATAATAGAATCAATTTCTAATCTTAACGGTGTAACACTAGAGCAGCAGACACCAAAACGAGTTTCTCATCGACGCGCAGACAAGAATCGTAAAAGAAGAATTACGTCAATAGAAAATATTCTAATTGAAGGGAATGAAGTACAATTTTCAGTACGCTGCGAGGCAGGCACCTATGTAAAAGAATTAGTTCATTCTGACGAGGGTAGGACCGTACCTTCAGTAGCCGGTATTCTTGAAACTGATTGCGAGGTTATCTGGCTTGATGTTGAAGAGATTCACGCAGATTAAATTTCAGTCCTCTCAGATGGGCTTAAGAACATGAGGCAGGTCGACCGCTCGCACGACCTATGGTCGATAGGTGAAAATTATGCGCCGAAGTCATGGAACTCGTCAAGGAACTCGCAGTATTCTTAGACGATCTAAGAGTCAGAGAGGTCGTTTGAACATCACTCGAGTTATGCACAAATATGAGATCGGAGATCGAGTTGCAGTAGTTCTCAATGGTTCTCAGCAGAAAGGTATGCCTCATCGTCGATTTCAAGGTGCAACCGGTATTATTCAAGCTAAGCAAGGGCGCGCGTGGGTTGTTGCTTTACATGATAAGAATATGGCCAAAACAGTCATTGCTCGTCCTGAGCACTTACATCCTTTGGAGTGATTATTGATGAGTGAGAGAGAATTTGTAGATTTTTCAACAGTCCGAGATCTTTTATTAGATGCAAGAGATCGTCGCGGTGAGTTGTCTTATGAACAGAAAGTCGCTTTATTTCATGCAGAATGGGCTGCAAGCGAGAATCGTGGGGGAATAAAGACCGATCCGGAAGTTTTTGCTCAACTCTCTGCAACCCTTATGGAAAATGAAAAACTCAACCAGCATCCTGAGGTGTGCGCTAAAATTGCTGAACTAATGCCTATGAATGTTGAAGATGTTAGAGTGATTATTGCTTCAAAGCGCATAGCTATGGACACAAGTGAGATTGAAGAAATAATAACTACAGTTCGTCAATCGGTACTCTGAATCAACTCATTAAGTGCAAATAATACATTTTTTGATAATTATCTCAATGAATTCTTTGATCAAGTAGACCCCCCTTCGAGTAGTGAGAATTATGCAACCGAGTGGACCAAATCAAGGCCGCCGGGAAGTAGATTATCCATTTGAAAATGAAACACATGTTAGAATTCTTGAAGTTATGCAACGCAGACCAACAGGATATGAAGTGCATGGGATTTCCGAACCAGGTTTGTATCTTGTTAGAGCACGAATTAATGATGATTTTTCATGTAATAATGGTGATTGTGTAGATACTAGAGAAGGAAATATTGGCCCGCTATCTCATATCCGTCACCAAGACTTATCTTCTGAATCTTCATCATCTCTTAAAGATCAAATAAAGCACTCAATAACGAATAATCCAGATCAACATCTCAATTTCTTCAATCGTGCAAATAGCATTTCTTTGAAGATGCATGCATTTCAACTTCTTCCCAAAGTTGGTAAATCAACAGCTCAGGATTGGGTTAAGAAAAGAGGGCCAAATGGTTGGTTTGACTTAGAAGACGTTAGCAAAAAATTGGATGTTGATGCAGCATTACTTCTTGCGGAAAGATATGAAATGGAGATCAAGGATCCATCCGAATCCCCCAGTCTACTTGAGTTGTTAGTGCGCTCTCAGCCCTAGGGTGGGTTGTTTGATGGACGATCTAGATATCAAATTATTAGTCGACCTTCTTAGAGATCGAATTCATCCAGACTCTTCATTAGGTCAACATTTTCTCCTTGATGAGAACGTAATTAATCGTGCTATAGAAATTGCAAGTAATAATCATCCAATTGATTCCTCAAGTCATGTCCTTGAAATAGGTCCTGGCCCAGGATCGTTAACTCTTAGTCTACTACGAAAGAATGCAAAAGTTACTGCTATTGAAATAGATCCGGAAGCTATTTCCCATCTTAATCGTGTTTTTAAAGATCAGAAAGATAACTTATTTCTCATTGAGGGTGATGTTTTAACTACAAACTGGCCTAATGATATTACCCATATTGTTTCTAATATCCCTTATCAAATATCTAGTCCAATTATTGATCAGATTCAAAGATATAACAATTTTAATCCGCTTCTAGGAATCTCTATACTTGTTCAAGATGAGTTCGCAGAGCGTATGTCTATGACTTCAGGATATTCTAGTCGTGGTCCTCTGGGACATGCTCTCTGGCTTGACTTTGATGTAGAATTAGATATGAAAGTCTCACCTCACTCATTTTCTCCTTCACCTCGTGTAAATTCCCGTTTAGTGAAACTAAAACCAACCATTCGCGAGGAGAAAAATAACCTTGATCATAGATTATTTACAATGGTAATAACTCATTGCTTTGCTAATAGAAGACGTAAGTTAAGAACACTACTCTCTAATCCCCCTCGTCGTTTAAGTAGAATCTCTGGTTGGCATAGAGATAGATGGAATTCTGCAATTAAATCGATATCTTCAGAGATCTTAGAATTGAGGCCTGAGAATTTATCTTCTTTACAGTGGAGTAATTTGATATCACATATATCAATACAGGAATTCGAATCAAGGACTTAAGAACCACGCCTTCAAAGGCAACAGGTGCATCGGAGAATCACTGGGACGTACAGGGGGCTTCTCATACTGAGTTGATTAGATGGCAAAGAAAGATACCTATCTTGCTCTTCTACGAAGGGGTATAGACGAGACCACAGCTCAGTTATTAGCAGATTCAGGAATCAAAGTAGGGGATCTAAAAAAACTTGATGAAGAGAAATTAAAGAATAATTATGGTCTCAAGAAAGAGATCGCTAAATCAGTTCTTGAAGCCGTCAAATCAGGCCCTCGAGCTTCATCAAAACAGCGTTATCTAGCAGATGTTCTTTCGAAAGACCAAAAAAAGAAGAAAGTCGATAAAATTGAGGAGCAAAGATTCAAGCGTGAGCAAAAGGATCTTGTAGCTGAACTAAATGAAAAGAAAGAAGAATTACGTATAGCCAAAGTCGAAGCATTTAGATCAAAGAAATTAGTAATGAATCGTTTAGGTAAGACAATTGAATTAATAGTCAAATTAGAGAATTCTTTTGATGACGAATCTAAGAGAGAGCAGAGAAGTAAGCTTAGAGATCAACTCGAAACTCGTGGCCTTGAAGCTGCCCGTGACCATGAAATGTTAGAATTAGTAGGAACTCCTCAAGACATAGTCGATTTTAGACGAAAGATTGCTCCTGTGCTATGCATGTACGCTTGCCCTTCTTGTGGTGAGGAAATGGATCCACGGGGAGGAAATGTAATCGAAGACCCTACTGATTTTTCTTTCGTATGCTGGGATTGTGAAGATGAGTTTCATTCGCCTATGGCTAGATTTGTCGATGAACATCTTTCAAATGGTTCTCTAATCACAATAGATCCTAAGAAGAAACCTCGTGATAAGGTATTCAGACCACCGAAGAAGCGTTCCGCTGAGACAATAAAAGATTTGATGATAAAGGATCTTGAGGCAACTGGCGCATCGGCCGAAGAAATGGCCGCAGCAGTCCAAGCAAGTGATCTCACTGGCGGATTAATGAGCATCGATGAATGGATTGATCAAACTCTTGCTGTTAAGGGATATATCCAAGCTCAAGAACACCGTGAGGATTTTATTATTGCCACAGGAGCTGGCGCTACAAAATTCAATAAGTGGATGAAAAAAGCAGGATTACGCTTCAATAAACAGACTGGAAGATGGACTAGATGGTCCGATAATTGAAGACCTGCTCTCACTTCGACAGTATGTGGCAGTTGATAGCGGATTCTTATTGATCCTGTTTATCGATGTCGTAGGACTTGCTATTGCAGTCTGGTTTATTACTTCTAGGCTTAAATCAAAGATAGTTGAAGTTGAAGAAAGAAAATCGTATCGTTGGAAGCAGTCTAAAGAAGAATAAATTCCGAATCTTAAACTATTCATTTATAGCAGCAGTCCACCTATCTGATTGCGGTACTCCAACTACCTCTATATGACAGGCTAAAACGCCCTTCTGTTTTTTTATTTCCGAACGTAATTTCAATAGGTCATTTAGGCAACAAGGGCAATGTGGTCTTGTTGGTTTAATCCAGAGTTGAACAATACCTGCCTCATCAACTTCAACTCCCTTAAGTACGGATTCATCAGTTATTTCTAATCCATGTGGCTCCTTACGATTTCTAAGTATCTTAGCGAGTCGGCGTTGAGCACTTGCTTGGGCTCTAGACATGTTTATTCTCCCCACTCAGTAAGTAGTTCCCAAGAATCTCCCATTGTAAGACATTCCATTCCGTGTTTTGTTCTTACATAGGTATCTTCAGTGCCTACAGCACCTTCTTGATAGAGAACTTTTGGTTCAATAGCCATAGTGCCACCAATTGGTAATTCTCTATCAAATCCCTCAGCGACAACTGGAGTCTCATCCAATTCTAATCCTACAGAGTGGCCTAGAAAAACAGCCTGTTCCGGAGGCATACCCATTAGATGATCTGCATAACCCATTTCTTCAGCCATTGTACTAGCATTCCTCCAAGCGTGTGAACAATTATCCCCTCTTTGTAGACTGCTAACAACTGAATTTCTAATTTCAACCATATCCGAAAGCCTTTCATGCCATTTATTCGATAATTTTCCACTGGAGAACATCCTAGTACAATCAGAAACATATCCCCTATGTAAGTGAACAATATCTACAATCACAGGTTCATTTGGATTTATTTTTGCATGCCCTGCTCCTAAACTCGAGATAGGACTCGCCCCCAGCCCTCCTAATGCCGAATCAAAGTACGAAGGAATAGCTCCAGACCTTCCAGCAGCAATTACTACTCTATCACAATCCATAGGCCATCTTCTCATTCTGATACGCCCACCAAAACCTGCAGTTCTACTCACTTCATCGGCTGCAGCAGCAATCTCTAATTCAGTACGCCCACTTCCTCCCATTTCTTTGACAGCCTGAAACATTTCTCTATTTATTCTTCCACTCTCTCGGTGCATTTCTATTTCCCAATCTGACTTGATTTCTCTTAGGGAATAAAGAATTGGAGTACAGTCTTCTATTTTTCCAAGATTGTTTAATTTTTCCGAGAAAAATTTCCATCTTTTATGTGGTAACTTTTCAGCTAACATTGCTGGAGCTTTATTTCCTCCTAAATCACGTATACTTTTTTCCAGATTATTCATTCTTGGTTGAGGTAAAATAGGATCAGGAGCATCACTTTCTCCGGCTTCAAAAGTTGCTCTTGAAATAGATTTTTTTACCCAATGTATGTTTTGGATATCTGAGCCCTCTGCTCCAATTAATATCATTCCATTTTGTCGACCACCAGTTAGCCAATATAGCTCTACTGGGTCATCAATCAAAACAGATTCAATACCTCTTTCTGCGAGCCTTTTAGATAGTCTAAATCTACGTTCTTCTAACTCTCTTGTAGGCACACGCCAGTCTTCATTGTCAGAACCCATGAGTCTGCCCGCATCCCACGTCATGAACGAGCCACTACGCCTCTGACACAAAGGCCTTGGGTATCAAAACAACCCCCAACCCTCATCCATCATCATCAAAAGACAACCGCCAGTGGCGTAGATTGTGAACGGCGTACTGTCGTTGGACGACGCCTCTTTTGATGGCAAGCATGTATTGTTCCGTGTTGACATTAATTTACCCCTTCATCCAGAGACAAAGGAGTTCCTAGATGATGGCCGTTTACGAGCAATAACTGACACTCTTGATGACCTTCTCAATTCAAAGGTAGTAATTATTGGTCATCAATCAAGGCCGGGAAGAGCAGATTTTACTGATCTCTCTAGTCATAGCGAAAAACTTTCCAAAATATTGAATCGTAAAGTCAAATTCATCTCAGATGTATGTGGAGAGGATGCGATAGAGGCAATTAGAGATATGTCCGATGGAGACATAATCTGTCTCGATAACGTACGTATGCACCCTGATGAGATATCTCTCAAAAATGCGGAACCGGACCAACTAAGAAACTCTGATTTCGTTAAAACTCTGGCTCCCGAATTTGATGCTTACGTAACTGATGCCTTTGCTGCTGCACACAGAAGCACTCCTTCTTTATGTGGTTTTTCAGAAGTTCTTCCATGCTATGCAGGTCGTTTGATGGAGAGAGAAATAGACGCCCTACAAATGGCAGTCAATGACCCTCCCAGGCCATATGTGGCCATATTAGGCGGTGCAAAGGCTGATGATTCATTCAGAGTGGCCAAGAATCTAATCGATAGAGGAGTAGTAGATACTGTGGCCTTCGTTGGTGTAGTTGGAAACATGGTTCTTTGGGCAAATGGAATTGATATTGGCGAGGGTAATAAAAATTTCATTAGATCAACTCTCGGCAATGATTTTGAAATTGCATGGTCTATGGCAGAATCTCTCATAGAGAACCACTCCTCTTTGATATTCATGCCAAAAGACGTTGCTGTTGAGGTCAATGAAGTAAGGATTGCTAAGCGTATTGATGAACTACCCGTCCCATATCCTATCTACGACATAGGTCTAGAAACACTACAATTACTACGTCCTATACTTATGAGTGCTGAATGTATTCTTTGGAATGGTCCGGCGAGTTATTTTGAGAAGCCACAATTTGCATTTGGTACCATAGAGGTCTTGAATATGTGTACCGAAACAAATGCAATGACAATTGTAGGAGGGGGTCACACTAGCGCATTGGTTAATTCCAGAGGAGTAAGTGATAGAGTTACTCACAATAGTACTGGAGGAGGTGCTTGCCTCCAGATGCTATGTGGGGATAAGATGCCAGTCATTGAGGCTCTTGAACAATCATTCAAGATACATAATGGATAGAGTAGGTGTCGGGATAAGTATAATCTGTAATCCCATCTACCGAGGGTTATGGAAGAAGAACAACCCTCTACTGATTTAGACGGTGCTCCGGCAACGCTCTCAGGAGAACCGACAACAGTATTTGTTAACCAAGGCCCTGTTGTCCCTGTACAAAAGAATCAAGCTGCAAAGGTAATTGGGATACTGGTTATCATCTGGGGAGCGTTCAATTTACTCGGATCGCCACTAACCCTGCTGTCGGATTTTGGAGCGACGGATCTTG
>DAIJ01000041.1:0-32586 GCA_002498725.1 Euryarchaeota archaeon UBA23
GGTCAAAGGGGCCGGACTTAAGCTCCGGTGCTTAGTGCTTCGTGGGTTCAAATCCCACCCCCTGCACCACTACTTTATTCGAGTTATAGAACAGCCCAATTGGCCATCTCCACCTAAGACATCTAGTTTAGTGATGACAACCGTGGCGGCTTCAACCGAACGAGGTTTTAGTATTCGATCCAATAAGCGGTTTGCAAGTGTTTCCAAAAGTGAAGCGCGTTGTAAATTCAAAGTCTCGTCTAAAGCAGAGATTAGGTATTCATAATCCAGAACTTCTGATATTTCATCCTCCAAAGGCATACTGTCACCAGATAACATCACATAAATGTCGAATGAAAGGCGCTGAGGAGAACCGAATTCGTGGTCGTGAACACCTATATCCACCTGTCTAATTACCTTCTCGAGGAATATACAGGTAGCCGCTTGATTTTGAGATAAAATTTGCATCAGCGCATCTGAATGTGAAGTCATTTAGCATCCTCCGTTTCAAATGCAACATCTCGGCTTCTGGAAAGGAATCTTTCTCCAGCATCTACAAAAATTACCTGTCCGGTTATCGATTTCGCTTCAATGAGAAAAACTACTGCCTGAGCAATATCATCTGGAGAGGGGCCATACCCAAGTGGGCTTTCAGACTGAGCTCGACTGAATCCTGCTTCTGTTTGGTCTGGGCTGGCTAAGGTGTGACCCGGTGCGACTGCGTTAATTCTAAGCTTAGGTGCGAGACCTCTCGCAAGAGCCTCGGTAATGCCGAGCAAGGCATATCGAGAGGCTGTGTAAGAAATATGATCTGGATTAGGTGCGGCGATTTTTTGATCGAGGATATTAACGACGGAACCCACCATATCAGTGGGTAGATTTTGCAATACCTCGCGAGTCAACATTAGAGGGGCTTTTGCATTAACATCCATGTGTTCATTCCAAGAGCTATTATCGAAAGTTTCTAAGTCGTCATGCTTGAATTTGGAAGCATTATTCACAAGGTGTCGAATAGGCCCAATTTGTGAGGATGCTTTAGCAATGATTTTTGCAACTTCTTCCGGATTCGATAAATCACCCTTTACGGTGCAAGCCTCAACACCTAAACCCCTGATCTTATCGACTAGTTGCCCGGCTGCTTCTGCAGATGAATTGTGGTGAACTGCCACTGAGTGGCCTTTTTGTGCTAGGTGAAGACAAATTGCAGCACCAATTCTCTTAGCGCCTCCTGTAACGAGTGCAGCACTGCGAGCCATCAACCTGTCCAAACCTAGTCTCGTATATGTCTCCTTGTTTCGAATAACCTCAACTGAGGGTATGAGGCGAACGATTAACGACGTATGTCCTCTCCTCGGGTTTGATGGGTGTCCCTCTGCCATTAGCCGATGACCCTGAAGTATCATCGAGAGGTTGCGCTAGTACCCCTAGAATTAGTGTTGAGCAACGCCGAAAAGGTGAAAGAAAAAGATTGCCAGATTGGTTTAGAACTACACTTCCAACTGGTGTATCGCAGAGAATATTTAATGAAACAAAGTTGAATGTAAAAGAACATGGATTAAACACAGTTTGTGAAGAGGCAAGATGTCCTAATATTCACGATTGTTGGGGCAGAGGAACTGCTACATTCATGATAGCAGGAGAGGTCTGTACTAGGGGATGCAGATTCTGTGCAGTAGGAACAAAGAAAATACCACCTCCATTAAACCCTAATGAACCAGAGGAATTGGCCGAAGCAGTTGACCGCATGGGAGTTAAGCACGCTGTGATTACTGTGGTAAATCGTGATGACTTACCAGATGGAGGAGCCGAGCATTATCGTAAATGCATTTTAGCTGTTCATCAGAGGAGGCCTGATGTAGGATTAGAATTATTATGTTCCGATTTAGATGGAAATCTAGATGCTCTTGCAAGTTTATTAGATGGCTTGCCTTTACGGGTATTTGCACACAATGTCGAGTGTGTCCCTCGACTTGACAAAAAGGTAAGGGATCCCAGAGCTTCATTTCAACAATCACTAGAAATTCTTCAAGAAGCAAGACGATTGAGGCCAGATATTGCAATAAAATCAAGCATCATGGTAGGAGTTGGAGAAAAAAACGAAGAAGTTGTCGATGCGATGAAATTACTCAGAGAAGTAGGTGTCGAATTAATCACTCTAGGACAGTACCTTCAGCCAAGTTGGAAACATTTGGCTGTTGACCGTTTTCCGGAACCTGACATTTTCGCTTATTGGGACAAGGTAGCAAGAGATATGGGTTTCAAAGCAGTTGCTAGTGGTCCGCTAGTTAGATCTTCTTATCGTGCTGGAATTCTGTGGGAAGAGTCTATTGGTGGAGAACCAGTTGTGACTAGAGATTCAACTGGTTCGGCCATTAGTTATCTAAATCCTAACAGAAATTTGGGAATAAAAATGGAGTTGAAATCGTGACTAAGAAAAAGAAAGAAGTGACTCTTTATGTCCCTTCAGCACCTTTCAGACCGGGAGATAAAGTAAATTTTGCGCCATTTGAAAATGAACCCGGAGACTTGCCTAGACCAGATCCCGTGAAATGTACGGCTGCAGAAACGACAGATCATGCCTATGGACTAATTCGAGTTCTGAATTCGGAAGGAATAGCAAGCGGACCGTGGGATCCAAAACTGTCCAAAGAAGAATTACTAGAAGGACTAGAACATATGGTTCGAATGAGGATTTTCGATGATCGGATGATGAAAATGCAGAGAACTGGTAAATTATCATTCTACATGCGATCGTTTGGAGAAGAGGCTGTTGCAATAGCTCAGACTATGGCTCTTAAGAGGCAAGATTGGATTTTTCCAACCTATCGACAACCAGGCGCTCAATTTGTTAGAGGTAGAGACATGGTTAGTATGATTAATCATTGTATAGGTAATGAAGAAGATAATGTAAAAGGTAGGCAGATGCCAGTCCACTACACCTATCGAGATGGGCGTTACATATCGGTTTCCAGCCCAGTTGGAACTCAATTCAGTCAGGCTGTAGGGGTTGCTATGGCCTCTCAATACAAAGGACTTGATGAATGCTGTATAACATGGATAGGAGATGGATCAAGTGCAGAAGGAGATTATCACTATGCATTGAATTTTGCTTCAGTATTCAAACCTCCAGTAATTCTAAACATTGTTAACAACCAATGGGCTATATCGACTCATGCTAATCTAGCAAGTGGGAACCCCACTTTTGCTGCAAGAGGGCTCGCATACAATGTGCCTAGTATGAGAGTTGATGGAAATGATTTTCTCGCACTATATTCAGTTACAAAGTGGGCCAGAGAACGTGCAGCAAGTGGAGCAGGAGCAACACACATCGAAGTCTTGACATATCGTGCAGGAGCACATTCATCTAGTGACGATCCCAGTAGATATAGACCTGGTAATGAGCATGAGGCATGGCCCGGTGGAGACCCCGTCGATCGATTGGTACAACACTTAATTTCAATAAAGGAATGGTCTGAAGAACAACAAAAAGAATTGGAAGAAAGGATAGATGAGGAAGTTGTAGAAGCATATAAGAAAGCGGTGACCTATGGAGATCTCGCTAATGGCCCTTATCCTTCAGTTGATACCATTTTTACCGAAGTGTACGAAGAAGTTCCTTGGCATCTTAAAGAACAGTGGGATGAAATGAAACGTTGGAGTGATGAATAAATGACTGAGATGAATATAGTTCAAGCAGTCAATTCTGCGTTAGACATTATGCTTCTGAAAGATGATGATGTCATCTTCTTTGGAGAAGATGCGGGATATTTTGGTGGAGTCTTCAGAACTTCAGATGGACTCCAAGAAAAACATGGCTCTCACAGAGTATTCGATACACCACTTTCTGAAGGAGGAATTGCTGCAATAGCATTTGGGATGGGGATTAATGGATTACGCCCAGTGGCAGAGATTCAATTCGCGGACTACATTTTCCCAGCTTATGACCAAATAGTCAATGAAATCGCTAAAGTAAGACATAGGTCAGGTGGTGAGTTCTGGTGTCCAGTTACTATCAGAACTCCAGCAGGAGGAGGGATCAGAGGAGGGCACCATCATTCACAAAGTCCTGAATCTCAATTCACTCATACCGCCGGGATTAAGGTAGTATATACATCAACTCCATACAATTCAAAGGGCTTACTTATCTCCGCTATAGAATCAAATGATCCAGTAATTGTTTTTGAGCCAAAGAGGTGCTATAGAGGTCCATTTTACGGAGATCCACATAATGTGCCGACTTGGAAAGATCATCCAGAGGCTGAAGTTCCAGAAGCACATTATTCTATACCTTTAGGAAAAGCACGAATTGCTATGGAAGGTGATGAATGTACCGTCATCTCCTGGGGAACAATGGTTCATGTAAGTGAGCAGGCAATAAAAGATAGTGGAGTTAGTTGTGATCTTATTGATTTACAGACATTAGTCCCTTGGGACAAGGATGCAATTGTCAAGTCAATTGAGAAAACCGGTCGATGTGTTATAGTCCATGAAGCGCCTAAGACAAGTGGATTCGGTGCTGAAATGGCTGCTAGTGTCCAAGAAAGATGCTTCTATCATCTTGAAGCGCCAATTGAAAGAGTTACAGGTTGGGATACACCTTTCCCACACACAACAGAATGGGACTATATGCCTAGTCCCGCCAGAATTGCCAATGCAATAAAGAAAACAATGGAGGAATAATAATGTCAAATAGAGAATTCAAACTACCAGATATTGGAGAAGGAGTAGTAGAGGGAGAAGTTGTGCAATGGCATATTTCTGTTGGAGACTCGGTAAAAGAAGATGATGCATTAGTCGATATAATGACAGACAAAGCAACGGTAACAATACCCTCTCCCTATGATGGAACTGTTACATCATTACAAGGAGAGGTTGGAGATATGGTTGCTGTTGGTTCAACATTGATTAAGTTCGATGGAGGAGAAGAAAATGTATCTGAAGAAAAAGATATAAAAACCAAAGAAAATGATGTTAAGAAAGAAACTACAAAAGAGGAAAAGAAGCCTCAAACAAAACCTCCAATTGTTGAGGTGTCAGAACCACCAAAAACACCCACTCAAGAGATTTCAGTACCCCCTCCTGTACCAATAATTTCAAAATCATCCGCTAAACCATTAGTAAATTCTGAGAATTTAGAAAAAGGTGATTTAGGAAGTAGGGCACTTGCTAGTCCAGCCGTTCGAAGAAGAGCAAGGGAAGCGGGTGTTAATCTTTCAAATGTTAGAGGAAGTGGGCCTGCAGGAAGAATACGACATGCAGATCTTGACGCCTTCATAGCAGCAGGCGGGATGATTCAAGGTGCAGCACCTGTTGCCTATTCAACTCGCAGAGACACAATTGAAGAAATCAAAGTTGTGGGTCTCCGAAGGAAAATAGCAGAAGCAATGACTACTTCAAAGAGACATATACCGCATTTCTCATATTTTGAGGAAATAGACGTTACAGAACTTGAGAAATTACGTCAGATATTGAATTCTAGCAGAGATGAAAGCCAGCCAAAATTGACATATTTGCCATTTATTATGATGTCATTGTCAAAATTAATGCCGAATCATGCTGAATGTAATGGTCATTATGATGAAGCAAATGGACTTGTCAGACGCTATGGCGCTGTAAATCTGGGTATCGCCACTCAAACAAATAGAGGATTATTTGTTCCAGTTGTAAAGCATGTAGAGGCAATGGATATTTGGCAGGCTGCTGCTGAAATGCAGCGAGTTTCTGGGGCCGCAAGAGATGGCTCCGCAACTCTGGATGACCTCAGTGGATCAACATTCACGATAACAAGTCTAGGGCGTGATGGAGGACTAGGAGCCACCCCCATAATCAATCACCCAGAGGTAGCAATACTTGGAGTCCACAAAGCTCGAGAAATGCCAGTAGTCCTCAATGGAGAAATTGTAGTACGCAGAATAATGAATGTTTCCAGTTCATTCGACCATAGAGTTGTTGATGGAGCCGATGGAGCGGCTCTGGTTCAAGCACTAAAAAGAATGCTAGAGAACCCCGCTTTGATTTTCATGTAGGTGTTTTTATGGATAAAAATCGTAAGTGTAAGGTACTCGTTGTGGGAGCTGGACCCGGGGGTTATGTAGCTGCTATTCGCAGTGCTCAACTAGGATTAGAAACTATAATTGTCGAAGGGGATAAAGCTGGCGGAACATGTTTGATCAGAGGTTGTATTCCGAGTAAAGCCATTATTCATGCATCAGAGCGATTTGAGGCTCTTCAAAAGCACTCCAAAGAAGGAGGGCATATGGGCCTTAGTGTGGCTGCCGAGCCTGAAGTTGATATGTCCGCTCTAGTTGATTGGAAGGATGCTATAGTTGAACGTCTAAACAAAGGCGTTGAGGCTTTACTAAAAGCAGCAGGAGCAGAATTAATCAATGGGTGGGCTACGTTCATAGGACCGAATAAGTGTTCAGTAGTAACTCCAGACGGTAATATAGAAATTGAAGCTGAAAATATCATTATTGCAACTGGATCCAGTCACATTGACTTACCATTCATGCCTTGTGATGAAGAATTTATACTATCATCAACTGGTGCTTTAGACTTACAAAAATTACCCAAATCAGCAGCAATTGTTGGCGGGGGCTATATTGGTTTAGAATTGGGTTGCGCTTTAGCAAAATTAGGTACAGAAGTAACTGTAGTCGAGGGAATGAATTCTATACTTGGGATTATGGACAAAGAAATTAGAAGGCCTTTGGAAATTTGGCTAAAGAAAAACAAGGTTACTGTTCACACAAATGCTCTTGCTAGAGGTACAGAAATAAAAGGAAAGGGGGCAAGCCGAAAAGTACACTTGACCTTTGAAAAAGATGGCAATGAAGAAATAATCAAAGTTGACAAAGTTCTGGTCACAGTAGGAAGGAAACCAAATACAAAGGGATGGGGACTAGAAACTATGGGTGTGAGAATGGATACCGGTGGCAGATTCATACGCATAGATAGACAATGTAGAACGAATGTACCCGGTGTATATGCTATAGGAGATGTTTCTGGTGAGCCAATGTTAGCACACAAAGCATCTGCACAGGGTGAAATGGTGGCAGAAATTCTTGCTGGACATAATAGAGATTTTGACAAAGTAGCGATTCCGGCAATTGTTTTCACAGAACCTGAAATAGTCTCAGTAGGATTATCTCCAGATGAGGCAAGAGAAAAAGGAGAGGATGTGATTACTGGTAAATTCCCTCTTGCCGCAAATGGCCGAGCATTAACCCTAGAAGCAGAAAAAACTGCAGGATTCATTCGTGTTACTGCTCGAGAATCAGATCATGTAATACTTGGAATCCAAGCAGTTGGAAGTCATGTTGCAGAATTACACGGAGAATTTGTACTTGCTCTAGAGATGGGTGCTCTTTTGGAAGATATAGCAGATACAGTGCATGCACATCCTACTATGACAGAAGCGTTTCATGAAAGTGTTCTAAAAACTCTTGGCAATGCAATACATATTTCTTGAGGAGATACTAATGACAGGGTTGAGGGTCCTAAAGGCCGGTATTGTTGAATACCATATAATGGCTGAAAAAATGAAGGAAATGCAACAGCAAAGGATACGTGATGAAATTCCCGATACGATTATTTTTGTTGAACATCCAGAGGTTGTAACTATTGGCCCGAAAGCTGTTAGAGACGGAGTTATTGTTGAAGGATACAACACATCACTAACTGATAGAGGTGGAGGGATCACTTGGCATGGTCCTGGGCAACTAGTTGTATATCCAATAATCAAATGGAAAATAGAGGAACAAAGTGTTAGGAAAATAATTGCAAAATTAGAAGATTGGTCTATAATAGCGCTCGCAGATTGCGGAATTCAGGCATATAAAGACCCATCAATGCAAGGAGCTTGGGTCGATGGACACAAAATTTGTTCAATAGGATTATCATTCTTACATTGGGTTAGTAGGCATGGTATGTCGATAAACATAATCACTCCGGGCACTAGAGTTGAAGATTTAGAAGGATGCGGGATGGGTCAAGGAATTCATACAAGCCTCTCAAAATTAGGTTATAAAAAAGATAAAAATGGAAATGAAATCAATCTATGTAGAATACAAGATGCCCTTCTAGCCAATTGTGAAAAAATACTTGGAAGGAAAGCAGATTTACCAATTAAGTGGAAGGATGAAGTGATTATATGACATTTCCTCAGAGTAGCGATTTAGCAAAATATTGGTCTCTAGACCCTAATACGGTATTCCTTAATCATGGATCATTTGGAGCCACACCTACAGCAATATTAGACGAACAAAGTAGAATTCGTAATCTAATGGAAAGAGACCCTGTGAGATTTGTTGAAAGAGAATATCTGGAAATGTGGAATGATGCAAGAGAAAATCTAGCCTCCTTTCTTAATGCAGATGTTGAAGGTATGACTTTCGTCACAAATGCAACACAAGGAGTAAATACAGTTCTGAGAAGTCTACAATTAAGACCGGGTGATGAAATTATTGTGCCAAATCATGCCTATCAGGCATGCTGGAATGCTGTAGAATTTGTAACTAAAAGAGCAAAGGCAAAAGTTGTAGTCGTAGATATCCCGTTCAGAGTTAAAGATCCTCAAGAAATAATTGATCTAATTCTAAGCTCTGTGACTGATAAAACTGTCTTGGCCTTGATTGACACAGTAACAAGCCCAACTGGGATGAGAATGCCATTTGAAATTCTGACCAAAGAATTACAATCAAGAGAAGTTGATGTCCTGCTAGATGCTGCTCATGGCGTCGGTCTGATTGATATTAATCTGAGAAAATTATCTCCTGCCTATTGCACCGGCAATTGCCATAAATGGCTGTGTACACCTAAGGGTTCCGCATTTTTACACATTAGAGAAGATCGAAAAGATAGGATTAGACCGTTGAATATTAGCCACGGATACTCATTCGAAGGTACTGAACAAGAAAAATTCGAATTCGAATTTACGTGGACTGGCACACAAGACCCTAGTCCTTGGCTTTGCATTCCTAAATCAATAGAATATATGGAAGGGCTTGTGAAAGGAGGATGGCCAGAAATAATGAGAAGGAATCATTCATTAGTCATAGAGGGAAGGGATATTATTTGCGAATCTCTAGGAACTACTCCTCCTTTTCCGGAATCAATGGTCTCAGCCCTCGCATCAATAGAAGTCCCTACTAATGGCGATTTGGGTGTAGTTAGTTTGGATGGAGACCCCTTTCACAATCATTTACTGGATAAATACAATATTCAGGTACCTGTTATGCCTTGGCAGCATCATGGTGTGAAGTATCTGCGCATTTCTGCACAACTGTATAATCACATTGATCAATATAAATATCTAGCAGATGTACTTTCAGAAAGTCTGTGAACAAATGCAACCATTGAATAATAGTAAGTGTGGCGTAAGAACATGCAAGAAGCAGTCGTAGCAATAACTGGTGCCTCAGGTGCTAGATATGGAGTCAGATTAGTTGATGCATTAGTTGATGCTGGTTGGAGCATACATCTTATAGTCACTAGAGAAGGTGCAATAAATTTGGATTTAGAATGCGGAATAACCCCTGAGCAACTTGCTGATAACCCCGCTATTACACTCGAAGATAACAACAATTTGGCTGCTAGATCCGCTTCCGGTTCGGCTAGATTTGATGCGTACATTGTTTGCCCAACAAGTGGTACAACTATAGGGAAAATAGCATCAGGAATTAGTGATAATCTTGCCACTAGAAGTGCCCTAGTCGCTATGAAAGAACGTAGGAAATTAATTTTAGTACCGAGAGAGGCACCTTATTCAACACCTCACCTGAAGGCAATGGCTAACCTATCTGAATGGGGAGTAGTAATAATTCCGGCCAGTCCTGGATTCTATCATAAACCAGAAAGTATTGAAGAATTGATTGATTTCATAGTTGCCCGTATACTCGATCAAATAGATGTAGAACATAATCTTGGAAAGAGATGGTCCGGAGAAGAAACCACTTCTCAGTAATATTATTCTATGCGATCTAGAAGAGGTTGGGTTCAATAGGGTTCTATTGACGGGCATCTAATGGAGGTTAGCATATGACTCAATGGGAATCACTAACTGTTGCTGAACTTAAGAAGATCTTAACAGCTCATGGTTTACCAATAAATGGGAAGAAGGCAGAACTGATTTCACGCCTCGAAAATATTTCAAAGAAAGAGAGAATAATGGATGCTGAGGTATTGGAAGATGCGCCAAAATATACTTTTAAAATGTTTATTGAAAAAGTGAAGAGGCTCCCTCTCTCAGTACTTACAGTTGTTGGGATAATGCTGTTAGGTAGTTTAGGAGGTGCAGTCATATTTGCTGATGAAATGATTGAATGGGTTCAAGGCAATCCAGATTACCAGCTTATCGAATTCGACACCAATTCTGCTAGAGGATATGCAGAAAGTCTGATTGAATTAGGTGATCCTAATTGGGAAGGGAGGATGTCTGGGACAATATACGAACACAATACTGCAGAATTTATCAAATCTAATTTTACAACTATGGGAATACCATCAACTATAGAAGATTTTGATGTCCCTATGTTTGTAATTGATGACAACGAAGAGCCCGAGTTATCAATATGCAATGCAGGAGATATAGGAGAAACATTTCCGGCTTTAGCTTGCGGTGCTACAGATATTAATGCTGATTTCATTAATTTCGAGCATCGATCTGATTTTGTAATTCAGGGGTACTCAGGATCTGCATTCATTCGATATGTAGATGACATTGAAGTAATAGACATAGGTAATGGAAATGATAGTACCGATTGGTCAAGTGCCGCAGGATCTGTAGTGCTTGTGCATATTACTTCTGAAACTGAATCTAACACCGCATTATTCAAGAAAGCAGCCGATAATGATATCATGGGACTTATTCTCATAAATGAGAGACAAAATTGTGATGAAATTATTTCTGGTGATTGTATACCGTACTTTAAATCAGTTAGTATAACTTCTATAGACAGCATACCAATAGATCTAGGATTCATTATGGTGAGTAAAACTGTAGGACAGATAATCGTAGAAGAAGTTGTTAATGGAGAAGGGAAATTACAATTTATCACAAATGTTGAAAATTCAGGAGAAGCCACCATAAAGGTTCCTTGCGGAATAATTCAAGGCCAAACTGACGAGTTAATCATTATAGGAGCACATCATGACACGGTATACAATGGACCGGGGGCAGTAGATGACACATCAGGAACTGCTACTGTTCTTGAGATTGCAAGACAATTTGGACTAATAGAGAGCATGGAAGGAGAGCCATATTATACAATATATTTCTGCACTTGGGGTGGTGAAGAAGAAGGATTATTTGGATCCACAGAGTGGGTAGATAAGCATAGAAATAACCTGTATCAAAATCTTAGATTATACATAAATCTAGATATGAACCATGTTGATATTGAAAGAAACTCTGGCGTGACTCTGTTTGGAAATAACGCAAAAGACACAGACCATATTAGAGCAATAACTTCTAAATTTAAGCAAAAATACCCAAGTCTTTCTGACTCATATAGTATAGACATTAGAGACATAGCAGATAATGAAATGCCTTACAATTCAGATCATGCACCATTTGTATACAACATAGATGAGGATGATAGTGATGGGAAGAAATATGGAAATGCATTAGTTTGTTATGGTTCAGGTTCATCCGAATACCATACATATCTTGACAATATGGATCGATTCAATGAAGAAAGTCTTGCTGTATCTGGTATAATCTATGGATCTCTAGTTTACTATCTTGCTTATGGTGATTAATTACTCTCAAGACGGATGATTAACTCTTCATAATTCGGCTCAACACCGGGGTTTTCAGCAACCCAACGATACTGGACCATCCCCTCGCTGTCTACAATGATGACTACACGATTTGCGCTAACGTAACCCTCAAGACCACCTAACCCTACAAATTTAGTATCATATAACTCGACTACTTCTCTATCAAGATCTGAAAGTAAATCAAATTCTAAATTGTATCTTCTCGCAAATTCTGCATTAGCCCAAGGAGAGTCTACGCTAATCCCTAATACAATAGCATTACAATCATTCAGAGTGACAAGATTCTCTTGAAATGAGCACATCTCTTTGTCACAAACACCTGTAAACGCCCCCGGATAGAAAGCCAAAATGACCGTCTTCCCCAGATAATCAGAAAGTGTTACTGCTTCTTTTGTAGTGTTCTTTAATGTGAAATCAGGTGCCTTGTCGCCTACCTTAACCATGGTCTCCGAGGAGGTTAGAGATATGAACAATACGTGGATTAATCTTGCGAGAAGAATCATCACATCTTCTTCGGCGCCTCAATTCCCAAGAGATTAAGACCTTGTTCAAGAGTACGAGCTGTCAAATCACAAAGAGCAAGTCTGCTTTCAAAAATATCAGTTTCTGAAGAAATCACAGGACAGAATTCATAGAATGTTCCAAATGCTTGCGCGAGAGAATGTAATTGTGTAGCCAATTTGTGAGGTGAATTAGAAACAATGGCCTTATCCAAGTATTCCGGAAATGAGAGTATCGCTTTAGCAAGTGAAATTTCGCGCTCATCTGATACTGAAATTATTGCCCTTTGTACGTCTTTTCGATCAATATTTGCTTTAGAAAATATACTACATATACGAGCATGAGCATATTGTAAATATGGTGCTGTATTCCCATCAAATGAAAGCATTTTTTCCCAATCGAAGGTGTAATTATTGTTACGGTCCGTGGAAAGATCCGCGTACTTAATGGCTCCAATTCCAAGCATTCTAGCAATTTCATTTCTCTCATCATTTGATAGACTGGGGTTCTTTTCAGCAATAATTGAGTTCGCTCTCTCAATCGCTTCCATTAACAGATCTTTAAGATGTACTGCTCCGCCAGTGCGACTAGCTAATTTTTTCCCATCGGTGCCCATCACTAATCCGAATGGAACGTGAGTTGCAGTAATTTTTTTATTCATGAATCCTGCTTTTCTGGCAACTTCGAACACCATTGCAAAATGCTGAGATTGCTCAGCACCTACTACGTAAAGAAAATCAGTAGCACCTACATTTTGTACTCGATCAATTATACATGCTAGATCCGAAGTAGCATAATTATAGCCACCATCTGCCTTACGAATAATTAGAGGAAGAGGGTTGCCCTCTCGATTATACCAACCTTCTGGGAATACTACTTGAGCACCTTGGCTTTCATGTAACAAACCCGCTTCTTCAAGCTTTTCAACAACTTCAGATAGTAAAGATTCATATTTTGACTCGCCAGCAATATCATTATTGTTTAGAAGTACACCCATCATTTGGTATACCTCGTTAAAATGAACTAGAGATTGATCTACCAACATTTGCCAATAGTAAATAGAATCAGGATCATTTGATTGCATTTTAACAACCCTTTCTCTAGATCTATCAGCAAAATCTACATTTGAATCGAATTTTTCCCTAGCATCTCTGTAGAATATTGCAAGATCTACATTATTTATTGTATCATTTCCATTAACATCTATTAAATGTTCGATAAGCATTCCAAATGGAGTGCCCCAGTCTCCAATATGATTCTCACGTACTACATTATGACCTTTGTAAGTCAGCATACGAACTAGTGAGTCACCAATCACAGTAGAACGAAGATGCCCCACATGCATATGCTTCGCTACATTTGGCGAAGAATAATCTACAACTATAGTCCTCTGTTCATCTAAAGAAACTCCCAAGCGCTGGTCAAGAATGTGGTTCTGTAAGCATTCATTAAGCCATTTTGAATTCGCTGAAAAATTAAGAAAACCATTAATTGAAGAAAGAGTACAGAAATCGCAAAGATCTTCTCCGACACCTTCAAGAATTTCATCTGCAATTTGCATAGGCGATTTCTTTAGTTTTTTTGAAAGAGAATGACAAGGCATAGCAATATCTGCAAAACTGGAATCAGTAGATGAGTCTAGTAAATCAAACCATTCTTCCTCTTTAATACCTAAATTAGTCATTACTGAGGACAATATTGGCCTAACTGAAAGTAATAATTCACGCATTAAATAACCTCAAGTAAGTGAATATCTCAACAAAGCAGCTATTCCTCCAAAAGAATTCTGCAGTGTTGCCCCTTCCTCAGTATCCATCGAAATCAGACTAACCTTCGCAGATGTATGGCCTGCTATCTGGGTTAATTCGTCTATCATATCCATGGTTCTTTCTGGATCTTCGCGTACATCAGCCGAATCACATTTAGGACAATTAGGGATGTCTGAAAGACTGATTTGAGAAGCTTGCCACTCGTGAGAGCAGGGCTTACATATCCACCCAACTCTTCTCTTACGAAGGCCCTCCGAGATTAGTAGTGTGTCAACAGCACCTTGATCCAGAGCGCTTCGAATCATAACCTCTCCATATGTTGCTTTTGGATGTGCTTGCATAACCTCTCTAAGAAATCTATCAACAAGTTCTCGTTCTGCATCCAATTCTATTTGATCCATCAAATTTCCGGCTCTTTGGACCAACTCTCTGATTCCACTTTCATTTGAATATCCAACATCAAAGAATGGTTCTCTTATTAATTTCTTAATTTCATGATGAAAGTAATCATTCTTTACTACAAATTCCTTAGTTTGACCCGGACCACCAATAATTATTCCTTTGAGATCACTAATATTAGGTAACCAATAAGAACAAGCATGCTCAGTTGCGCGCTTAAAGAACTTATGAGCAGCCTCTTCGATTAATCGCTCAAATCTTTGAGCCGACTGCCCGCCTTGGCGATGTTTTCCCATTATGTTACTCTGTAATTCCTCTTGGCAATGTATTCTTTTTCCACTGGCTATACCGTAAGCGGCTTCGCCTCTATCTATAACAAAAAGACCATATGAAGTGCGATCTATCAGCATCTCCTCAAGTTGTGTTAATTCAAATGTTGAATCACACCTATATCTGAAAGAAGTAAATGACTCTGGTGGATCATCTACTACGACTGTTACTAATCTTGATTTGTTGTTTCCAACTATGACATGTCCAACAAAAATTGCTAATCCATTTTCTCCAGCATTTTTGTAGCGATTTAGAACCGCTATGGCAGATTCAATTGCATCTCCTACGTGTTTTCTAGTTGATTTAGACTTTATGTTTGCAGCTTGGGCGCCTTCTTGGCTAAGTTGACCCCTGACATCACTAATCAGTCGATCTGGAGGTATTACAACTGTTACAAGTTCAGTCCCCATTCCACGCATATCTTGAAGATCCTCAAGATTCTTCTTAAGACGAAGTTTACGCTGCTGCAACTCCAACTCGTCAGTCATACGTACGCCCCTAGCGCTAAGGCCAAAGACTGAGGCATTTCAATTCTCTTAAGTATAAATTGCGAAGGCATTGAAAGGAATAGGCATTCTCGACTATTCAATGGCAACTGTCGTACTAGCCCTAGGAGGTAGTCTTCTAAGACCAGAAATAGAAGGTAGGCACTCATGGATTGAGACTCTGGTAGGAATTATTCGCGACAGGGTCGCAGCGGATGATAGGATTGGTATTGTAGTAGGTGGAGGATCACCTGCTAGAGATGGAATAGAGCTCTCACGACCGATAATTAACAATGAAGGACGATTAGATAAAATTGGCATTGCAGCAACACGACTTAATGCTACAATAATTAGAGAGGCTTTGGCTGAATCTGGCGTTATGGTATCTGGAAGTATTCCTCATTCAATAAATGAAGCATCGATGCTATTTGATGAACGACCCGTTGTTGTAATGGGAGGTACAGTACCAGGGCATACTACGGATACAGTTGCCATTCGATTAGCTATAGCAACAGGTGCATCTAGGTGTATAATTGCAACAAATGTAGAACGCGTCTACGACTCTGACCCACGTACAAATCCAAATGCGAAATCATATGATAGATTGACACACAAGCAATTGCAAGACATTGTTGGTCCCGCAGCACATGATTCTGCAGGACCGAGTGGGGTCGTAGATCCTATGGGTGTTGCAGATGCTGCAAAAGAAAACTTGACACTAAATGTTCTAGATGGAAGAGATATAGAAATCATAAAAGCAGCGATAATTGGTGAATCTTTTGCAGGAACTGTAGTTGAATCGTAAAAAGCAAAAACGAGGAGATAATTTGAGTCGTAAGGAAAAAATCCAGAAAATGGCGACACGCACGGCATCACAGGCACGTCAGCTGGCCAGCAAAGATCGTAAAAGAAGCGAAAGGAGTACAAAGGCTAGTGGTACAAAACCACACAGACATTGCTCAGTTTGCTGGGCGCCAATTCCATTGGATTCGGACCCACCAGTTTGTGATTCAGAAGAATGTGAGAAAACAAATGAAAAAAGAGAAAAATCTAGGAAGAGGTTGACAGTTATGCTTTATCTATTCCCTGCAATTGCTATTTTATTGGCAATAATGAGTACTATTTAGCGTCAGGTTCAACTTCAAAACACCCGAGGACATCACATGAAGATGGTACGCGTCCTTGGAGTTCTACCCGGATTTGTTGGATTCGTTTGTCTCATTATGGTGATTTCAAGCCTTAATGGCATTGGACTTCCTGAGAGCCGAGAAAAAGCATCTACAGTGCCTTGCTTAGATGACGACTCAGGAGGGTGTCCGGTTGGTATGACTGGAAATGATTTTTATGTCCCTTGGGGTTTCAAACTTCTTGATGTTGAAGTTACGATTGAATGGGATGAACCGGGTAAAGCATGGATAGGTGTTGTAGATGCTGAATTTGCAGAAGAATGTCCTCCAGACCCTAACGGACTTACCACATGTGAAGCAGATCGTTTTGAGTTTGAGGCAGGAGGCCCTGATGTAGAGAACTCTTTCACATATTCTCTAGAACCTGGCGACTATCGATTCACAAGTGGGGGCAGAAGTGGCGTCTCAAATGTAGATGTTCAAACCGTTACTATTAGTTCAACAATCCATATGGCAACGGCTGGAGAAATTCTTCTAGGTATTGTAGGCATTTTACTGATGATTGGGGCTGTGGAAATGATTTATCCAATCAAACTATTTTGGAAAAAATTCGTTGATGCATAATTTCAATAATACCGAATTTTGTCAGGCCGGATAGAATTGATTGAATAATAGACCCTGACTGGGATAAATATGGCAGTTACCAAATGTGAGGCGTGTGGTTCTGAAATTCGAGCAGAAGGTCTACCTTCGTCTTACGGAGGATTTGAAATCTATTGTGTCACTTGTGGGGCGAAATTTCACACGAATTAGGCTCTTTCGTTCTTTTTTCGTCTCATTTCTCTTTCCCAACGAGGAGCATGCATCTCCGCTTTTTCACGTCTCTTAGCAATTTCTTCTGGAGACCCTATAGGTTCTATTTCTTCATTTTCTCGAGGCCAATCACTTGGAAGTTTTAGAGGATCAATTATAGCATCTGCATCTACTGCATCAATTATTTTCGAACGTAATTCTTCCACCCCTAACCCTGTAGTTGAAGAAACCCAGATTTTTCCCTCATTATTTTGGTCAATTAGGTCGGCCTTAGAATATACAACTATAATTTCCTTATCTGAGAGTAACTCTTCAACTTCTGAAAGAAGATTTTTTTGATTTTCTAAGTCTACACCACCATCTTCACTTAAATCAATAAGGAACAATACTAAGTCTCCTATATTCTCAAGAGCAGCTATTGCTTGCATTTCTATTTGATTACGCTCGGTCATAGGCCTATCTAACAAACCCGGTGTGTCAACTAACTGATAAGTACGTCTTCTATGATCAAAGTGGCCGACATGGAGGCGCTTTGTTGTAAAGGGATAGGATGCAACTTCTGGCTCGCCACTAGATAATACAGTGATCAAAGCGGATTTACCCACATTAGGAGCGCCTGCCACTACTATACATGGTTCTGATGCGTCAATTGATGGAAGTTTACGAAGTATATCGCGAGCCTCACCAAGCCACAAAATATTCTGAGAGATTTGGTCTATTATGGAAGACATACGCCCATAGGCATGCCTTCTTTCATTGTGAAAAGCCTCAATGTTACGATACCTAAGCATTTTTGATTGAGATTCACCTGCTATGCTACGGACTCTTTGGGCCGCCCATTGTATAGCGCCAAGATTACGTCTATATTCATCCGCCCCTACTGCTGCATCAACTAATGCTTGATCAAAAGAGGATTGGGCATTCAAACTAGGCCATTTATCAATCCACTTAAGGAGAGTTTCTGCAATGGTATCACTGGATGCTTGAATCATCCTTGCCATCTGTTTGCGTACGCGATGATACTTATCAGGATCTTCGACTAAATCTGATTGCTTACTTGCACGCTTGAATGATTTATCCAAGACTTCCTGAGGGTAAAGGACCGTTGGGATTTTTCGCCATTCTACAGGAGTCATGGGTACACCTCCGTTGACACCGCGTCGGATGACACTTTTGAAACAACGTGCTTTTCTAGGGAAAGTCACACGGGAGTACATGGTCGAAGGAGGGAGCGGTGGTAAAATAGAAAAATTGCCAGACTGGGCGCGTGATTTGGCAAAGAAATATGGGGCGCAGGACATTGAAAAAATAGAAGATGTGTTCTTCGGACCACTTATTGATAGAAGAAGTGGACTTCGTAAGGATGATTTGATTGAATTACTTATTGATTCTAGAGCTATACCTAATAATTCCGACCCAACTATTCAAGGGATGCTTATTGCTACAACAAGAAATTCTGTAGAATTGTTGGATAAAGATGGCAAATTTAGATCAATTGCTAGAGATGTGATTGTTGAAGTCAGAGTTATTAGTCATCTAAGACCCCCTTATATTGAAGATGATGAGCTTCTGACATTTGAAAAGGAAGATATAAGAAGAAGATCTAACATTCATGAACAAGCAGAAAGGCAGTCAGATGGAGGGTCTGACGATAGCCATCTTTGGGGTTGATTGGATGAACGATTTTGCTAATAAGGAATGCATTCCTTGCAGTGGTAATGTACCTCCAATGTCAGAAGATGAGGCAAAGCATATGATGCAGAATATTCATTCAGATTGGGAACTAATTGGAGTTCATCATATTGAAAGAATTTGGACGTTTCTTGACTTCGAACAGGCTCTCGGTTTTACTAACTCATTAGGTGAAATTTGTGAAAATGAAAATCATCATGCTGACTTTGAATTAGGATGGGGGAGAGTTAAGGCGATGATATGGACACACAAGATTGATGGATTAACAGAATCGGACTTCATTTTGGCAGCAAAGTTTGATCGCTTGGATTAGGAATTCATATGTCTAATGTACAAAATAACTTGAATAGTAGAAGAACCGTATATCGTTTTTCTAAAAAGGAGGTGCAAATTACAGATTTGGAAACTGCTTTCAAAGCGGCAAGTAACGCACCCTGCCACAAGCAAACGCATCCATGGAAATTCTATGTTTTAGGAGATGAAACAAGAAAAAAACTATTGCCAAGAGTGCTTGAACTTTCTAGAGAAAAATCACGTTTTTTGGGTCAAGACGGTTTAATTGAATCTGAAAAAAAAGCCGTTTCAAAAATTATGGATGTACCTGTAATAATAGCCGCCTCTTCAAAACTGAGTCCAAATGATGACTTTAGAGAAGAAGAAGATTATGCTGCAACCGTTTGCTCTTTGCATAACCTTGTTCTTTCACTCTGGGACCTAGGCTTAGGGTCTCAATGGAGTACTGGTTCAATCACAAGAGATGATACCACATATGCCGCGCTTAATATTTCTCAAGATAAAGAGAGAATTATTGGATTCCTAAAGATAGGCTATCCTGAATTAGTTCCAGAGAAAGAGAAAAAGAATGTTGAACAGATTCGATTCTATCTTCCATGAAGTGGAATTTGAAAAATTACTACTCTTAGACCCAACTTAAGTTAGAGTCTGACTGGCCTAGTAGCACCACAGGCTTGACATTTTAGAAGAGTAGTTCTTTCTTCTTTGATAAATCTAGTATCAGGCGCCTTACATTGGCCACAAAGAATGAAATTCTTCACATAACCTACTATTTTTTCCTTTATTCTCTTTGGTGGAATTCTTCCCTTTAAAATTACTCGAATTTGCTCGCGAGTCCCCGATGTACCTAATTCATTAATTAAATATTGATAAACATGATTAGGATCACGATCCATTGAATCTACAATAGCAGAAAAGTTGCGAATAATTGTCTGATTACCTTCGACTAATACTTCTGGATTAGGCATTGTCCAGCGAGCACGCTCACTGATATCCTTAGGAATTCTATCACGTGCTCTATCGAGAAGCGCGTCATACTCGAAGTCACTCATTGAATAGAGCGGAGTGTGTCCTCCTTTTCACCTCACCGGGTAGTAAAACCTCGTGTACCAACCGTCAAAGACTGCCATTAGACCCGAATGTACGTGGAAGAAGTAATTGAGGTAAGAGTTGCGCGGGTTCATCGGGATGCAAAGTTACCTACTCGTGGTAGTATTCATGCAGCAGGATGGGATCTATATGCCTTGGAAGATACAACAGTCCCATATCGAACGGCAACACTTGTTAGAACTGGTTTGCATGTTGCTATACCTGTGGGATATGAAGGACAAGTAAGAGCGAGATCTTCTTTAGGAAAAAAAGGATTAATACCACCACATGGAATTGGCACGATAGATGCAGATTATAGAGGAGAACTATTTGTTATGATGACATGGATTGGAAATAGTGAATCATATACTGTAAAGAAGGGAGAAAGAATTGCACAAATCCTAATTACGCCAATTCCAAGATCTGGATTTAAGGAAGTAAAATTTGAGGATTTAGGGGAAACTGAAAGAGGAGAGGGTGGTTTCGGATCAACTGGTAGGTTCTAATGGAATCTATTAAAAACTAGATATAACGTTTTGAAATCATAATATACATACGAATGTTTGATACGGACGTCAGTAGGGGGACCAACGATGCCACTTAGCATAGACGAGCTTCGAACGAAAGTTGAGGAATATAGAAAAGAGGGTTTGAATGGTCAACAAATAGCAGATGAACTATCTCTTTCACAAACTACGATCCAGTGGCTTTCATCTTCAAATGTACCAGCAGAAGAAGAAGCACCACACGATATTAGAGTCGGATGGCGATCAATTGCGGTTAAAGCAGCAAGAATAGAAGCTATTTCATTTGTTTTCTGTGACATCATAGAAGAAGAAATAGGTGAAGATGTCGATGGAGTTGTTGGAATATCAATCAATGGAATACCATTTGCTCAAGCAATAGCAGGCCAAATGGACCTTGAATTATCTGTTTCAAGAAGTATTAGTGAATCAAAAAGTGGACACTTATCAGAGGTATTTGCAGGAGTTGAAGGGAAGCGTGTAGTAGTTGTCGACGATGTAGTTTCAAGCGGCACGACTATGATCAAAACAGTGCATCATCTTCGTGAAGCAGGAGCAGATGTGAAACTATGTCTAGTAGTCGCTAATAAGACGCACATGAATGAAATTGAAGCGGTACCGCTTAGAGGTCTCGTTCGAGTGGTTACTGTCTGAGGTTGGAACAATGCATTGGGCGGACTTTACCGCACAGAGACTTGCAGAGACCAGAGAAGGACCCTATGTTTCTTGTTCTGGAATAACACCCTCAGGAGATTTCCATATAGGACACCTAAGAGAAATTCTCTCGGCTGAAATGATTCACAGAGCATGCCTTGACGCAGGATTAGATTCTCGATATATTTTCATTGTTGATTCAATGGACCCACTTCGTCGAGTTTACCCCTTCCTATCTGAGGATTATCAGCAATATATTGGATGCCCTCTGGCTTTTATTCCAGCACCTGATTCTGACGGTAGACCCAGTTCAGATGGCAGATCTTATGCTGAACATTTCCTTGAACCATTTCTCCAAGCACTTGCAGAAATTGGTGTTTTTCCAGAAGTGATAATGAATCACCTTACTTATGCAGATGGACTATTCGCCGAAAAGATCGATTCCGCCATCGAATATGCTAATGAAATTAAGGAAATTATTGAATCGATATCTGGGCGAGAATTGGATGATAATTGGTTCCCCTACAAACCTCTTGGTTCGGATGGAAGTATGGATGGAGTAACTGTTACGGGATATGAAAAACCATACGTTCATTGGACTGATAAAAATGGAAATTCAGGGTCTGCAGACATCCGAAAGGCAGAAGGAAAATTACCATGGAGGATTGATTGGGCCGCTCGTTGGGGAATTCATGGAGTTACGTGTGAACCTGCAGGAAAGGACCATGGCGCTGCAGGAGGCTCTTTCGACACAGGATTACCCATTTGCAGGATACTCGGAAGTTCCCCACCAGAAAAAATGGTTTACGAATGGATTCAGGTAAAAGGTGCTGGACCGATGTCCTCGTCTTCAGGCAATACTATAGGGCCTTTAGAAACTCTTTCAATAGTGCCTCCTGAAATACTTCGATATATTATTGCCAGAAGTAAAATGAATCGTCATATTGAATTTGATACAGGAGGGATGATGTTCGTCATAGCAGATGAGTACGAGCGATTAGTCGCTAATCCACCAAAGAAAAAGGAAGGCATGAGTAAGCGTAAGGAAATCTCAGTTGACACACGTCTTGCTGCTAGGAGACTTAGTCAAACTGAAAGAGGATTTGAGCCAAAAGGCACCATTTCTTTCCGACATTTGGCAATGTTAGCCCAAATCAAAAACTCAGATACAGACATTTGGAATTCACTTAGAAATAGTGGACACCTAAGTGGGGAGCCGCATAAAGCATTACAACAGAGGCTCTTGCGTATGCGGAATTGGATTAGAAGTATACATTTCCCAGAAGATGCAAGAATACACATTAGAAACAAAATAGACGATGAAGTGCGTGAAAAATTGAGTGAAGAGCAGAAAAAATTCTTGAAAAAATTGGCAATTGAATTTGGAAAAATAGATTGGACTGAGGATTTGATTTCATCTACAATTAGAAATACTGCTTCAGAATTTGGAATCGAAGGTCGAGAATCTTATACTGTATTATATTGGGCAATGTTAGGACGGAACAATGGCCCGAAAGCTTCGGCTTTATTACTTGAAATTGGTCTTGAAGATGCTATTGATTTGCTAAATTCCTAGTTCAGCGTTCATCATTGAGAGTCTCAAGAAGAACTGTTGTGCCGATAAATCCTCCAGCAAAACCCGCTCCAAATGTCCCTAGCTCCAAGAGTGAAGAAAAAATTGAACCTAGAGAATCTGCAAACCAATTTACGATGTCAGTAAGGATTTCAAGAAGTCGACCAAAGTTAATTGTAATAACTCCTGAGATTGCTAGTAATCCAAGAAAGGCACCCTGAGCTAATGCAATTATTCTCATTGCCTTTAATGAGATATTAACTAGGAAGGCCCCAGTCGCACCTAGGAGAAATCCTACCACGCATTTGAAACCGTAATTTGTAACTAGATCCATACTTTACACCTCAACTTAAAATCGCGATATCTAAAAGCCTTGGTTCTGGCATACCCTCTCTGGCCTCTGCTATTGCCAAAACTTCCATTTTTGCACCCGCCATAGTGGTCACAAATGGAATATTTAGTTCAACAGCGAGTCTCCGCATCATATTTCCATCTAGAACAGCACCACCTGTATTACGAGGGGTGTTAATGATGAGGTTTATCTTTCCTTGACGCATTAAATCAAGCGCGTCGGGAGTAAGTCCTTCTGCAATTCTATAGCAGGTATTGACATCAATACCACCAGAATCTCGTAGAACATGTGCGGTTCCTCTAGTTGCATATATTTTGAAACCCATATCCTCAAGTTCTTGCACAAGAGGGATGACATCGTGTTTGTCAGCGTTCTTTACAGTAACATAAACACCACCTTCAGTTGGCACTGGAAGTTCAGTTGCTAGACGTGCTTTTAGATAAGCTGCTGAGGCTCTGGCATGACTCCCCATCACTTCACCTGTACTCTTCATCTCAGGGCCTGGTGCTGGATCTAATCCTCTTAATTTGATGAAAGGAAATACTGGGGCTTTAACACACACTGCTTCTTTTTGTGGTTCAGGGATTTTTAGATCCGCGATTTTTTCTCCTAAAGAAAGACGAGCTGCAATTCTTGCTAGAGGGACCCCCGTGGCCTTAGCAACAAAAGGGAAAGTTCGCGAACCTCTAGGATTTACTTCTAATACGTACAGGGTTTCACCACGGATTGCATACTGTATATTGAAACAACCCCTAACTCCTAATTCAACACCAATTTTTCTCGTCCACTCCTCGACCTCGGCCAAGATCTTCTTAGAAATATTCTGAGGAGGGATGAAACAAGTAGAGTCACCTGAATGAATTCCAGCCTCTTCCAGATGCTCCATTATTGCCCCAATAAGAACCTCTTCACCGTCACAAACCGCATCAACGTCAAGCTCAATGGCATTTCCAAGATATTCATCTACAAGTAAAGGGCGATCTGGAGATAAGAACGCCTCTTCCATGTAAGCATCAAGTTGCCGGTTATTGGAAAGAATCTCCATACCTCTTCCTCCTAGGACATAGGATGGCCTAATTAAAACTGGATAACCTATTTCCGATACGGCATCGCGAACACCTTCAGGAGTAGATGCAGTTGCTCCATTTGGCATTCTCAATCCAATACGCGCAGAGAAATCCTCAAATCTTTGACGATCGCTGGCCTCATCAACTGCTTCAGGAGTAGTTCCTTCCATAACTAAATCTAGACCAAGAGAAGAAAGATGAGGTAATCTATTCGACATAGGAAGAGCAAGATTTATTGCAGTTTGACCACCAAATTGTAAAAGAAGACCATGAGCATTTTCTCTCAATAAAATTTCACTTGTATGCTCTAAAGTCAATGGATCAAAATAAAGACGATCACTTGTATCAAAATCGGTAGAAACTGTTTCAGGGTTGTTATTGATTATTATCGCCTCATGACCAAGATCACGTATTGCTCCAACCGCGTGTACACAACCATAATCAAATTCTATACCCTGTCCAATTCTAATTGGGCCACTACCAACAACGACTATTCTACGCTTTATTGATTCAAATACACCAGGGACGTGATCTATACCATTCGGTGCAGAACCTCCTTCATAGGTTGCATAATAGTATGGAGTTACTGCTGCAAATTCAGCAGCGCATGAATCTACCATTCTAAATCGAGGATGTATTGAGAGATCATGTCTGCGATTCATTACTGCGTCCTCGTTTTCTCCATTGGATAAAGATTTGAAACCACCTGGAGGAAAGCCTGCTAGTGCATCAGCAATATGTAGATCTGTAAATCCCATACCCTTCCAACGACGCATCTCAATTTCTGGTATACTGGAAGGTTTCATCCCTAGTTCTCCTGCAGCACGCATTTCAGTTTCTATAGCCACAATCTTCTCAAATCGATGTAAGAACCATCTTGTGATCCCTCCTGAAAGATCTCTTACATCTTCAATTGAATATCCGCGCCTAAATGACTCAATGAGCGCAGACATACGTCTGTCGCTAGGAATTCTTAACCAATCTTCAAGTAAAGCCTCTGGTAAAGGTTGACGCGCTCTGTCATCCATAGTTTCCCCTCCTGATGCATCAGCCATGGTAAGAGGTCTCGGATGCGGTTGACCATACTCGAGGCTGGCCCATGCCTTCAGAAAAGCCTCTTCGAATGATCTGCCTATAGCCATAACCTCTCCAGTCGATTTCATTGACGTCCCTATTGTACGATCAGCAGTTCTAAACTTGTCAAACGGCCACCTTGGAATTTTAACGACACAATAATCGAGAGTTGGTTCGAATGCTGCTGTAGTGCCCTCTCCTGTTATTGGATTTGGTAATTCATCAAGAGTATAACCTACTGCTATAAGGGCAGCCATTCTTGCTATAGGATAGCCTGTTGCCTTACTAGCTAAAGCAGAAGATCTTGAAACCCGAGGATTTACTTCTATGACTCTATATTCTCCAGTGGATTGTTCAACAGCAAATTGAACATTACAACCCCCCTTAATATTCAGTCTACGAATCAATTTTAAAGCAGCATCACGAAGCATTTGATGATCTCTATCTGATAGTGTCTGTTGAGGAGCAACAACCACAGATTCTCCTGTGTGAACTCCCATTGGGTCAATATTCTCCATGGTACAAACGATAATTGAATTGTCTGCAGAATCTCGCATAACTTCATATTCATGCTCCTGCCAGCCAAGAATACTTTCTTCAATTAGCACTTGACCGATGGCTGAATGCAAAATTCCTTGACTAGCTATCTCAACTAATTGACCCATATTATGAGCAGTTCCACCTCCCAAACCACCAAGTGTGAAGGCTGGACGTATCAGTAAAGGGAAACCACCCAAAGTATCTGCTGCTGCCATAACGGCATCTATCGAATCACAGGCTATGGCTTTACAAACAGGCAAGTCAATTTCTTCACAAACTTGCTTGAATAGGTCTCGATCCTCTGCCTCATCTATTGAAACAAGATCACAACCAATTAACTCTACACCCAACTCATCTAGACTACCGTTGTGAGCTAATGCTGAAGCGATATTTAGTGCTGTTTGGCCACCCATTCCAGCAAGTATGGCATCCGGTTTTTCTATCTCAAGGATTCTTCTTACGACTTCAGGCAATAATGGTTCAATGTATATCTTATCGGCCATTTCGGGGTCATTTTGAATTGTTGCAGGATTGGAATTTATCAGAATAACCTCATATCCATCTGCTCGAAGAGCACGACATGCTTGACTGCCTGAGAAATCAAATTCAGCAGCCTGTCCAATTCTGATTGGGCCACTACCTAGAATAACAATCCTTTCCAGATCGTTTCTACGTGGCATTAATTTCCACCTCTTGAACGAATAGGTATTCCTGCAATATTATCTTCTACCATCGATGCAAAACGATCGAACAACGGCGATGCATCATGTGGCCCAGGGCATGCTTCTGGATGATATTGTATGGTAAAAGCGCGTTTACCAATTAGATCCAGACCCTCAACAGTTCTATCATTAGCATTGACATGTCTGACTTTGAAAGGTGCTTCTAGCTGATTACTCCCCCTGTCTGAACATGAACCACTAGGATGAGGGGCTAACATTCCTTTATCTGGATCTTCGACTGCAAATCCATGGTTTTGGCTTGTAATATAAACACGTCCAGATTCAAGATCTACAACTGGTTGATTCGCACCTCTATGACCATATCTTAATTTGTAGGTTCTAAGTCCTGCGGCTAAACCCATTAATTGATGTCCTAAGCAGATCCCCATAACTGGGATGTCTGCTCTAACTGCGGCTGCTAAAGTATTTCTAGCGGTAGATGCGGCTCCAGAATGAGCAGGATCACCTGGGCCATTAGAGGCGAAGAAAGCATCTGGATTCCATTCTAGAATTGTAGAGAAGGGAGTTGTGGCTGGACACCAATATACTTCAAAGCGTGTACATAACTCACGAAGAATGTTATATTTCACACCACAATCTATTGCTGCTAATCTAGGTAATGGTTTGCCATCTTTATCCTTAGCTCCAGGATTAATTACTATCGCTTCATCACGAGTGACTTCGGCAACTAAATCTTCAGAATCTGGAGAAATCATTTGATCTAATCTGATAAGCATCTCCTTCTCCTTATCTGCAGGCCCAAATATACACAGCACAGTTCCATGTTCTCGGACTCTTCGTGTCAATTCACGTGTATCTACGCCCTGAATCCCAGGGACTCCATGTGAAAAAAGAAGATCATGCACACTGCCAATTGAATCTCTGTGGTCTGGATTAATCATTAATTCTCTACAAACAACACCTCTAGGCCAAACTTTTGATGATTCTGAGACCCCTCTATGAATACCATAATTACCAAGTAGTGGCCAAGTAAATGTCAGAATTTGGCCCACAAAAGAAGGATCAGTAAGGCTCTCTTGATAACCAGTCATTCCTGTTGTAAAGACTAATTCCCCTTCCGCTATGGAAGATGCACCAAATAGTTCTCCTTGGTACCTTGTACCATCTGCAAGGAGTAACAATCCATTAATTCTTGAAGGCGGTTCTAGGTCTTGATAATCAACTAAAATATCAGCAGCATCGGGAAAAATTGGAGGGCTCTCAGACCCTGAAACACCTAGGTCGGGAATGAAGCCCCCGGCAGGAGCATTACCCGACATCAGCGATGCTGTCTAAACTAGACACTTAATCATTGACAATAGGTCATTCGTCTTCTAAGTTCAAAACTCTCTTGCCAAACTCACTAGGCACTATTCTTATTTCTCCACCTGAAAAATGATTTTCAGCAACTTCACCTATCATTGATTGAAGGAAAATACCAAGTGCAGAAACTTCAGAATGTGGTTGATTTCCAATTGAAATATTGTAATCAGCAAGATTGAACACCTCCCTCGGAACTTTAGTTCCACCTACCACTATTACAATTGGCCTATCGCGCCTTATTTCGCTAACCATTTTTCTCCAATTCTCCCCATACATCGTCAAATGAATAATGATACCTGGTTTACCATCACCTGCATCTTTAGAAAACTGACGAAGGAAACTAAGTGGGCTAGATTCGTGTCGGCAATCAAAATCTCCTCCAAAACGTTCAGTTACTGAATTCCATGTTTCAAGTGCTGATTCATCATGATCTCCTGCCAGAATAATTTCATTGGCACCTAATGCTCTTGCTGTCAATCCTAGGTGACTTGTAAGTCTTTTATCTCTCTCACGTCTATGTCCAAGACGAAGGACTGAGACTCGAGGGGGTAGGTCACTCATGAGATCAGGCAAGTGGTATGCCTTCATCAGCATGACCCTCTTCAGAGGATGTATTCATTGTAGGTATCATCTCAACTGGCATATGGATCATTTGAGTACGAACCCACTGTAAAAGTACTGCATCTATGAATAAACGGGCAGAATAATGAATCATAGTAGCTAGTGCTAATAGTCTTCCAGATGCAACCATTGCAGATTGCATATCTACATCATCAGTAAGTAGTGCAAATCCAATTGGCTCCAATATATAATAAATGGCAAGAATTACTAGAAGACCACTGATATTAGACATTGAGGCAAGACCTCTCTCTCGACCAATTGACCAAATTGTTGTGGCTACAAATACTAATGCTGGTATCATTAATGCTAGTTCAGAAAATTCTAATTCACCCAACATAGATAACGGTAAATCCTCATCTCCGAGACTTGAAGCACCTTTGTTAACAGAAATCCACCAGAATAATCCAGCCATCATCAATAGCACTCCAGAAAGCCAGCCGCGATTGGTTATCATATCACGAATCTCGTGCCTATCATTTGGTTGTAAACGTTGTAAAATAGATTCCATTAATTCTAGAGATTCATTTGATGGAAGTTCTTCTTTTGCGGATGAAGCGACACCCGTAACTGATGTTTTTACAGTAGCGTCAGAAGTGTCCTCGCCTATAACCATCGGGGGATTGCCTCTCCGTCACATCATAAAGGGTACGTCTGATGCAAGGGATGAAATGGCCGACTCTGGACGATTGGCGAAAAGCCAAAACAACGGTTTTCCGAGTATAATGGGTATTCTGAATGTCACTCCTGACTCATTTTTTGAAGATTCCAGAGTTAATTCAATAGAGAATGCATTGCTAAGGACAGAAGAAATGATCGGCGACGGTGCAGAATGGTTAGACATAGGTGGAGAATCTACAAGGCCTGGTGCGATTCCAGTAGATCCTGATGAAGAATTAGAACGAGTTATTCCTATAATTAAAGCAATTAGAAACAAATTCCCAGAAATAGGTCTATCAATCGATACGAGAAGAGCAAGTGTAGCAAAAGATGCTGTAGATGCAGGAGTGGATATGGTGAATGATGTTAGTGGATTATCTGATCCGGAAATGAGTGAAGTTGTGATAAAAAACAATTTGTCTATTTGTATAATGCACATGCAAGGTCTTCCAAACAACATGCAAAATAATCCAAATTACAACGATGTGGTAAGTGAGGTTAGAAAATTCTTGACTGACGCCACTAATTCTTTACTTGAAAATGGTTTACCTTCAGAAAAAATTATTGTGGACCCAGGAATCGGATTTGGAAAGACACTACAGCATAATATTGCTCTACTTTCTTCAGGAAGAAGAATTGTTCCTGAGGAAAATATGAATCTGATGTGGGGGGTTAGCAGAAAGACAATGTTTGAACATCTATTGTCAAGAGAAAGAGTTGAAGATAGGCTTTCTGGTACTTTAGGCATTGCAGCAATGGCACCCGATAAAGGGGTCGACATCATCAGGGTGCACGATGTGCGTGAGCATGTTGACCTGTATACTGCGATGCGTGCAATAGAATGAGGTGAGTTCCTATGAGAGAGAATTTTGTAGATATTGATGAAAATCTAAGACTTATTGGGACTGCACATATCTCGAGTAAATCTGTAGATCTAGTTAAACAACAAATTTCAGAATATAAGCCTGATTTAGTTGCAATTGAACTATGTCAATCAAGACTGAAATCACTAAAAAGTCCTGATGAATTAGGTAATGAGGATTTGCTGAAGATCATTAACGAAGGTCGTTCAATGATGATCCTTCTACAATCTGCATTAGCTGTTCAGCAGAGACGCATGGGGCTACAAACTGGAGAGAGGCCTGGTGCTGAACTTTTGACTGCAATTCAAACCGCTGAAAAAGAAGGAATCGATTATGCATTGATTGACCGAGATGTTGTAATTACTTTGAGGCGTGCGTGGAGAAAAATGAGTCTCAGAGAGAAATGGCGTGTTCTAAATGCGTTACTCTGGGATGATGATGATGAGATAGAAGAGGAAGATTTCGACATAGATAAATTACTTGAAGACTCTGATTTACTCTCAGAATTGATGGATGAGGTCAGGATAGTCGCACCCAACGCGGGAGCTGTTTTGATAGATGAAAGAGATGCTTATTTAGCCGGTAAAATACAGCAGATACGCGGAAAGGGGAAGATTCTGGCTATAGTTGGTGCAGGACATATCAATGGAATTACTGAGAATCTCGAAATAGCTCCTATAGAATCTACTTCAAGATTATCTGAGTTATCTAAAGAACCACCAAAGCCAATATGGCCTAAGATAATCGTGTGGGCAATACCTATTTTTCTAGCCTCTATAGTTAGCTGGTTAGCATATAATGGAGACTTCGCTGCATTGGAAAATACACTCTGGTATTGGCTATTAGCCAATGCAATATTTGCTGGACTAGGAGTTGCTTTAGCAAGGGGTCATCCACTCTCTGTAATTGTAGGTGCTATTTCATCGCCATTTACTAGTCTAAATCCAACGTTAGCTGCAGGATGGTTTGCAGGATATACACAACTTAAGGTGACAGCACCCACTGGGAAAGATGCGGCGGAATTTCTAGAATTAAATGATAATCTTGATTTCTGGTCTAATAAAATTAGTCGAATATTACTAGTTACGACATTTGGAAATTTAGGTTCTGCAATAGGTGCCTGGTTAGCCGGCGGAGTGATTGGCGTCATGCTATTTGGATAATCCGGAGGGGGATGGATGACAGTATATCGTGGAATTATATTCTCAATAATAATCAGTATTTTTGCTTATTATTGTGATTTCATGATGCAAGAAAATGATGTTTTCAGTATTGGATCTAGCACTCTAGCATTCATTATAGGCGCTATTCTAGCACAATTTCTGACCGGTTTAGAAGAAGGAGGTAAATGGATGACTAGTGAATTAATGCCAGTAGTCATAATTATGCTTGGATTTGGATTGAATCTAGAACTTTTTCTACAACCAGAAATTGGATTCAAAGGAATATTGATCGCATTCATTTCAGCATTTTCATGTATGTGCTTCTGCTATTTATACGGGACCAGAATCGGACTAGACAAAAGTTCTTCTTTTGCAATGGGTGCAGGAGGCGCTATCTGTGGAAATAGTGCTGTTTTAGCGGTTTCTGGCCCACTCAGGTTAGAAGAAAAAAATGTTGCTGTTACTCTTTCTGTAGTCAACATAATGGGTTTTCTAACGTTTATATTGGTTCCAATTTTATCATCCCTTCTTGGATTTTCTGAAATAGATTCTGGAATATGGGCTGGTTCAACAATACATGCTGTCCCACAGGCTGTTGCGGCAGGAGAATCAATTGGAGGTGAAGCACTAATTGTTGCTACAGCAGTAAAATTAGCTAGAGTATCTCTTCTAATTCTGATTGTGCCACTAAGTGTATATCTCGGAAACAAGATGAATAAGCATGAAACAGAAAATATTGGTGATTTTTCACTACCACTCTTTGTACCCGGGTTCATATCGGCTGCAATTCTTTCAACTTGGTTGATTCCAGAAAATTTAGCAGAATTAATTGCACAACTTGGCAGTCATTTACTGATACCATTACTGGCAGCAGTAGGGTTCTTCATTAGTAAAGAAAGTCTTACCGATATTGGAGGTAAAATGTTGATATTAGGAATATTATCAACATTACTTATGGTCATAATTACTTACTTGTTGCTAATGATTATATAATGTATCAGGTGTTTTTCATGGAGGATGTGGCTGCAAACGAACGACCTTCATTTTCTAGAGAAGATGAGGATAAGGGGGGGCGACCGCAGATGTGGATTAATACAAATTTTACAGAATCAGAGGAGAATTCATCAGTCTCGGCGAAGGAATTACTGCATCTATTAGAAAAAGAAAATAATGATGAAAATAATATTAATTACA
>DAIJ01000041.1:32984-56146 GCA_002498725.1 Euryarchaeota archaeon UBA23
TCTTCTGGCAATGGTGAAGATGGTGGAGTGTTACTTTCTGCGATATTCTTCTGTGCCCTACCTATGTTTTATTTGATCTCGGTGATTAACGCTATTGTAAAACTAGGGTGGCCATTCTTCATTGGTTTTATGATTCCTATTATTGTCATTTTCCCACTATCTATCTTGTCCTATCTGAACGAGATTGAGAACGGATGCTTATCTTTTGGGTTTCCTGGGTCTTCGGGTTGTCCTCCAGATCCTCCTGGATATAATGGTCCGCGGAATCTTTTCTTTTTATTCAGTACCTTAATAGGTCTTTTTGCATGCATAAATTACGCATGGAAAAAAGAGCAATCGATAGGTATTTTCTATGGCTTTTTCATATCTACTTTGATGTTTATGTTTGCTACTATTTATGGGCTATTTGGCTAATGAAAATAACTATGCTTCATCAATGCCCCAAGAAATAGTACTCCAACCTCTCTCATGAAAATAATAAAGTATCATCTTAGTAATTATTTCAAGTGCCGCAACAGTACCTGCAAGTGCAAATGCCTCTTCAGAATTAATTCCTAGTTCTTCACCAAACCATGTTGCAGAAAAAAGAGTCAGAATAAAAGTGTCTGTTGTAGCAATTATTCTCCAAGTAATTGTCTTGACAAAACTCCTTTTTCTATTTGCATGTCCAGAATTAGGGTTGCTACCCATAATAATTACAATAGAATTGTATAGATAAGTCCTACTACTATTTGATTTAACAAAATTCCATCATATTGACTCTAAAATTAGAGCGATTCCTTGACCGCCACCAATACAGGCGGTAGCAATTCCAAAACGCTTATTTTCATTTTTTAGGGTATGTGCTAGAGTAAGTGCGAGACGAGTACCTGTGGCTGCAAGAGGATGTCCTAGGCCAACAGCACCACCATTTATATTGACAATTTCGGATGATATTCCTAATTCTTTCATACAAGCAACGGCTTGACCGGCGAATGCTTCATTTATTTCCCACAGATCAATGTCCTCAACATTCATATTTGCTCTTTGTAAAGCAAGTCGACTTGCAGGAACTGGGCCGTATGCCATTATCGCTGGTTCAAGACCAACAACCCCCCAATTAACAATTTTAGCAATAGGTTGATCTTCATCTAGATCTGCTTGTGAGGAGGATTTTAGAACTAAAGCCGCAGCACCATCCACAACACCGGATGCGTTTCCTGCAGTTACTAATGAAGTAGGGCCGAAATGTGTTCGAAGAGATGCTAATGATTCCTTGCTGGTACCCCTAACAAAGTGATCTTCTTCTTTAGCAGTAACTAACCCCTCTGGAGTTTCGACTTCAACTATTTCATCAACCCAAACGCCATTATCAACACTAATTTCTGTTCTGGAATGGCTAAGCACGGCAAAGGCATCGGCTTCCTCGCGAGTCACACCAATCCTTCTGCATATCTCATCACTGGTTTGTGCCATGAATGAATTGCAAGTGGTGTCAAGTAAATTGGTAAATAAGTAATCCTCCATATCCTTAGGAAGTTGATCTCCTTCTCTGGGTGGCCTACCTAATTTGTAGGTTGAACGCATGCCACGGAGGACATGTGGAGCTTGGCTTAGATTTTCCATACCACCTGCGACCACAGTACTTGCTTCACCTAGCATAATCATCTGAGATGCAGAAATTATTGATTGAATTCCGGAACCACATAATCGATTCAGAGTAAGCATAGGTACTTCTTCAGGGATACCTGCATTGAGACCTGCATGACGAGCACCAAAAATTGCTTGGCTGCTAGTTTGGAGTGCATGACCCATTACCAAGTGATCTACAGATTCGGGAGTTGTTCCTGTTTTACTCAGAGCACCTTGGATTGCAATACTTCCCAATTCTTCGGCAGAAACTCCAGCGAGTCTACCGCCTGCCTCTCCATCTCCTCTTTTGCCACCAAGCCACTCACAAAAAGGAGTCCTAGCACCACCGATAATTACTACGTGTTCACTCATTGACCTAGGGGAAATGTCACTCATTGATGAGGATGACTATGTGCTAAAGACAACTTGGATATCAGAGTTCATTCACTCATCATTCTGCATACTGCCCAGATAATGAGGCAGATCCACACCAGCATTAGACGCTATGTCATGTAATGGAGGAAGAGACTTAACTAAGTTAGAAATGAAGTTAGATGTGGAACTTCCATCTCCATCTCCTCCTGAATCCCATACAGTAATACTGTCAATCTTGAGATTGCGGATAGCTTCAACCTGAGCTTCCACCATTCCTTCGATCTTTTCTACCATCAAAAGAGTAGCTGCTGCCTTAGCATCTCCATTTGCACTAGTTACTAGGCCAGCATACCCAGCAGCCTTAGCTTCCAGTACCTTCTGAACACCAGCCGCCTCCGCCTCATACCTAGCAAGTATCGCATCAGCCTCACCACGAGCAACACGGCGTTGCCTTTCTGCTTCAGCCTCGGCTGCAATCTCAACCTGTTGTTTCTGGATTTGTTCACGTACAATTTCACTAGCGCGAAGTCGTTGTTCCTCTTCTGTATATCTAGCGCGTTCGATTTCTGCCTGGGCTTGAGCAGTAGCAACTTCAGCACGCTGTTTAGCAACCGCTTCAGCCTCAGCCAAATCCGCATCAGAACCAGCAATCTCCGCCTTGGCAGAGTTCTCACCAGAAACCGCTAGTGCTTCTTGCTGACCGACATAAACACGCTGATCTGCTTCCGCTGTTTTACGACCCTTCTCGGCCTCAGCGAGGTTCTCTGCAACCTCAATTTCTCGTGCTCTATCTGCCTTTGCGGCACCTACAGCACCATCTCTCTCAGCATTTGCAACATCAACACGTGCATTCTCAACAGCGGTTGCTGCTGCCTTCTTTCCAATACTCTCAATATAATCAGATTCATCTGTAATATCGACCAAGTTAACGTTAATCAAGTAAAGACCAACTTTCTGCAATTCTGTGTCTACGTTAGTTCTTGTAAGTTCAAGGAATGCATCTCGATCTTGGTTAATTTGTTCAATTGTAAGTGAGGCTACTGTAAGACGGAGTTGACCAAAAATAATCTCCTTTGCCATCTCTTCAATTTGTGGTTGTTGAAGGCCAAGAAGACGCTCAGCGGCATTTGCCATAATTATCTTCTCTGTTGAAACACCAATAGTAAATGTAGATGGGACATTGATTCTGATATTTTGCTGAGAAAGTGCGTTTTTCAAATCAATATTGATAGTTATTGGAGTCAATGAAAGGAATGCATAATCTTGAATCAGTGGCCAAACTAAAGCCGCACCACCATGTATTGTACGGCTCGCCTTACCCTTATCGGTACGACCGTAAACTACCATAACCTTGTCAGGTGGGCATCGCTTGTATCTCTGAGCAAAGAATATCACAATTGCAACCAAAAATAGTAAAGTTGCAAACATCATTATTGAAATTAGTGTCGAAGCCGTTGCCATAGAGTATCTCTCCTATGGTTCCGACGCAGTGTCTTTACCTAAGAAATATTTGCCGGCAACGTTTAGAAAAATGATGATGAATTTAATTATTCTTCATTACTAGATGATCTTTTTACCACCATTGTTGAGGCGACGTTATCTACTACTTGGATGAATTCTCCAGTAGCAATTCCTTGACCATCTTCGGACTTAGCATTGTAGGTCTTAAGAGCGCCACCAAGCTCTATCTGAATCTGACCCACACCACTTTCTGGGATTCTGAGATAAACAGTCCCAGAAGTTCCAATTGCTTCTGAAATATCGACATTCCCGCTGGCCTCAAGTGCGAAGAATACTTGGAATATCTTTCCTGTACCATACATTGATGCAGTTCCGGCAATACCCCCTACAAGAACTGAAAGTGCTTTGGTGCTAGTTCCTGCAGGATCAACCTCGAGAGTATATAGTCCTGCAAGACCAAAAAACATACAGAATGCCATAAGACCCTGGAATGTCAGAGCGTTAAAGGAACCATCCGCACTCATCGCATCGAAGCCGTCCATTCCAAAAACACCCTCGAGAACACCCTCAGCAACACCACCTAACAATAGAAGGATAAACCAAATAAGGAATAAAAATCCTCCAACCAAGGCAAAGGCTGAAAACATTAGTTCTAAACCAGAAGAATCACCTAAGATTATAGTTACAGGGTTGATATCGTCAAGTGAGGCCATGATCTCTTGAATGGCGCCATACATTTCACATCTTCGGCTCAGAGATCAGTCATTTTTCAATTGGCGACTTCTTACCCACAATGCAACTGCTCGATCAAAGTTCAGTATAGGGCCAACCATAAGACCTGTGAGTAATGCTGTCAATATCTGATTGATACCTGATGAAAATACATCGATACTTTCAAGTAAATTCCAAGTCATCAAGAAAATTAAAAATAAGTATATTGGAAATGTTATTCTCTTAACGAATGGTAGATAACTATGACCGCCTTCTATCTCATAAGCGGGATTATCAAGGAATTGATCAATTGCATCCTCAAAACTGCGTTTTTTAGACAAAATACTTCCCTCTAGGTTGCCAGCCATAAGAAGGCACTCAGGAAAGTCAGAGCCACAGGTATAGAATACCATAATGCCTTATTTACCCGAGGTGTTACATCTACAATTTCTAACTCGCCATTTGATTCATTACGTACTAAAGATGTTTTCTCAATCTTAGAATATCTATCTCTAAATTCTTTCTGATGACGGGCTATGAAAATTAGAAAATATACTCCTAATACCAGTGAACTACTTCCAGTACCCTGCAAAATTACTGCTAAAAAATCTAGAACCGGGTCTCCTCCTACAACACCTGCAAGAAGTAATTGAGCAAAACCGGCAAGGAACCAAATTAGTGAGTCGACTCTCGCCATCAGTTCTTGGATCAAACACTATTTCATCAATGCTTTGCCGTCAAGACTAGGTTTTCCTCAAACTTTGAGGGCGCTTTTCCCATATCGCCCAAGTGCCACGTGCATGAGAAATTCGACTACCATTTGAATTAGTAATTACTCCCTCAAGATGGGCAATATTCCTACCTCTTCTAACTACAGAGCCTTCTGCTCTGAGGATATCTCCCGTATATGATGGCTCAAGATAAGAAAGATCTAGTTGAGCCGTAGCACACCATTCTTCCTTACGAAGAGTTGTGACTAGAGTGCCTCCCATAGCTGTATCTAGCATAGTAGCATGTATGCCACCATGAGCGACCCCCCCTGCATTAAGATGGTCTTCTCTAACTATTAATTCTACAACACAGCGTCCTTCTGTAAATTCAATAATTTCAAATCCTATTGTTTGCGCTAACTTTGTTAACTTTGGAATACTCATTTCGTCACTCATTGTAACACCTCATTCATCCTTCCCTGCCACACCTGTCTGAACCGACCAAAGTCTTGCATATAGGCCATTAGCATCGACTAGATCCTCGTGTCTACCCAATTCGGTAATTTTACCTGAGTCGAGTACTGCTATTAGATCCGCATTTCTAACTGTAGAAAGGCGATGAGCAATAATTAGAGTGGTTCTATTATGAGAAATCTTTTCTATAGATCTCTGTAATGCCGCTTCTGTTTCATTATCAACATTACTTGTTGCCTCGTCTAGAATCAATATAGGAGCATCCTTCAAAACTGCTCTGGCTATTGCAAGACGTTGTCTCTGACCTCCTGAGAGTCTATGTCCATCTTCACCAATATCGGTATCCCAACCTTTAGGCAAGGACTCGATAAAAGTAGTTGCTTCTGCAATATTTGCGGCTTCGAATAAATCTTCTTCACTAGCATTAGGGTCACCATATAGAATGTTCTCACGAACAGTTCCAGGAAACAAGGTTGTACTTTGTGAAACAAGGGAAATTGAACTTCTTAGTGATTTCAGAGTTAACTCTTTGACATCATAATTATCCAAGCTTACGGAGCCATTAAGAGGGTCATGAAATCTTAGTAACAAGCCAATTAGAGTTGTTTTACCAGAACCAGTAGAACCTACTAGGCCGACCGTTGAACCTGCAGGTATTTCTAGAGATAGATTGTCAACTACTGATTCTCGATCCGGGTATGAAAAATTGATATTTTCGAATTTAATTTCTCCTCTTACATTAGAAATCTGAACTTTACCCTCTATTAGCCCCATTGGAGTGTCTAGTAAATCTAGTACTCTAGTAGTAGATGCCATTGCACGTTGATAAAGGTCGAAAGTTTGTCCGAGACGAGTTAATGGCCATAGAAGTCTCTGTGTAATGAAGACTATCACTGAATATGCACCTACGGATAAAGTGCCATCTAGAGCTAACCAGCCCCCTACAAGCATATTAGCAGTGAATGCGAAAAGTATTGCCATACGAATTAGAGGAACGAATGAAGCAGACAGGCGAATAGCATCACGATTAGCGTCTCGATAAGATTCAGATGCCATGCCTACTCTTTCAACTTCTCTTTCTTCAGCAGTAAATGATTTGATAGTGGTTATACCACTAAGATTGTTATTTAGAAGTGAATTAAGATCTGCGACCTCTTTACGAACCTTAGCATAACGAATACCAATACGACGTTGAAAAATGAACGACCCCCCCACTATAATGGGGACCGGTATTACTGCTAATATAGCGACTTCCGGGGCAAGAATAAACATAACAATTCCAACAACAATCACCGTAGTTGCTACTTGCAGTAAATCATTAGCGCCTTGATCTAGGAACCTTTCAAGTTGATTAACATCGTCATTCAGAATTGCCATTAAACCTCCAGTTGTTTGGCCTGAAAACCATTGCATTTCGAGATTTTGAATATGTTCATATGCATCCATCCTTAACTCGTGTTGAGCTGTTTGGGCTAAATTACGCCACAGAACTCCAAACAAATATTCGAATACAGATTCAAGAATCCAAATTACTACAGTAATAGCAACTAATATCAAAAATTGATCTTTAGGGTCTGGATATCCTAAATCTGCTATAACTGATTTTTCACGATAAGTTACTACATCAATTGCCATTCCAATTAGAATAGGTGGAGCGAGATCCCAGAATTTATTCATTATAGAGCAAAATGAGGCAAGCCAAACGTGAAGACGATGTCTTTTGAGATGCGAAGAAAGGCGCAACAAGGGGTGCCTAGTTGCAACCATAGACCTCGCAGACCTAAGGCGGCGCTTGAACCTGACCACTAGAATAATTGTCTTTTGAATAAAAGATTATTCAGCCACAGAAGCATTTTCTGAATTAGGGAGATTTGGATTTTCATCCCTAATTTCCTGCTTTCTAACTTCGGCCTGTAGAGTAAGTAACTCAAAATATGCATTCTTAGCCTCTGTATATCTAGTCATTGCTTCCTGGTAGGCTACCTTTTCCATATGGTAAGTTTGTCCATCTCTAGCTGCTTTATCCATCCGATAGAGTAGAAAGAAGAAGAAGAATGTTGGAAGCCACGCCCCTACAAGAAGAAGCCAATGTGAATCCGAATCGAATGGCCCCATACCCATAAATTCAGTTTGTGCGCCAACAATCATTGTTGTCAATATTGAAACTGGCCAGAGGAGAATGTTAACCAATAGTAACACCCATTCATACATCTCATATTCAGATCTTCCGCGTGGTCTTTCAGGTCTAGGTAGTGCTTCAGTTGGGTCAGTCATTTCTATATCAATCCATAAATTCTTATCCAACCCAAATTCGAGAAAATCACCCGTAATTGAAGGGATGGAATCGGAACCAGTATCTAATGGCAAAGAGGCAGGTGTTTTGAACTTCTTGCCAAATCGCGGCAATTGTAATAAAAATATGAATAAAATTGTAAAAAAAGCCACTGTAAGTGTTTCGGGGATTTGAAAATCAGCTAACTTAGCACCTTCTGATAAGGGATATTGTATTCGAGCAAAGAATGGAATTGATAAACCAACCAAAGAAAGTATTTTGGCGAATTTTATCCTTAAGAGATAGAATAATGATGAAAAGAAAAGTAATATGCAAGTGAGGTTCATTGCCAGAACTGGATCTGAAGAAATCGAATCCTGGAGTGGGACAGTAAGTATAGCACCTAATGGATAACCCCAAATGAATAGTAAAGCAGTTCCCAAATCACTAAAACCAGACCAAGAGCAAAAATCCGTTAGTAAATCATTGCCAACTGTCCCCTCAGTAGAATAGGAAATCCAAACAACACTTCCAAACAGAATATAGGCTGTAAGAGTATATTGTATATGGTTCACTATAGCCCTAGCAACTCTATCAAAGAATCCAGTTATGGCTCCTTGTGTAGTCTGAAATTTATCAACCGCGCCTTGCTTAAATGGGTTAGTTTTTGGTATAGAATGACTTACATTATCCCTAATTACTCGTATCAAAGTTTTCTTATCTTGATAAGATGAATTTACAGTTTTCTTTTTAGGTTGCGGTTTGATTTGATCAAATTTTTCTTTTGCATTTGAGCCCTTTTTACTTATGGTTGTTGCTAAATTAGACAATTTTTCTGTTGCGGAATCTGAAGCATTTCTAGATAATGTATCAATTTTCCGCATAGCCTTTTGCAACCTCTCCTCAACCGAGTCAGTGCCTTCAGAATCGCTCATTCATTGGGCGTATCAACCGGTATCTAATGAATAATTGGACGGATTCGGTAATTAAATCTCTAATTAGGAAATATCTGACCACGAATTAGCCCAATGATCAAACACGCGTGCTTTGACATGATTGGTTGAATTGGTACTTATTTCATAATAATCTCCTGCTGAGAACAAGCCATCTCCTGAATAATCCCACCACAATAAGTACCACCAATTATCATTAAAATCCGTAATATTAGTTGATATATTTTCTAAATTTAATTCAGCAACGGTTGAATCAACACCATTTTCAGAAACTATTCCATGGAAACTTAATTCTGACGGAATTATCTCAGAAGTAATAGTACTTGGAACATAACCACTCCAATAAGTTATGTTATTATTAACAAAAGGTTGAGCAAATGAGAATTGTATAGGAGTGCGTGTTAAGTTGTCTTTAAGTTCGACTTTGACTTCATCGCCGGTTGAGACTCTAAGAATAAAAGTTGAGTCGTCATTACCGTATACTTCGATTCCTATGATACGAGGGGGCACCCCCATCATCTCAAGTATAACGGTTTGAGTATCATTAGTCCCTGTTGCTATTTGTTGTTGCGATACAAAGTCTGATGTTATTGTCCACTCAAAATTAGAAATAGATGTTGTGTCGAATCCAAACGTAGGCCATGTACCATCTGGGTTCTCTTGTATTTGTTCACTAAGATCAAAAAATGGATCTCTGTACTGAGGGAAAGCATCTCGTCCTTCATACCAAACATTACCTAAACGTACATTCGTTGTAGAATTCCCCTCTATTACTTCTGTATCTACTGATGTGGTTCCGAGAGTTAATCTCATAGCTATCGATCTCAATTGAGCATTGTCATCTTTTGCAACGACCCAGGTTATCTCCCCCTGTTGGGTTTCTGTCGCATAAGTTGTTGAGGATTCAACTCTCAATTTTGATTCAGAAGTGGCTAAATTTAGTACATTGAATGATTCAGGATCAGAAAGAACTTCATTAAGAATATCTTGATTAAGAGGGAAACAAGTAGAATCTTCGCATGAAGAAGTAGGGACTTGAAGGCAACCAACTGGAGAGGAAAGGACTAGTATGATTGCTATTAACACCGCCCTATCCATACAAACTCGTGATAATAACTGGTTCAATACAGTATTGTTCAGAGGTCAATTGATAGCGACTATTTCCAATGATGTTACTTGCGTCGCCCCTATATGGGTGATTGGTGGCGCTTTGACTGTAGAAGGAGGCGGAAGTGTGGTCCGGAGCATACTTGTTGTATACAAGAAAAATTTCGAAGAAGTACATGATAAGGCTCTAGAAATAGTTCGTACTCAATTAGATTCAATCTCAAAAAACTCAAATCTAGATATTGATTATTCAGCTAGAGAAAAAGTAGAGAGGTCTGATTTTATTAATCGAGATTTGGTAATAGTATTGGGTGGAGACGGAACACTAACATCGATTGCTCATTCAGTAGATTCGAAAACCATGGTGATGGGGGTTAACTCGCATCCAAGAAAGGAAGATGATGAAGGGTCATTTGGATTCTATATGGGAAGTGACCCCAACAATTTCTCAAAAGATCTTGAGTCTGTTTTATCTGGAAATGCGATTGTGAATATTCTGCCCCGGCTACAAGCAGAAATAATTACAACAAGTGGTAACAAAATTCGTTGCGATCCTGCGTTAAATGACCTATTAATTGCAAATACGCACCAATATCAACCATCAAAATATAGGTTAAAAAGAGGTACTAATTTAGATTGTAAACAATATTCATCAGGATGTTTATTCTCAACTTTTCTTGGACAAGGAGCATGGTTTAGACATGTAGCAAATATTGAAGGCAGTACATTTCCTATCGGCGAAATAGATGATCATTATCTATTCGTAGCTAGAGACCTTCCAAGAGATGAAAGAAAAGAAGATGGGTCATATTGGGATTGGACTTCAGACACAACCATACTGCTTAGTGACATGCACAGAGGATATGTTGTTAGTGATGGATGGGACGAAACTCACTTTACTAGAGGTGCTAGAATTTCGATAAGTATAGATGGCCCTAAATTACACCTTCTAACTTTTAGAAGTACTATTTACGACAGGGTTGCTCACTGGATAAAATAATAATCGCTCTTCATTATTAACTATAGCAATCAGAGAATTTGTTCAAGGAATAGCTTAGTACGCTCGTGTTTAGGATTGTCAAAGAATACATCTGGGGTATTCTCCTCTATTAGATGTCCTTCATCGAAAAGGATACAGCGATCCGCCACTTCCTTTGCGAATCCCATTTCATGAGTTACCACAATCATTGTAATGTCTCTTCTCGCTAAATCTTTCATAACTTCTAGAACCTCTTTAATCATCTCCGGATCTAAAGCGGATGTTGGTTCATCAAACAACATAATCTTCGGATCCATTGCCAATGCTCTTGCGATTGCTACTCTCTGCTGTTGACCACCAGAAAGTCCGCTTGGATACTTGTAGGCCTGCTCTGGTATTCCCACCCTCTCTAGAAGTTCCATTGCTTTCTTTTCCGCATCTAATTTTGAGGTCGACTTAACTTTCATAGGAGCTAAGGTGATATTTTCCATAACTGTAAGATGAGGGAATAGATTGAATTGTTGAAATACAAATCCAATATCTGCTCTAACCCTCTTTAAATCAGCAATGCTTGTTTTATCACTGATCTCTGTACCTTCTACTTCAATCTGTCCGGCACTATGAGGCTGAAGTCGATTAAGAGTTCGAATAAATGTCGATTTACCAGAACCTGATGGCCCGAGAATAACGATAATTTCACCTCTTTTTATTTCCATATCAATTCCCTTAAGGGCCCAAAAATCTCCAAAGTTTACTTTAACTCCTTTAGCACTGATTATTATTTCATTTTCTTCGCTCATGCTCTCTCAGCTCCTCCTTCTTTCACTAATCCTAAGTTTCTTTCGACTCTCATAGAGATTCGGGAGATGTAAAATGCCGGTATCCAAAATACTATTGCGGCGAAATATAGAGGCTCAAGATAGTACCCCATGAAATTAAAATCAGTCTGTGACAAGGTAGAGGCAATTTTTAGGAAATCAAGTACCCCAATGATGTATAACAGCGTAGTATCCTTCCATAGGCCAATAAAAACACTCACAATCGACGGTAATGTTGTCCTAATTGCATTAGGGAGTTCAACGTATTGTTTTGTCTGAATAGGGCTAAGACCCAAAGCCACAGCGGCTTCTTTCTGGCCACTATCTACCGATTGTAGGCCACCTCGAATTACTTCTGCGATATAGACCCCACCGAATAAACTGAATATTGCCATCATCCTCAAAATATTACTAAAGTCCTCAGGGTCAGAAAATAAAGGATCTGCTACATCTCCCAACATAAATAATGCAAAATACAACCAGCAGATCAAAGGCCCTGATCGGAATATCTCGATGAATGCCACCGTAGGCCATTTCACCACAGGGAGGTTACTTTGTCGGCCAAATGCAAAAAGAACACCTAAGCCGAATCCTAGTACACATCCCGCAGTTGCTACAATGAAATTAACAAAAAGACCACCCCACTTAGTTGAAGGTACACCAGGTTGAGAAAGAGGATCTACAAGAGGCCCTATGAAAGGAATTGGGGATAGAGATGCTGCTATTGATTGGATGAATTCAGGAGGATCCATCATGAAGATAATCAAGAAAAAGTTAGATACGGTTAGAATTATCAGAATCCTCTTGAATCGATTTACTTGATATTCCTCACTTCTATTTGTATACCATCGACTAAGAATGAAAGATATTAAACTTAGAATTGAAATAATCACCAATCTGAGCCTAATATGTTCAGTATCATAATTAGCATATTCTGGATTTGTTGCGAACGCAATAAATGCAAGTGATACTACTGCAAATCCAAGAATAAATCTAGAATTTTTGATCTCAGTTGTACCATAAAAAGCACCAAGGATTATCATTGAGATGATTATAAATGGCCAGAATCTCCAGTTTTCAGTTGGAATTAATTCAGAAGTCATTGCTAAAGTCAAATCAGGGCCGATTGATAGTAAAACACGGTTAGACCAAACAATATCCCATCTCATTTCCAAGAGAAGGATTTCAAGGGCCATCTCAACTAGGAAAGCACTGATAAAAGCGCTAAAAATTCCAAGTATAGCCGCTGAAGTAGTGCGGGTTATTGTTAATTTCAGAAGCGCAAGACATAGTACCCAAATTGCGAGAGCCGCAAAGATAGAAGAACCAAAAGAATATACTAATCTGTCTAATGTAGTAATCTCGTTTGCTAATTCTATGCTCATTGAAATATTGAAAAAGAAAACGAATGAGTATAATCCAATTAACAAAGATAGTATTGAAAGATTTCTGTCATGGTAACTATCCTCAAATTTAGACCTCCCAGATACTGCAATTTCTGTTCTATATAGGGCATTAAATGCCTCATCAAGTGAAGGTATAGATAGAGAACTCATATCCTCACCCTCGTAACTCTCGCGTTGTATAAATTCATAATTCCAGAAATTAGTAAACTGCCTGCTTGGTAGGTTACTAGAAGTAATATGAATAATGGAATTAGTTTACCCACATTATTCATCATTACCGATATAACGTAGAAAACATCATTGTAAGAAACTACTATCGCTAAACTACTATTCTTCCACACGTTCATGTATTGACTGTTTAACAAGGGCACCATGCTTCTCAGAGCCTGAGGTAAAATAACTAATCTAAGTCGCTGATAAGGCGTTAGACCAAGTGAAACAGCAGCTTCTATCTGACCAGAAGGGAGAGACTGAATACTACCTCTAACTATTTCAGAAACAACTGAGGCAGTGAATAGAGTAAGGCCAAGTACTAATGCTGAGAACATCAAAGTTACTTTGAAGTAAGAGCCTTCGACAAATATCCAAGAGCCCGATGCTTCAGGTCTTACTTTGTCCATAACGGGAGTAGAATAATCCCCTAATATCACCGCTAATCCTAGAACAATTGATGCACCCCAAATTCCTGAGCGGCGCAGAACTGCTTGATTTGAGTCATCTACACCATCTCTCTGCATATACCGCATAACAGCCGATACAAAGAGAAGAATTACGACAAATAGTATAATTCTGGATAATTCAAATAGGGGCAAATACATCCCTTGACGAGAGGCATACAATAAGCCTTCGGTCTCTAATGAGTTAGAGCCGAAAATCCAAGCCTCTGATGATCCAAATATCGGGAACGAAAGGCCAAATTGAGTGGTAATTACAAATAATAAGATGGCAAGTGGGAAATTTCTAAACAGTTCGACATAAACTGTTGCCATGCCAGAGGCTACTTTATTTGATGACATCCTAAGTACTCCAATAATGATTCCTAAGATTGTACATAATACAATAGCTAGGAGACTTGCTCTGACGGAATTTATGACAGCGGCCCAATAAAATGTCCAACGACTATCTTCTCCAAATTCAGGAATTAGTGGCCAACCAGTCATATCGAAAGAATTTGCAGAATCCATGAATGACCAATCAATATCCCATCTGGCGGCAGCATTAACATCTGGATTATTTTGAAGAAACAATATACGAGTTACCATGTACAATATAAGGGGAGAAATGGTTGTGAAAAAGAAAGCGGAATTTCTACGATCCATGTCATCAGGATTAGAGTCTCCTTTACCTATTATGTAGGCTGAAGACATTATCACTATGACAAATAAAACAGATAAAGTTCTAGGTAGATCTTCCGAGATAATTGGGAAAAAGTCGATACCATATATACAAAGCATTAGAAACCCTAGCAAAGAACCTCCAGTTCTTAGGAGTTGAAACTTGTTCGAATTCCCTGAAAATATTAATTGGAGATCTCCTGTTGAGAGGGCAAAACCAATCATAATAGGCATGCCGAGAAGTAAAAGAGGTAGCCCTGAAGTCGGTGAAAGATCAAAATATGCTACTAAATTAGGAGCTATAGCGGCAATTACAATCGCGATAGCAGATACTATCCAACCTTTCCAATTAGTGGGATCGAATAATGATTTGAAATCATTTTGAGCCAGAAGGAAAAAGATCAGCATTGCCACAGAAACTCTGATCGTTACTGCTTCAACTCCAATGAATGAAGGGTTGAGTTGTTCTTCTGCGAACATTACTGAACGAGTTAAATTTGTTATAGCAGACACAGTAGGAGAGAACAATCTGTGACTATAAGTCCAAGCAAAAAATATGTAGAAACCTAGGATCAATAATTCGCGTCCGACGCCTCTAGGATCATTTTTAGCCCTTTGAGCAAAATTATTGACTCTTGATCTGACATCTATTTGAGATATATTAGATTTGATAGAATTACTAAATTCCTTGAGAAAAATCATTCAATAACCTATCCTAAAAAATTGAGTCCTACTGGGGAGTAAAACCCCCCCAGCAGGATTTCGTAACTCCGATTTACACTGTAAATAATTATTGATCAGCGTATTGGAGCAGCGTACTGTAGACCGCCTTCGGATACGAGAGCGTTCTGAGTACCTGATCGAGACAACTTGCATCCAGTCATTGAATCAGATCCTGAATGTCCGTCATATGTTCCGTCGCAGAAAGCGTCATCCCATGCTTCTCCGTAGTTACCGGAAGCGTCGAGGACAAGCTGCATCCAATTTGCAGGCAGAGGGTTGTCATCAGTACCTAGTCCGAATGGACTATCAGCGTGTGTTCCGAGAAGTCTCATTACAGCTGGGTTATCTGAGTCAAGGTGATCCGCGTAGTTGCCGGAGTGGATACCCATCTCTTCAGCAGTTACCATACCCCACCAGACCCACTGAACAACATCCTTCCACTCTGTGTCCATATCTCGGACAGCAGCGGCTAGAGGTTCCTTGGAAAGAGTCTCAGGAGCGATCCATAGACCATCACAATCGTTATCAGTATCGTCAGCCACAACATCACATTGTGCTGCGGAGGTAACGTTTCCGTTCTCGTCGTAAAGATCGTTCTCTAGGACGTACTTCCTAGCGACCATTGCAGACATATCTCCAGTGAATGCAGAACATTCTCCAGTGACGAACTTCTGTGCACCCTCAGTACCAGTAGCAACGTTGACTGAGGTAATGTTGATGTTATTCACCAGTGCCCAATCTGCGAGGTTACCCTCTGTGGTTGTACCTGTTCCGACGCAGACTGATAGACCATCTAGATCTTGAGGAGAATAATCTCCATCGTCGGGGACCATGTCTCCACGGATTAGGATACCCTGTCCATCGAAGAAGTTGATTCCTGCAAAGTCTGCAGTAAGGCTAGCGTCTCTACCTGTGGTCCATGTGGTTGTTCTAATTAGAACATCGATGTCCTCATTAGCAAGAAGATCGAATCTAGTTGAACCAGTCGCCAAGATATACTCTATGTCGGAGTCTGGGTTCAAGCCTATTGCAGCGGCAACAGCCCTACAGTAAGCGATATCTAGTCCCTCTCTTGAACCATCAGGATTTAGCCAACCCATGCCCCACTGATCAATCTTTACGCCACACTTCATAGTGCCACGTTCATGGATTGTGTCCAGGGTGCTAACAGGTGTTGCGGACGCAATACCTACGGCTTCTCCTTCAGCTCTCGCGTCATCTACATCAGATTGTGTGATGTCAGATCCCGCACAGCCCGCAAGGGCTGCAGTCATCATTAACAGCATCATTGTTGTTGCGAGCATTGCACGCATAACTTAAGTTAGAATCTATATCAGGTATATACTTTCGGTAGTTTGATCTTAAAAATAAAGAAAAATAATGTTTTTGGGAATTTTACTTTTTCAATTAGATTCTGTAGATACTTTGGTTATCTTGCCGCCCCAACTAAAAATTAACAAATCACCATAAAGATCTTGCCCAAAACCGACAATCATAGAGCCTGAAACACCAATTAGTTGATCGGACCAAATTCCTTCTTCAGAGGTCAATAACCATATTGATCCTGAACAAAAATCACCATACAAATATCCATCTCTAATCGATTCCGGACCCCAATCCATCCAGAATCCTCCAGTAACTGAACAATTACCATTTTCATGAGAATAGGAATGAATTGGATCCACCATTTCATCGTTATTATTTGCTTCATCATAACACCCCCCACTAGAATCAAAGGAATAGAATCCTTCTCTCTCAGACCAACCTAAGTTTGATTGTTCAGTAATCGAAACCATGTTTATTTCTTCCCAGCATTTCTGCCCTACGTCAGCAATCCACAATCTATCCTGATTATCTAAATCAAATTTCCAAGGATTTCTAAGACCAAAATGCAAGATGTATGATTCATCTAAAACAGGATTTATTTCTCCTCCTTCAAATGAGAAAAATAACATAGTTCCGAGATATGAAGTATTATCTTGTCCGTTATCATGAGGGTCATTTGCATCTCCGCCATCTCCTACTCCCCAAAGATATTGATTGTTACCAACTGATTGAAGACTACCTCCGTTATGATTTCTATAAGGTTGTTCGATTTCCCACAATACTGAAATTGAGGATTTATCTAAAAAACCAGATTCGTCAATAATTGCTGAAGCTAATACCAAATCCGATTCATTTGGCCCTTCACAAGATCCTTCTTCTACATAAGAAATGAGGATTGTATTTGAATTATTAAAATCATCTGTAAATGCAAATCCTAGAAGACCCTGTTCTGTATGACATGTACTGATTATATCACTAAGGTTGGCTACTACCCTTAAATCTTGAAGCGAATCATCCCATGCCCTAATAAATCCGCTTAGGTAAATAATCCATAATTCATCAAGATCTGGATGTATGTATGAGGCGATAGCAGGGTCAAACTCATCAGAGTCAAGAAACTTAGTACATTTTAGGTTGTATTCTTCATTAAGTTCACAAGACCCTTCAACTAATTCTGGCCATTCAAAACCATCATCTTGGAAAATACAGCCTGCAGAAAACGATGAGGTGACAACTATCAAAGCAAGAAAAAAAGGCTTTGACAAAACTATCACTCTAGCGACTTTCAATGAAGGCTTGAATTCCGGGGACATCTGCAACTGCTGCACCATAGGTGCCAAGATGAGCAGAGGCATTAGTTATTACCATACCCTCTGTATTTAGAAGATCTTCAAGTATCTCTACTCCTTCAGCATCATCGTCTAATGCATCTAATGCTTCTCTAACTATTGCACGTGTTTCAATATCCATTGTGTCAGGATTATACAGAACTGGATGACTTGGTGCTTGACCCCATGGAGATAGCATTACCACTTCTGTATTATTTTCAAGGCACCAACTATTAGACTGCTTTACACAATAACTCTCGTAAACAGTATCCTTGACTAATGCTACATCCCCGGTACCATCCATCATGCAACGCAATGCACCTTTGTATGATGAATAAGGAGTTCCGCCTTCAGGAATGCTGGAGTCTTCTGAGAAGAAATGGTGTACGGTTGCCCTGAGAGAATCAATTTCAGATTCATTACCTTGGACTTCAGCATATCCATTTGCAATCAGATATCCCATAGGAATCAGCATACCTGCACTCTTCAGCCAACCAGTGTGGCAGGAAGTTTTTCCCTCCATAAGAGCAAATGGGTCTGTATCGGGATCATCATCAAGATATGCGGCTGCCATATCCGAATCAGCTCTAACCCAAGCCGCTGCATTGTAGTAAGTTCGTCCATCTGATTTAGTTTCCGCAGCAAGAAGATCAAGACCATATACTTCCCATGCTAACCAAGCTGCAGCACCATCTACAAACCCAATATCAGCAGTTCCTTTGTCAATAGCCTCTATTGTAGCGGCCTCATTTCCAACAGAATAAATTTCAACATCCATCCCAGTAGCTTCACTCATTCGGTCAGCTAAATCTTGTGGATTTTTGTCCCAAATCAAATATGTATCCTTAACTTCGTAAGCAATTACTAGACAATTATCTCGATCTTCACATTTTTCATAATCCAAGTGTAGACCTAATGTAACGTAAGTTGATGCAATGATCAACAAACTAACTGCTATTGCCTTCCATTGCGTTGTAATAAACGTCGTAAATGCGTTGCCCGCTTCAGTCATGAATAGTGCGAATGGTAAGTCAGTAATAATATTTAGGTGAACCTAAAAATCAAAATCCGAAGAACCATTTGATTTTTGTAAATTCCCATTTAAGTTTAGACTTGGATGCTTTGAAAAGATCAATTCGGTGCCTTCCTACTCTAACCATCTTACCCCCTAAAGAAGATAACTCACTGTGCCAATAATCTCTAGATTCTTCTGGAAATGATTTTGTAAATCTTTCAGGTGTAGACATAAGAAACCAATTATCTCTTTCGGATATCGATTCTATAACTTCCTTTCGTCCATTTTCAGATTGAAGATTTTTAATTTCAATCATTACCTTTTCACTTCGTGTTGACAGTTTGCCTATCACCTCAGAAAGTCTTGGTATGTTTATTCCAAGATTTGCACCCAACTCATAAATATCTAAGAAATTCATTTTTCTTAGAATATTTATCTGGCCTTCAAATAATATCTCATCATCATGAAAAACAAAAAGTACACCATCATCGGATTCATGAACATCAAATTCCCAATATTTGAAGTCTTTTTTCTCAAAAATAGAATTCTCTATTGAATAAATTAATGATTCCAAGGTATTCTCATTAAGAGCCCCGGAGTTGCCTAAACGATGACCTGAATTCTTCATTATAATCTATGCAAAAAAGATCTCTCTTGTAAATCCTATTGTTTCCCATTAATTTGGCCTTTAGTATGTTTAAATAATGATATAATAGATTCAGGAGTGAAAACTTCAATCCAAGAAGGAATTAAGATATCTTCCTCTTCAGTAAAGAAAGATCGTGCAAATATTGATACTAGATCAATTATAATTACAACTACATAAATAAGAATAAGATACGCAAGTACACTACGATAGTCTAAGGCCATCAATGACAGATCTATGAAATAACCTATTCCACCTGCCCCAACAATTCCAATTACAGTACCATGTCTAAAATTATATTCAAACATAAAAATTGCTTGAGATATTAGATCATTAGCCGATTCAGGTATTACAACAAAAAAGGAGGTTTCAAACTTAGAAAGACCAATCGCATTAGCCGCATCTAAAGGCGGTTTTGTCATACCCTCCATCGCCTCATACTGAAGTTTACCCAGATAACCTACTGTGTAGAGTGTCATTGCTAAAACTCCTGAAACTGGACCAAAACCAATAACAATTACAAATAGAATTGCCCAAATAAGACTTGGCATACTTCGAAATGATGCAAGTAAAAAACGTGATGAATAAGATAACCAGCGCGGATTAAGATTTCTAGCAGCCAATAAGGAAAAAGGTAATGATAACATTGCCCCAAAAACAGTAGCGACAAATGCTATCTGTAATGTTTCAATTAAGCCTATCCAAGCCTTAGAGCAAGTGAAATCAAACCTTGGACTAGCTGAGCAACTAACGGACCAAGTGGGATCAAAAACTCCCCAATCAGGCGGCCAAACATCCTCATTGATGAAATTTGATAATGTGCCTGCTCCAACACTTAATCGATCCCAACTACCAAGCATTGAATCAAAAATCAGCAATGCTTGAATGAAAATCGTAATCAATATTATGAATAGTAATCCTCGGTTCATAGTGGGTTTCAGACCTTCACCTCCATTGCTGTCGTTTCAGTAATAAATGGATTCACTCTACCGTCATCAATTACTAATAATCTATCAGCGAAAGATTTCGCACGAGTTATGTCATGTTCTACTACTAACATTGAAGAATTATTCTTGCGCATATAATCTATTGTGGCACTGAGAACCATTTTCATAGTCTCCTCGTCCAATTCGCTGAGAAATTCATCGGCCATAATGATCTTTGGGCATTGAGCAAGTGTTCTTGCTGTTGCTACTCTTCTTTGTTGGCCTCCAGAAAGTCTACGGATAGGCTCATTCGTCTTTTGCTCAAGACCCATTACCGATATCGAAGACATTGCTGAAGCTCTCGCTTCTGAGGATGGAAAAATGTTCCAGGCTGATTTATGCCCTGCATTAGCGCCCAACATTACATTGTGCCAAACACTTGCATGACGAATAAGACCTAGTTTTTGAGGGATGTATCCTAGTTCTCCTCGATTTAATTTTGAGGGAAAAATTTTCTCACAAACTTCAACCTCTCCTGAAATAGGCTGTAAAAGTCCTGAAATCGTCCTTAGTAGAGTTGTTTTTCCGACACCAGAAGGTCCGGCTATAGCGACTATTTCTCCGGGGTAAATTTGTAAATCTGGAATAGTTACTAATGGATTAGCTAATTCATACCCTATTGACACATCCTTGAGTCGAACAATTGGCTTGACAGAGGATGGAATATCTGACATAAGAGACCCTCAAGGTAATTTAGGGGCACCTAAGGATATATATGGTATTGATGGAAATAACAATCAAGTAATCATCAAATAATAATGGATAATTTTGAAAAATTAAACTACAAATTGTGGCGGGGGGGCTCGTTTGAATTGAATTCAAAGTCCATGTTATTGTTGTAGGTGTGCAAAGATGATTTGCCCCCCTCACCAACATTTGTAGTTTATTTTACGTAATTATTCACTGAAGAGTGCCGATATCTTCAGCTGTAATTCCTAGCATATCCCAAGCCGGTTGGAGATGTGCACGAACTGCAGCCTGATAGTCAGTTCCTTCTACAGGTACATTACTGAAATCATAGATCCCATTAATTCCTGTTGTTCCGAATCCATCGAAGTACGCAAACGCATCACATTCTGCTTCAGCCATATCTGCATCGGTTGTATGAGATACCATATTGTAGCAACCAGTGAACATAGTAGCACCATAGTTCTCATACCATCCAAATGACTCACAAGTTGTCTGAGACATGTCTGCATCAGTTCCATGTGTTACTGTATTGTAACATCCTGTGAACATAGTAGCACCATAATTCTCGTAGTATCCGTATGCTTCACATACTGCTTGAGAATCGTTAGTAGTCTGGTGAGAATAATCATTGTAGCAACCTGTGTATGTAGTACTACCCCAGCTTGCATTATCATACCATGCATATGATTCACAAACAGATTGGTTGTCTCCATTTATCGAGTGGCTCTCCATATTGTAGCATATGTCTTGGCCATCGCCCATATCATAGTCTGTTACGTACACATATCCTACACATGAAGTAGAATCATCAGCAGATACTGCGTGTGTATCCATGTTGTAGCATATGTCTTGGCCATCGCCCATATCATAATCTGTCATGTACATGTATCCTGCACATTCATCAGCTGCTGCTGCACTAACAGTCATTGTAACACCGTTGTAGCAATCGTCTCCAGGTGATGGGTTCGCTTCAGCAACGTATTTCTCAATTACTCTCCAGAAAGCATATCCCTCAGATTGGTGTGTTTGAGCTTTTTCAACAGTATCGTCAGTATTCATCTTGTGAGCATAGCGAATTGTTGCTTGGGAGTAAATTATTACTAATTGCTTTACAACCTCATCTCTTGCATCTTTTGCTGCATCGAGATCTTCAGCCTCTAGCGCCGCAAGACCATCATTCATAGCTTGTAGGATTGCTGCATTGGCATTTGCTGTTCCATCATCCTGAGCGGTTCCGAAATTCCCAGCCCTCTTATCTCCAGTGGCGTATGGAGAACATGATGCATACTCATCAAGACCGTGGTAAAATGCCCATCCTTCGTCCCATGCGTGCTGCGCATCATTAGTACCAAAGTTTCCAGCCTCAGCCTTATTAATTGCCGCGTTCAATTCATGAATTGCGTAAGCAACCATCATTTGATTCTGAACTCCCTTCTCTACGGCTTGCTCTCGAACTGAATCAGATGTTCCTTCAAACATACCAGTGCCTTCTAATGCAGACATTAGGAAGTCATCTAGAGGAGTATCAACACCGTAGTAGGTATCTAGGCCATGTTGCTTACCAGTAGCATCAGCAAATCCCTTTAGTGTTCTGAATGAGCCATCGCTCTTCTCAGCATACTTTCCATCTTCATAGATCTCGGTTATTTCATCCCAATCATGTGATTCTGCTAGATCTTTGATGTCACAAACATCTTGAGTCATCATTCTGTGATTATCAACATTTGATGCGTAAATATATCCATCTCCTGGGCCATCTGCTTCATCAAAATTACTTTCATTGTCATCTAAACAGCCTGCAAAAGCCGAGGCCGCAAACAGTAAAGTCATCATAATTGTAGTCGTCTTCTTGTAGTTCATGTTTAGGTCTCCCTAAACTTTGGGGATTGAATCTTATACTTATATTATTGCATTTTTAGGTGTCCCTAAAATATTATGTTCTTTGATTAAAAAAAACTAGAGTTTACACTCATTTTGGATAAAAAAGGTTTGGAAGGGAGGGGTGCCGAAGCACCCCGTCCCCCCCGGTTTTCCGAGTTTCTTAGGAGGTGATCCATCTGCAGGTTCCCCTACAGATACCTTGTTACGACTTAACCCTCCTTGTCGAAGGCAGGCTCGAATACCCCATGGTTAAGGCAGCCTCACCCACCCCCAACTAAGATGGTTTGACGGGCGGTGTGTGCAAGGAGCAGGGGCATATTCACCGCGCCCTATTGAGACGCGATTACTACCTAATC
>DAIJ01000029.1:0-809 GCA_002498725.1 Euryarchaeota archaeon UBA23
GAACGCGGTACTCATCAGGAACTACTTGGCAATGACAGCGTCTATGCCTCACAGTGGGCAATACAAACTGGGGAAATATAATCGGAGGATTAGAGTTGAGCATTGATTGGGTTACAGTTGATCCGGGGAGGGTCACAATTGGTAGCCAAAACCGTTCGATTCTTTTTGGTGGGATTGGCCCTAAACATATGGCTGAAATAAAATATAAATTTGAAATTAGTAGGAATCCAGTTCCAATTGACCAAGCACTTTCAATAATTGAATCAAAATTAGCTCAACCAGCATCTGAATCAGAATGGCAATTAGCATATGACCAAGACGCAATCGATGGATTTGATCACTTTGAGAGATTATCTGATAGATTCAAAGGAAGTTATTGGGGAAAGCCTTTGGATGGCAGGGCAATGTATGAAGAGGATTGGACTTTCCGAATTGCAAAGAAATGGGAAAAAGGTAATCCTATTACTAGGATTGTGTCAAGGGATTCAGATATCACTTCACATGTTCGTTTGAAAAAATTTCAAGAAAATATAGACTTAGAATCAAATCCTCCTAGATTACCTCTTCAAAGAGATACAAAGAGAATCCTCCGTGAAGAATTTCTAATTACAACTTTTTTTGGAATAATTCCTTCTTTTATCTGGGCTTACTTCAATGCAAGTCCAGGCTACATAGAAAATGGATGGCCGGGTTTAGTTTTTGGTGGCATTATTGTAGGTCTAGTAACAGCAATCTTCTGGCGACCTAAGACACAATCTTATCGCCTTGGTAGGAATTGTGGTAGAGTAAAACCCAACTAAGTTCCTAAA
>DAIJ01000029.1:1140-7379 GCA_002498725.1 Euryarchaeota archaeon UBA23
AGACTTCATACACAACCCCAATCAGAAGTCACCAATAATGGTAACGATAATTTGTATTATTTTTTATCTTATACAAATTCCGTTAGTTCTCCGAAGTCTACTAACAAACTAGGTCCACTTCCTAGATAATAAACGGTCCCCATTCGGTCTCTAGAATCAGATGCAGTTGAATTGTTATTCTCTGCACACGAACCAGTACATCCGTCTGCAAATGCAACATATACACGCCCTTCCCTATCGATATGAAGATCATTGAAATCCAACAAATTACGATTAGATCCTCCAATATCTCTACAATCTCCACTATTCAGGCACATAGATCCCATTTGAACAGGGTCATCAGTTACCCGTATTGTATGAAAAATAGGTTCTTCATCTAAGGCATTCAATGAGTATGTAATATAGAGATGATAGGTAGTATTATCGGGAGCATAGTGCCCATTGCCATCCCAATTATTTCCATCAATATCTGATGTATTCAATAAATGTGAATCTTCACTACCAAGATAAGTTATCGCAATTCTACCTGGGTCACCAGCATCAATATGTGGGAATACAGATGAAATTACTCCTGCTGGACTAACACGCATACTTTCTTCATCCCAAGTATTTCCTGAATCAATACTTCGAGACATGTATACTCCTTGATCAGCCCCAACCCAAACATGATATGCATTTGATTCAGAATCAGTTCCAACTTCTGAATTCTTTCTTGGATTTGGCGTACCTACATCTAGACCCATCGTTCTTTCTGACCAAGTCAGACCATTATCCTTTGACATTATTATTGTTGGTGTTTCAACTCTAGGAGTGACGTATACAGTACCATCAGGGGAACTAGTAATGGCTCCATGTAATCCTCCATTGGTAGTTGCAAGTCCGAATATTAGACCACCAACCTCAAAACTAGCACCTCCATTAAAACTAGTATGGCAAAAAATTCCTGCTAATTTATTATAGCAAAAATAAACTGCTTGTTCATAAATAGGTGAAATACTTCCTGTAATTCCATATCCTTCATCTGTCCAAGGTCCGGTTGCTAGTTTGATATGGTCATTGAGTGGAATTGGCCCTGAGTCATGGGGGTTTCCTAACCATGATTCTCCCTCATTATCAGACCAGCCAATCCAAGTTGACTCTAATCCCATCATATGTATATTGAAGACTCGATCAGTAACAGGATCTACCCAACCATAAGGATCACTTGTGAATGGTGCTTGAGTAATATCTGCAGTATTCTCCCATGTCTCACCATGGTCACAAGACCTCATTGGTTTTTCCAGTGCGATGAAAAACATACAGCCACTTGATGTAATTCCAATGCTAGGTTCCGGACCAGCCTCTCCAACAATAGATAATACGAATTCTAGTTCTAATGGAGGGGTATCGACAGAAATTCCATTTGCATCAGTAACCCAAAATCTAATTTCTTTTTCAGGCTCAATAATTGGCTCAGATTTCTCTTCTCCAAAAGATAAACAACCACTGAATATCGCTAGAAATGTGATACATGCGATCATCAGTGCCTTGGTACGCATAATACCTTTGGGTTGAAATCACATTCAATTAACTATCGACAAAATAATTCTATAATTTTTCTATCTTCTATCATCTATTTGAAGTCCAGATTTCCCAGTAAAAATCCTCCATTTACCACGTAAAACACCCATTCCATAATTCCAATGCAATGTGTAAGTTGCGATTGAAGATAGGAAAATAGTCAAAAAAGTCCGACTAGGAGATTTACCACGATAAGATCCAAACCATGCTATCAAATTGTAAAGAATAATTAGAGTAGGAAGAGCATGTACTGCAATTCTTGGTGGCCCAAGGGGTATCCTATCAAAGCTGAAGTCCCACCAATCTGGCCAAGCTAATCCTCCATTAGATATTCCCCAGAAAAAGAAGGCGAAAGCAGCGATAACTAGGGGTGGAAAAGATGCAACCATTGTGTGTGTAAATGAATGTAATTTTGGAAATTGATTACTTGCCAGAGTTCTTACCATCCCATAGTTCATAATTTGTTTTTTGACTCTAGAAAGATTCCTTCTTCGATGCCAAATTATTGCACTTTTGTCTGTCCATAGTTTGTATCCTGCCTCTCTAATTCTATAATCCAATATTACATCTTCAGCGCCGATTGATCTTTCTTCAAATCCACCTATTTCTTCAAGTACAGATCTCCTGTAACCAGCATTTACACCAGGTAATTGGATTACTTCTTCTAATTCCGAACTTCCAAGTTTCCCGTAATTTGTTCCAGTTGTAAAAATGGTCGAACAAAATGCAACATCAATTACTCTTTGCCATAGTGTGGATTCATTCACTGGAGCAAAATTCGGGCCACCAATGCCAGCAACTTCATCTTTATCAAACCATCTAACTAGATTATTTACCCAATTTCCAGGTACTATTACATCGTCATCTGTGAATAAAACAATTTCTGATTCAGTATTATCCAAAGCAATGTTACAAGCATCTGCTCTAGTTAGTGATCCTTGATCATCAATGAATCTCATTCCTGCCTCTTCAGTAATTGTTCTTCCGGGGTCTTCTTTAGGCCCAACAACAACTACTTCTAGAGGCCCTGAATATGTCTGTTTACTCAATCCCGAGAGAACAATTGCTAACTCATCAGCGTTACGAACGCTGGGGATAATCACACATACGCGACGTTCTTCCACGCATGGCCGTAGTTGAACACCATTTCAACGGCTCTGTTTAATTGTTAGATTAATTCAGGGATCATTACTCACACGGGGTGCAAGGAAATATGTCCAACTTGCTCCCCCTTCATTTGAATTCCAAGAAAGTCTGAGCGGATATCTATCTTGAAATTCAACAGTAATTTCCTCAGTCAATCCACTAGCAAGTCTTCGACTAAGAGGATCTAAGAATTGTAGAGAATAGGTGGATTGAGTGGGCTTTGGTGCGACTAATTCAGACATCTCACCGGCATCAAATCGGACATTAACACCTTCACCAGCTTCCACAGTTACTGAAACAGTCATTTGATTCTTATCAAGGCTCAAATCAACTAATTCACCAACAAATTTCGCAGCTCGTAAAGCCTTAGAGAGCCTTTCAGCGCTAAGTGTAGCCTTACATTCAAATTCTAGATCTGGTTGTCTTGGTTCCGTTATAGATCCTGTATCAAGACCTCTGAGTATTCGATGAACTTCTCCAACGCGTACATTAATAGCACCAGTTGTACCATCATAGTCTAGTTCCACTAGATCATTTGGACCAGCAAGACTTAGCAGATCTCTTAATTTACCAAGTTCAATACCAATTTCTACGGGTTCAACTTCATAAGTTTCAAAGCATTCATCAGCAATTGTTACAGACAATAAAGCAACATGCGATCCATCTACAACAGTAGTTTTCAGTCCCTTTTCTCCCCATACAAGTTTAGCCTCCTCTGTCAGTACCGACAAAAGATCAACGATTTCTTTCATGAGTTGTTGCCTTGCAGTTACTCGAAGCATAGTATCACCTACTTATATCCGCTAATACCGACAGTTATTCATTCTATCCAATCAACTTTCAGAGTTATTTTATACCCAAAAACAGATTTATCAAGTTTTTATTGGTATTCTCTAAACTTTTTTCCACAATTCTTGCAAGTACAAATTTTTGTTTCTGGTTCATCACTTGATCTTGTCTGCATTAAGACTACAAAAATTTCATTCAGATCACATTCAGGACAGCGGATATCTCCAACCCTCAAAACTCCCTTTCCCTCTTCTTCTTCAACAACTTCAGTCAAATGTTTTAGATCAGCAACTTTAGATTTAGCAGTTGTTTTTGACAAATCTATTGTTTTCCCAGTCATTGGATCAACGAATTCAGCACCCTTGCCATCCGATCCAGATAATGGCCCTTCATAGCCACATTTGTAATTTGGACATTTAATATCGCCAGCGGCATTTGGATAGGACAGGGTTCCACATTCAGGACAGAACATTGCATTGACTCCATACTGTCTACTCACAGACCTTTCAGCGCTGAATGAATACGTACTTCAAGGTTCTGAACATGAGACCCGTGATCTTCTATTAATTAACTGAGAATATAGGTTGCAGCACGCCATCCAAACCATGCAAGAGAAATACTCCCTAAAACAGTAATTATTACCATTGTGAATGAGTTAGTAGTAGATGTATCTGCTAGACGAATAGTATCTACAGCAAATGTAGACATAGTTGTAAAAGCACCCAGAATACCTGTACTGAATAGAAGAATTGAATCTTCACTCACACTAGCTCCTGCTGCTACAGCCCCCAAAAAAACTCCTAGAATTAGAGATCCAAGTAGGTTTGCAGTCATTGTACCTAAGGGTAAGGTATCACTTGGTATCGATTGTTGCAGAGCATATCTAGCCGCTGCTCCGATAGCCCCCCCAGCAGCAACTAGTGATAGAAGTCGTAAGTCCATGTTAGTCGACTTACCTTGTCATTATTGACAACTTTCCTTCCAGTTTTGCTAAGCGCGGGATTGAAGCGGAGATCATGATTCGGCGCATACGTGAAACTACACTATGATTGGCGATTGGCCCGGGTCATCGATGATAATGGAGCGATTCTCGATGAGGTACGATGGTCTTCTAATAGGTCAGTTAGTGCGGTTGCAGATAGGTTGTTTGATCTACAAAGGGGGCGATTAAGCCCCGAGGCTAGAATTCTTGCAGAAAGATTCCCTGAAGCAATTAGTGATGCAATGGGGGTAATATCAGATCAAAATTGGCCTGTAATAGATGAAAACGAGTCTGAATTAGTTGAAAAAGCAGCGCCATTATTAGCAAAAAGGGGAATTGCAGATGCTGCCGGAGATGTTGATAGGCGCCTCGATATGTTAGTTTCTTCAGCCGCAGAACTCAGAGCTGCTTGGACGACTCAAGAATCTCGATGTGTAGAATGGGCTGGTTTGTTTCTTTCCGAAGTTGATCTTGATGTTCGGAGAGAAGATATACCATCTATATTAGCAAATTCATCTTCAATTGAGGAAGCCTCCTCAAATCTTAATGTATCAATACCTAGTCATTTACCTTCAAATAAAGAATGGATTGCGTTACGGGATCATGCAATAGGTGTTGTCGAGTTATCCAAAAGGTTGGATAATCATGAGGACGCGATTAGAGATATTGCAGAGAAACATGTCCCCTCACTTTCTGCTTTAATTGGTCCACTTGGCGCAGCACGTTTAGTTACATTAGCAGGAAGTCGTGAGCGTCTTGCAAGAATGCCTTCAGGTTCTCTTCAAGTTCTAGGAGCACACGCAGCAATGGCTGCTCATCGTAGAGGTGCCCCTCCTCCTAAACATGGTGCAATACTTTTCAGTATGCCACAAATTTCACGTTCGCCTCGTTGGGTTAGAGGTAAAATTGCTAGATTCTTAGCAGGAAAAGCATCGATAGCAGTACGCTGTGATCATTTTGGAGGCGAACCTTGGGATTCAGAGAAAGTAGCCGCAGTTCATCGTGAAACTGAAGCTATCAAGTCTAAGTTTCCTAAGCCACCCAATAGAAGGTGAGCTTAATGCCTAAGCCAGTAAAAATTGGATGGGGGGTTCGTAGGGAGGGTCGTTCGTTATGGACTAGAAATGCTGTTAAGGGTGTTTCAGTGACTAATGAAAGAAGAAAAAAGGATGGTAGAACTGAATGGCGTCGTTGGGATCCAACACGTTCTAAAGTCGCCGCCAGTATTCTAAAAATGAAGGGAAAGGCTAGCGAAATTATCCCAAATCCAGGCTCAATTTGTCTTTATCTTGGAGCTTCTACTGGGAGTACTGTAAGTCATATTCATGATCATGTATGCGGTGCGGGAAATCACCATAATGGTAGAATAATTGCAGTTGATATATCTCCAAGAATGATGCGTAATTTGGTTAAATTGGCCGAGAAGAGACCGGGTCTTACTCCTGTACTTGGAGATGCTAGAAAACCATTATCTGTTGCACCTTATCTTTATGAAAAGGTAGACTGGTTGCATCAAGATCTGAGCATAGGAGATCAGGCTGAAACATTTGTTCGAATGACATCTCAATTTCTAAATCAAAATGGTGTCGCTTTACTATCCTTGAAGGCTGCAAGTGAGAGGTGGATGGAAGGCGGAGATGACGAACGTTTTGCTCACTCTAAGCGAGTAATAGAGAGTAGTAATCATTTAGATCTAATTGAGACTATCGACATCTCAGTTTTTGAAGAGCAACATGTAGTGTTCTATTGTATTAGGAAATAA
>DAIJ01000020.1 GCA_002498725.1 Euryarchaeota archaeon UBA23
AAAAGGAGTCGGTTTAGTTCCAAGACGCATAGTTCCTCCCATATGCGTCTTTGAAATTTCAGGCATGAAAACAACGGCTGGATTAGGCGTATTCTCATCAAATTCAGTTGAATTTGCATCTTTCATACCTAATACATTCCTGCAAAATTCAATAGTTGCAATTTGTAATCCTAAACAAACCCCAAGATATGGGATTTTGTTAACACGCGCATAATTTGCTGCGGCAATTTTCCCTTCAACCCCTCTAATACCAAATCCACCTGGTACTAAGATTCCGTCTGCTTTCTTTAACAACGCCCAAGCCTCATCATGCTTGTCAGTTTTTTCATTTGGATCTAGATCAGTCGACTCAATCCAATCTATCACTAGCTTTCTATCTACTGCTAGTGCACTGTGCTGTAGAGCCTTTATTACTGAAAGATAGGAGTCTGATAATCCGGTATATTTCCCCACCATTGCAATATTGACCTCTTGATTTAATCCATCGACCTTGTCTGCCATTTGCCTCCATTCATCAAGCGTGGGTAGAGAATCCGGAACTTTGAATCCCAGATGTTCGCTAACTTTAGTAAGAACTGACTGTTCATAAAGAGAAATGGGAATTTGATAAAGATTTGAGACATCATGAGCCGAGACTACAGCATCTTTTCCAACATGGCAAAATGCAGCTAATTTAGCCCTAGTTTCATCTTCAAGTGGCTTCTCAGATCGACAAACTAGTATGTCTGGGATAATCCCTAATCCTCGTAATTCTTTGACGGTATGTTGGGTCGGTTTGGTTTTCTGTTCCCCGACAGGACCCATTACTGGAACTAAACTCACATGTACAAAGCAAACATTTTCTTGACCTACTCTGAATTGGAACTGTCTCAAAGCCTCAATGAAGGGGGCGCTTTCAATATCACCAACTGTTCCACCTAATTCTATTACACAAGCGTCTGGTGTTTGATCGGAACCATCACTTGGTAAGTGTGCAACTCTTTCAATCCAGTCCTGAATTTCATTTGTAATGTGAGGGACGACTTGGACAGTTTTCCCTAGATAATCTCCTCTTCTTTCTCGCTCAATTACATTAGCATACATTTTTCCAGTAGTTATGTTATTATCACGCATTAGAGAAACATCTAGGAATCTTTCATAGTTTCCTAGATCAAGATCAACTTCGCCACCATCATCTAAGACAAAAACTTCTCCGTGTTCGAATGGGGACATGGTCCCAGCATCAGAATTTAGATAGGGGTCAATTTTGATTGAGGTGAGCCGCAGTCCTGCAGATTTGAGCAAAACACCGATGCTAGAAGCAGTTATTCCTTTACCCAGTCCAGAGAGGACGCCACCCGTGACTACGACATACTTCATGCAATCAACGGGGTTTGAAGCCGACATGCTTGGCATATCAACCTTGGCTCTCTCAATACATGAGAATTATCTTGATTAGGACTTCTCGCAAGTCTAAGTATCGCCTGACTTCCGTAACTCCATGGCCGACACTCGGGGGTCCCGAATTTTGGTAACTGGTGCGCTAGGTCAAATTGGTACAGAATTAACTGAAGAATTACGTAAGAAACACGGCACTCACCAAGTATTGGCTACTGATGTTAGAGATCTACCGGATCATCCTTGTGTCACAGGAGGACCATTTAGGTATCTAAGTGTAATAGATGCTGATGATTTTGATCGAGTGATTACTGAGGAAGATATTGGTACTGTTTATCATTTAGCCGCTATACTTAGTGCCACTGGAGAAAAAAACCCAGAGTTATGTGAGCGGATAAATGTAGGTGGCACAATAACAGTTCTTGAGGCTGCTAGGAAGCATAATCTTCGAGTATTTGCGCCATCTTCAATTGCAGTATTTGGGCCGGATGCGCCTAAACACGCTCCACAAATATGTCCACTTAATCCAACTACGATGTATGGTAGAACTAAGGTGACGGGCGAGAGACTTGCAATGAATTATTGGAAACAGTATGGGGTTGACGTACGCGGAATCAGATATCCTGGACTAATTTCTTACAAGGCACCAGCAGGAGGTGGAACAACGGATTATGCTGTTGAAATTTTCCATTCTGCTTTAGAAACTGGTCATTATGATTGCTTCGTTAGTTCGGATACTAGGTTACCTATGATGTATATGTCGGATGCCATTCGAGCAACCATTTCATTAATGGAAACTCCATTAGATAGAATTGGAGACGCTAGAGGCGGATACAATGTTTCAGGCGTTTCATTTACTGCATCTGAACTTGCAGACGCAGTGGCATCTAGAGTGTCAGGATTCACTTGTGATTTTAATCCAGATATTAGGCAGAAGTACGCTGACTCTTGGCCGGATTCTATAGATGATCAATCATCAAGGGAGGACTGGGGTTGGAGCCCAGAATATGACTTAGATGCTCTATGTGATGCTATGATAAATGGGATCAGAGATTAATTCTCATCTTCATCAACGACTTCAAAGTCAGCTTCCACTACTTCGTCTGAGTCTTCTTCTTGCTCATTCACATCTTGTTGTTCAGCCATTTCAGCCGCCGCAGCTTCATACAATTTTGTAGAGACTCCATGCATAACCTGTTCCAGTTCACCCATCTTAGTTTGTATTGCAGCCTCATCTAGTTCTTCAAAATCAATGTGTATTCCTTCTTTCATTATCAATGCTTCAAGTTCATCGAGTTTCTCATTTACTGGGTCTTTGTCTTCTTCACTCAGTTTGTCTCCAGATTCATCTAGCATTCTCCTAGTTTGGTAAACTATGCTATCTGCTTGATTTCGTAGATCAACTCGACTCTTACGACGCTTATCTTCTTCAGCAAAATCTTCGGCTTCAGAAATTTTAGCCTGTATTTCGTCCTCTGACAAGGATGTTTGACTTTCGATTTTAATCGATTGCTCAGTTCCTGTACCTAGGTCCTTTGCAGATACATTGACGATACCATTAGCATCAATATCGAAGGTAACTTCAATCTGCGGAATCCCACGAGGAGCTGGCGGAATACCCATAAGATGGAATCGACCAAGGGTTGTATTGTCCTTGGAGAATTCGCGCTCTCCCTGTAAGACATGAACTTCGACCGCTGGTTGATTGTCCGAGGCTGTAGAGAATACTTCGGAACGTCGACTAGGGATTGTTGTGTTACGCTCGATCATTGTAGTAGTCACTCCACCCAGTGTCTCGATACCGAGAGTTAGAGGAGTAACATCGAGAAGTAGTACATCAGTTACCCCCTCGTCACCGACGATAATTCCTGCTTGAAGGGCGGCTCCTACAGCAACTGCTTCATCAGGATTGATACCCTTGAATGGTGCCTTACCAACTTCCTTCTCAATTGCAGTTTGAACTGCAGGGACACGGGTTGATCCTCCGACTAAGATTACCTTATCCACTTCTCCCTTGGAAACTCCAGCATCCTTCATCGCCTGACGTGTGGGAGCCATTGTACGCTCAATCAGTCCTCCAATAAGTTTCTCAAATTTCGCCTTAGATAGTGATAGATCAAGATGTTCTGGTTGCCCATCTTTCATTGTGATGAAGGGCAAATTGATTTGTGTATTTCCGGTCCCAGACAACTCTATCTTTGCCTTTTCAGCCGCTTCACGCAAGCGACTCATAGCTTGTGCATCACTTGAAAGATCTATACCGGTATTCTTCTTGAATTCAGATAATATCCATTCTATGACTGTTTCATCGAAATCGTCGCCACCAAGCCTATTGTCGCCACTGGTTGCTTTGACCTCAATTTGAGGTTGACCATCTACAAGATAAATCTCTAGAATCGATACGTCGAATGTACCTCCTCCTAAATCATAAACAAGTATTGTTTGATCCTCCTCCTTGTCAACCCCATAAGCTAGAGCAGCCGCAGTTGGCTCATTGATAATTCGTAATACGTTCAATCCAGCAATCCTGCCAGCATCGCGAGTGGCCTTCCTTTGGGCATCATCAAAGTAGGCAGGGCAGGTGATTACAGCCTGAGTCACTTCTTGGCCAAGATAAGCCTCAGCATCAGATTTTAACTTCTGCAATACAAATGCTGATATTTCTTGAGGAGTGTATTCTTCTTCATCAATTTCTTTCTTCCACTCTCTACCCATCTCTCTCTTGACGGACATTATTGTGCGTTCTGGGTTGGTTACTGCTTGTCTCTTTGCAGTGATACCAACTAGGCGATCACCATCCTTCGTAAAAGCTACTACAGAGGGGGTAGTTCGGCTTCCCTCTGAGTTAGGTATTACTGTGGCCTGACCTCCTTCTAAAGTTGCCACACAACTGTTTGTTGTTCCAAGATCTATTCCAATAACTGCTTCACTCATTTCATTCACTCCTTAATTTATGCTTCATTTTTTACAGTTTTCTCAGTCTTTGCTGATATCAAATTTAACATCAAGAATCCCGTTATTAACATTCCATTCAGCAATATTCTTTGCTGAATGTGGGAGTTTGTATCGCTTCAGTGGCCTTAACTGTGTAGTTTTCATTAATTGTAGAACTCGACCACTATCTGTGATGTTAAGTTCAACATCTTCTGACTTAAGGCCAGATAATCTGGAGATGTCAATAGTAACACACATACGATCTTCATGAATGAAAACATCTTCAACTGGAAGTTCTAGATCACCATCTACTAGATCGTCAATATTTACTTCAACTTCTGCTGGTTTAATCACATCTCCAACATTACTGGAACCTTGGAATTGCACGTTAATTCCCATATTTTTGAATAAATCAGCCATACCACCGGGGCCATTTAACATAGATTCCATTTGTTTTCTAAAATCTTCAGTATCCGAGTTTACAGCCATACGAATATCCCCCGTCTTCATGTTTTCAGGATCCATACCCATTGCTTCAAATTGTTCTCTCACTTGACGTATCAGGTTTTGTAATAATTCAGTATCTATTGGCATACCCATATCAGCAAACATTCGTGACATTTCTTGAATCATTTTTTCCTCAAAATCGTCACGATCTACGTTTTCCATAATACCACTACACAACTTCAGGTTGTATAGTCGGACTAGTTGCCTATATTTTAATCAAACGGTAATGAATGCAGTAATTTGCCCGAGGCAAGTATGTCAGTAATATTCCTTGATTCTTTTTGCATGCATTCAAATCGAAAAGGCCTTTGGAGTATTTCATGGTCGAGTCTGAGCATGATGTCGCTTTACAGGATACTGACCGTATAGAGGGTCGTTCTGCATTGGTGAATAATGTCAACGCGGCCATAGCTCTTGCTGGAGCCATACGTTCTACTTTAGGGCCCCGAGGTGCCGACAAAATGTTGGTAGATGAAAATGGTTCAGTGCTAGTTACAAATGACGGAGTAACTGTTTTAGAGACTGCAAAAGTAGAGCATCCCACAGCGAATCTATTGATTGCTACAAGTTCTGCTCAGGATAGAGTTGCAAGAGATGGTACAACAACTTCGGTTCTTTTGACAGCCGAATTGCTGAGAAATGCATTAGAGCTCTCACGTATTGGAGTTCATCCTTCACTGATTATGAAAGGATATCAATTAGCATGCGAAGAATCAATGAAACAGATTGAAATGATTGCGAGGGATGCTGATGATAAGCAGATGAAAGATGTTATTTCAACAACGCTAGCAGGTAAGGTGGACTCTTCTTTGGCTGGAAAAATGACTGAATTAGCACTTGAAGCAGCGAATATCCTTTCTTCGATAGAAGGTAGTGATGATGTTGAAAAAATAAGAGTTAAAAGACTCCAAATTTCTAGTGGAAAGGCGTCCGATAGCGAACTAGTAAGGGGCTTAGTTGTACGTAAAAAACGTCTTGACTCATCCACACCTAAAGATTCAGAAACAGGCCGAATTGTGGTATTAGATGGAGGCTTCGAACCATTGTCATTAGAGTTAGATGCTCAAATTGAGATAAATGATACTGGAGTAATTTCCGGATTTCAAAAACGGAAAACAACTCACCTAGAAAGGATGGTTAAGTCACTCAAAGATAATGCAGTAGACCTACTTTGTGTACGTGATGGAATTTCAGATGAAGCAATTCCTATGCTTAGAGATGCTGGAATAACAAGTTACAGACGCTTTGAAAGGGAAGATCTTGAGAGAATTTGTATATTGACAGGTTCATCAATGATTCGTGACATGAACCGCCTTAAAAAATCTGATACTGGCTCATATTTATCAAGATTTGAAACAAAAATTAATGATACTTGGCACCTTACTATTGAAGGTGAAGGAGAAGCAATGACTGCAATAATAAAAGGTACAACTCCTATTATCCGTGAAGAATCTGAAAGAGCGTTTGATGATGCATTAGGAGTTGCCTTCAGACTTGTAAATAACCCTTTTATCCTTCCTGGTGGAGGAGCAACACAGATTCACCTTGCTCGCCATCTTCGTGCTTATTCGACTAGCCAAAGAGGTCGTGAGCAATTAGCAATAGAAGGATTCGCAGACGCATTAGAAATTATTCCAAGAGTGTTGTCTGAAAATGCGGGCCTCGATCCAATTGATAATATCCTTGCTTTATCGGCTCAACAGTCAGAAAAAGGAGAATGGATAGGCCTCGATGTCATGTCTGGTAAAATCTGTGATGTATCTAAATCAGGGATACATGATCCACTTTTTGTCTCTAGCCAAGCAATAATAGGTGCAACCGAGGCAGCAATTAGTGTTCTGCGTATTGATGACGTCCTGTGGGCAAAAGTCGAACCAAGCACTCCTGATTGGAATCATAGCGAAGATGAAGATTGAATCATTCCTCAGTGATCATTCTGTATAGGGTTCTAACATGTACGCCAGATGTCCCATATTGGAATAATGGATTATATCCTTCTGAACGAGCCTTTGACCCCGGTCCCCATGCGGTTCCAGCAATATCTAGATGAATCCAAGGTATTTTCTCACCTTTCTTTTCGAAGTTTCGGTTAGGGACAAAGAATTCAAGAAAAGCAGCAGCTGCATTTGATGACCCTGCTCTACCTCCTATTGAACCATTTCTTATATCTGCAAACGCAGAGTCGGTCATGTACTTCCTAAATTGGTCATTAAGTGGCATTCTCCATACGGGTTCGCCACATCTTTTGGCCGCCTTCTCTACTTTCTTAGCAAGCATATCATTGTTTGACCACATTCCTGATATTTGATTTCCTAAGGCAGTTACAATTGCTCCAGTTAAGGTGGCCAAGTCAATAATATATTCAGGATCAAACTCACCGGCTTTCCATAATCCATCAGATAGAACATTTCTACCTTCTGCATCGGTACTGAAGACCTCGACAGTCTTTCCTGAATATGTCTCAAATACATCTCCCGGTCTATATGCGCCGGATCCAGGCATATTCTCAGCTAAACAAGCAATGCCATTTACCCGTCTATTGTATTTCGTTAATTGAAGTGCCTCCATCAATCCAAATACAGCCGCAGCACCACACATATCGTACTTCATGTCCCACATTCCGCTTCCGGACTTTAGTGTAATTCCTCCAGTGTCAAAAGTAATTCCCTTTCCTACAATACAGGGTCTTTGAATCCCTTTATCTGCTTCAGGATTTAACGTGAAAAGTACCATACAGGGCTTCCTTTCACTTCCTTTTCCCACATTAATCAAACCCCCCATTCCAAATTCCTGTAATTGCTCCCAATCATAAACTTCAACTTCTACATTATTTTTCCCTTCAGCCCATTCTAGTGCTCTTCTTGCATATTCCATAGGGTAGAGGATATTTGCTGGCTCATTACCCAGGTCTCTAGCCAGATGAACTCCGCAAACAATAGAGTGAGTTTCTTTCAAACCATCAGTAAGCTCTTTTTGATATCTACTACTTGCTTGAAATTCTATTTTCCAAGGATTACTTATGTAGTCGTCTGAAATTTCTTGATGTTCTAGAAATTCATAGTCTCTAAGCATCATCCCTTCCGCAAAATCGATCATTCGTTCACTCGTCCATCCTTTTGTGAATCTTACTGTTATTTCACATCCTTTCTTCTTAGACATGTTGGCAATCAGTCGGGCGCCAGTATTTCTTGTTCTTTTACTAGTCAAACTGTCTTTATCACCCATGCCTACAAGAATAATATTACATTTTGGCGTCCAAAGAGCCATCATCGTTCCTTTTTTAGCATCAAAATTTTCCTTGGTCAATGCTTGTTTCACAAGATTTCTTTGACTCTTATTTAATCCCATAAGTGAGTTGTTTGGCGGCTTTTTATTTCCCTTAAAAAGTGGTAGAATAAGTTGCGATCCGATACCATTGAATTCATTATTACTCACTTGCATAAATAGCCCTAAATGTCCGATTATCAATTAGTTTACAAATCATTCTATCAATAAATCACTATTTGGGGGCAAAAGTCAGTGAATAGTATTCATTTTTTATTTTCTCGAGGATTTGCTGCTGCAAATAAAATGCACACAATACTTAGGATAATTGAAGGCGATGGTAAAAACCCATTTTCAGAATTCTTGATCATGATCAATGTTGAGTTAATAGATTCTGAAACCCACATACTTGAGTCAATAACTCTTTTTTGATAGTATAATTCAAAGTTACCACTTTCTGAAATTGTCAAATTTGAAGCACTAAGAATTATCTTTGAACTATTGGTTGCATTTACTCCAAATACATCCGATGTCCAAAGAACATTACCTTGATCTATGTACCGAACAGTTGCATTTGCAGTAGTAGCTCTACCTAAGTTACTAACATCAATTTTGATATTATTACCATCAAAATCAAATGATGTTATTGATAGTCTTGCTCTCCAATACCATATATTTTCTATTAGATATCGCATCACATCCATTTCTTCTTCTAGCCTTTCATTTAGTGATTCAAATGAGCCTGGAACAAACTGTTCATCATCGGTTTCGAAAGTGAATGTCGGGAATCCCATAACACCGTATCCATAATCTCTACTTGTTCCACAATTGGGGTATAAACCCTGATTTGCATTTCGAATAGGTATATCTGAGATATTTGCATGAACATCATCACGAATCTGATGAAATAATTCCCAATCGGAGGGCTGCTCAGGCCATTTACCCCATGGATAAAGCATAATCCAAACCCCAGTATGCATGGTTACATACAGATCAGCATCAGGAACTTCAGTGTTCATGTAAATTGAATTTGCAAGTGTTTCAGATTCACTAAAAGCACTCGTTCCGGGTTGTGTTGGCGAACAGGTATTCCAATAATGATTGTAATTTCGATTTAAATCAACTTGGTTGATATTCCAACGTGTATCAAAATCGTTTCCATCCGGATTGAGCATAATCAGAACATGAACTTCTGAGTTCTGCAAGACACGAATCGCTTCTTCATTTCCATTGTTCCAACCATTGATGTACCATTTTGCAGACAGCCATGCTAGAGCGGTACCTAGGTACTCGTTGCCATGATGTCCTCCATCGATGTAGATGACTTCTTTCGGACTCCCATCAGCTTTTGTTTCCATGGACCAATCAGATAACCTAACAACCCAGAGAGTTTTTCCAAGCTCTGAATCACCAATGTCAACTAAGTCGACAATATCGGGGTTATCGTCTGCCCAATCATTGACTTCAATTGTCATTGCGGCCCAAGTCATGTGAACATGATTATCAATTGGTTCTCCTGGCCATTCCTGTTCTGCAGTAATGATTGGAGATGCTGAAACAATAACCAAAGAAGAGATGACCATGGCTAACATCAAGCGGCGCATAGCGCCGCTGACGAGGCAATACGATTCAATCATTCTCCCTTTTTGTCCAATAAGTTGGCAATATGGCAGGAAGTTATCTTAGTGGCAATAAGGGCCGCATTAAATTGAGTCAATCGATCGCTTCCTGGTACAATCTCGTTAATATCTGCTCCAATTACATTAGCCTCAGATGAAAAAATTCTTTCTATAATCTCAACAGCACCCCAGTGAGTAAGTCCTCCTGGAACCGGCGTACCCGTATCTGGAACGAGAGATCCATCTAGGCCATCAACATCGAATGTAATCCAGACAGGACCAGACAATTTTTTAATTTCTTTAATCAGATTATCCCATTCCATTTTTCCATTAATTGGATTAAATAAGTCACGTGCATAAAACGTATCAATTCGGTCATCCATTTCTATCAGTTTTGATTCCTCAAGAGAAAGTGCACGTATTCCTATCTGTATCAAATTCCCTATTCCGGCGTCCAGAGATCTTCTTGCAGCAGTTCCATGACTGAACTTTTCTCCATTTAATGAATCTCTGAGATCAGCATGTGCATCAATCTGTATTATAGTCAATTTCGATAGATCTCCACTTATACATGAATGATCAGTAAGTGCATTAACAATTGGAGGCAATATACCGTGTTCACCACCGAGTATAACAGGAAAAGTATCGCTTACAATCCAAGACTTCAGAAATTCAGATATTGATTCTAGTTGTTCGTTTAGAGTTCCTGCCTTTGAGCTCCAAGGTTTTGCAGTATGAAAACGCATTCCACAAGGCAATTCATCTTTCAAAAGTGGATCATATAATTCAACTTGAGAAGAGGCCTCAATCGTAGCCATAGGGCCATGTTCAGTGCCTTCTCCCCAACTAGTTGTCATTTCAAATGGTATTGGAATAAAAACAACATCCCAAGGACCTTCTGACTCCTCATCGAGCCCTAGAAAGGTCGGCGTAGTATCTCCCTCCATGTCCTGTCGGCTATGAGTTGTGGATTAATCACTTCGCACTATCATATTTTGAAAATTAAGGAATGTAAATTGTGAACTTATGGTGCGATTATTGATATAGAACGGGTTCCCATATTCATACACTGGGGTAAGATGCGATGGGAATGACGCTTGCAGAGTTAACTCTCGCTATCCGTCGAAAAGTCGACATGGACATGGAAGTGATTGTTGCCGAATCAATAGCTGAACATGCGCTCGGTTTTTTTGGATTCTCTAATCGTATAATAGATAATGCATTGGAGCCCACTGATCGAAATTTATTCTATCAACTGCAAGACTACGATCTTCTGACAACAGAATCAGAAGAGACTACTCTATGGGATGGTAGAGAGTGGAGAATTCACTATTGGAAATTCAAGGCCGATGCACGAGAATTCGCTCGTTTAGCGATGTTGGAACAAGAAAATAAGGAAGATGAAGATCCATACGCCGGCGTCTATGATGATGTTCCTACTTCACTATGGAAGGAACGCTTGATGGAAGAGGAAGATGAAGAAGACTGGGATGAACCACTGTTCTAAAGATCAATCATGGTCATGTTGGGGAAGTCTTCAAACCATAGAGTCTCAAGGAAAGGTTGTGCTCAATAGGTTCACGGCCATACTTATTCTCTGCATAATGCTTCTAGCACCCATGAGTGGTTTTGTTGTAGCCGATGATGTAGAGCCGGAAAGAAATTGTGAGATTCTGGTCGATTGGGATATCGAAAATGGTCTTGACGATTCAGGAGAATTTGTGCTAGATTTGATTATACACAGATATCTAGTAACTTTTGATCCAGCATTTGAAAATGGTGAATCTCCAAGTGCAGTTACAGTTGATATTAATCATATCCGCGAGGGGATAGTAATAGGTACAGAGGTTAATTCATCAATTGTTGTTGCTGGTGGAGAAGTTGATATCATAATTCCATCAGAACCCGTTTTCTTAGATGAGATCGAAATTAATGTTCAAACATCTGAAGCATCTTGTTCAAGATCATTCAACATGACCATGTGGAATCAACCCACATCAGATCATGAAATAACACGTGAAACTACTTGGGAATTAGATGGTTCTGAGAGTGATGATTCAACATTATACTTTGAAGGAAGAGGCTGGCAAAAGCGTCAAGGAGAAGTCCTAACCGCCAGTGAATTAGGTAATGGCAGTCTTTTTCTGAATGCCGATACTGGTAATGAACAGATCATTCTTTCACTTGATCTAGATCGTGTATGGATGAATGAGACTCACGAGGGAAATGAAATTACGAGTCAAATATTTGAAATGAGAGGAGTTGGCCAACTTCAATTTGATAGTAATTCAGAAGATGATGATATTAGTGTTGAGGCAATAGTCAATGATGCCTATATCCTAAGATCATGGCAAAATGGAATACTTACAGAGCGTATTCGAATCGATGCTACAGGACATCTTTCATTCAATGGTGGTTCAAACAATAGTAGTGAGGGTGCATTTGGAGAACTATCGGTGTTTTATTTTGAAACTTGGGATGAAGATGGCGTTCGCAGACTTTCAGATAATCAGATTGAAGCGAATATGACTGTTCGTATTCAGTCTGTCGATGAAGTTTTTAGCTTCGAACTAGATGAATTCAGATCTCGAGAAAAATGGGTTGATGGGATCAGAGAAGATAGCCTTTTGAAAATAAAAGGTTCAGGAGATTTTGGTTTTCCAATCAGAGAAGATCAATTCAATGTACAAGTAAATGGTACAATTTCAGATCTTCATATTGAAGAACGTGGAGGCGAAGTTGTTGAGGATCGCCTCATTGTTGATGGAGAATATTCTGGTGATGTATCAGGCTCTTTCGGATTAGTACGCCAGATTGAGCAATCCGACATACAGTCAAATTCAACTGGAGAAAATTTTGAAGTTGACATTATACGGAATGAAGTTTGGTTCAATGTCTCTTCAACTCCAATAGGCCCTATATCTCAGGATTTTCAGGCTGAACATAATTTGACTTTTGAATATACAGTACCTCAAACTGATTGGGAAAATCGTATTATACGTTATCAATATGTAGAGGATAATGGTAATACGAGTAATGAATATCCTGAGATTTCACCAATTATAGTTGAACCAGAAAGACCTTCATATGATGGAGATCTAAACATTACTGGATTTAGAGAGAGCGGAATCGTTCCTTCAATTCTAAAGATTGGGGACTCATTTCCAACTAGTACCGAAGGTATAACTCCAATGATCAGAGTCATAGGAATATCTCAGGGCTTGGCGGACGGCCATATGGTTGAACTTGCAGAGTGGGAAATAATTTCTGATAACGAAAACCTTACAGGATTTGGTAACGTAATCAATGAAGGTATTTTAGCAGGACTAGTTCATAATGCTTCTAGAATATTTGAGTTTGAACTTCCTGGAGTAGATGATAATGGTGTAGTTCGTCTGATTGAAAATCAAAATCTTGAGAGAGTTCTTTATCCCTCAATAATTACAGCGGCGGAAAATACACCTCCAAATTTGCTCTCTCTTTCATTTAGAGAGGGTGTCCTGTATACTGAAGGGGGGTCTGCTCATATTGAAGCATTGATAGAAGATGTAGACACTGATGTGATTGGCGTAACTGTAGATCTATCTGTATTCGGTCTAGGCTTGGTAACCCTCTCTGATTCTGGATTAAATGGCGATGCAGTAATACATGACTCCATTTGGACCTCTTTTATCGAATATCAAGGATTAGAATTTGGGCTTGAAAATGTATCGGTTCACATGAACGATCTTTGGACTGATGTAGAAGCATTTGATCAGATATCCATAACGAATGCAGCGCCTAGAATAACTTCGCGGGAGTTCATTCCCAATGTTGCTTACAGAGGTGACTCAATCAGTGTAAGTATAGGTGCAGAGGATGGTCATGGTGTTGAGTACGTAATGGTCGACCTTTTGAGTTCTGGCGGTGAATTAGTTGAACTTGATTTTGATATGGGATTAAACAAATGGGTCGGTGAATTCACAGTCCCAAATTCACTTGCCCCTGGTGCGAAAACCATACCATTACAAGTTTCAGATACTCAAGGAGGTTCTGCATTCCTAGATGATGGTGTGTCAGTGACCATAGTTAATGAGGCACCTACTATCACAAATATCTCATTCATTAAAGATGGAGCTTGGGTTTCAGTATTAGAGATACCCAAAAAAGAAAGCACATCTTATCTAATGGAAGTAACCATAGATGATCCAGACGGTGTATCTTCCGCTCAAACTAAGATCGGCAGATTAGCTCCAATTGGTAAATCTGAGACTTGGCTTTCTCTTGTTGATGATGGAACTGGTGCCGATAGAATTGCTAATGATGGTGTTTTTACAATGGAGTTCAGCCTTCGTTCAACACTAAGTTCTGGTCAAATCGGCTTTCAGGTTAGAGCATCTGATATTTTCCAATCAATGACTCCAATTGAAGAGCAAATGTTTTCCATTACAATAGTCGAAGAGAGTACTTCAGGAGGCAGTAGTTCAGATTGGTTATCTGAAAATTCCACTTCTTTGGTTATCATAGGATTACTACTTCTTTTATCATTGGCTGCAACTGCAGTTGTTATGACTCTCAGAGACTCAGAATTAGATTGATCAGATTTCACATTCCAGAGGGATCTTTTGAATTGATTTTTTGGTACGAGTGCCGGGATTTGAACCCGGGTTCAGGCGTTGGCAACGCCCGGTGATAACCACTACACTACACTCGTGTATGGATTGCGAAGCCTGAATTGTTTTTCTAAGCGTCGGTCTGTTATGCTGAGAGCCTTTTGAGATTCTGAATGATGGTGTCACGAGTCTCTCTGTAAAATTCAATTGATCTGCCCACAGGATCTTCCAGACCCCAGTCTTCATCAATTGGTAGCATCGGACAATGAACACCACAACCCATACTAATTATCATGTCCCAACCCTCGGTATCAATTTCTTCTATTGACTTCGGTCTGAGTTCATCGGTTTCAATATTAATTTCTTTTAGAACTAAAATTGATTTTTCAGCTACAGCAATTCCTGGATGTGTTCCTGCTGATGATGCATGATGCCCCATATCTCTAGCTATGGCTTCAGCCATTTGACTTCTACAAGTGTTTCCCACACAGACAAATAGTAGACGCACAAGTCCGGGCAAACATAGTGGAAATTTAAAACCTCATAATTTCTAAAATAGATTGTAACATTATGTTAGTAATTTTTTTCAGACGCTACTCAACAAGCCTTCAAGTATAATTCACAGTGTCAGTAGTAATGATGCCTGATTCGCCAATATCTCATCATTCGGGACCGGAACCAATATCAGACATCAAAGAACTACCTTCCGAAGATTCGGCCTCACCTGAACAGAAAGTGCAGATGGAGCAGGCCTATGCTCAGATGATGAGAAAAATGCGAATGACAAAAATGGATGAAGAAATCAAGCATAAAATAATGGTTCTATCAGGTAAAGGAGGTGTTGGTAAATCAACAGTTTCAGTAGGATTAGCACTTTCTCTTGCTCGTCAAGGTAAGAAAGTAGGTTTGATGGATATCGATATAACTGGTCCTAACGTGCCGAAAATGCTAGGCATTGAGAATGTAGATTTACATGTTGAGAACGGCCAGATATTTCCTGCAATAGGGCCTCATGGTTTGAAAGTAATATCAATGGCTTTCTTACTTGAAGATCCGGATAAACCCGTAATTTGGCGTGGTCCAATAAAGCTTGGTGCAATTCAGCAATTCATAGGTGATGTTGCTTGGGGAGAACTAGACGCATTGATTATTGATTTCCCTCCAGGAACTAGTGATGAGCCATTAACCGTTTCTCAGAGTCTTCCAGGAATAGATGGCGTAGTCATAGTCACAACTCCTCAAGAGGTTGCTCTATTGGACTCAAGAAAATCAATTAATTTTGCTAAAACTGTCTCTCTCCAATGTCTTGGTGTAGTTGAAAATATGAGTGGATATAATCTGAAAGGATCTGCACCTCCTGATAGTGAAATTAGCATTATTGGTCCCTCTGGTATTCCAATTGATGTACATACAGACTCTACAGGATCTTGGTCTGTGACTCTAGATATTTTCAAATCGGGAGGTGGTGCTTCTGCTGCAGAAGAATTGGAAGTACCTTTTCTTGGTTCACTTCCTTTTGATCCCGGGATAGTACGTGGTGGAGATGACGGTGTACATCGAATAATTGCTGAACCCGATGGATCAACGGCAGAGGCTTTTGATTTGGTTGTAAAAAATATATTATCAGAATTAGATGGTAGAAAGAGTTCTAAAGTTAGGATTTCTTAGGTTAAATTAGATTTTTTTGCTAAATATCCTGTCAATCTATCTAGGGTTGACTTCTTGACACACAGTCTCTCCGATCGTATAAGGGGAGACAACGCTATGGCTGGTGGTTCAGGCATATACATCTCTTGGTTAATGGGTGCAATTCTTCTATCAATAGCACTTATGCCTATTGTTAAACCACCTTGGGCTAAGATAAGAATTAGTGGTTTTATTGATATGTTTAGACGTTATTGGGCTCATATGATTGTAGTATTCTCGGTTTATCTTTGGAAAGATTTATTGGATCAACTTGATAGAATTTTGATGGCAAACACACAACTTGACATGACTCCTTATGTTTATGCCATTGAGGGGGACATCGTACTTTGGATACAAGAGTCTTTTCAGAATGAAATACTTTCTATTGTTTTAACACATTTCTATGTAATGGGCTTTATGACTGCTACATTTGCCTCATTTTTGTATCCAATTTATTTTGATGATAGACATATGGCTGATCGGGTATCTTTGTCAATGTTTTGGGTTTACATACTTGCAATCCCATTCTATCTTTTCTTTAATGTCAGAGTGACGGGAGATCATATTCCAGATATGGAAACTATTGCATATGATCTTACACCAGTTATACATAATTGGTTCACTAGAATTGATCCTTTCACAAATGGTATGCCTAGTTTACACATTGGCCTGCCATTTGCAGTATGGCTGACTTATGTAAAATGGGATGAAGATGGTCGCTGGAGTCGATTCCGAACCGTATTAATGATTTTTATTTGGATCACAGGTTTCACAATTTTGTATTTAGGAATTCATTGGATTGTAGATATTATTGGCGGTATTCTAGTTGCCACTTTAGCAGTCTCCCTCACTGAAAAGACTCATTCATCAATTTGGTCTGTTGCCGATGAAAGATTATTTTCTCGTAGAGTTGCTAGATTAATTGACAATCCTAGGGTCTGGTTTAGACAATTCAGAAGATCTGTAAATTCATTATTCGAACCATTTAGAGAACCTTCTAGCAAACAGACTGGAGCAGTAATTATTGCAATTTTAGTGGGTACTGGTACTGTTCTTTTATGGGATGCTACACATCAAGATTTTCCAGTCGAAGGAGTTGAATGGCCAACTTACGCTGCTGGCTCAGGAGATTGGTTAGTCACAGTTCAAGAAAATGAAAACGGAACAATCGAAGTAATTTCTTGGAACTCCGAAACTAGAGAATCAGAAATATTGTCTACAATGAACTCGATAGCAGGATGGAATTCCACACCAAAAGTCTCAGCCTCTGAAAATGGTTTTGTGTTGTTTGATTCTAGTAACCTAGAATATTGGGCTTTTTCAGATAAAAATCAAAGTTTTAGCAAAGTGGTGTGGCCGCTTGATTTCGATATATCTGATCAAATAAATAGTCCATTAATCGACGTTTTACTAGCCGAAAACTCCAATCAAGAAGTTATTATTGTAGCTGTCTGCAATGATAAATTACTTTACATCAGCACTTCAGGACAAATTGAGCAATTTTCCGCTCCATCAGGTCCTTACAGCGTGGCTGCCAATTTTGGTCCATTAATCGCCGTTGCGAATTCTACATCCGATGGTCCAGTAATTCATGTTAGTCATCTAGAACAGGAACAGGCTGCTTGGTATATTCCAATAGCCAATACAACCGACGAAGTTCTAGATGAATTTCTTGAGGATGTCTTTGAAGAACCTATAGATTACTCAAATTCTACAATAGTAGAACTTGTAATGGAAGGCGATTATATCGTTGCAGTAGTAGATATAGGACCGGTTAATCGTACTATTCTAATTGATTTGAGGGAAGGAACTCAACTATTACTTTCGGACCCTATTTGGCCTTCATCTTCTGTCAGCATAGGTCATGGAAAAGTCTCATTCTTACAAATTCCAAGATATGATCCAACAATTCCTCAAGAAAATAGATTATCTGCTAATGATGTTTTTTTACATGATATTGAACTTAATAAAACAACTCAATTGACTATCGATGAAGAAGTAGATCAGACTCAACCTCAAGTTCTTATTTCTGGTGTTGCATGGATAGAAGAATCGGAAGATGGCGAAATTGAGATAAGAATTCATTCTCTTGAAGAAACGTTTGAGCCTTATTCATCAGTAATACTTCAGAGTGCAATTCTAATGCTTATTCCTCTTTTAGTACTCAGAGCATTTCAGACAGCCCGTGAGAAGAACATTTCATTAAATAAATCAGATAATTGAAAATATTATTCTGCCAGTCTAAACATTTCATTAAGACTTTTTTGAGCCTTTTTGATTATCTCCTCATCAAGTTCAATAATCTGATTTTTTCTTGGTTCTCTAAGTGCCTGAAGTATGTCTTCTAAAAGTGTCATTTTCATGTAACGGCACATTACACAAGTGCCAATCAGATTAATTTCGTTTTCACTTTCAGCTCTGAGCCTATCTGCAGTGCCACATTCAGTTATGAGCATTATATCAGATTCACCTTCTGAACTTAATCTCATAGCCTCATTCATCAATTTTTCACTACTTCCTACAATATCACTTTCAGCGATTACATCGGCGTCACATTCAGGATGACTTAATACTTTGAGAGAAATACCTTGATCTGCAGATCTCTGACGCCAAGACTTAATTTTTTCACCTGTAAATGTCGAATGAACATAACATTCTCCATGATAGTTTATTACTTCTTTTTTCCCCTCTAAATACTCTGTCAGATGTTTGCCCATTAGCCTATCTGGAACAAAAATCAATTTATCTCCAGGAAGTCTCTCACAGATTTTCAAGAAGTTACTACTTGTGACACATACATCTACCTCAGCCTTTACTTCAGCAGTTGTATTTATGTAGCAAGCAACAGGTACATCGGGGTACTTTTCTTTTAGAGCTCTAACATCTTGGGCGGTTATAGAGTCTGAAAGAGAACATCCAGCCTCAGGAGATGGATGGATGATAGTTTTGTGAGGGCTAACTATCTTAGCAGTCTCTGCCATAAAACGTACGCTAGAGAATAAAATTGTATTTTGTGGAGCATCACGGGCAGCCTTTGAAAGTGTATAACTATCTGAAACGGAATCTGCTACCCCATAAATTATGTCCGGTGTCTGATAAGAATGAGCAATAAGAAAAACATCCTTTTCTTTCTTAAGTTCATTAATTTCAAGGGTTAATGGTGCTATGTGGCGACAAGTTTCTAAATCCCATAATTTAGGTTGATTAATGACTTCAAATAATCTCCCAGCCTCCTTGTCAACAATCTCATCAGAGTAAGATTTGGTTGATATTGAACCCCTTTGTATGGGGGTTGTTGACATCTGCATGGTCATGTCCTTTCACTAAACCCTCAGGTGTAACCGCTTTCAAGTCATCTCATCTCCGCGAAGCATGAATTCCGACTCTATCCCAATGTGGATGGACCAAGAGACTCTTCATATTGGTGCTGAAGCAAAGGTAAATTTGGGATCTTGGCTTGGCCGAAAAGTGGTTCTTAAAAAAAGAGAACCTAAAGAATATAGACACCCTTCATTGGAACGTAGATTAACTCGTCAGAGATTAACTACAGAAGCAAGAATCTTAACTCGTATGCAATTGATAGGATTCCCCTGTCCTATTCTTTTGAATCTTAATCTTGAGCAAGGTTGGATGCTTTTGTCTCATATTGATGGCAGAGTTCTATATGAGGCTCTTTTGGATGGAACTGCTGGGATTAAAGAAATTAAGAATTTTGGTAAATTAATTCGTCAGCTACACGAGGCTGGTTTTTCTCATGGTGATCTAACTACTCATAATGTAATTCTTTCAGAAGATGGTAATCTAAGTTTGATAGATTTTGGATTAGCAAAAATATCTCCTGAAATAGAGCACTTAGGTTTGGATTTACAGGTATTAAATGAATGTCTCACTGCTAGCCACTATTCGATTGAAAATTCTTTAGATGCAATGATAGAGGGATATTTATCTGGAGAAACTGGACCAGAGCCAAATGCCAAAGATGTCATTGAAAGATTCAATGCGATCCGTGGTCGAGTAAGATATCATGCTTGAGGCTATATTATGCGTATATTATTCGCTACCAGTAACCAATATAAAATTCAGGAAGCAAGAGATATATTTGGTGAATTAGGACATACTGTCGAACCACTACCTTTAGACGGATTAATAATTAATTTTGAAGAACCAAAGCATCTAGGATTAGATTCTGTAGCGGAGTCGAAAATAGATCAGGCATTATCTTTAATTTCAGGTACAGAATTCGAAGGAAGTTATATTCTTGTAGAGGATTCAGGAGTTTTTACAAGTTTCTTCAAAGATTGGCCGGGAGCATCTTCGGCAAGTGTACTTTCTAATTTAGGTCTTGATGGATTCTTAGAAAAAATGTCTGAATCTAATAATCGAGAGGGCGAATATAGGGCAGTAGCCATAATCAGTGATGGCCAAAAAAAATGGAAGGCCATAGGTATTTGTAAGGGTATTTTTTCAAAAGAAAGACTAGGAGAAGGTGGTTTTGGTTACGATCCAGTATTTATTCCAAGCGAAGGAGATGGTCGTACCTTTGCTCAAATGGAACCAAGTTTAAAATCCTCATTCTCACACAGAGCAAAGGCACTAAAATCATTATCATTTCTTATCGATAGCCCGTCAAAGTGAAGTGAGAAAACTCGGCGTGTTAGGTTAGGAACTGTCATGGTGTCGTACACTCGGCTTCTATTGTTGACTCTAATTGGAGTCGGTACACCTGCCTATCTGGTGCTTCAGGGCACTATGGAAATAGGTATACGAATTGCTTCTGGAGTGGTTTTAATGGCATTACTTGCTTTACTTGTGTTTTCTGGCCGAAGACCTCTGCCAAAACCACCAGTGTCACCTAAGGTTGAAGTTGATGAACCATCACCAATCTTAACAGAAGTAGTTGACAATGAAATTGTTGAATCCGACGAAGAAATAGGACTTAATAGAAAAAGAGTGGCTACTCCTGCGATGCCAGCAGCCCCTCCTCCTCCTCCTACATTACCTAATGATATGTTAGCCAATATACCGGTTTCGGAAATACCTATTATCAGCTCATCAAAAAAAGTCGCCCAAAAGTTGGTAGTTGAAACTGATGCAGTATCAGAAATGGAGGCTGAAATTGAGTCCTATGTCAAGGATAGGAGAGAAAAGCGGGCTGAAATTAGAAGTAGCATTGAGAGACGTAGGAGAATGGCCTTGGCTGAAAGAAGAGCCGCTAAGGTAAGGATGTGGACCGATTTAGAGGATGGAGAGGATCTTGGTAAGATACTTTCTAGATCCGACCATGACCTCGAAGTTATTGAAGAAAATTTAACTCCTGACAACAGTATACCATTAGGTGTATCATATGTTAGAATTGATGAAAATCGTATTCTTAAACTAAGAACACCTTTACAGATTAATGACAAGGTTTCAGAATCAGAAAATCCAGATGATTTTCCATCTTCAGAGATACTCCCCCTTCCTCCTAGTATCTCTGGAATGCCACCTCCTCCTCCTCCTGAAGGGGGTTTACCTCCACCCCCCAGCCCTTCTGGAATGCCACCTCCTCCGCCACCTCCTGTCTTGTGATATATTCAAGCGATAAATCCTACTGGGGGGGTCTATGAGTGATGATGCGCTTATCGTTGAGAATATACCAATTGAGGGTATCAGTCCCTCCGATGGAGTTGTTTCTATTTGGACTCTCAATAGGCCTGAAAAGCTTAATGCACTTAATTCATCTTCTCATGAAGCGTTGAAAAATGCATGTGCAGATGCCGAATCAGATGACTCAATACGTGTAATCATAATTCGTGGTGCACCTCCTCTACCTGCGGCTGAAGGTAAGAAGCAGAAACCTGCAGCTTTTGCGGCCGGGGCCGATATTTCAGAATTTGCTGGCAAGAATTCTGATGATGTCCGTCCATTTTTTGAAAATAATGCTTGGGAGAGAGTTTGGAATCTTTCAAAGCCTACAATAGCCATGGTTGATGGTTTCGCACTAGGTGGTGGAACCGAATTAGCACTTTCATGCGATATCAGGATTGCGAGTAATCGTGCAAAATTTGGCACCCCTGAGATTAATTTAGGCCTTATTCCTGGTGGCGGAGGTACTCAGCGTTTATCCAATATAGTAGGTTACGGTAAGGCCATGGAGATGGTAATGACAGGAGATATGATTGATGCTGACGAGGCACTTCGTCTTGGTCTGGTTAATGCTGTAGTGGAGCCTGAAAAACTTGAAAATTTTACAATGATTATGGCGCAAAATATTGGTAAAAAGTCCCCATACACAATCAAGGTAGCAAAGCGTGCTGTTCGTGCAGCACTTGATTTGGGAATGACTGATGGAATATTAGCAGAAAGATCTGAGTTCGTTGCGTTATTCGATACTGAAGACAAGGAAATCGGAGTTCAAGCGTTTCTCGAACGCAAGGAAGCTAAGTGGAAAGGAAATTAGTCAATTAAATCGTCGAGGGAGAAGAATGTTGTCTAATTATGAAAATAGATTATCAGTAACAAAATCTATGGAATTTGAATTGTCAAGAGATGAGTTATGGGATTTGATTAGTCCACCTGGGAACTTGAATCATAATCATCCATTTTGTAAATCAAACGAAGTTATTTCATGGGGGGAGGACAACCATATCGATAAATTGGTTTACTTGAATGGTAGAAGCTACATCAGAAAGTTCCTGTCTTGGGAAGAAGGCAAGGGTTATTCATTATCAATAGGTGAAGAAAATGGCCCTCAGTCATTCGTAGTATGGACTATTGAAAGCATAGGCATACATTCAAAATTAACAATTACAGTCTATCCTTTCATTCTCGCGAAAATACCCAAATTTGTTGCTATAATTCCACATTTTTTATGGGTTAAACCAAGATTAAACTCCTACTTAAAATCAGTTTTATTAGGTTTCAAACATTTTTCATTAAGTGGCGAAATTGTTCCAAGAAATCACTTTGGTAAACACCCTTGGTTCTCTGATTAAGTGATTACCCAAAGTGAGATTACTATCGATAGTACCCCAAAAATTACTGATTGGAATATTATTATCCAACTCTTACTTCTACAAGCAGCGGCAACTAAATTATCCGAATGCTTCTTTCTTCCAGAGGAAGACTCATGAGTACCCATGAATCCATGATAAACGCATACTTGTGTAGTAGATTCTAGTAGGACGAGACATCCTGCAGTGAAGAATCCAAAAATCATTGTGAGTTCTAGTAGAGTAGCGCTGTCAGCAGCCTCCAAAACTGCAATAATCCCTATCAAAATAAGTAGTAAGCCCCCATAGAGTCTATTTTTTCTACCAGTTACAGAGATATTTCTAATTTCAGCAAGGGTTTCTTGCATATTCTACCTCCATTTACCTAGAGAATCTCTCAATGCAGGTTCTAAATCCTTATGGGTAAATTCGTATCCAGATTCTTGAAGTCTCTTAGGGATAACTCTCTGACTATCCAGAGTTAGTTTTACACCCATCTCTCCAAACATTATCCTCATAACAAATCCAGGTAATGGTGCGAATGCTGGACGTCTCAAAACCTTACCTAGAGTTTTTGCAAACATCTTTTGTCTAACTGGATTTGGTGCTGTAAGGTTATATGCTCCCTCAGTACCCTCACTCATCATCAAGTGATACATAGAATATATTTGATCATCCATTGAAATCCAAGACATCCATTGTTTCCCTCCTCCAATTGGACCACCTCCTCCCATTTTTGCTGGTAGAAGCATTTTACCTAATGCACCACCAACTGCAGATATTACAATTCCTGTTCTAGTATGAATGGTCCTGATTCCGGCTTTCCTAGCAGAATCAGCACTATTTTCCCATTTTTCACAAATTTCTGTAAGAAAATCATCACCTATGCTAGTATTTTCATCTACAATTTCGTTTCCTCTATTTCCGTAATATCCTATTGCACTTGCTACCATGAACAATTCAGGTTTATTTTCTAGATTAGCTAGTGTATCGCTCAATAATGTAGTACTATCAACTCTACTATCTCTAATTGCAGCCTTTCTTTTTTTACTCCATCTTTTATCACCGATTCCTACACCACCTAGATGAATTACAATATCAAAATCTTCTATTTCACTTGGATTAATCTTTCCTTCTGAGGGACTCCAAGAAATTTCTTTTTTATTGGAATCTGCTTCTCTTCTAACTAGTTTCCAAACATCATGATTGCCAGTATCTAAGAAAGCAACTAGTTGAGTACCGATCAAACCAGATGACCCAGCAATCAGAATTTTTTTCCTGTCTAGGTGATTAAATTTATTGTGATTTTCCATATCTCTCTTTAATCTAAATTCTCTTGCATTAAACATGGATGAAATTCTTCCAGTAACTAAAGATCCACCAAGTGCTTTGTCAACTAGCATCCCCAATGGTCCAAATGGAACGTTATATCTGACTTCATCTACCACAGTAGTAACTCCATCAACCTCTGTAAGATAGTGGTCGTGATCCCACTTCCAAAATGGACCCTTTACCATTGTATCTGCGAAGTATGCTTTTTTTCTACCATTTGGTTTTTCATAACCAGTATGCTCTGCCACCCATGTCATTTTGAGAAATGGTGCACCTGGTGCTGGAAATCGAAAAATTCTTTGTGAACCCACTTCTAAAGAATCGTCAGCACGTACTTCTTCAGCAACTTCCCAAGGTGGCATCAATCTTCTGAAAGATCCTTCATGTTCAAACCAGTCAAATGTAGATTCAATATCCGCATCAACAATAGTTTCATGAGTATAATTATACATTTTTTCATCTCGGAATATTTCTTGGATATGGTGCATCTTCCGCCCATTTGATGAGATAATTTTCTAATTTTAATTTCTTCTTAGTATTTGCAGATGACATATAACGAACCTTACCAAATATAGGTCTTTCAGGCCCCCATGCCCGATCATGTCTTCCTAGAACCCAGAAAATACCAGTGTAAGAGTTAGGGTCTCTACCATCCAATGCCCATCTATCATTTATTTTTATCATCCAATCAGCGGCAGTCTCTGGATCAGGCGACCACTCAAGGATTCTTTTACCCCAAAGCATTCTGAGATAGTTATGCATATGACCAGTTCTCAATAGCTGTCTTTGCGCGGCATTCCAAACCTCATCTTGAGTATTTGCGGCCTCAATTTCTTCAAATGAATATTTTGTTCTTTCATCATCTCGATGATCATTCAAAGTCTTCTTCGCCCAATTTGGTATCGAATCTAATGAATTATGATCTCTTCTAAAGTGTGCGAAGTTGAATCCTAATTCTCTCCAAGTAATTATTTGATCAAGGAAATTTTCAGAGGATTCAGAGACGCCCCACCACCCCGTTCTTGATCCCTTCCCTATATCTTCTAGACATGTATCATCATAGCTCCAATTTTCTTTTTCCCACACGGCCTTTACTATTCTGAAAGATGAAATATGTCCAAAATGAAGCCATGGAGAAAGCCCACTGACAGCTGGATTATCTGGATCATTTCTTCCCTCAATGTATTTTTCTAATTTGTTTTCAATGAACTTATCCATTCTTAGTAGAGCCTCATAGAATCCCCCTCGCATTATTGAAACTGATTCTACATCGTGATCAATTTCCAATGGTTGCATCGCCTTTTTTCCTATTTTACCACCTTCTGCAACTCTCCAAATCCATTCCAGTGGAGGAAATTCTAAGTTTAAATCAGAAATTAGTTTTGAAAGGTAGTTACTATCCATTCTCAGATTATCTCTAATCTCTTTCATAGGATCTTCTGAAGGCATTGTAGTAATTGCATCTAACAAATTCCTTTGTATGTGTTTTCTGAATGAGTATGCAGTTTTGTGAGCCTTATCTGCAAATCTTATTGGGATTATGCCGTTTGAATCTACCGCTTCAACCCTCATTTCACAAGATTCTGCTGCTCTTTCCATGACCCATCTAGGAACGTAGGTAGGATAATCATCAACTATTACTATGATTGCCTTTTCAGATAACTTCCTTAGCATGCCATCTCCAGAGTCTTTGTGATTCTCAATCCAAGGTATGTAGGTAAGTTTTTTATCTCTAAAAATTTGATTATTATCAACCATTCCTTGCACTACAAATGTCAGAATTCTTTCACTTGAGAATTGATGTCTGATCGAAATACATTCTATTACTAAAAGGGGTTTTGACAAATCTTTTGCTAGATCTATCGCTCTTTCAAGAGCTGAATTATAATGATATCTCCGTGTTGCAGTCATCCAATAAAGAACATAATCTCCATTATGATTTAGATTCTTTTTGTTTACTGCTCTGACTCGAGGCATATCGACATCAATGACATCAGAGCCTGTGTACATCGATCATCACTAGTCCTGTGAGTATATAATGCGATGTTTGAGACCGCAGGAAAAAAAACAGTCATTCATAACCTAACAAACTATCCGAGGTATATGACAATACAAATTGAAGGCTTTTCAACTGATGCCATTGAAGCGGATTCATTCCTGCCAACTGAACATGGAAACTTCAGAATAAGAGCATTTGAGAGTCCCGATGGAAAAGAACATGCGATATTGTACACTGGAGATATTTCTGATGGCGATGCCCCACCACTTGTTAGAATACACTCTGAATGCTTAACAGGTGATGCCTTTGGCTCGCTAAAGTGTGATTGTGGACCACAACTAGAAGCCTCAATGCAGCGAATTCAGGAAGAAGGTAAAGGTGCAATAGTATATCTTCGTCAGGAGGGTCGTGGCATTGGACTTTATTCAAAAATTCAGGCCTATGCACTTCAAGATCAAGGTCATGACACTTTGGATGCTAATCTTCTTCTTGGACTCCCTGCAGACGGTAGATCATACGATGTAGCAGCAGAGATGATGAAGGATATGGGTTTGTCGAAGGTGCGACTAATGACTAACAATCCCTTGAAAATAAAAGGCCTAGAAGAGCATGGTATTGAGGTTCAGGAGAGATTACAGCATCAAAGCGGTGTTGGTCCTAAAAATACACACTACCTTTCAACGAAAAGACGACGAATGGGGCACCTTCTAGAAATAGAATAATTAAAAAATAAGTTTAGTTGGTTATCACTATGTCATCCTTGCTAGGCCACAGTGCTCCTGACTTTAATCTAAAGACAAGTGAAGGCGAGGACTTCTACCTAACTAGTTTGGAAGGATCTTGGAAAGTTATTTTTTTCTATGCAAAAGCGGGTTCCCCAACCTGCAAAAGAGGCTGCCTCAACTTCAAAGAACAATACGATTTATTCAAATCATTAAATCCTCCAGTAGAGGTTATTGGGATTAGTCAGGATTCAGTTAAACAACACAATGAATTCAAGATTGAACTTGATCTTCCATTTACTCTATTATCTGATCCAAACAGAATAGTGGCCGAAATGTACAAAGTACCAGTTCATTTGGGTTTGTTTCCTGCTAAATCGTCATTTGTAATTGGGCCGGATAATACTATTCACTATGTTTACGATTGGCTCTTCAGGCCTAGGAAGCACGTTGCAAAAATACTCGATACGCTAAGTAATATTACCGAGGGGGATAGATTCACTTGATTTGGGAACAGATACTTACCGATGCAGGTCTTTCAGAAAGAGAAGCGAACGCTCTTATTATGCTTTCAAAGAAGCCGAATATAAAGGCCAGTGAACTTGCTAAGGAATTAGACACTACTAGATTAGATGCTTACAATTCACTTGAAAGATTACAAAGAATAGGTTTGGTAACTACTACTGCGGATAGGCCAATGAGATTTTCAAGTCCTCCCATCGATGAGGCTGTAAAAATTCTTATTGAGATAAGAAAGGAACAGTTGGTCACAATTGAAAAGGGCTTTGCAGATATCCAAAGTGGCTCAAAATACAAGTCCAGTGAAAATAAATCAATTAACAAGGAGGAACCAAAGTTTGCAGTATTGAAAGAAAGAGTTCACATTTTGAAGAAAATTGAGAAAATGGCTGAAGATGCTAATAATTCAATTGTACTCACTCTAGGTAAATTTGGAATACTTCATATGTGTAGAAGCAGTACAATTACTTCAATAAATAATGCTGCACAAAGGGGTATTAAAGTTAGGGTATTAGCTCAATTAGATAGAAGAACTGTAAGATTTTATTCTGAATTAAATGAATTGATTGAAGTTCGTCATTCCGATGACTTAGATGTACAAGGTGCCCTTGTCGATGATAAAGAAGTGATACAATATCTTAGTATGGATTCTAATCCAGTAGGTCGAGGAAGTAATGATGCTGCTTTAGTAATTGTTTCAGAAACATTTTCTGAAACTCAGAGAAATTTATTGGATACAATTTGGGAAGATGCAATTCCGTATGAGACTGCTTCAAAGAGATATACCGAGGAAAGAATCATGGATCCTTTGAAATTAACTATTGATAGTGGTTCTTTTCTTGAAAAAATACGAGAAGTTTTGGATATTTCAGAGGCTCTACCTGAGGAGGATACTCCATTTAATCCAGAGGCATTTTTAGCCTCGGGATTGGAAATAAGTGATGCTCGTAGATCCCTAGAGAAAGGAGGTATTGAAAGTCTTGAAGCCTTCGGAATAGACACATCTTCATTACTAAGACAGGTTGGTAATCGGGTAGGTAATGAATTAGCATTTTCACTGAGAAATTTGGATGATAATATTGATTTTCTTAATGAAATGATGGATTGGTGGGAATATGCCGGACTTGGTCAGCTGAGTTACGATTTAGATCCAATATTCCACATTAAAGTCGAATCAAACTCAACCTCCGAATGCGCTCTACCAATGGATGCATTAGATGACGGTATCATTGAGGGAGCACTATCAGCAAGATATCCGCCGGATGGAGAAGTTATCGTCGAGAGAGTTGTAGAAAATTCATTGGTTCGTTATAATTTAATCTTCAAAGCGTAATAATGGTTGAAAACATCTCATTATAACGTAATCATGTTTACAAAACATGTGCGAGCATTTACGTTTCTACGTTTTCTTCGTGAAATTAGTAAGAGTGCTCCCGCAGATTTACAGTGGATTCAGAATCAAGGACTTCTGGCAGTGAAACTTACACAAATCTTTGCTCTTAGACCAGATATGCTAAGTGTTGAAAAGTGCATACAATTACAATCTATGTATCGAAATGCGGTTTCCATTCCTACTGAAGATGTAATGGAAATAATTCAGACAAAAGCACCAGTAAAATTCCATGAATCAGTATTTTCAATCGAAGAAGAGCCTTTAGCAGCTGCCTCTGTAGGTCAGGTACACAGAGCGATATTAAAGACAGGTGAGCAAGTAGTCATTAAAGTAATCAAAGCAGATCACAAGGCTAAATTTCAGAAAGATGTAAAAAGATTAATGAGATTGATGAAATTATCAATACTTCTTTCTCCTAAATTGAGAAGAGTGGGCAACCCGATAGCCCTATTACGTCATGTTGAAGATTACACTACAAGAGAATTAGATCTTCGTAATGAAATTAAAGGTGCCGAGAAATTAAAATCTATACAGAATGATTTAACAGGTAGTTTTCCAATGCCTAGGTTGAAATTTCCAAAGTATTATCCAGATTTGTCAAATCAGCACATATTAGTATCTGAATTTATAGAGGGTAGTACTTTAGATGAAAGAATAACTAATGAAGAAATTTCTTGGGCCAATTTAATAGAACTTTTTAGAATTCATGGCGCTTATATGTTTGGAGTAGGAATTTTTCATGGAGATTTACATCCTGGTAATTGTATAATTGATAAGGATGATAATTTTGTATTTATTGACAATGGAGCAATATGTGAATCTCCTCGAAATGTAAGCCTTGCATTATTCAATTTCTTCGATAATCTGTCAAAAAACAATAAGGATGAAGCCTTTGAATCATTATTACAAATGGCATCAGAAAGACCATCAGAGGAAAGAGTAATACAATTCAAGAAGGAGATGTCAATAATCTACGAAGATTTTGGAAATAAAAGCGTTGGAGAACAAAGCTTGACAGATTTGATGATGAAGACTATTAGAACTGCAGTAGAGAAGGCAGGTGCAGATTTTGGAGAAGAAGGGTTTCCAATTATTCGTTCTTTGATGTATATGGATGGTTTAGTAATAAGAACCCACCCGGAAGTCATGTTGATTGCTGAGATGGGTCCTTCATTGACTGAATTTAGGGATGGTTTGGGGTTAGAGTGGTAATATGAGCAAAAAATCTGATGTTGTAATAGTGGGTGCAGGTCCTGGTGGTTTAGCCTGCTCCATGCTTTTAGCTAAGGCCGGAGTCAAGGTTACAATACTTGAGAAATCGGACGATGTCGGTGGTCGAACAAGAGTATTCGAAAAGGACGGATATAAATTTGACAATGGACCTACATTTTTCCATTATCCGGAAATCGCTGAAGAGATATTTGCAGCCTTAGGACTAAATGCTCACGAAGAACTTGGACTAATACCATTAGATCCAAATTATAGACTAGTTTTTGGATCTGGAGGGAGTCTTAATGCCACTACTGATTTAGAAGACATGGTGTCGCAAATTAGAGATCTATGTGGTGAAAAGAATGCTAATGGATTTAGGAGATATATCGAAGATAATAGGAATAAGTTGAATCTATCGAAGAACTGTCTGAACACTCCTTGGAAAGGTCCTTCCGATCTAATAAGTCGGAGGGCTCTAAGAGTTTCAAGAGTGCTGAGGCCATGGAAAAGTGTTTCATCAGACTTGGCTAGTTTATTTTCAGATGAAAGAATGCAATTAGCTATGTCATTTCAAACTAAGTATCTTGGCATGAGTCCTTTCCAAGCACCGAGTTTATTCACAATTCTTGCTTATCTTGAGTATGAACATGGAGTTTTCCACACAGAAGGAGGTCTAGGCATGATAACCCAAAAGATGGGTCAAATTGCCCGAGATTTGGGTGTAGAAATAAGACTTAATGAGCCCGTTAAAGAATTCATTTTTGATGGTAAGACCGTTATTGGAGCAAGAACAGATGAAGGTACATATTCTGCAGAGAAATTTGTTATGAATGTTGATTTTGCTACTGGGATGAAAGGTTTAATTCCAGATAAATTACGTAAGCGATGGTCAAATAAGAAATTAGATGAAAAATCCTACTCCTGCTCAACTTATATGCTATATTTGGGTATCGATAAATTGTATGACACCCCACATCATCAGATCTATGCAGCAAAAGACTATCAGAAAAATCTTAAAGAAGTAACAGAAAATAAAGTGACCTGGGATGATCCTTCTTTGTATGTTCAAAATGCGTGTGTTACAGACCCTACTATGGCTCCAGAAGGTCACTCTACAATATATGTTTTAGTTCCAGTTAGTAATTCTCATGAAGGTATCGACTGGGATGAAATAAAAGATGAATATATGGATGTAATACTACATCAGATGGCTCATCTTGGATTTGAAGGAATAAAGGAACATATAGTCTCCCAGACAATAGTTACACCAGATGATTGGGCTTCTCGTGACATATACAAAGGGGCTGTATTCAATCTTGCTCATGGACTTGATCAAATGCTTTGGCGTAGACCACAGAATAAGTTCGAAGAATTAGAGAGACTATACCTAGTGGGTGGAGGTACACACCCCGGAAGTGGTCTTCCAACTATATTAGAAAGTGGACGCATTTCTGCAAAGATGATTTGCGCTGATATGGGTATAAATCCTGATTGGAATGGTCAAGATACTTGGTTTGAAGATCTTAAAAGACCAAAGGTAAATAATACAAATTAGAGAGGAAGACATATGGATATTTACGACTTATCATTCTTTTTGTCAACAATATGGATTGGTCCCTTTTGGTTTGCTATGCTCTTTTATCCAGAAAAAGAAATCACTGAAAAGTTAATGAAGGGGCCTTGGTTTTTTATTGGTCCAATTCTTATTTGGTGGTTAGTTACTGCTTCTGATCCACAAGGATTGATTGATCTTGCAAAGGATTCAATGGATCCTGAAAATGTTCTATCAGGTCTTGCCACAATATTAGGTACTCATGCTGGTGCTTCTGCTGCTTGGGCGCATATGGTGGCAGGAGATATATTTGTAACAAGATGGATGTGGAAAAGATGTTTGGAAGAAGGTAGCGATAGATGGATTACAGCTACCACGGTTTTCTTCGGAGTAATGCTTATGCCTGTTGGTATAGCAATGCACGTTGCCTTAGTGCGTAATAATCCAAATTGATTTTTAATAAGGTTGTGAAGATATGTTAGAATGTAATCTTGATTCAAAAGGAAAGGCACTAAGATTGGTCAGTGGAATCATTGGTGTCATATTAGGAATGACACTTCTATTGCTAAATTATTTTGAGATTGTATCCGGAGATATATTGTTTACAATCATTCCATTTATGATATTTGGAGGTTCTTTTGCAATATTTGAGGGTTGGTCTGGTTGGTGCTTAGTTAGAGCCTTAGGAATGCGTACTCCAATCTGATCAAGTAATCGTTAGTTTAATTCAGAAATATAGTTACCTATTTGTTAATGGGTACTCCTGAGGAGAATGCAGAGGTTCTATCAATTGTAGATACTGAAGATAAAATCATAGGTTCCGCAAGGCGTGATGAAATACACGCTAAGAATCTATTACATCGTTCCATCCATGTTCTTATTTTTGATCTAAAAGGCCATTTATTTCTTCAACAACGTGGATTTTTCAAGGATGAGAGCCCTGGACTTTGGGCTTCATCAGTATCAGGTCACATAGATCATGGTGAGAGTTATGATGAAGCCTGTATTAGGGAAATCGAAGAGGAAGTAGGGCTTATTCTCTTTAACACCCCTAAAAGGTTATTCAAACTCAATGCATCTAAAATTACTGGTTACGAATTTAGTTGGGTGTATGGTCTTGTTACTAATGAGGAATTAATTCCTGATCCTGTCGAGATAGAACAAGGCGCTTGGTTTACTTTCGATATTCTAGAGAAATCAATGTCGGAAAAACCGGATGAATTCGCTCCATTTTTCCATCTTTTATGGAATGAATTCATGGCATCATCAACGCTGTATAGCCTTGATTTCAAGAAATTCTTCAAGCCCATGGATTCCTAATTCTCTTCCATTTCCTGACAGTTTATATCCACCAAATGGTGCACTAATATTGAATGCACCACCATTTACACTAACTTGTCCAGTCCTTATTTTTCTAGCCACTCTAATAGCACGCTCTTCGTTAGCGGACCAAACCCCTCCAGAAAGTCCATACTCTGAATCATTAGCCAAATCAATTGCTTCTTGCTCAGTTTCATATGTTGTTATTGATAACACAGGTCCAAATATTTCTTCACGGAATATAGTCATATCACTAGTTACATCAGCAAAAACTGTTGGTTTGACAAAATACCCATTTTCTAAACCATCAGGCATACCATCTCCACCAGCCACAAGAGTGGCCCCCTCCCTAATTCCAGAATTGATGTAATTAGTTACTGATTCTTGCTGTCTTGCTGAGACCATAGGTCCACATCGAATAGATTCATTCATAGGATCTCCCACCGAATATTTCTCCATAGTGTTTGATATTGTTTGAATCACCTGATCTCTCTTTGATGAAGGAATAATTAATCTACTAAGCGAAGAACATTCTTGTCCAGAATTGTTAAAACAAGCATATACAGACATTTTTGCAGCCTTTTCGATATCAGCATCATCAAGAATTACATTTGCACTTTTGCCGCCCAGTTCTAATGTAACACGCTTTATGGTTGGTGCTGCAGCTTGACTAACACTTACTCCAGCATCTGTAGAACCGGTGAAACTAACCATGTCAACCTCAGGGTGTGAAGACAATAATTCTCCAATTTCACGACCATGACCTGATACCAAATTGAAAACACCTGCAGGAATCCCAATTTCTTCCATAATGTCAGCAAGTATGAATGCATTCAGAGGGGCCTCTTTTGATGGTTTCAGTATCATTGTACAACCAGCAGCTAAAGCTGGAGCGACTTTACCAATTATCTGATGTAATGGGAAATTCCATGGAGTAATCATTGCAACAACTCCAATTGGTTCCTTCACAATTAGTGAATTACGGACTTCCTCTTCCCACTCAAATGAATCCAATAATTTAGCATATGACTTTGATACAACACGAGGGGTCCCTACCATTGCCATTTTACTGTAATTAATAGGAGTTCCAACTTCTGAGGTAATTAATTCAGCAATTTCATCAGTTCTTTCATATAGAGCATTAGATATTGCGTTAAGATAGCCTTGACGTTCTTCTATTGAGGATTGAGACCAAGAGGCAAATGCCCCTCTAGCAGCAGCTACTGCATCATTGACATCATCCATATTTCCTACCGGAACTGAACCAATTTTCTTCTCAGTTGTAGGGTTGAAAACTTCAATTTCTCCTTTTCCTCTTGCGGAGACCCAATTACCATTGATGTAGACACTCTGGCGCGTGTGCATGTACCAACCGAGATAGTATTGACTTATCACCTTCATGCAATTCAAAAGCAAGGGGTATACTGGCCAATCATGGGTCTGAGTATCGAACGACTTGACGATGGCGTTGCCTTAGTGACACTATCAGAAGAAGAATCAAGGAATGCACTGTCTCTTACATCAACTGTAGCAATATCCAGTGCTTTCACAAATTTACTCGATGATGAATCATGTAAAGCCATAATATTGACTGGAACTGGGAGATTTTTCTGTACAGGAGCAGATATTGAAGATTTTTCCTCTTCAATAGATGACGGGTCAATTGGGAAATTAGTTTCGGATTTGACTGCAATCCTCCATCCCCTTGAATTGAAAATAAGAAGACATTCAACAGTTTTTATTGCAGCAATGAATGGCGCTGCAGCAGGTGGTGGACTAGGTTTAGCATTGTGCGCCGACTATCGTTTATGTTCGCCCAATGCAAAGATGGCTGCATCATTTTTTAGTTTGGGACTATCGCCTGATGGAGGAACTACTTGGTTACTACCTAGATTAGTGGGAAATCAGAGAGCTAGAAGATTCTTCTTCAATAACGAAGTTTGGTCCGCCGACCAAGCATTCGAATATGGTGCTGCTGATGAGATTGTTGATGCTGATAATTTGATAGAAAGAGCTATTGAAATTGCATCTAAATGGGGCTCATGGTCTAAAATGAGTAAACAAGGGACTAAGCAATTACTTGATGCATCAAGCACAACATTCATGGAGACACAATTAGAATTTGAGAAGGCCCTTATTACCGCATCATCTTTAACACCAGATTTCGCTGAAGGTGTCTCAGCCTTCCTAGAAAAGAGAAGTCCTGTTTTTGGATTAAGCCTTGAAGAAGAATAACGGACTAAACAAAGTAGGAAATTTTCGTAAGTTCTTCACTCATTTCCCATAATCGCGCCGCATCAACTTCATTCATTGCTTTAGCATTGATCCTTGCTTTTCCAGTTCTACCTCTGGCTTCAAACAAACCAACTGTGCCCCAGTAAGGATGTGATATTGCCTCTTCTTCAGTTGCAGCATAGAGAGTGGGTTCCGCTCCTTTTTTTGCAGAAATAGCCGCAAATAAATTAAGAAATCTCCATAATAGAGAGTGTCGTTGAAGATCAGTAGCAGAATAGCCGGGGTGACTACATAATGATTGAATGTGAGATCCTCTTTCTTTCAATCTACGTCTGAGTTCTAAAGCAAAGAGAATATTCGCAAGTTTACTTTGACTATACATTCTCCATTTATTGTATCTCTTTTTTTCTCCATTCAAGTCATCAAAATCGATACTTCCGATATTATGGACTATACTTGAAAGAGTTATTATTCTAGGTTTTTCACTATTTTCTATTAATGGTAATAGGTGTGCTGTAAGGGCAAAATGCCCAAGATGGTTAGTTCCAATTTGCAATTCAAAACCATCCGCCGTCTTAGATTTAGGTGGTATCATAACTCCAGCATTGTTGATTAGTATGTCAATTCTTTTCTGTGTTGCTTGTATTTTTTCGGAGAATTGTTTGACATTAGATAAATTTGCAAGATCAAGTTGGACAGGTATTAGATATGCTGAAGGATTTTTGGATAGTATTCTGTTTTTTGCTTTCTCTGCCTTTTCCATATTTCTGCATGCCAAAATTACAGTTGCACCTTTTGATGCAAAAGCTTCAGCCATATGAAAACCAATTCCCGTATTTGATCCGGTTACAATTACAACTTTTCCAGTTTGATCTCGCATTTTTTCGGCATTCCACTTCACAACAAAACACCTTCCACTTAGCGTAATTTTAAAACTCCAAAAATTATTGCTAATATGCAACTGAGTGCAGCAATATTGGCTAAAATCATTGCAATAGATTGAATAAAAATACCATAAAAAAGCCATAGAACCAACGAAGTTGAGACCAAACCAAAGGTCGGTAGTGAAATCCCGTCATGTTTTTTTTCTACCCAAACTCTTCTAATTTGAGGGAACCAAGCGATTACTCCTATTAATCCCGCTATAACGCCAATGAGTTCAATCCAAACAGGAATCATTATTCTCACATCGGTAAATCTTCGCGTTCCACTTTTTTACCATTTGACCAATCATATATCCCTTTACCTGTTTTTTTACCTAAACTTCCTTCATTTACTAAGGCATCTAGTAGAGGGTGAGGTTGATATGAATCATCATCAAATGCTCTAGACAAATTATTTAGGATATTGCGCCTAACATCTAGTCCAACTAGGTCAGTTAATTCTAGGGGACCCATGGGATGCCGATATCCAAGTTGCATTGCCTTGTCTATATCTGATGCGCTCGCTACACCCTCTGCAAGCATACGAATGGCCTCATTTCCAAGTACAACTCCAAGTCTACTGGTGGCAAACCCAGGTATATCACGTACAAGAATAGTTTCTTTACCCATCTCTAATCCAATTGAAATAGCAGTTTCTATAGTTATTTTTGAGCACTCATCATGATGAACTATTTCTAATAGTTTCATTATTGGAACAGGATTAAAAAAATGCATTCCGATTACTCTTTCAGGGCAATTTGTACTACTTGCAATTTCACTAATCGATAAACCAGAGGTATTTGTTGCTAGAATAGCGTGCTCAGGTGTCATTTTTTCTAAATCATTGAAAATATTTTGCTTTAGTTCCATGATCTCAGGAACTGCTTCAATAACTAAATCTACATCTTTTAACGCTTCTGAAATTTCATTGTAAGCAGTTAGATTATTTGACCATAATAATTTTTCTTCAGAAGTTGTTTTACCACGAGAAATACCATTTTCCCAGAAAGAATCTATATTGGACATACCTTTAGCTAATCCTTCGGGAAAGGCATCAAAAAGCCTTGTTTCCCAACCTGTTTGAGCGCATAATTGGGCAATTCCTGCGCCCATTGTCCCCGCGCCAATTACGGCCACGGTTCGAATTTTCATGTCGTCACTCCCTACCGTAAGCAGCCAATGCTGACTGGAATAATCTTTGTCTAGGTACATCATGTTCAAGGAAGCAAGTAAATGGTGCTACGTCTTTAAGAAGTTCAATTGCTGAAACATAGGCTCCATAGATGAATGGATCCGCTTCTTCAATAGATGGGATGTTTATTCCAAGTTTTTCTAATCCTTTACGTGTGTCTTCATCCCATATTGAGTAAGTGTGATGTGTAAAATGTAGATATGCAGAGATTCTTTTGATATCGGCTCTTGCTTTTTCTGTAAGACTTTCAATAAGCAACGTGTCTGGGTATCTTATAGCGTAAAGAGATAACATTACCTCTCTCTGGGTTTCTTCTCTCCATTGTCTTTTTGGTAATCCCATCCAATCATCAATTTCATCAAGCATTTCAGATGTATATGGTCTCTTTACAGTATAAAGTAAGTTTTCATAATCATCAGGTTGTTGTTCCTCAGAGTGATGATGTTTGAAAAAGTAATCAGTAAGATAATCAAAGAAGTGTTGACACTTCTTTTTGTCAAAAATAGCCAATGAATGATATTGCATAGAATAACCTCTAATGCTTCCACTCTCTGTATTGAATCCATTCTTGCTTCATGTATTCATTGACAAGTTTGTCTTCATCCTCATCAGTTGGTAGTACAGTGGTAAGATAATCTTGGTATTCCTTATCTGTTCCATCAAATAGATCTCCATGAACAGTGTAGTTTTTACCTGCATACTTTCCAATTCCTCTTTTGAATCTATCAGAGGGCAAGTATAGTTCAGGCTCTCCTTCCTTCCTAGCCTTGCTAATTCTAATCATTTCTTTCCTTAGTTCTTCGAAGTATAATTCCCTACTTGCTTCATTTAGGTGTTCTCTATCGGCTTCCTCATCGGATTCTCTTTCATCATATCTGCCTTTTACACCGTATACGTATGCCCACTGTGCACTAGTCGAATCATCAGTTCCAAATAGATCGAGTCCAGTACTTACCCACTTGTTGATATATTTCTGTAGTAGTGCCATTGGAATAACTCCTTGCTTGACAATTCTTCTCAAACCATTGGCACCAGTGCCTAGATGAAATGATTCTTCTTTTAGCATTGGCCCCATACTAGCAGCTAATGGTTTGAATGATGAAGTACTCAACATCTTTAGTTGATATTTTCCATCTCTGTCGATAAAGTGAGTGAAGCAGAAGAAATCAAGCCAGTGATCTATTGGTTCGTTGAAAGAACCCAATATCCTAGTACCTTCCTGTGCATTTCTTTCCAATAATTTAGATGCTTCTCTGACACCTTGTTCACCGAAGAATGTACAGAGCAAATATGCCATTTGCCAACCGTGCCTTTGTTCTTCACACATTATTCTCAAGGCAGACTTTCGATCATATTCAGTCGGTGCTGAAGCCAGTAGGTGATTTTGTTGTTCTACACTTGCAAATTCAGTATCTCCTTGAACACTCACCATGGTAATTATTGAGTCCATAATATTCTGTTGAGGTATTTGCATTCTACGTTCCCATTTTGGCATCCCTTTGAAATCTCCAAACTCAATTTGTCCACCAGCGGTGTCCCAATCGAACTTTATATCGAATCTGTAATCCCCAAGCCATGAAGGATCGAAACCAATTCTTGTTTGCCACTCGCTGAAGTCATTTATCCAAGATTCAAAGTTTTGACTATAACTCTCTACTATCTCAGTATCTGCCATACCCTTCGCTTGAATGTTAGGTATATCAAACGATGTATTATTAAATCCGCAAATATCTAATCAATTTCCTTCGAATCTTGGCGTTTTAGTCTCAACATATGCCTTAATTCCTTCTTTTGCATCATTAGACTGGAAAAGATCTGATTGCAATTCTCTCTCTAATGCCAGATGGTATTCTAATGGTATTTCTAGGCCACTTTGCACACTTCTCTTTATGTTCCCAATCGCCTTAGAGGCGGCAAAAGGTAATGTGAATCTTCCAGCATAATCTAACACATCTTGACGGAATTCATCAAGAGTCATGGAATCATAAATATCGTGAACTAGATCCATTTCCTTTGATTCTTCAAAAGAAAATTTTCTTCCAGTAACCATTATTTCCATAGATTTTGCTTTTCCTACAAGTCTGGATAAACGTGCAGTCCCCCCAGTGCCAGCTAGTACTCCAAGAGCGACTTCTGGTAGTCCGACTTGGAAATTTCCCTTTCTTGCAATTCTAATATCGGCAGCCATTGCAATTTCAAGACCGCCACCAACAGTATGTCCATTGAGTGCAGCAATTACTAACTTCGGTGTTTGTTCTAATCTTGAAAGAGTTTCGTTGGCATGTAAGCAAAAGAAATACTTGTATCTTGGTGTTAATTTATTTAGATATTTGATACTGGCTCCTGCTGAGAAGAACTTCTCTCCAAATCCCGTGATTAGAATCACTGAAACATTGTCATCAAATCTTGCACTCAGTATTGCATCATCAATATCATGCCACATTTCTCTTGTGTAAGTATTGACTGGAGTTTTCCCATCAGCAAGGGGTTCACCAGCAGAATCTGAACACAATTCAATAATCGCAATTCCATTTTCAGATACTCCATAATTCACCAAACGATTGGGCATTGGTTTCAGTTCAGGCCATGAGGTCATGACCCTGCCAGAGATGGTTTGATTATCAATGAAACGGGTGTGGAAGATGTTATACAGAGTCACTTTCATTGAATGAAACTACTCCTCCTCCTCGTTGAATATTCTTCCATTGTTCTCTGATTTCTTTAGCCCTCTGACTTTCTTCCCAATTGTCACGAGAAAGAGCTTTACGGAAAGGCATCCTTGAAACCATTCTTCCATCAGCAAGTTTTTTGCGGCGTAGCATTCCTATTTTTACGAAAGGCCATAATGCTCTTCTAAAGATACTGGGTTGGTAAATCCACTTCATAAATGGCAATCCATCTCCTTTTCTTTTTTGATGATTCATCCAGTATCTGGCAACAAATTTGAATCCTTTATCTCCAAAACGATTCATAAGAAATCTATTGATTGCACTAACTCTTACTAAAGGAATAAGTCGTTTTCTTACCTCTTTTTCATAATCATATTCGTTCATTATTGATTTCGCGGCCAACACTCCACTAGTTATTGCATAACGCATTCCAAATCCCCACATGAAGTCTTGTAGACCGCCGGCTTCACCTACGTAATATCTGCCTTCATACACATATCTATCTGGTAATGCGAAGTCTCCTCTTCCACCTACTCTTTTGATTGGTACGCGATTTAATTCGTAGTGGTTTTCATACCAAGCAATTGTTTCGTTAAGATATCTCCCACTTTTTTTCTGTTTGCGCCATAAACATGTACAGATAAGCCCAATTCCATCTATTATTATTAGATACGAGTAAGCACCTGGTGCCAACTTATCATTGAGTTGAAAGGACACATGATTGGGGTGATCTGTATGAAAAATCTCTCCAAATGCCAAAGCACTTGAGTCTTTAGGACCCGCTGCAATTATTTGACATTCTTTTGGATCTTTTTTACTCTTGTAATGAATTTTAGCACCTGATGAGAGTGCCATTCTTTTGAATCCTTGATCTATACAGTGTGAATCAGTACCTCTTTCTACAACTCTGAAAGCGACTCCATCTGTCTTTGGATTTGTGATTTCGTTGTCAGGATGTATAAGGTCAATAACACTGAATGGGTTAGACTTAAACTCATCAGGATCTAATCCCCAACCTCTCATTTCATCAAAGAAGTCAATATCGCTGGTCCAATTTTCAATACCCTGAAAATCACCATCAAATCGAGCACCGGAGTCCTTTCTAATTTCATGTACATGTACATCATATCCTCCTCGCGCAAGAATTACTGCTGCAGATAGTCCAGATAGACCCGCTCCTAGTATGTCGATCCGCTCGCTCACGTGCTTGGGGCAGGATCTCTCTGCTTCAAAGATTCTCTCATCGAGGGATTCAAGCCATGATAGACGATGGATAACCATGTCTCAGGTCATAGTGCGAGTTGAGAATGACTCTCTAGATCCCGATTCTCTACGTAAATTGATTAATTTAGAGGGTAATGGAAGTATTGTTTCATTCATTGGAGTCACTCGTGAATCGGAAGGCGATGTTTCTGTAGATAGATTGGAATTTGATTCATGGGCAGATATGCTTCCTTCTGTATTAGAAAATCTTGCTTTACAATCATTACAGCAGTTTTCAGTTAACTCAGTAGTCATTGCCCATCGTATTGGTGTAGTTTTTCCTCAAGAGCCTATTGTTTGCATACATGTAGCTAGCACACATCGAGCCGAAGGTTTTGAAGCATGTTCATGGTTGATATCTGAACTCAAAAATCAAGCACCACTTTGGAAGAAGGAAATAAGATCTGATGGGGAATTTTGGAAATCTGGACTGGGCTGACGCCTTATATCAGAGATTCGTCCGCGTTATTGTTATCATCATGGCAGAAGAGTCTTGGACAGGGATCATTGACATTGGTTCTAAACAGATAGTTCCACGTGAAGCTGTAGCCACTGGCTTACTTATCTTGTCCGCTGAAGGGATTGATGTTGTTGCTAACGGGCGTTCTCCTAAGGGTGATGTTCGTGAGGCCTCAACAGTTGCTGTAATTCAGGCTGTTAAAGATACGCCAAGGACTTTACCTCACTGCCATCCAATACCAATAGAAGCATGTAATGTAGATTGGGAAATTGAGCAATCAGGCATAAGGTGTACTGTTACAGTGCGTACACATTGGAGCACGGGTGTTGAAATGGAGGCACTCTGCGGAGTTAATGCTGGTTTACTTTGCGCGTGGGATATGTTAAAACCAATAGAAAAGGATAATCATGGGCAATATCCAAATGTAACAATAGAAGGAGTAAGGGTACTAAGAAAGTCCAAGGGCCAATCATAATCGATTATAATTCTCTAATATAGACAACCGTATGATTGAATGCCTAGTCCTTCTCGCAAGGCCCACATGGCAACTATTGATCTTGAGAAGCATTTCCTTGCCGCAACTGAGGCTGCAGCTATTGCGGCTGCAAGCTGGAGAGGAAAAGGGGATGGTAAGTCAGCAGATGGTGCTGCTGTTAAAGCAATGAGAGCGGTTTTTGACAATGTTCCATTTGATGGCCGTGTTGCAATCGGAGAAGGTGAAAGAGACGACGCTCCAATGCTCTGGATTGGAGAACCATTGGGGTCTATGCAAGGAGACCCCAGTGCTCTTTCTATAGATATTGCAGTAGATCCACTGGAATGTACTAACCATGTCGCAAAAAATCTACCAAATGCTATGGCTGTTCTTGCTGCTGCTCCTCGTGGTAAATTATTACATGCTCCAGATTGTTATATGAATAAAATAGCGGGACCTACCGAACTAAATGGCGAAATTAGTCTTGATGAATCTACATCCTATAATGTCGAGGCGGCATCTTCCGCATTGGGTAAAAAAGAGTCAGAATTGAATATAGTAGTAATGGATAGGCCAAGGCATAAAAATCTGATTTCTGAACTTAAAGATCATGACGTAAATGTTGTATTAATCGGTGATGGAGATGTTTCAGCAGCACTAAACGCTGCAGACCCCCGTTCTCATATTGATATGCTTATGGGAATTGGTGCTGCTCCTGAAGGAGTCATTACTGCTACTGCATTAAGAGGCCTTGACGCGCCATTTGAGGGACGTCTTGTATTCAAGAATGAAGGGCACAGAGAAAGGGCTGAGAAGATGATTGATGGGGATATCGATAGGCTATGGCTTCGCGATGATTTATGTTCTAGTGAAGATTCTTTGTTTATTGGAACTGGCGTTTGTCCCGGCCGAACATTTGGTGTTGAAGAATTATCTGATGGTAGATATTCGGTACAATCAGAGATTATTGATGTGGCTAGTGGTGCTCACAGATTTGTTGAATCTATTCGTAGTATGTGATATAATATAGTGAACACTCTTGCAAAGCCTTCATTTCTGAAAACTCCTAGGCCGGTGTGGGGTTCAAGCGTGAATACTGAATTGCTAGAGAAAACTGCAAGGGAATTAGTATCTCCAAGTCGTGGGATACTCGCAGCAGATGAGAGTAATGGAACGATGTCAAGTAGATTGGAGGCAGTTGGTATTGAACCCTCCTCAGAAACACGTAGAAAATATCGTTCAAACATTTTTTCCACTAGTGGTTATGAGTCCTCAATTAGTGGCGTAATTCTATTTGATGAGACTATTAGACAGACAATGGACGA
>DAIJ01000025.1 GCA_002498725.1 Euryarchaeota archaeon UBA23
CATGGAGCAATCCAAAATCTACAACAATGGGGGCAAATGAACGGATGTGAGGATAAGACACCTGATTCACACTCACCGACCGTTTTCTATTCCGTCCAATCATTCACAAATTGCGCGAACAATACCAAAGTATCTCTTGTTACATTGTACGCAGCAGATCACAATCCGTATGAGGAAAGCTACGACATATTCCCCGGTAATGGTGGCACTGTGGATACCAATGGTATTGCCTGGGAATTCCTATCACAATTTTCCAAAGTAGTTGTTTCGGAAGAATAGTGGTGCCGGGAGCGGGACTTGAACCCGCGACCTTCGGATGTCTCAGACATTTTCGGTTAGGCTTGTGCGCTCATCAATTGTGTCAGCAAAGAAATCCCTGCCAACTTTTCCCTATGAGTCCGACGCGCTACCAACTACGCCACCCCGGCAATACTGCCACCCAAATGCCTACCCCATTTGAGCATTACAGTCATGCAGGGGACGGTTCTGGCTTTGCAAATCTAGATTCTTCTTTTACAGGAAGATGAATCAAAGACGAAAATACCCCTACTGCAATCCCAATCCACCATACTGTTGTATAACTGCCATACATGTCATACAATACTCCACCAAGATAAACTCCAACGAAGCTTCCTAACTGATGTGAGAAGAATACAATCCCATACAGAGTAGCCATATATCTTACACCGTAAATATGAGCCACTAAACCACTTGTCAAAGGTACTGTAGCAAGCCACAAGAACCCCATTGCAAAAGAGAAAATTAAGACGGTATTTGCAGTTATTGGAGTTAGAATAAACCAAGCAGCTGCAATTGAGCGACCTGCATATATTCCAGATAATAACCACTTCTTTCCAAATCTCTTACCTGCCCATCCAGCCATTAGTGTTCCAACAATATTAGCCGCACCAATAACCGATATTGCAAGTCCTCCAAGAGCAGCAGTTGTTTCAATTCCTAGATCGCCACACCATCCTGTTGGATCAATTGGTGCACTCATCTCGGTAATTAAGGCAGGGAAGTGCGCTGTAATGAAAGCAAGTTGATAGCCGCAAGAAAAGAACCCTACAAAGATCATCATGTATGATGGGTCCTTGAATGCTAAACGAAGAATTTCACCTAGACTTTCTTCGATTTCTTCTTTAGATGCTCTCTCTGGAGCCCTCATGAATGGTAGAAGAAGAAGAATTGCAAGAATTGATGCGGCGAAGATCATGAATACAGATTGCCAAGACATGCTTTCTAAGAGGAATACTGCCACAGCAGGGCCTACAATTTGTCCTGCGGATCCTGCTGCAGTTGCTATTGCAAGGCTCATTGCTCTGTGCTCTGGTGCACTAGCACGGCCAACTACTGCTAGAATAACTCCAAATCCGGTTCCTGCAATTCCGAAACCAACTAACACTTCATAGAATTGTATTGCCAGTGGAGATGTTGCTCCTGTCGTAAGAAGTAACCCAAGAGCATACAAAAATGCGCCTAATATAATCGCTTTTCTGTCACCTATTTTTTCTGCAAATGCACCGAAGAAAGGGGCTCCGAATCCCCATGCTAAATTCTGGATAGCTATAGCAAGACTGAACTCAGATCTAGCCCATCCAAATTCATCCTGAATAGGGATCTGAAACACACCAAAGGATGCTCTAATTGCGAAGCCGACTAAAACAATCAAACAACCGACGGCTAATACAGGAGTGAATAGACGTGGTTTGCCTTCCATAATTGACGACTTATTGACTACTGAATAATGCTATCGTAGTTGAATTCTTTTAGTTGGAATTTAGAATTGAGGGTATGGGATCCTTTGATGAAGTACTTGTCCTCGCATATCCGTGGTCGACGTAGACTCCGCCTTACGGGCGAGTGCTTATTCTGGGAAGAAAAAACCCAAGGGTGAGCGTAAGAAAGAAGAAAAAATGAGTCGGAAATTAGATCCATTTGACCCTCCTGCAGCATTCGAAAAAGAAAAAGCGGATGCATATTCAATGTGGTTAGTGATAACTCTTGGTTTTGGAATGGGATTATTGATGAGATATGGCCTAATGCCTAGGCTAGATAAGCCTGAAACTGTTCTATGGCTTATTCCAGTTCTATTTGTTGCAACTCTTCCTTCACTACATAGACTATTAATTCCTGACCGCATCTCGGATCTATATGACAGAGGAAATTGGTTCAGAGCAGGTTTCCTTTACCTATTCTCTTGGCTTGCTATTTCTTTCATTTTAGTAAATCCACCTCTAGCAGATATTGCACCACCTACACTTGCTGACGGGCTTGATATTGCTGAAACAGACGGAGTTGTTGAAACAGATTGGGATAATGGTGTGTACACTATAGGATTGAATCAAAATAGTGTAGATGTAATTATTGGTATGTCTGTAAGAGATAATGTGGATGCTGAAAGCGCTCATTTAGAAGTTAGTATATGGCTTCATGGAACGCAAATTGCTGAATTAGCAAATGGCACTGTTATGGAAATGGAAAATGCCCATGACCAGTTTAATTCAGTTAATTCATGGGTACGCGGTGATGATGTTGCACCCCACCATCAAGACATTGGTCTAGCCTTTGACTTAGGAACACTCACCCCCAACGAATATACTGTCAAAATATCCCTTAGCGAAGTTGGAGAACCTTGGGATGTAAACGAATGGGAGCGCGAATATATCATTGATATAGCGCAAGTAACAACTGCTTGAAGCTCATTTCTTCAGAAGTTTGCAAAGGCTAGCAGTCATCGCATCTAATTGAAGAGATTCTCCACCACCTTCGACCATTCTGAAATCAGTCTCGGCCATTGTTTCAGTTACTGAAAGCTTCTGAGATTCATCAAGGAACGTTACATCTCCTAAACCACGATGTAATTGGTTGACCATGTCAGTTCCTGCCAAACCATACTTATCAAGAAGTGATTTAAGACGACGACGAGCCGGTTGAAAGCCATCTTCGCGACAAGCAAGAAGATACCCGTGTAATTCTTCAGGTGGCGCCGTTGCAGTAGTTTCATAGATCAAATTACGTGTAATTTTGTTAGACATAGAAGCTGCAACTTGTAGAGCGGTAATTGCTTTCCTGAGATCGCCTAAACTGACATGTACTATTGCTTTGGCTGCGTCATCATCTAAATCTAGAGATTCTGAAGCTGCGACGCTTACTATCATGTCATTTACTTGCTCATTAGCCAGCGGTCTGAATCGGAAAACAGCACAACGAGACTGGATCGCCTCAATTATCTTAGATGAATAATTACAAGATAATATGAATCTACAAGTTTCTGAATACTGTTCCATAATTCTTCGCAAAGCGCCTTGGGCATCTGAAGTAAGTGCATCTGCTTCATCCAAAAATATCACTTTGAATGAGGTTCCTGGAACTGGAGCAGTTCTTGCAAAACCTTTGACCTTAGTTCGAATTGATTCTAGTTTCCTCTCATCACTAGCATTCATTTCCAGTAAGTTCATTCTGTAATTTTCACCGAAAACATCTCGAGTTAAAGCAAGTGCTGCTGTCGTCTTACCAGTACCCGGTGGGCCTGCAAGTAAGAGATGAGGGAACGTCTTTTTCTCGGCATAGGCCTTGAGTCGGTCAACCACTGCTTTTTGCCCTTTAATATCGGCCACAGTACGGGGGCGATGGCGTTCTACCCACATCTGGCTCATGGTCGTCCCTCCTCATCCTGCATCGGGTGTCCTTGAAGGTTGCCTAAGAAGGAAGACATATCCTCAGTAGGATTCTTCTGCATTTGGAAAATCTCCATTCCTTACGTCATCAATGTATTTTTTGACTGCGCCATCTATAGTATTCCCAATATCTGCATAACGGCGCAAGAATCTAGGGCTGAAATCCTTGGTAATTCCAAGCATATCATGTAGAACTAATACCTGACCATCACACTCAGATCCTGCACCAATACCTATCGTTGGAACTGAAAGTTGAGCACTGACCTTCGCAGCAAGTTCTGCAGGGATTTTCTCAAAGACTATTGAAAAACAACCTGCGGCCTCAATCGCCTTAGCATCTTCGAGAAGTTTGGCAGCCTCCGCATCTTCTTTAGCGCGTACTGAATAAGTTCCAAACTTGTATATTGATTGTGGAGTAAGTCCAAGATGACCTTGAACAGGTATTCCTGCACTAACAATACGTTCTATCGATTCAGCCACTTCAGTTCCTCCTTCTAATTTCACAGCGTGGCCACCAGATTCTTTCATTATGCGAATCGCACTGTCAAGAGCAGTTTTCGAATCACCCTGATAGGTTCCAAACGGTAGGTCAACGACGACTAATGCACGCTCAACTCCTTTGACAACACACTGAGCATGGTAAATCATATGATCAAGAGTTATTGGAATAGTAGTTTCATTTCCTGCCATAACATTAGATGCAGAATCTCCAACTAGTATAACATCAATTCCAGCAGCATCAACTAAACGTGCAAGAGAGTAGTCATAAGAAGTTAGCATGGTGATTTTCTCACCTTCTCTCTTCATTTCTTGTAGAGTGTTTGTAGTGATTTTAGTCGCATTGTCAGCAATTGACATGAACTCACCTCAACAATTCCGAAACACTCATCTCCCTTCAAGGAAGCGGAGAGCAAAACTGACTTTAATTGGAAGAAAAATAATTAAAATTTTAATCCTCATTCGTCTATATCGAAGTCAGAAATCGCCTTGCCGATATCGGATTTATTATCAAATAAATTTTCATCATCGATGCCATATAGGAATTCGTCCACATTAATTACTCCGTTACCATCGCTATCAATCTCATGGAATAAGTTTCGCAAATGGAACCGGTCTAGGTTGGGTGCTATAATACTCATTGCGTGTACGAATTCGCCTTCAGACATGTGATCTGGATACTTGGGTTTCATTTCGGCTACTGTATGGAAGACTAACCATCTCTTCTCTCGCTCCGCTTGTGTAGCGTTTGTGAATTCTGTTCTCACTGTTCTCCAAGGAGTTAACATCGGATGGGCCCTTGATTTCCCATAGAAGAAGTAAATCATGAGACCTACTGTACAGCAGGCTAAACCACCCAAAACCGCAGTCATTCCCATTACATACAGAAGTAAGGCACCACTTATTATTCCAAAAATCTGGATGAATGGGTACATTGGAGACTTCCACTCTGGACGATACCAAGAATGAGTAACTGAGGCTCTACGCAAGACAATTACAGAGGCATTAATAGTCATGAAAATCATAATCTTGAATCCAGAGGCCAACTTAGCGATTTCCTCAACAGGGAGCAATGTAATAGACAAACCCATTGCAATTCCAGTCCCAATTATGGCAAGGTGAGGTGTTTGGTATTTTGAATGAACATTTTCTAATGCTTCAGGTAGTAAGTTATCCCTTGCCATAGCAAATGGGAATCTAGAAGTCGCCATCAGTGATGCCAATGCCAAAGACGTCAGCACAGTAACTGCGAAAACAGCAGAAATAGTACCTGCAGTAGTTCCACCCACCTTCTCAGCGAATACATAGATTGGGTCTTCTCTAGCATCTCCTCCTTCACATGGCATCTCATCTGGACAAGACATGTATCCTGAAGGATCCACTGCAGACACCATGATTATAGTGATCATAACGTAAAGTACACATGCTATCACAAGCGATAGTATCATCCCATAGGGGATATTCTTACTTGGATTCTTGATTTCACCACCAACAGCTGCTATCTTTGTTACTCCTGCATATGCTACGAAAACAAATGCAGTCGCATGTGCGACATCCTCCCATCCACTACCATATGCTCCATCACCAAATGCAGCATTCCAGTTCATGTCTAAGGTAAACATCGACCAAATACATAATACCGCCAAAAATAACAGCATTATTGTAACAACTGGAGTCTGGATTTTCTTTATTCTTGTTACACCAAGTATGTTAATTGCGGTTATTATAGCAAGTAGTATAAGTGCTGCCACTTCTATGTTTATCGTGATACCCAGTAATTCCTCTAAAGCCCAAAGATAGGCTTTGAAACCAATTAGAGCAAATGCGGATTTTAGCATGGAGGCTCCCCATAATCCGGCACCTGCTATTGTTCCAACAAGAGGACCAAAAGTTCTCTCAATGTATACATATGAGCCACCAGAAGAAGGCATTGCAGTAGATAGTTCGCCCTTAGAAATAGCTGCAGGAAGAATTGCTAATGCAGCTAATAGGTAGGCCAGCCAAATTCCAGCAACTGGCACTGAACCACCTCCCATATCCAACATAACCAAAGCTGGAAGAACAAAAAGTCCAGAGCCTAACATAGCAGAAAGTGAGATTACGACTACTGAAAACATGCCTAATTTTCTTTCTAATGTGTCGGACAACCCCTCTATTGGCTTGTAAACAAAGTCAATGAAGTCCTTCGGAGTGCTGGCTGCCATAACCCTTCGGAGTAAACATGTTTGTTGAATATTACCACAATAAAGGCCCTACGAAAATCTCACTCCATAACCCACAGAGTTACAAGTGATGGTCATTGCCAACGTAATATGGCTGAAGTCATAGAGCAAGACAAGATAGCAGCAGTTCACTATGTAGGAACCTATCCTGATGGTGAAGAATTCGATAGTAGTAAAGGAAAAGACCCTTTACACTTCTTAGTAGGACATCAACAAATGATTTCTGGATTTGAAGAAGAAATGATGGGTGCTGCAGCAGGTGAAAAGCGTGAATTCACATTGACCCCAGATCGTGCATATGGTGAAAGACAAGAAGAAGCCATACAGAAAGTGGCAAAGACCGATTTTGGTGAAAATGCTGACATGTTAGAAGTTGGAATGATGATGGGGGCTCAAACTCCACAAGGTATGATGCCATTCACGATTAGTGAAATTAATGGAGATGAAGTAACAATAGACTTCAACCATCAGATGGCAGGCAAGACACTTCGATTCAGTGTAGAAGTTGTAGGAATCAGAGATGCTACTCCTGAAGAATTAGCTCATGGACAAATTCGTGTAGAACCTAAATCAGATGATTGTGGACCCAGTTGTGGTTGTAACTAACTGAGCGAATCTTTGATCCTTACATGCCCTACTGGCAATACAAGGGAGACACATGAGAACCACTGCGATCATTCTTTGCCTCCTAATTATATTAGCTCCTTTTGGAGGTTGTCTAGGGTTTGGGGTTGATTCCAAAGAATCTGAAAATGAGTCTTTGAGAATTAATCATATACAAGTTCTTGGAACTCATAATTCATATCATTTGAAGCCCTTTGGACCAACCATAAGAGCATATGATTATTCTCATGAAACACTAGACATACAAGCAGGACAATTTGGTGTGAGGCAGTTTGAACTCGATGTTTGGTGGGATGTTCGAGGACAGTTATACGTTTATCACAACCAATATGACTCTAGAACGACGTGCTCTACTTTCGAAGAATGTCTCAATGTACTACTTACTTGGTCAAATAATAATCAAAATCATGTTCCTTTCTTCATTTGGATTGAGCCAAAAGAGTGGTTAAGGAGCAGTACTGATAGTAATGCATTAGTCGAATTACAGGACATGTTAGGTAAAATTGAATTAGAGATTGGCCAATTTTGGCCTAATGAGAAAACTATTACTCCTGACGAAGTTAAGGGAGAGCATGATACTCTAAGAGAAGCAATAACTACATCAGGATGGCCTCTTCTTGAGGATTCAAGAGGGAAAGCCATGTTCATATTACTAGCAGATGATGAAATGAGAGATGCATATCTGACAACATATCCTGGATTAAATGGATCTCTAATGTTTACAATGAATGAAGAAGCTAGCGATACTGCCTCATTTTATTCAGATACAGATCCAATAGGTATGGGATCAGAAATAACAAGGCTGGTTCAGGAAGGTTACATTGTTCGAAGTAGAGCAGATAATGCTGAAGATGGCGAGGCAGATAACAATGATACAGCAAGACGAGATGCTGCATTCGCAGTAGGTGCACATTCCATTTCTACCGATTATCCATCCAAAGTGGATGGTATCGATTACTGGGTAGAAGTACCCAATGGTCCAGTTGCCTGTAATCCAATATCAGCACCACCCGGATGTACAAGCGAGAGAGTGGAATCTTTGGTTTCAGAAATCATATCTTAGCGATTACTTTCAATTCTACAGCTATTGGAGTAGGTAAGGAAAGTACAGCAACTGTTGTTCTTGAACATTGAATTTCTGAGAAATACTCGGAATATACTTCATTATAACCAGTAAAATCTCGATCCATATCAACAAGAAAAGATAAGCAATCTACAACCTTTTCTAGAGAAGATCCGGCGTCTTCTAAGATAACCTTGATGTTTTCAATTACTGCTCTTGTTTGTTTACGTATATCATAATCTAAAGGATTTCCTTCAGAATCTCGGATTGGGCCGCCTGGAATTTCATCAGTAATTGGCTGACGTGGACCTATGCCACTAACGAATAGAAGGTTTCCGACTCGAAATGCATGAGGATAAGCACCTACTGCTGAAGGTGCTCTATCTGAAAATATTGGACCGTCAGAACTAGTAAATTTACCTGCTGTTTTCTTTCCAACTACGCCGCCTACCATACCGCCAACAGGTCCTGCTACAGCAACTCCTGCTGCAGCACCAACTGCGCCTCCTGCGGTTGAAAACATTGATTTCCCATAACTTTCGTAAAGAGATTCAATTGCATCATCAGGGGCTTCAATGAGATCTCTAATCATTTCAAGGCGATGTAAAAAGGTCGACTCATCCTCTTCTATTTCTTTATCTGTCATTCTAGCATCCCCTTGTCTAGTACATTCCGATCTCCCTGATAATATTCTACATCGTCTTCATCAAATTCTTTGTCACCAACGGATCCACTAGAAGGTGTTAGAGTAATTACTGCACCACCACTTCCATTCAACGCCTCGTAAGCTAGTACCTCACCATCGTAGTTGTTATGCTGACCCATAGATGCTGCCATAAACCAAGCCGGTTTGTAAGCAACTACTTTTTGCACTCTTATCTGACCATGAATATCACGACTTAATTGACTTAGATCCTCAAGTCTACCATCAGCAAAGAATTCTAGAATTTTTTGATTCCAATCATCGTCTTTTCGGGAATGAATTCGATCATCTGCTGGATCGATATGCTCAGTGAACATTCTATTTGATAGGCTAGCAACTACCACTATCACTGCCTTCTTACCTTGAGTTGCTAATGTATCACGAACTGCTTTTCCTAAAACAATAGTCTCAGATCTATTAGCATACATGTTGCTTGAAACTATACACGAAGGAATTCGATTTTCTGGGTTAAGTAAACTTAGAGCAACTACTGATCCTGTATCTATAGGAAAACCTTCATACTCAACCGTTCTTGATTCCAGACCACGTTTTTCATTTGCTTCTTTGAAAGCATGAGCAAATTCAGTATCGATTTTGAATTCATAGGGCATACTACCTAAATAATGGAAATCATCATCCACATGTGTCCATACAGCATTCTCAAGTGCTTGGATTTGATGCCCAATAATACTGGGCCATGTGGTAGAATATACCAATATTAGATCCGCTTCACTTTCTTCTATTCTTCTACGACATTCATCAAATCCTGCCCTTAGTTTTGCATATCCCTCATTTGCATCTGGAGATAATAATGGATGAGGATGTGGGGGGCAATATATTCCAAACAAAATTTCTGGTTCATTAGTCATATTATCACCTACAGAACATACTCACGTGTTTCATCATTAGGATCCCAACAAGCCACAACGTTGCCAGTTCCTATTACAGATTGATAACCGTATATTTCGGCTGGGAAATTTGGAAAACCCATGGCAGCTAACATCCAAATTAGTCCTCCTCCCTCTGTTTCGGCTATTGTTTGCTCAGTAAATTCAGGCATTATGTCAATTACTTCACGACTCTTGCCTTCACGCATCATTTCAATGATTTTCATATCCCAAACATACTGACTATGATTGTAAATATGTTCACGACTCATGTCTTCAGGAAGAGGCGCCTCTTCTACAAAATGTCTGTGAGACAATGAATGACTGGCAACCAAAACAACACGCTTACCACTTTCTTGAATTGCTTTAGCACAAGCACGACCAAGAGCACTCGCTTGTTCAACCATTACTTCAGGGGAGTAATAGTGTGTGTTTCTATTACTGGATATTGTAACAATTGGTTTATCCCATTCAGGATTTAGTAAATGACAACTGGTTATTGTACCGTAGTCAACCCTGAAATCAGGATTACGCATCATTTTGGTAATGATGCCTGCTTCTGCTGCGGCATCATGCATTAATTCAGAAAGTTCAACGTCTACCTTTAGATCATAATTAAATCTGAATAAATTCGGGAAAACGGGGTCGACGGATTTTGATTTGAATTGAGGCAGGCCTAGGAAGTGTGTTCCAATGTATGTTTGCCAATGAGGTGTGAAAATCACTATTGCATCATAATCAATATCTTTCAACTTTCTTGCTAGTCTGTTATAGCCCCAACGCAGAGTTTCCCAACCGCCTTCCGAATACGCTTCATTCTGTGGAGGATTTGCTGCATAAACAAGGTGAGGGGGGTGAGGTGCGAGGCAGCCGGCGACAATCTGGCCCTTCGTCATGTATGGACGAGGTCTCAAATTCTAAAGAAAACCTTCCGGTGTTTCCAAGCCTTCATTGGTGTGGTTATCAGCGCAACACTATGAAGTGGGATGAACCTCCCCTCTGGCCAATAGCATTACCCAGTGGAATTGGATTCCTACTACCGTTATCCTCAACACTTAGACAACACAAGTTTGATGCTCTACATTTCATTACAACAGCTGAAGGCCAGGAATCATTGATTACTCCTCTAATAGTAATGATTATGTTGTCTCCTCTACTAATATTTGCACCTAAAGAAATAGGAAATAGAATTGAACTAATAGCAGGCTCAATAGTAGGCTTACTACTATGTATGATACCCCAAGTATTGTTTAAACCCTGGCTAATTGTCGTTATTCTGTTTTGGATTTTCCAATCTAGGCATATCTGGAGTAAGAACTACCCACCCTTTAGAATTGGAATTTGGCTGGGTCTTGGGGGAGCATCTGGATTATTCCTAGGTGGATTTTTCGCCTATAACTTTCTTTGAGCGAAAAATAACTACCTCAATAGTAACTCCAGTAATGATAAAGCAAGGCCAACTTAACAAGATACCAGACCAGATTAGTTCGTCATCAACGTAGTGAGGCGTAATTCTCAACTCTCCGAGACCCTCGCTAGAAGAATCAGTATCATATATTCTCATCAAAATAACGTACATGTCACTAAGACTTGTAGTTTCAACAATCAACTCGACTTGATTGCCACCTTCTATAGTGAAAATTTCTTTATTAGCAATATTCGGATCGATAAGTATTGATGACCAATCAATATGCCCTCGAGAAGAATGAGTAATTACAAAATCAAGTTTGATTAACATAATCTCAACAGGCACCTCTCCAACATTTGAAACATCAACTAAAACGGGATGACTTAGAGAATGGACTTCTACAGTATCCAAATTGACATCTCCTTCTCCAAAACGATAGTTAGGAATTTCATCATCAGTACCGGCTCCATCTATACCACCTACTAGCAAAAAGGAGCTGAATAATATAGTACAGAACACAGCAAATACTCTTTGCCGATTATTTGGAATAAGTGATTTCCAACCATTTTCAGGCCTTGCTCTTACAATTGGTTGGACATAGTTACAAAAAGTTGCGCAAACTAATGCAATCACTAATCCCGGTACAATATCAACAATCCAATGAATGCCGAGATATTGTATTGAAAATACATAAATTATGACATTTATCAAAACAAATAAATCAAATTCTCTATGTCTCCACTCACTTATCCTTATTCCTAGAGACCTGCAATGAAGCCTATTGAGAATAAGTAGGGAAATTGGTAATCCTATATGCAAACTTGGAACCGAATTATCCATTGGATCATTTAGGATAAAGAAATCAATTGTGAAAGAGTCATGGTATAGAAGGGCATCAACGTTTGGAAGATAACTACTAGTCACCTCAACATTGAAGAAAAGATATAAGGGAACTGATAAAAGATAGATTACAAAGTAATTTAGTGCGGCTTTATCTGCCATTATCTCATCTTTAGTTAGAATATAATACATAGGAGAAAACCATATCATAAACAGATACATGAATAGATAATGAGCACTCATTAGATCTGTTAAAATATCATTGAGGAAAAAATCCTGAATAGAATATACCCAATCTCCTTCGATCTCATATATCCAATGTGTATAACCACCTACCTTTGCTTTCATTGGTTCATTATGATGATCAATCAAAGCCTTGTAAAGAAACATTGCAAGATAGAGACCTATGTGCCACCAGTATCCCTTTTCTCGTATTTCATTAGGAAGTTCTGCGAGTTTGACTCGCATATGTGGCTCATCTCTTGTAAGGAATCTTTGTACAGGGATTGTTAAAGCAAGTAGTGCAATCATAGCAACCTCATAGGGACCGATGAACCACTGCATAAGCCATAGGGATTGATCTTTGGTCAAGAAGTTCGCGGCAGGAAAATTACTATTAGTTATTCAAAAAGGTGGACTTAGCCAGAGATTATGACATACTCCAATTCCAAAAACTGCTCTTGACATTGCAATTCGCATAATCATCAAGTCATAATGCTAGTTTCGATGCATGTGGATGGACACGCGGTTTGGCTTCGAGAGTGCGCTAAAATTGGTTTTATTCCAGAAGCCAGAAGGTATACAGAGGGGACAAAAACTAGTCTTGATGCTGCTAATCAATTGGGTTGCGATGTGGCTCATATAGCCAAATCAATAGTTTTTGAAGGAAATGATGGAGCGATTGTTGTAATAACTAGTGGAGCAAATCGTGTCGATAGAAAAAAGAAAATTAAGCGAATTCTTGGTTACAAACCTAGCATGACTAATTCGGATTATATTATTGAAAACACTGGTTATGCACCTGGTGGTGTACCTCCATTTGGACATCTCAAAAGATGTACTGTTCTAATGGATGAAGATCTTTTACAGTATCGCGTTGTGTGGGGTGCTGGAGGCTCGTCAGATACTGTCTTTCCTATTGAACCAGAGAAATTGAAAAGTATATCTGGTGCGACAGTTGCAAATGTAAAACAGTAGGTTAAATTATGGTTACTGATAAGATAATTATAGCGGCTGAAAAATTAAGAGATGATGTTGAAGTATTTTCGAAAACGCTTGTGTCTGAAGGTTTAGTTGATTATGTATATAATCCTCTAAAATATGCATGGGAAATTCATCTGTGTTATCTAAAAATGGCATCAGACAAGGGTGCTAAGACGCTCTTACTAGGTATGAATCCAGGACCACATGGAATGGGACAAATGGGGATCCCATTTGCAGCCACTAGTATTGTTAGAGATCTTTTAGACATCTCTGGAATAGAAGTCGACCAACCATTAATCCCACACCCAAAACGTCCTGTTATTGGACTTGATTACCCAAGAGAAGAAGTTTCAGGAACTAGACTTTGGGGGCTTCTCGCTGAAACCTATGGCGATTCTAGATCAATATTTGAAAAAATATTCATTCTAAACCATTGCCCACTAATGCTTCTTGATGGAGAAAGAGCAACAAATATTACTCCAGATAAAATTTCAGGAGAAACCGTAAGGAAACTCTTATCCAGATGTGATGACCACTTGTTAGAAGTTATTGAGATTCTTGATATTGAATGTGTAATAGGTGTCGGAAAATTCGCTGAAAAAAGAGCTAGGGCGATATTGAAAGACAGTGGAGTGGAAGTGAAAGGATGTTGGCATCCATCCCCGGCATCACCTCTTGCTAATCGTAATGGAGGTAAAGATTGGAAAGAAAATGTATCATCTGTACTCCCATAATACAAACAAAAAATACCTCATTTACTCAAGTAAAAAGTTAAGTCGGCTAATGTAGCGTGAGTAGGCATGGACGCCAAGACGACACCGGAGTACCTGATTTCAAATGCCGAGAAATATGCCAACGAACCCGCTCTTTCATGGAAAGATGATTCAGGAAACTGGGTGAATATGACTTGGTCAGAATTCTACGATAATGCCATGAAAGTAGCAAGGTCGCTAATCTCCATTGGTTTTGAGGCCGGAGACAAACTAAGTATCTATTCATACAACAGATTTGAGTGGTATACTGCTTATGTTGCAGCAAATATGTGTAATGGAGTCGCTGTCGGAGTATATCACACATGCTCACCAGAAGAAGTCGAATGGGTAGTAGGAAACTCCGACTCCAAGGTCGTCTTCGTTGGGACTAATCCAATGGACGGAGGAGATACCAGCAAGATGTGTAATCACCGTCTTCAGGCTGCAATGGGTAATCTCGGAAAGGTCGAGGCTGTGGTTTCTATGGTAGGGATGGATGCAATTGATCACGACACAGCAATGACATGGATGGAATTCATTGAGAAAGCTGATTCGACTCCTGAAGCAACTGTTATCGACAGAATCTCGAGTATCAAGCCCTCTGATCCTGCTTCACTGATCTATACCTCAGGAACAACAGGAAACCCAAAGGGAGTAGTTCTAACCCATGACAATATGGATTTTGAAATTGGAGAGGTTCATAAAATGGTCAAATTCAATCAAGGAGAAGGATATGTGTCTTGGCTCCCATGTGCCCACGTGTTTGGGCAACTAGCTGACAATCATATATGGATTAGAGACGCCATACACATGAGAGTGGTTGACAATCCTCTTCACTCGATAGATTACTGCAAAGAAGTAAATCCCCACCTATTCATTGGAGTGCCTCGAATTTATGAGAAGGTCTACTCTAATCTAGTAGCAGGACTTGGTAGTAAAGTTGGCTGGCTAAAGTTACCAATACTTGGTAACATTGTAAGAAAGAAGGCAAAGGCAAAGATTGGCTTCACGAATCTGAGATTTGCAATTACAGGAGCGGCACCTATTAATCCGGATATTTTACATCTATTCCAAGATCTAGGAATACCTCTGTTTGAAGGTTATGGTATGACTGAAACGTCAGCAGGAGCCACTCTAGGACATCCTGGCGCAAATAAAATAGGATCCGTTGGGAAACCAATGGCGGGAACTGAACTAAGAATTGCGGATCCGGATGAAGGAGGTAATGGTGAGATTCAATTCAGAGGTAGGCATGTAATGGCAGGATATTACAAAAATCCTGAGGCTACTGCAGAAACTATGACTGAAGATGGCTGGCTGAAATCAGGAGATCTAGGTAAGATAGATTCAGATGGCTTTGTTTATGTCACTGGAAGATTGAAAGAAATATATGTTAGTTCTGCTGGAAAGAACATTGCTCCTCTAGTAATTGAAGAGACTATGAAATCTATACCAGTAGTATCACAATGTATGCTAATTGGTGACAATAGGAAATATTGTTCTGCTCTATTCACATTGGATGTTGGTGCAATACTGAGAGATGTACACGGACTTGACGGAGCCACAGAAGTTCCTAAAGACCCGTCAAAACAATTAGCAAAACTTGCTGAATTAGGGCATGATTTGTCTGAGTATACAGCAGTTGGTAGCGATATATACAAACAACTTGAAGCTGCAGTTAGTGAATTAAATGGAAAATTCAGTAATCCAGAACAAATAAAGAAATTCACAGTACTTCCTCGTGATCTAGGCGTAGATCAAGGCGAACTAACGCCGACACTGAAGATTCGACGAAAGCAGATCCGTGAAAACTGGGCTGAAGAAATTGAAGCAATGTATGCAGATGCCTGAGAGTGGTATTCTTGACGCCTGAGGCTTGGGCTGCTTTAGCAAGTGTGTTTATTCTAGGGGCTATGAGTCCTGGGCCATCTCTAGCAGTCGTATTGCGAAATACCTTAGCAGGAGGTAGAAGTCAAGGAGTAGCTACCGGAATTGGTCATGGGATTGGATTTGGCATCTACGCATTTCTTGCAGCATTAGGAATAGCTACTGCTTTATCTATTCATGATGAAACTGAAATTGTCCTAAAGTGGGGAGGGACGGCAATACTAATATGGCTTGGAATTACATTTCTAAGACACGCTAGTAAAGGTCCACAGACTGGAAAAATCGATAATGAAGGGGACTCATCTGATGTCACAGGATTTGTTCAGGGATTTTTAGTTGCTCTATTCAATCCAAAAATTTTGGCTTGGATGCTTGCATTATATGCGCCATTTATTGAAGCTGATGTTAGTATTCAAACACTAATGGGTATGGGAGTTTTAGGAATGACAATTGATGGGACTTGGTATGTCACAGTAGCTACAGTTCTAACAAGAGGAGAAGGAATTCAAAAACTTCGTTCAAAGTCACATATTATTGATGGAGCAATGGGATTATTGATGTTCTTATTTGCAGGACTTTTAATGGGTGGATCTATTTAATAAATCAATCAAAGCATACCACAGATAATTGGAAAAGTATCTCTAATACTAACCTAGATTTATTGAACCTATTTGGAAAATAGGAAACGGTTGATTGATGTGGAACTCCTAAGTCGCAGAAGTATGGGGAGCGGGGCTGAGGTCGAGCAATCGAAAGATTCGGTAACGGATATACCACTCAGAATTGTTACTGCTGCCGCTATATTTGATGGACATGATGTTGCTATAGGGATATTCCGCAGAATATTCCAATCAATGGGCTGCGAGGTGATACACCTTGGCCATGACAGGGGTGCCGATGAAGTAGCTAAGGCTGCAATCCAAGAAGATGCGCATGCAATAGCAATTACCTCCTATCAGGGCGGAGCAGTGGAAATGTTCACGCATACAAAAGAAATACTAGATGAATCTGAATGTGGGCACATATTTCTGTGCGGAGGAGGAGGAGGAACTATTCTTCCTTGGGAAATTAAGAAACTAAGAGATGAAGGTATAGCACGGATCTATTCTCCCGATGATGGACGCGAAATGGGACTTACAGGCATGGTTGGAGATGCTATAGAAGAAGCGAAAAAGATTGATTTAATGAATAAAAAAAGATTTGATGAATTAAAAGGCCCTATTTCTGCAAATAATCATGCTGCAGTAGCTCGTCTCCTCACTCTAGCCGAGAACGGAGACGAAGATAACTTCAGAAAAATACTAGATAATGCCCGTTCCGTTGACCAAAAAAACTCTTGTCCAGTTATTGGATTAACTGGAACGGGAGGTGCTGGAAAATCAAGTTTAACAGATGAATTAATGCTAAGAATACAACGTGACAATCCTAGTTCAAAAATTGCATTGCTTGCTACTGATCCAACTAGAAAAAGAACAGGAGGAGCACTTCTTGGTGACCGAATTAGAATGAATAGCCTATCGGATAATAATTTATTCATGCGCTCATTCGCTAGTCGCTCTAGTGGAAGAGAAATTGCTGACTGTATAGGTCGTGCGATAGATGTTTGTAAGTCTGTTGGGTTTGATTTGGTAATTGTTGAAACTAGTGGTATTGGACAAGGAAACGATGCGATTACAGAAGTGGCTGATGTTTCACTATACGTAACCACAAGAGAGTATGGTGCTCCAAGTCAATTAGAGAAGTTAGCGGCATTAGATTTTGCGGATCTTATTATTTTGAATAAATTTGATAGACCCGGTGCCGAAGATGCACTAAAAGAAATTAGAAAACAATTCAAAAGAAATCGTGAGATGTGGGATGCAAAGAATGACGAGATTCCTGTAATTCCTACAATTGCTAGTCAATTTGCTGATGCTGGAGTAGATCTTCTTTGGCAGAGATTATCAACGATACTAAATGAAAAATACCAACTAAATTTTGATGCTTCCGAAGCACGTCTTGGAAATGACGGACTTCCTCATAGATCTGCACCAATACCTCCTGAAAGACAAGGTTATCTTGCTGAGGTGGCAGCATCTGTTAGAGAATATCACGAAAGAACAGAAGAAGTTTCAAGAAATGTACGATTAGTGCAACAATTAGAGGCCGCAGCAAAACAAATGCGCAAATCAAATCGACTGACTTCAGCAGCAGATCTTACTGCTGAAGCGGAGCAAATACGTGAACGTGTTCCTTCAAATGCATGGGATATTTTGAAAGAATATGATGAACGCTATCTAGCATATAAGTCTGGAAAGACAAATTACACCGTTAGGAATAAAGAAATTTCTGTTGAGACTACAAAAGAAACCCTTAGTGGGCTCGACCTTCCTAGAGTTGCTCTTCCCGAAACTGATGATTGGGGTGAAAAAATAAGTTGGATTCGTTCGGAGAATGTACCGGGAGCATTCCCCTTTACTGCAGGAGTTTTCCCATTCAAACGCGAAGATGAGATTCCAATTCGAATGTTTGCTGGAGAGGGTAGTGCTGAACGTACTAACAAAAGATTCCATTTCCTATCTGAAGGACAGCCATTCAGTCGATTATCAACGGCCTTTGATTCACCTTCACTTTATGGAAGAGATCCTGAAGTTAGATTGGACATTTTTGGAAAAGTCTGTGAATCAGGAGTTTCTATTTCAACTGTTGAGGAAATGGAAAAACTGTACGAAGGTTTTGATCTATGTGCCCCACATACATCAACATCGAAAACTATCAATGGGAACTATTGGTGGCATTTGGCGGCATTCTTTAATGTAGCAATTCGACAACAGGTAAACAAATTTAAGAAAGAAAATGGAAGACTTCCTAATGATCAAGAACGTAATGAGATAAAGGCTTGGACCTTGTCAAATGTAAGGGGAACTGTTCAGGCAGATCAATTGAAAGAATCGATGGGTCAGAATACTCTTGTATTCAATCTAGACACCGCTCTTCGTATGATGGGTGATGTTGCAGAATACTATGTACAGAATAATATTCGTAACCATTACTTTGTATCAATTTCAGGATATCATATTGCAGAAGCCGGGGCAAATCCAATTACCCAGGCTGCACTTACGCTTAGTAACGGACTAACTTATGTAGAATTATTCCGAGCAAGAGGACTTGACCCCGACAAGTTCCTCAGGAACTTTAGTTGGTTTTTCTCTAATGGCATGGACCCAGAATATGCAGTAATTGGCCGAGTTGCAAGAAGAATTTGGGCCATCTCTATGCGTGAAATATACGGAGTAGGACATAGGGGTCAACAACTCAAATACCACATACAATCGAGTGGTAGAAGCCTGCACGCTCAAGAATTTACATTCAATGACTATAGAACTACATTACAAGCATTGTACGCATTAGCCGACAATGCTAATTCATTACACACAAATTCTCGTGATGAAGCATTTGGTACACCAACTGAGGAAACTGTCAGAGATTCAATGGCAATACAAATGATACTAACAAAAGAATATGGTTTACTAGCTAATGAAAATCCAATGCAAGGATCTTATCTTTCAACATGGTTAACTGACAGAGTGGAAGAAGAGATATTACGAATCTTTGAGGAAATGCATAGAAGAGGTGGAGTTCTAGGCTCACTGGAGGTTAATTTCCAGAGAAACCGTATACAGGAGGAATCAATGTTATACGAACATAGAAAGCATTCTGGAGAATTACCAATTGTTGGAGTAAACACATTCACAAATCCTGATGCAGTAACATTGTCTGCCGATGATGCTGAAGCATTTGATATAGATGTGACTAGATCTGATCTGGATGAAAAACACATGGTGATTGAGAGAAATATTATGTTCAAGAAAGAAAATCAAGATTTGGCGAAAGAAGGGCTTGAAAGGTTAAAACAGACTGCAAGAGATGGCGGTAATCTGTTTGAAGTGATGATGGATATTGTTGAATATTGTACTGTCGGACAAGTAACCCAAGCACTATTCGAAACTGGTGGTAAATTCCGTCGAAATATGTGAAAAGGTGTTTTTTTTGGATGCTATAGAGTCCAATAATAATCCCAAGCTCCATGTTTTGGATAATATGGAATCCAAAAAAAATGTTCGTAGGCATGACATCGACTGGCTTCGAGTAATTCTCTTTGCACTATTAATTTGGTTTCACTATGCTGTGTTTTCATTGAGTCAACTTTTTGGTGAAGAAACTAGTATGGAAATTTTCAATTTACCACTGTTTTTTGTAATTGGTGTAATGCACCAATGGAGATTGGCAGCCTTATTTGTAATTTCAGGGATGGGGACCGCTTTTGCATTCCGGAGAAGAACTTGGAAGATATATCTAAGAGAAAGAGGAACTAGACTAGGAATACCTCTGTTATTTGGAATTTATATTCTCTTTATTGGAATTTTTGAATTTGGCTCTAAAACAAAATTGTTGTTTACAATTTTTCCAGGAGCAGAAGAGATGCCATATGCTCACCTCTGGTTCATCTATAACCTACTAATCTACTCCATACTTTTAACGCCACTTTTCTCCCATGTTAGGAATAATCCAGAAGGCAGATTAGTCCAAGGCATTCGTTCATTACTAAATGTAAGATATGGATTAGGTCTATTACTGGTTCCACCACTCATACTCGCAATCAATGGTATTCTGTTCAAACCTTGGGAGTTTGGAGAAGTAGGGATGTGGTGGGAATTCTCACGGTATTTGCTGTACTTCCTGTTTGGTTACCTTATGATTTCTGCTAAGGAAGAATACTTTGTAGCAATAGATAAAATCAGACTTCCTGTAACTATCGCGACACCGATTCTTGCGATTGTTTGGTTCATCAGTGGTGAAATATTTGGAATTCCAGAAGTATATTCAGGGGGATGGGTAGACCAAGGATATGACGCTTTCTCACTCAATGCAACAATTGCCGCTTTGATTCAATCATTTCATGCTTGGTTTTGGTGCTTATTTATCTTTAGTTGGGCCTCAAAATTACTCAATAGACCAAGTAAATGGTTATCCTATCTGAATGAAGCAGTATATCCAACCTACATAGTCCATATGCATCTAACATTCTTCCCGATAGTGGTCTTTGGAATCCTTGGATTTGGATATTATCTAGGACTTGCATTAGGTACTATCTTTGTTACTATTGGAGTAATGGTTTGTTTTGAAATTGTAAGACGTGCTACTTTTGCAAGAGTTTTATTTGGAATAAAAGGCGGCCATGAAGAAGTAAAGAAATTATTTCCATATAACCAAACAGAAAGTAGAGAAATCAGAATTCTAATTGAATTAATATTCCATGGTTTGACGACTTTAATGACTATCGGATTATTGGCTTTACTAATTGGTGCAGAAGTTTTAGGTTAAATTCCACCCATTTGTTGGATAATTGCATCCTGTGAATTTTCAAATTCATGAAACGCTCTATGACCTGCAATGAATCCCCCTGCATGACGTTTAGTTCCTAGGAATTCCTCGCCACAAGCAGGACAAACAACCTTTACAATCTCTGCTTGAGTATAATATCCATCAGTTGCAACAAGATCTTTTATTTTACCAATATCGTCCTCATTTAGATCATCAATACTTCCTGCATCATTGGACATTTAATCACCTAAAACCATTATCTTGTATGCCTGAAATGCTAAGACTCCAGCAGCAAATTGAGGTACTAAATGCATCCACAAGTCGGTGGCTTCAACAACTCCCGAAGTAAAAAGTGCCCCAGTCACTGCAGGATTGAATGAACCTCCTGAAATTTCAGCAACTGTCAATGCACCTGCAAGCACTACGAAAGAGATTGCAGCGCCATAGTATCCATTACCTGCTGTGGACTCAGTTGTGGCTACATTAAGAATAACGAATACCAAAGCGAAGGTGTATAGGAACTCTGCACTAACTGCTTGTGTAGCATCCATTTCCAGAGCGTTAACACTAGTTTCTACAAACAATAAGTTCTCTGATGCGAAGGCCGCAAGGATTCCAGCGATAACTTGAGCCGCAATGTAAGGGACTACGTCTTCCTTTTCACAAGCGCCCCGTAACCATACAGCTACGGTGACTGCTGGGTTGAAGTGAGCACCGGATATGTGACCGACTCCGTAGATCATCACCATCAACGTTGCAGCAATAGCGAATGGAGCATATTCTCCAGCAGATCCGTGCACGGCGGCGGTGCATATCGTCAAGGCTAGGAAGAAAGTTCCAATGAATTCAGCAATCAATTTCTGTTGCAGTGTGTACTCTGCCATACCCTTCACACCGAACAGATGCCCTTGAACATTCTCCGAAAAATGTACTTTCAACGTTGACATCTAGGGCAATAAAATGTTGATCGACCTGATTGAACAATTCTCCGGATTATTCCATTACAACCATCTCGATTACAGGATTCAGATTCACGATTGAAGACTGTAAATTGTTGAGGAAAGTATCCAAGGTCGCTATCCCCAGAAACTCCTCTGAAATCAGAGATTGTGGAACCACCGACTCTAATTGCTTCTGCAATTACTTCATTAGTTTGTGTATGAATTCTCTCTATTGCCTTATTTATTTTAGAACTCTTGCCGGCCACATCAGCAGACTTGCGTTTAGGAGAAATTTTTGATCTATGTAATATCTCACTAACGTATATATTACCTAAACCAGAAACTATTTTCTGATCTAACAAACTTGTTTTTATCGGACTTTGTCGGCCATGAAGACCCTCTTTTAGAGCCTCTTTAGTGAATTCTTTAGTTAATGGTTCAGGGCCTAAATTCGCAAGAAGCTTGTGTTTATCACTGTTAATCGTTGGAAATAGATCCATAATCCCAAAACGGCGATGATCGCTATATGTAGCAGTTAATGCGCCATTATCTAATTCAATATGGACATGATCGTGTTTACCATTTCCATCAGAATTTATTGTCCAGATGCCAGTCATACCAAGATGACTTAGCCAAGTATTACCATTATCAAGGCGTATTAGTAAATATTTTGACATGCGATCTATATCCTGAATTCTAGAATTTACCAATCCTTCTTCAAATCCTTCTGGAAAGGGAAACCTAAGATCAGGTCGGCGTAAATCGACGAAAGTTATCATTCTTCCAACCAAATTAGGGACTAATCCTCGACGGACTGTTTCTACCTCTGGCATCTCAGGCATGAGTGGAAGCAGGGCAAATAGGCAAATCATTATGTCTACAAACAATTCATTAGGAAACACTGAGACGAAAGCATATGGAAGAAGGAGAGGAGGGTGTAGGTGAAAATAATCCTACTACTGAAGAAAAGGCACCTGAAGTTGTGTTTGCAGGTCAGCCTACAACTATCCATGTGAATACAGGACCACAAGTTGCGGGAGGAGGAATGCAGGTACAAACTAATGCAGTAGCTGCATTAGTTCTTGCCATACTAGGATTGATGACATTTCTCGGAGCGGCTTCTGGATGCTGTTTTGGTCCGAGCCTTTGTTTTACAATACCTGCTATGGTAATCGTAAGTTCTGATAAGAAAAAGATTGTAGGTAATACATTACATCCAGATAATGGTATGATTAATGCTTCAAATGTAATCAATATAATCAGCCTTGTTTTGGCGCTAATTGGAATTGCATTCTATGTAGTTGTGATAGTCATGCTGGGTGGAATTAGCGCATTGGGTGCATAATAAAGGTTGATTCGAATGTCGGATATTGATGGTGAAGTCATTTATGTTCAAGGAGTGAGTGACCCCACTAAAATTGG